>JAWVFL010000042.1:0-5160 GCA_033856195.1 Solirubrobacterales bacterium | reverse complement strand
CGAGGCCTTTGCACAAGGACAGTTGAGTATTCTAAAGAGCTGCGCGATGGTCGAGTCGTGGGCCGGCAGGTTGGGGTCGGAGACCTGCTCATCTAGTATCGGCGCGGACCGATTCCAAGCCGAAAGGGAGCAGCGTTTTGTCCTCGGATAGCGCCACCGTCGCGGAGCAGGAGTACCTCGAGATTATGTTCTGGCTGGAGGAGGCCGGGTTGCCGATGACCGGCGCCAACATCGCCCGCGCGATGCAGCTCTCGCCGCCGACCGTGCACGAGATGGTCGGCCGCCTGGTCGACGACGGCTACGTCGAGCGCAATCCGAACAAATCGCTCGCGTTCACCGAGTCGGGTCGCCAGCACGCGACCCACATCGTCCAGCGCCACCGGATGATCGAGCGCTTCCTCACCGACGTGCTCGGCATCCCCTGGGACGAGGTGCACGAGGAGGCCGAGCGGATCGAGCACGCGATGTCGCCGGTGCTGGAGGAGCGGATGCGGGCGGCGATCGGCGACGCCACCACCTGCCCCCACGGCCATCCGATCATCGAGGGGATCCGCGAGCAGGGCTCGCTGCTCGCCGACGTCGAGATCGGCGCCAACGTCACCGTCCTGCGCTTCGAGAACGAGGCTGAGGAGCTGCTCCATTACCTGAAGGCGGCCGGGATGGACCCGGGCCTGGAGGGCAAGGTCGAGAGCTCCGACGGCGACAAGGTCGTGATCGACTCCGCCGACGGCAAGCACGAGGTCAGCCGCAGCGTCGCCGAGACCGTCTCGGTCCGCGCCGACCCGGCGCCGCCGCCACGGGCGGCTATCCCGGAGCAGTTGGTTCTCTCGTCCGACCGTTACGGTCGGTAGGCGCCGGTTTGCAGGCCCCTACTCAGGGGATCGGCATCGTCACCAGCGGAGCGGAAGTCGGCGCCTTGCTGCCGCCTTCGGGCTCGCTGGTGACCATCACCGTTTCGACGCCGTCCATGTCGGCGATCCGGGTCGAGGCGCGGCCTTCGTGGTCGGGGACGAAGAGCGCCGGCACCGCTTCGACTTCGCCTGCGCGCCGGACCCAGGCCTCGAGCACACGGTCGTTGGGGAGCTCGCGGACGTTGGCGAGTTCGAGCGTGCCGCCGTCGCCTTCGCGAACCATCCGTGCAACCAGGCCCGTGGCTTCGCGGGTGACGACGGGGCTCTGACTGCCGCCCGCGCCGTTGCCGGAGTCGCTGCTGCCGACCTCGTAGCCGGCGACGGCGACGAGCGCCAGTGCGACCGCCGCAAGGGCCGCGACGGGGCGCCAACCAAATGAGCCGACACGAACCCGGCTCAGCCAGCCGCCGTGCTGGCGCGAACCGCTCGTGTCCGCCTCGCGCCTGGCATCGGCGCGCACCTCGGTCATGACGCTCTCACGCAGCCGCGGCGGCGGCTCGACGCGCTCGATGCCCTCCGGCAGCACCTGCACCGCCGCCGTCAGCCAGCGCAGCTCCGAACGGCAGCGTTCGCAGTCCTCGAGGTGCGCCTCGAGCTCACGCGTCTCGTCGGCCTCCAGCGCTCCCAGCGCGTAGGCGGCGACGTCGTCGCTCCAGCGACTGTCGTGCTCGTTCGTCATGCCAGTCCCTCCGCCAGCTCGCCGCGAATCTTTTCCAGTCCCAGCCTCATTCTCCCCTTCACCGTGCCCAGCGGCACACCCAGCATCCTGGCGATCTCCGAGTGGCTGAAGCCGCCGAAGTAAGCCAACTCGATCACCTTCGACTGGTCGCCGGGCAGCTGGCCGATCGCGCCGCGCACCTCATCGGCCGTCTCCCGCCGCATCGCCTCGGCGTCGGTGAGCTCATCGGCTGGACGCTGCTCGAGGATCGAATCGTCGTCGAAGGTCAGCTTCGGAGCTTTGCCGGCCTTGCTGCGGAGATGGTCGATCGCCCGATTGCGGACGATGCTCAACATCCAGGAGCGGACGCTGCCGCGGGTGGAGTCGAAGCGGGCGCCGCTGCGCCAGAGCGAGATGAAGGCCTCCTGGGTGACGTCCTCGGCGGCCGCCCGCTCGCCGACGATCCTGTACGCCAGCGAGTAGGCGACGCCGCCGTGGCGGTCGTAGAAGACCTCGAAGGCCTCGGGGTCTTTGGCCCCGAGCAACGGCATCAGCTCCTCGTCCGCGAGCCGCTCGGCCTTCTCCCGTCTGATCGTCATCGTCTCGATCTCCTACCCACGGCTCCGAGCCGTTAGGCGATGAACGGTTCCACGGCCTTCAGCACCTGCGCTTCGTCGAGCGTGGGATCGAAGGCGTCGGGGGACGGTTCCTCCTTGTTCTGGAGCCGGATCGCGGCCGCGTGGCGAGCCTCGACCTGGACGATCGAGCCGGCCGCGGCCAGCACGTCTTTGGACTTGATCGCCGGCCCGGCCCCGTTGTAGGCGCTGACCCCGGTGTCCTCGAAGGTCTGGGCCAGTTTCAGGAAGCCGGCGGTGTCGCTGTAGGCGAAGTCGAATTTCGGTTCCGCCACCGGCTTGCCACCGAGCTGCTTCACCGTCGCCGTCAGCGCTTCGACGTGCTGCTTCTCGTCTTTGGCGATCAGGTCGATCAGGCTCTTTAGTTCGCCTTTTGCTCCAGCCCGAGACTTCGCTTCTTCGTAGAATTTCGTCTCCAGGTACTCGAGGGTGAGGGCGAAGTTGAGGATGTCGACGTCGCCGCCACCGCTCATCGCCAGCGCCCTGCGGACGAAGGGGCCGACCATGAAGGTGCCGTAGACGGCGCCCGCGGCCAACGCTCCCTTGAGGATCACATCGCTTCGCGAGATGTCCTCACTGTCCTCGTCGACGGTTACGCCGGCGAGCTCCGGATGTGCAAGTTCGTTCTGGGTCATCGCTTGGTCCTTTCGCGCTTGCGCCGGGTCAGCCGACGATGAAGGGTTCGACGGATTTGAGGACGGTCTTGGCGCCCGCCGGCATGGCGAAGGCCCCGTCCGGGGTGATCGGTTCGCCGAGCAGCGTGTTCAGCGTGGCCGCGTGGCGTCCCTCGACGGTGTGGATCGCCAGCGCCGCGGCGAGGACGTCGGGGCTCTCGATGTTCGCCGCCTGGCCGAGGTAGGCAGCGGCGCCGAGGTTCTCGACCGTGCCGGCCAGTTCGACCACCGCCTTCGCGCTTTCCAGCGGGAATTCGGCTTTCGGTTCGGGGGCGGGTTTGCCACCCAGTTCCTTCGCCGCCGCGGTCAGCGCTTCGACGTGTTCGGACTCCTCCTGGCCGAACTTTTCGATCGTCCTCAGCTCGGCGCCCACGAACAGGCCACTCTTGATCACGTCGGCGTAGAAGGCCGCCTCGAGGTACTCGAGGGTGAGCGCGTAGTTGACGATGCCGAGATCGCCCTTGCCGAACTGTTCGGTTTCGCCGCTGCCGGCGGACTTGGCGGTGGTGGTGGTCGCCATCGTCGTGTCGTCGCCGCCACCACAGGCGGCGAGAAAGGCGGCCGCGGCGGCAGAGCTCCCGCTGAGGGCCATGAACTTACGTCGTGAGACCGGGTCTCGAAGCTTGCTCTCTGCCATTGCGTGCCTCCTCGCTGGTTTGCGCTTTCGCCGGTTCCCTACGCGGGCCGGCAGCGAGGTGGATCAAAATCGGCGCTAGGCGCGCAGGCGGGCGAGTGCGGCGGCGATGCGGGAAACGCCCTCGGACATCTGCGCGGCCGGGACCGGCGCGAAGGAGAGGCGCAGGCTGTTGACGCCACCGTCGATCATGAAGTCGGGCCCGGCGACGAAGGAGACGCCGTCGGCTTTCGCCTCGGCCAGGAGGGCGACCGTGTCGGTGCCCTCGGCGAGGTCGAGCCAGAGGAAGTAGCCGCCCTCGGGGACGACGAACTCGGCCTCGGGGATCTGCTCGCGCAGAGCGGCGACGAGAGCGTCGCAGCGTGCCTTCAGCTCGCCTTTGACGAACTCGATGTTGCGGTCCAGCGCGCCGGAGCGGCAGAGCTCGAGGACGATCGACTCGGCCAGCATGTTCGGCGAGATGTAGGTCTCGTTGGCGCGTTTGGCGAGCTTGCCGATCTCCTCGGCGGGGCCGGCCAGGTAACCGACGCGCACACCGGGGCTGACCGTCTTCGAGAAGGAGGAGGCGTGGACGACGCGGTCGGCCTGGTCGAGCGAGAGCATCGTCTCCAGCGGCTCGCCCTCGAAGGGCAGCTCGCGGTAGGGGTCGTCCTCGAAGATCCAGAAGCCGTGCTCGGCGGCGAGCTCGACCAGCCGCTGACGCTTGCTCGAGGAGAGCGTGCAGCCGGCGGGGTTGTGGGCGTTGGGGATGATGTGCGCGAGCCGAACCGGCCCCTCGGCGAGCGCCGCTTCGAGCGCGCCGACGTCGAGCCCGTCGGCCTCGAGCGCCACCGGCACCAGCTCGACCCCGAGCCGCTGCAGGAGCAGCAGCGTGCGGTCGTAGGTCGGCTGCTCGACGACGACCCGGTCGCCGGCCGAGAGCAGGTGCTCGAACAGCATCGCCCCCGCCTCCAGCGAGCCGTTGGCGATCATCACCTGGGCGGGATCGAGCCCCCCGTGGCGCTCGGCGACCCACTGGCAGAGTCCTGGATGGCCGATCCCGACCCCATAGGAGAGGGCGGTTTCCCAGTCCTCCGCGAGCGCCCGCGCCGCCGCCTCCCGCACCGCCTCGTGGGGCAGGATGTCGGCGCTCGGAGCGCCGCGTGCGAACGAAATCGTCCCAGTCGCCATACGCCCCGACCCTAGCAACGCACCCGAGCTCGCGAACCCCCGCCTATACTCGCGCCGCATGGCGGTCTCGCCCGGTTTCCGCAGCGGCGCCATCGCGCTCCTCGCAGCGCTCGCGGTCGCGCTCGGCGTGGTGCTGCTCAGCGACTCCTCGAGCGACGCGGCCGACGGCTACCGCCCGCCGAAGGTCAACCAGTCGGAGATGGTGCTGCGGCTGACCGACCTGCCGCCTGGCTTCGGCAACAGCTACCTCGGCGAGGGGCGAGGCGCCGACGGCCTCTTCTGCGAAGCCTTCAGCCGTGAGCCCGACCAAGCCGGCGCGGTGGCCGAGTTCGCGCGCAAGTACCGCCCCAACGGCTGCATCGCCGGCTACGCCAGCCGCTTCACGATCCCCGGCAAGGAGGCGGTCCCGCCGGTCATCTTCAGCGGCGTGATTACGCTTGGCAGCGCCGCGGCCGCGGCCGACGGCTGGAAGCTGGTC
>JAWVFL010000041.1:0-79186 GCA_033856195.1 Solirubrobacterales bacterium | reverse complement strand
GGCCGCGCCGGACCCCGGCGGGGTGGGCCCGGTGCGCCCCCCCCCCGACGCCTCCCGACCATCGCGGTGGTGATCGCCGACAGCTTCGGTCGGGCATGGCGGCTCGGACAGGCCGAGGTGGCGATTGGTTGTGCGGGGCTGCAGCCACTCGATGATTGGCGGGGGCGAAAAGATGCGCACGGCCGCGAGCTTGAAGCAACCCTGGTCGCCATCGCCGACGAGGCAGCTGCCGCCGCCGACCTAATCCGCGGCAAGGACCGCGGCATCCCCGCAGTCGTCGTCCGCGGCCTCGGCCGCTTCGTCACCGCCGAGGACGGCCCCGGGGCCGCAGCCCTCCGCCGCCCCCTCGACGAGGACCTCTTCCGCTAACGCCGGATCCATCCCGGTAGGGGTGGAACGTCTTGTACTTTTTCGTCGAGCGCGCCGGGCGCCAGCTCATTCCGATCCACCGAAAAGTTAAGTGGAACCCCTACCGGGGATGGATCCGGGGACCGGCAACACGAAGCACGGCGGCACCTTTGAGGCTGCCGCTTCGGATCGAGGCGAGAGCCTCGTTGGCGTCCTCCAGCGAGTGAAGCTCGACCTCCGTGCGGACCGGAACCCGCTGCACCAGAGCCATGAACTCCTCGCCGTCCTGCCGAGTGAGGTTGGCGACCGAGCCGAGGACGCGCTCGCCCCAGAGCTGCTCGTAGGGGAAACCCGGAATGTCACTCATGTGGATGCCGGCGCTGATGATCCGGGCGCCCTTGGCGCTCGCCCGCAGCGCGGTGATCATCAGCGAGCCGACCGGCGCGAAGACGATCGCGCCGTCGATCTCCTCCGGCGGCGCCTCCTCGGAGGAGCCCGCCCACTCGGCGCCAAGCTCGCGCGCAAATGCCTGGCCCTCCTCGTCGCCCTCGCGGGTGAAGGCGAAGACCCGGCGGCCCTGGTGCGCCGCCACCTGGCAGAGGATGTGGGCCGAGGCGCCGAAGCCGTAGAAGCCGATCCGCTCGGCATCGCCGACCAGGCGCAGCGCGCGGTAGCCGATCAGGCCGGCGCAGAGCAGAGGCGCGGCCTGCTCGTCGGGGTAGCCGTCCGGAATTGAGAAGCAGTAGCGCTCGTCGGCCACAGCCAACTCGGCGTAACCGCCGTCGACGTCATAGCCGGTGAATCGAGCTCGATCGCAGAGGTTCTCCCGCCCGGAAAGGCAGTAGCGGCACTCGCCGCAGGTCCAGCCGAGCCAAGGCACACCGACTCTCTGCCCGACCGCGAAGCGCTCCGCCCGCGCCCCTCTCTCGACCACAGCCCCGACGATCTGATGTCCGGGCACGAGCGGCAGCTTCGGCTTCTCTAGCTCCCCGTCGACGATGTGGAGGTCCGTGCGACACACCCCGCAGGCGCTGACCGAGATCAGCAACTGACCGGCGCCCGGTTGCGGGTCCGGCAGATCCGCGGGCCGCAACGGCTCCCGCGGGTCCAGGACCATCGCCCGCATCGGCTCAGGGTTCGACTGGTGAGACCGGTGGCGCCGGAAAGACCGGTTCCGCCGGCTCGGAGGGAACAATCTCGACTTCGACGCAGTTGCCTTCCGAAGTGAGCTGGGCGAGCAGCTCTTGCGCGTCGAAGAGGTCTCCTTCGAGTTCGAGCTCGTCGACGCTGCCGTCGTCGTTGAGGCGCTGGAGCAGGATCTCGACCGGCGATTCCCCGCCGCTGGGTTCTTCGCCCGTGAAGCTGATCGTCAGCACGTATTCGTCGCCCTCGCAGCTTTCTTCGAATCCACCGCCCCCGGAGGAAATCGGACCGCCGGGACTGCTTGGTGCGCCTTCGCCTGCCGCGATTGGCCCTGTCACGGGCACCGGCGCCCCTTCCGGTGCCGGCGCGGCCACTGGCTGAGCTTCAGGCGCCGGGCTCGCCGGGACTGGAGTCGGAGTCGGCGTGGGCGGTGGCTCGCCGACCGAGACCGCGACAACACGGGCTGGGGCGATGCCGAGATCGCCGTCGGCTTGACCGCTTCCGTGCCTTGCAGTCGGCCTAGCGACGAGCTTCGCCTTTCCCGGTGCGACCGCCGCATCGGCGACGAAGGCGGCCGGGGCCGAGGGCAGGGCGACGGAATCGCCGACGGCCATCTCAAGGCCGAGCGGGCCGAGGTGCGGTTCGACCGAGTCGGCCCCCCAGGGCTTCAGCCCCGTCAGCGCCACCAGGCCGAGCAGCACCGTCAAGGCAAGCAGCGAGAAGACCGCCAGCCCCGGAAACGTCCCCCCTAGTGAAGACCGAGAACCGATCAGCCAAAGATAGGCGCTTGCCTAATAAGTCTCAACTATCTCGTAGAGCGTGGTGCGCTGGGCGGGCTCCCGGCCGCCGGCGCGAGCGGCACCGATCAGCTGCTCGGGGTCCAAACGCACGCCGTGCTGGGAGCCGGCCATGCGGGAGATGTTCTCCTCCATCAACGTACCGCCGAGGTCGTTGACCCCCCAGCGCAGCGCCTCGGTGGCCGCATCGAGGCCCATCTTCACCCAGCTCGCCTGCAGGTTGGGGATCGTCTTGCCGAGCGCCAGGCGGAAGGCCGCCGTGTGCTTGAGGTTCTCGGCGGCGGAGATCTCCTCGATCCCGTGCGTGCGGCCGAGCATCGTGTTGAAAGGGATGAAGCTGAGCGGCACGAACTCCGTGATCCCGCCGGTGCGCTCCTGCAGCGCGCGAACCACGCGCATGTGCCGAGCCAGCTCGCGGGGCTCCTCGATGTGGCCGAACATCACGGTCGAGGTCGAACGCAGCCCAGCGCGGTGAGACGCCTCGATGATCTCCACCCAGCGCTGCGCCGGCAGCTTGTTGGGCGAGATCCGCTGCCGCACCCCGTCGTCGAGCACCTCCGCCGCGGTCCCCGGCGTCGACCCGAGCCCGCACTCGATCAGGTACTCGAAGACCTCGTCCGGCCCCTTCCCCGACCGCTCGCACATGTAGTGCACCTCCATCGGCGAGTAGGCATGCAGATGAAGCTGCGGAGCAACGTCCTTGGCCAACCGCAACCACTTGCCGTACTCCTCCAACGTCAGATCCGGATGGATCCCCCCTTGCATGCAGAGCTCGGTAGCTCCGAACGCAACCGCTTCAAGCACCCGGTCCGCAAAGTCCTCCTCCGAAACCTCATAAGCATCCGGCGACCGCTTCCCCTGCCCGAAGCCACAGAAGGCACAGCCGACCACGCAGATATTGGTGAAGTTGATGTTGCGATTAACGACGAAGGTGACGCGGTCTCCGGCAAGCTCCCGCCGAAGCTCGTCCGCAGCAACCCGCATCTCCTCAACGACCTCCGGCCGCATCTCGGAGAACAGCGCCGTCAACTCGTCCTCGGATAGCTCCTCGCCTTCGCGACCCTTCTTGATCGCTTCGGGCGCCAGCCCCCCGTCGATCGTCTCTTCGCTCCTCCGCCCGGACCCGCTCCGCGGAATGAAGCTCCAGTACTTCAGCTTGATTACGTCGAGAACCCCTTGCTCCATCCACTCGGGGTCCATGTACTGCGGATAGACGCACAGCCGCTCGGTCAGCGCAAAGCCCTTAGGAGCCAGCTCCTTCCGCACCTCGTGCGGACTAGGGAACGCATGCTCCGGCGATATGTGATCCCCATTCGCCGACAGCCCACCAAGATCGGTAGCCCCGGCCTCGACAAGCTCCCCCCAAGCATCCGAAAGATTCGGCGGCACCTGAACCCCGACATCGGGCATCAACCTCCGACACTCGGAGATCAAGCGCTTGATGTCGCCAACATCAACAGGACTCGCCCACGGGGGAGGCGGAAGGGGCGACGGGGACCCCTCCGACGGGAACTCGCGAAGCGACTCAGCTACGGACCCTTCACCTTGCCTTCGTTGCGGAGCCCCGGCGGAGGGGTCCCCGTCGCCCCCCCACCTCTCACGCGCAGCCTCATCCGCAATATCAGCCACTTCAGCCCCGTAGTACCTCGGGTGCGGCACGAAGTTCTGCAGGATGATCTCCTGGAGGTGGCCGTACTGGCTGTGCAGATCGGCTAGTGCTTCGAGCGAAGCCACCTGCTCGTCCTCAGTCTCCCCGATGCCAATCAGGATGCCGCTCGTAAACGGAATTTTGAGTTGCCCAGCCGCCTCAATGGTTGCGAGGCGCCGAGAGGGGTGCTTGGTGGGCGACCCAGCGTGGACGGTATCCATCAGCCGCTCCGAGACCGACTCCAGCATCAGACCCTGAGACGCGGTGACCTCTCGCAGTCGAGCCAGGTCCTCGTGACTCAGCACACCGAGATTCGTGTGCGGAAGCATGCCCCGCTCAAGCGCCCGTTCGCAGCTCCAAACGACGTATGAGGTGAAGTCGTCGTGGCCCCACTCGGCCAACTTGGCCGCGACAACGGGGTTGACCTCTGGGCGCTCGCCCGTTAGCACCAGAAGCTCCTTGGCATTGCGCTTGAGCGCCTCGTCTAGAAGCTTCTCGACCTCGTCAGGACTTCGGATGTGCGCCTGGTGCGTGGCGAACGCGCAGTACTTGCAGTAGCACTGGCAGGTCCGCGAGAGCGAGAGCGTGTAGTTCCGCGAGAAGGTGACTCGACGCACGACGCCCAAGCTACTGCAACGCTCCGCCGGGCCGAGCGGCCCGGCGGAGTACCCAGCCGATCAGACGATCAGCGTGCGCCCTCGGAGTACTTCTGGACCGGCGGCCGCACCGGCTCGGCGGGCTCGGTTGGCGGCAGGCCGCCCTTCTCGATAACGAAGCGGAAGACCGCCGCCGCGAGCAGCGAGCCGACGATCGGGCCGACCAGGTAAGGCCAGACACCTCCCCACTCGTTGCCGACCAGCGCCGGGCCGAACCAGCGAGCGGGGTTGAAGGAACCACCGGTCAGCGGTCCGCCAACCATCACGATGAAGCCCAGCGTGGTGCCGATCGCCAGCGGCGCCCACTCCTTGAAGCTCTTGCGCGAGAAGACCGCGGCGAGGATCACTAGCACGAGGCAGAAGGTGCCGATCGCCTCGATGATCGCGCCCTGGAAGTTGCCAGCCAGGATGCCACTGACCGTGGCCGCACCGTAGTTGGTCGCCCGGCCCTCGTCGAGCAGCAGGGCCTTGCAGAGCAGCGCGCCAAGCACGCCGCCGGAAAGCTGGGCCAGCATGTAGATCAGGGCGTCGATCGACCCGATTCGCCTGATCACCCAGGCCGCAAGCGTGACCGCGGGGTTGAAATGCCCACCGCTGACCACGCCGAACATGACGATGAGGCCGAAGAGCAGGAAGGCGTGGACGAGCCCGATAACCGCGAAGTCCGTCCCGAACTGGGCCTGTTCGCCGGTCGATACGAAGAGCACCACGACGGTGGTGATGAAGAACACCAGCAAGAAGGTGCCAATCAGCTCAGCAAGGTATGCGGCAAGTCCTCGTTCCTGCACTCTCTCTCCTCCTAGATCCCTGAATTCGACTGGGGGCGGCGCCAGTCTACCCACATTGAGCGAATGAAATAGCGTCCCGAGCCAGATGAAGTTGGTTGCCGCGCTGCTGGCGGCCGCCTCTCTGCTTGCCGGCCTCGCCGGTTGCGGGGGGAGCGGTGCTGAACCGGGCGCGCCTAGCGGCGCGACCCTCGTGCTCGACTTTACCCCGAACGCCGTGCACTCAGGCATCTACGCGGCGCGGCGCGAGGGCTTCTACCGCGACTCGGGAATCGACCTGACGATTCGCCAGCCCGGCGAATCGACCGACGCGCCGAAGTTGCTGGCCGCCGGGCGAGCCGACTTCGCGATCCTCGACATCCACGACCTCGGCATCGCCCGTGAGCGCGGCCTGGACGTGGTCGGCACGATGCCCCTGGTGCAGCGCCCGCTGGCCGCCGTGATCGCCCGCGGCGACCGAGGGGTCTCCCAGCCGAAGGACCTCGAAGACCGCACGGTCGGCGTCACCGGCCTGCCATCGGATGAAGCCGTGGTCGATTCCGAGGTGAGCGCCGACGGCGGCGATCCGGTGAAGGTGAAGCGGGTGACGATCGGCTTCAACGCGATCTCCTCGCTCGCGGCCGGCAAGGTCGATGCCGCGACCGGCTTCTGGAACGCCGAGGGGGTTGCCCTACGGCGGCAGGGAGTGCCGATCCGCATCTTCAGGGTCGACGAATACGGCGCCCCGCCCTACCCGGAGCTCGTCCTCGTCACCTCCAAGGAGACTGCTGCGCACAAGCCGGACCTGGTCCGTTCACTGCTGGCGGCCACCACGCGTGGCTACGAGCTCTCGGTCCGCCGGCCGGCGCAGGCGCTCGACGACCTGCTCGCCGAAGTGCCCAGCCTCGATCGGGCCGAACAGCGGACGCAGCTCGATGTCCTCCTGCCGGACCTGCGGCCGCAACCCTTTGATCCGGCGGTCCTTCGCGCCTGGGCCAAGTGGGACCTCGAGCACGGCCTGCTCGAACGCCCCCTCGATGTGTCGGCGGCGTTCGAGCTAGGCTTGCAGCCGTGAGCCTGGCCGCCGATTTTCAGCAGGTGCTCGACTCGATGCCGCCGGATTGGACTGACCTCGAGCTCGACCTGCGCATCGACGACGAAAGCCGCTACGTCGACACCGCCGTGGCGCTGAGCCAGGTCAACGCCCAGCCCTACTCGCAGGCCGACTGGGACTGGCGCCTGATCGTCGCCCACAGCTTCGGCCACGCCGCCGCCGCCGAGACCGTCAGGGGCGTGCTGGCGAAGCTCGACGCCGATGGCGTCAGCGGCGAGATGCAGCTGCGCGAGGTGCGCGAGGGCCGCGCCGAGGTCGTGCAGATGTGGGGCCGCCCCGAGAGCGTTCGCGAGGAGTTCCGCGAACGCCGCTCGCTCTAGTGGCCCGCGTCGTCGCGATCGCATCCGACCTGCTCCTCGGCAGCAAGGTAGAAGCGATGCTGAGCGCCGCCGGTCACGACGTGACGCTCTCTCCCGCCCTCGCCGAGGCGCCGCTCGGCGGCGTCGAACTGATCGTCGCCGACCTCGACGTCGAGAACCCCGAGGCCCTGGTCGGTCTCGGCATCCCGGTGCTCGGCTACTACTCCCACGTAGATACCGAGACGCGCGACGCTGCCGAAGCGGCCGGCCTCGACCTGGTCGTCCCCCGCTCCCGCATGGCAAGGGAGCTGCCGGAGCTGGCTACAAAGCTCCTCGGAGGCTGATCGCGTAGGCCCGGGCGGGGACCCCACCGGCGGGAACTCGCGAAGCGACTCAGCTACGGACCCTTCACCTTGGCTTCCGTTGCGGAGCCCCGACGGAGGGGTCCCCGCCCGGGCCTGCCGCCCTAGCCGAAGAACACCTGCTGCAAGAGGAAGACGTTGAGGGCGATGATCATCGCCGCCAGCACCCCGGCGAACCCGGTCAGCCAGCGCGGATTGACCAGCGCACCCATCACCTCCTTCTTGGCCGCCAGCATCAGCAGCGGCACCAGGGCGAAGGGGATGCCGAAGGAGAGGACTACCTGGCTGGCGACCAGGGCGTCGGTCGGGTCAAGTCCGATGCCAAGCACGACCAGCGCCGGCGCCAACGTGATCGCGCGGCGCAGGAAGATCGGGATGCGGCGGCGGATGAAGCCCTGCATCACCACCTGTCCCGCCATCGTCCCCACCGAGGAGGAGGCGAAGCCGGATGCGAGCAGGGCGATGCCGAAAACGGTCGCGGCATTGAGAGAGACCAGCGACTTGAGCCCGTCGTAGGCGCCATCGATCGAGTCGATTCCGGCCAGGCCGCCTTCGTGGAAAAGGGCGGCGGCGACGATCATCATCGAGAGGTTGATCACGCCGGCGAGCGACATCGCGACCACCACGTCGATCTTCTCGAAGCGCAGGATGCGCTTGCGCTCGTCGGCGTTGCGGCCGACGATCCGCCGCTGGGTCAGCGCCGAGTGCAGGTAGATGACGTGCGGCATCACCGTCGCGCCGATGATCCCGGTGGCGAGCAGGATGCTCTCGGTGCCGGCGAAGCCGGGCACGAAGAGGTGCTTGGCCACTTCTCCGCCGGCCGGATTGGCCTCGAAGAGCTCGAAGACGAACGAAGCGACGACGACGCCGACCAGAGCGGTGATCGCCGCCTCGAGCCGGCGGAAGCCCATCTGCTGCAGGGCGAGGATCCCGAAGGCGCCGGCGCCGGCGATCAGGCCGGCGGGGAAGAGCGGGATGCCGAAGAGCAGGTTGAGGCCGAGCGCGGCGCCGACGACCTCGGCGATGTCGGTCGCCATCGCCACCACCTCCGCCTGCAGCCAGAGGCCGACCGAGGTGCGCCGCGAAAAGGTCTCGCGGCAGAGCTCGGCAAGGTTCTTGCCGGTCGCGATCCCCAGCTTCGCCGACTGGGTCTGCACGACCATCGCGATCAGGTTGGCCGAGAGGATCACCCAGAGCAGCAGGTAGCCGAACTTGGCGCCGCCGGCGATGTTGGTGGCGAAGTTGCCCGGGTCGATGTAGGCGACGGCGGCGACGAACGAGGGGCCGAGGAAGGGCCAGATGCGCGCCAGGCCGCGCGCGTGCCCGTCGAGCGAGCGGCGCGCGGCGCGGGCGACGGCGGCCTCGCCAGGAAGGACGTCCTCGACGGTGGCCTCGGCCGGAAGTGCCTCCTCAATGGGAGTCTCGGTCGCCGGGGGCGGCTTCACCGGGCGCTCACGTCTCCCGCCGGAGGTTTGAGGTCGGGACCGGGGATCGGGGTGCCGTGCGGGTCGTGGCTCGGCTCGCCGAGCTTGGCCGCGATCAGCAGCTCGAGGTCCTCGGAGATGTAGTGCTCGAGCACCTCGGCCTCGGCGTGGACGCGATCCTCGGGCATGCCGAGTGCCTCGGAGAGGTATGCCTCGATCAGGCGGTGATGGCGAATCACCTCGAGCGCGAGCTTCTCCCCCGCCGGTCTCAGCGTCACACCCTTGTAGGGGAGGTAGTCGACCAGGCCCAACTCGCCCAGCTTCTTCAGCATCGAGGTTGCGGTGGCGGGAGTGACGCCAAGCCGCTCGGCGACCTCCCCGTTGAGCACCGGTCCCTGCCGCTGCTGCGAAAGCGCGTAGATCGCCTTCGCGTAATCCTCGATTGCCTCCGAAGGTTTAGACACGTCGAAAAGAGTTTGACATATCTAAAAGGGTGGGGCGGGGCGACCGGGATGACCCCTCTCTCGCAACAGCGGGGAGGCTCGTTCGGGGTCATCCCGGTCGCCCCCGTCGGCCACTTCCTAGAATTGGATAGATGACGGAGGCCGCAATGGTTGAGATCGATGCGCAGTACAGGCAGCTGCGCGAGGAGTGTGGGCTGCTCGATCGCTCGGCGCGGGGCAAGCTGGTGCTGAAGGGATCGGAGGCGACCGAGTACCTGCAGGGTCAGCTGACCAACGACATCGAGGCGCTTGGCCCCGGCGAGGGCTGCTACGCGGCACTGCTCGATCGCAAGGGCCATATGCAGGCGGACATGCGGGTCCTCAACCTTTCCTCTGTTCCTTTCCAGGGAATACCAGGGGAAGGGAACAGCGCGGCCACCTGGATCGACACCGAGCCCGAGGCGCTGGACGCCGCTCGCCGGCATCTCGAGATGTACAAGATCGGGCGCGAGGTCACCCTTGAAGACTTGAGCGGGGAGCGCTCGATCCTCTCGCTGATCGGGCCGCGCAGCGTCGAGCTGTCCGGATCGCCGGCGCTTCCGGAGCACGCTTCCGAGCCCGTCTCGATCGACGGCCTCGAGTGCATTGCGGTGGGAACAGCGCTCGGCGTCGACTTGATCGCCGCAGCCGGCGACAGCGAGCGGCTCCGCGCCGCTCTCGCCGCGGCCGGTGCTCCAGAGGTCGGCCCCGGCGCGGTCGAGATCCTCCGCGTCGAAGCCGGCACGCCCCGCTTCGGCAGCGAGATGGACGCGGCCACGATGCCGGCCGAGGCCGGCATCGTCGAGGCCGCTGTCAATTTCGAGAAGGGCTGCTACATCGGCCAGGAGACCGTCGCCCGCCTCCACTACAAGGGCAAGCCAAATCGCCACCTGCGCGGTCTGCATCTCAGCGCTCCCGCGCAGCCCGGGGCGACGCTCTCGCTCGCCGAGAAAGAGGTCGGCAGGCTCGGCGGCAGCTGCGTCTCTCCCGTCCACGGTGCGATTGCACTGGCGATCGTCCGCCGCGAGGCCGAGCCGGGCAGCGAGCTGCTCGTAGGTGAAGATGGCGTTACGGCTCGCGTAGTCGACTTGCCCTTCAGTTAGATTCCGCCTCGATGGGAAGTGGGAGAGTCTTCGCTGCGGGCTGCGCCCTCGCCGCGCTGGCGCTGGCGACGGCTGGCTGCGGCGCCGAGGAAAGCGCCAACGAACCGCGGCCACAGCCGCCAACGCGGGTCAGCGTCACGGTCACCCCGAGCGCGATCACTGTGCAGCCGCCACGGATTGCCATCGGTCCCGAACCGACGCAGCAGATTCCGCAGAACCAACACGCCTCCCAGCCCCAGGTGAAGTCCAAGGCTCCACTCGACGTCGTCTTCGTCAGCGCCAACCTCACCGACTTCGACTCGAAACTGGAAGTGCGCGGCCCCAAAGACGTCAAATCGGGAGCGCTCGTCGCCAACGGCAACGGCTCCATGCTCGCCTCGCTTCCGACAGGCGTCTACCGGGTCAGCGCAGCCGACATCCCGGGGGCCAAACCGGTCAGGTTCACCGTCGGCCCTTACCGCAGCTCGTCTGAGAACGACCTGCTGCTGCCGTAAATAGCGGCATTGGGCGGCGCCGGTACGTCTGCCCCGGTCGTCACCATCGCTCGGGTGACCATCGTTCTGGCAATGACCGTGCTCGTGCTCGCCGCGGCGCTCGTCTATGCGATCGTCCGCCGGCCCGAGCAGCCGCCGCAGCTCGACCACGGTCCGGCGATCCAGGAGGCGACGGAGAGAGCAATCGCCCAGTGGCAGCGGATCAACGAGGAAGCGCGCAAGGTCGACGCCCAGACCGCGGAGGCAACCCTCGACAAGCGCCAGGCGGAGATCAAGGCACTGGCGGAGCGAATCGCCAAGGGTCAGGAGAAGATCGAGGCGGAGGTGCGCAAGCGCGGCGAAGGCGACCTGCAGACGCGCACCCTGCTCGAGCAGATGGGGCAGACGGTCGGCAACCTCAACGCCGAGACGGCCGGCCTCAAGAAGGCCTTGCGGCAACCGCAGACGCGGGGCCAGTGGGGCGAGCTGCAGCTGCGCCGCTGCATCGAGATCGCCGGCATGACCGAGCACGTCGACTTCGAGCTGCAGGAGACACTGCACACCGAAGACGGGCGCCTGCGGCCCGACGCGCGCTTCCTCCTGCCCGAAGGGCGCAGCTTCGTCGCCGACTCGAAGGTCCCGCTCGACGCTTTCCTCGACGCCCAGGAGGCGGAGGTCGAGAGCGAGCGCCGCACCCACCTCGAGCGGCACGCGCGGCAGGCGCGCGAGCACGTCCGCGCGCTCAGCTCCAAGGATTACCAAGGACAGTTCAAGGCCGGGGAGACACCGGACCTGGTGATCTGCTTCATCCCCAACGAGCCTGCCCTGCACGCAGCCTTCACCGCCGACCCCGAGCTCTTCGACTACGCGCTGAAGCTCAACGTCCTGCTGGTCAGCCCAACCTCGCTGATCGGCCTGCTGCGGACGATGGAGCTCGGCTGGCGCCAGGAGCGCATGGTCGCCGAGGCCGCCGAGATCGCCGACGCCGCCGGGACCATGCACGCTCGCTTCGCCAAGTTCCTCAGCGACTTCGACAAGGTGGGCAGGGGCCTGACCTCGGCAGCCAACGCCTACGACTCCGCGGTCGGCTCGATGGAGCGCCGCCTGCTACCGCAGCTGCGCAAGGTCGAGTCGCTCGGGGCCACTCCGAGCAAAGCGATCGAGCCACCGGAACCGATCGAGATCACGGTGCGCGAGATCACAGCGCCCGAGCTGCGCGAGGCCGAGACCCCCGTGCTTGACTAGGATTCGCCGCCCGTTCCCGAACCGCGGAGGATCAGAGTTGGCCGTTGACACGAGCGCAGTCGCGAACTTGGACGTCGAGCCCGGCGAGTTGCCAGAGACGATGGCCGCCTGGGTGATTCGCCAGGAGCGCGAGGGTGAGCCCAACGATGCTTTCCAGCTAGAGCAGATCGAGGTTCCCGAGCCAGGGGCCTTCGAGGTAATCGTCCGCGTGATGGCCGCCGGCGTCAACTTCAATAACGTCTGGGCGGCACTGGGCAAGCCGGTCTCGGTCTTCGGCTACGGCGATCATCCCGAGTACGGCCACCACATCGGCGGCTCCGACGCCTCGGGGATCGTCTGGAAGGTCGGCGAGGGCGTCACACGCTGGAAGCCGGGCGACGAGGTCGTGATCCACTGCAATCAGGCCTCCTACGAGGACGTCGAGGTGCACGGGCTCGACCCGCTAGCCGCGCCGAGCCAGAGGATCTGGGGCTACGAGACGACCTGGGGCTCCTTCGCCCAGTTCACCAAGGTGCAGGCCCAGCAACTCCTCCCCCGCCCCCAGAACCTCTCTTGGGCCGAGTCCTCGGCCTACGGCCTCACCTACTTCACCGCCTACCGGATGCTGATCGACCAGTGCAAGCTGCAGGCCGGCCACAACGTCTTGATCTGGGGCGCCGCCGGCGGCCTCGGCGTCTTCGCCGTCCAACTCTGCAAGGCGGCAGGGGCCAACGCCGTGGGCGTCGTCTCCTCCGATGAGAAGGGCGAGCTGGTCAAGCAGCTGGGCGCGGTCGACTACATCAACCGCAAGGAGTTCGGCGAGATGATGCGGACGCCGGAGAACCTCGCCGACAAGGGCGCCGACAAGGAGCGCTTCAAAGTCTCGCGCGGCTTCGCCAAGCGGGTCAAGGAGATCCTCGGCGACGCCCCCGATATCGTCTTCGAGCACGTCGGCCAGGCGACCTTTCCGACCTCGGTCTTCGTCTGCAAGCCCTTCGGCAAAGTCGTGATCTGCGGCGCCACCTCGGGCTTCCAGCTCGACTTCGACGTGCGCTACCTGTGGATGCGCCAGAAGCAGATCATCGGCTCGCACTTCGCCAACGCCTATGAGTGCATGAAGGCCAACCAGCTGATGGCCGAGGGCAAGGTTCGCCCGGTGATCTGGCAGACGATGGGCTTCGACGGCGTCGCCGAGGCACACCAGCTGCTGCACGAAAACAAGCACCTCGGCAAGATCTCGATCCTGGTCGGGGCCGAGTCCGAGAACGACGGCAAGAACGAGGGCGGCCCGGGCGCGATCCGGGCGGAGGTGGGAGCCTGATGAGCGAGGTTTGCGTACTTGACTGGCACATCGCCCCCTTCCGGGCGGACCGCTGGCTCGACCTCTGGGAGCCGGCGGCTGCACGGATGCCCGCTTATGGCGCCAAGAGCTGGTCGCTGACGCGGGCGATCGACGACCCGCTGGCATTCCGCCAGTCCTCGGTCTGGGAGAGCCGCTCCGACTTCGAGCGCTACTGGTTCTCGGAGGAAATCGAGAAGGCGCGGGCCGCCTGCATCGACCTCTACGACCTGCCGCTGCTGCCCACCTGGCACACGCTCGTCGTCGCCGAGTAACGCCGCTCAGTCCGCAAGGACCTTCCAGCTGAAGGTGGCGGCTTTACCGACGGCTTTGCCGTGGCTGTCCACCGGCACAACCTTGAACGTGTGCCAGCCCGGGGCAAGGTGCTTATAGGTCTTGGGAGACTTGCACGACCTAGCCGGCTTGCGATCCAGTCGGCAGCGGAAACCGGAGACCGGCCGGGTAGAGGAGAAGCCAAATGTGGCCGTCGAGTCAGGTGCTTTCTTCGGTGGGTGGCGGTGAAGCCGGATACGCGCGCGGCGCCCGACCGGTTTGCCCGTGGGCAACGTAAGGCCAGAACCGCCCGAGCCGATGTAATCGGCCACGTACCGCCCCGAGCGATCAGGCCTGAAGTCGTGAATCCTGGCGCCACCGTCCGACCACGACAACCAGGGGTAGGAAACTCCCCCCAGCAGCGCGTTCGCCGGCGCCGAGAGCACGACGTCGGAGCCTTGGATCACGCGCAGATTGAAGGGGGCGGATCGGGTCAACAGGCCGGCGGTGAGGTTCACGCCGGGCGGGTTGGAAGCAATTTCCAGGTCGACCGTTCGCGGTTGTATTTCGACGCTCCGCTTCGCGGCAAGACCACGGGAATCGACCGCGGTCAAGGTCAGTTCAATATGCGCGGGGTACTCGTGGTCCGGCGCCAGAAAGCTTCCCGATGCAACCCCGGGGAATGCCTGGAGATGGTGGGCATGACAGGCCTGGGGACAGTGGTAGAGGCGAGTGTCCCAATCGAGCAAGGTGGTTGACAGATCGCCATCCTCGCCATCCTCGGCTGAGCCTTTGAAGTTGACCAGCGCGCCGACGCTCCATTCGAAATTCGATTGCGGGCTGGAGATCGTCGGTTCTGGCGGCGTGTCGCCGGGGAAGACCGTTATGCGGTCGATGCTCGACGCTCCGTCGGGGTCGACCACGCGAACCGCGACGGTGTGGTTCTCTTCGTCTTCAAAGCTTTCCAGGGCAGTGTCATCGCCGACCGGCGCATCCGTGTAGATCCCGTCGCCGTTCAGGTCCCATTCGTATTTGAGCGCGTCTCCGTCAGCATCGGTCGAGCCGCTCGCATCAAATTCGGCATCCAAGGTTTCCCCTGCCGCGCTCCAGCCCCGGTCGACGCTCAAATGGGCTACCGGCGGCTGGTTGCCGGAGAAGTAGCGAATCCTATGAATCGCCCCGGGTTCGAATTCGTTGCCTTCGTCTTCGGTGAAGAGACTGGCGTAGTAGAGGTTGCCGTCGGGACCGATCTCCAGATCGACGCCTGAGTACGGATCCGAATGGTGCATGAACGCCGTCACCGTCGACGGGTCGGGCCTACCGTCTTCGCCGGGGAGCATCAAGAAGATGCAGCCGCGCACCGAATCGGCGAAGAACATCGCGCCGTGGTAGGCGGACGGGAACGGGCCTTCCTCATAAAAGGCGATGCCGGAGACCGCCGACCCTTTGAAGTCCAGGCATTCGTCGCCGGGCACGACGTCCTGGTGGTGGACATAGGAGAAGAACGGCAGCGAGGCCGCGTTTGGATCGGCATAGAGGCCTTTGCAGATCCCGACTTCCGCGTTTTTGTAGGCGGGCTGGGGTCCGGGGCCCTCGTAGCAGGGCCAGCCGGAGTTGTAGAGCCCTCCCGACGCGGGGTTGAAGCGGTCGATTTCCTCGTAGGTGTCCCAGCCGACGTTGCCGACGTAGAGCTCGTGCGTGGTCGGGTCGATCGCGAAGCGGAACGGGTTGCGGAAGCCGGTGGCGACGATGCGGCGCGCGTTCTCATCTGGTCCGGCGAGCGGGTTGCCGGGCCAGGCTTTGCCGGTGTCGGGATCAATCCTGATCACGGTGCCGTCCAAACCCGTCGGGTCGCCGCCGGTGCGGACGTCCTGGGCCCGCAGCGCACCGCCCTCTTTGGCGGGGTCGCCGCACGGATTGGGCGGCGTGCCAAGCTGCCCGATGTCGGTGGCGCTGAAGCTGGCGCCGTCGCCACCGCTGGCGTAGAGGGCGCCTTCGGAGTCGAACTGGAGGTCGCCGATCGAGTGCGAGGAGAACTGCTGGCACCAGTCCTCAACCAGAACATGCTCGAGCGGCGCGCCCCCCAAGCCTTTGGCGGCATGGTCGCCTTCGGCGGTCAGCCGCACCAGACGGCCGCTGACAAGACACGCGTCGGCGCCTTTGGGTTCGGGGCAGGGATCGCCGCTGGTGTCCGCGGTGCCCCAGCGCGGTGCCGGGGCCGGGTCGCCGAGGATATGGTCGTAGGTGTAGAGGACGTAGACGTAGGGACGCGTCGGGAATTCCGGGTCGAGGGCGAGGCCGAGGATGCCGCGATCGCCGCTGTCGTATGCCTCGGTGCGCAGGTCCGCGAACAGTTCCGGGCTCGTATCTTCGAGCCCGTCGTAGACAAGAATCCTCCCTGCCTTCTCGGCCACGAAGACGCGGCCGTCGGGAGAGAAGCGGAAGGTCGATGGTTCGATCAGTCCCGTGATCACGGGTTCGTCCTGGAAGCCGCTGGGAAGTGTTGAGCCGAGCGCCGGAGACGCACCCAGCGCCAGCAGGGCGAGGACGGCTGCGACCACGCTGGCCGCTGCACGAGCTCTCACTGCGAAATCCTCACGCGCGCTCAAGTGGCGCCATCGTCAGGCCGGCTGAGTCAAGTTGCTGCCAATAGTGCTCGGCGAGCTCACGGGCGCCCGACCAGACGATCGCCTGGCCCTTGCTGTGGATGCTGTCCGCCAGCTGGTGACCCCGGTCCAGCGAAACGCCGGGAAGCACGCGCGCCAGCGTCGCGGCGACGTGATCGAAGGTGTTGTGGCTGTCGTTGCGGACGATCACCCGCCACTCACCGCCAAGGTCAGAGCCAGGGCCCTCGGTCCTCGGCCTCTCCACCGTCGTGGTCGACATCGAGTAACGCATTATGCGGGAGTTCTCCGGATCAGCGGCCTTTTCGCCTGCGCTCGAACGTCTGTCCCTCTTTAAGTTCACTTAACTACTCAAAATAGTTATGCCCTAGACTCGGCCACATCGCAAAACCACTCGGAGGCTGGATCGCGATGCCATCTCATATTCAGTCGATCGATCCGCGCCTGGCGAAGGCCCTTTCCAACGACGTCCGGGCGCGCGCCTTGAACCTGATCGTCGAGGGAGCAAAAAGCCCGAAAGCGATCGCCGCGATCCTCGAGCTCGACGTGCGTGGTGTCGCTTACCACGTGCGGGTCTTGAAAAAGCTGGACTGCATCGAACTGGTCGAGACGCGCCCGCAACGCGGTGCGGTCGAGCACATCTATCGCGCCGCTGACTGGGTTCTCGGCGGCTAGTACGGACTGGGCACCCGAACGACGACATCATCGATGCTCGCCCGCGCCCCTTTGGCGACCTTGGCGGAGCCGACCGAGAAGCCCGACGCTCGGCCGGTCAGGTCCCCAGCCCCTTCGTCGGTGACTTCTGAGATCAGCTTGCCGCCAACGAAGGCGAGGATGCCGCAGTTGCCCTTTTCGTCGCCGGAGGTGACGTTGAAGGCTCGCAGCCGCAGCATGTTCGCTTTGTCGGCGCCACCGATGCCCGCCACGTTCTTCTCGATGTCGAGGTATTCGACCGTGCCGTCGGCCAGGACCTTGCGTACCTGCGCCTTGCGCTGCAGCGGGTAGACGGCAAGCTGGTAGCGGGCGCCGCCCCCGGCGCGCAGGTCCACCGAGAGGTAGGCGGATCGCTGCACGGCCATCGGCGTCGAGCTGAGCAGGCGGGCGGTGGCGGCGATCTCGAGGTCGCGCCCGAGCACCGGAGTGCGGTACGAGCACTCCTTGGTCGCTTTGCCAATCGAGATGTTGAAGGTGTGGTCGGTGCTGCCGCGCGCGCACCGCTGACCGGAGAGCTTGGTGATCTGCGCCAGCTGTCCCTTGTTCTCCATGCCGTTGCGGTAGACGCCGATCAGGGCGGCGCCTGCCACCGAGGCGAAGGCGAAGGCGCCGACCACGAGCAGGGGAAAAACGGCTGTGCGAAGCAATCTCACGGTCCCGCAGCCTAAACACAGGTAGGCCGGAAAGATGCGGCCCGCGCGCGGGTGAACGGTGTCTTTCGGCCCGACCCAAATAAGATTGGACGCGTGAGCGAGCATCGTCTCCCCGAGCACGACCGTCCCTGGGTGATGCGCACCTACGCCGGGCACTCCGACGCGCGACGGTCCAACGAGCTCTATCGGGGCAACCTCGCCAAGGGCCAGACCGGGCTCTCCGTCGCCTTCGACCTGCCGACGCAGACCGGCTATGACCCCGACCACGTGCTCGCCCGCGGCGAGGTCGGCAAGGTCGGCGTCTCGATCGTCCACAAGGGCGACATGCACCAGCTGCTGGACGGCATCCCGCTCGACGAGATGAACACCTCGATGACGATCAACGCTACGGCGGCCTGGTTGCTCGGCCTCTACATCACGGTCGCCGAGGAGAACGGGGTCGAGCGCTCGGCGCTGAAGGGCACGACCCAGAACGACATCATCAAGGAGTACCTCTCACGCGGCACCTACGCCTTCCCGCCCGAGCCCTCGATGCGGCTGATCGCCGACATGGTCGCCTTCACCGTCAACGAGGTGCCGAGCTGGAACCCGACCAACATCTGCAGCTACCACCTGCAGGAGGCCGGGGCGACGCCGGTGCAGGAGATCGCCTACGCCCTCTCCACCGGGATCGCCGTGCTCGACGAGGTGAAGGCGCGCGGCCAGGTCGCCGAGGCCGACTTCGCCAAGGTCTTCGGCCGCATCTCCTTCTTCGTCAACGCCGGCATCCGGCTCGTCGAGGAGATCGGCAAGTTGCGCGCGATGGGCCGGCTCTGGAACGAGATCGGCCGCGAGCGCTACGGCGTCACCGACGAGAAGATGCTGCGCTTTCGCTACGGCGTCCAGGTCAACAGCCTGGGCCTGACCGAGGCGCAGCCCGAGAACAACATCCAGCGGATCGTGCTCGAGGCGCTCGCCGTGACGCTCAGCCGCGACGCCCGCGCCCGGGCGATCCAGCTGCCGGCCTGGAACGAGGCGATGGGCCTCCCCCGTCCCTGGGACCAGCAGTGGAGCCTGCGCATCCAGCAGGTACTGGCCAACGAGACCGACCTGCTCGAGTACCCGGACATCTTCGAGGGCTCGGTGGTGATGGACGGGCTCGTCGAGGAGCTGATCGAAGGCGCCCGGGCCGAGATGGCCGTGGTCGAGGAGCACGGTGGCGCCGTCGCCGCCGTCCCCTATATGAAGGCCCGCCTGGTCGAGTCCCACCGTGAGCGGGTGGCCCGGATCGAGACCGGCGAGCAGAAGGTGATCGGCCAGAACAGCTTCACCGAGACCGAGGACTCGCCACTCACCGCCGGGGCCGACGGCGGCATCCTCACGCCAGATCCTGAGGTTGAGCGCGAAAGGGTCGAGGCGCTGGAGGCTTGGAAGGACGAGCGGGACGAGGACGCGGTGCAGGCCGCGCTGACGGAGCTCGGCCGCGTCGCCGCCGACGACGGCCAGAACATCATGCCCGCGACGATCGCCGCCGCCAAGGCAGGAGCGACAACAGGCGAGTGGGCCGAGGTGCTGCGCGAGGCGTTCGGCGCCTACCGGGGCCCGACCGGCGTCAGCGGCGCCGCACCGGCCGTCGATCGCGAGCAGCTCGAGGCGATCCGCCGCCGCG
The DNA here is from genome assembly GCA_033856195.1 of Solirubrobacterales bacterium. Lineage (GTDB taxonomy): Bacteria > Actinomycetota > Thermoleophilia > Solirubrobacterales > 70-9 > VRUE01. The sequence continues at coordinate 60,098 of JAWVFL010000041.1, read as the reverse complement.
TCGACGAGGTCTCCGACCAGCTCGGCCACCGGATCAAGATCCTGGTCGGCAAGCCGGGACTGGACGGTCACTCGAACGGCTCCGAGCAGATCGCCCTGCGCGCCCGCGACGCGGGCATGGAGGTGATCTACCAGGGCATCCGGCTCACCCCCGCGGAGATCGCCGAGTCCGCCCTGCAGGAGGACGTCGACGTGATCGGCCTCTCGATCCTCTCCGGCTCCCACCTGGAGCTCGTCCCCGAGGTGGTGCGGCGACTGCGCGACGAGCAGGTCGATGCGCCGGTCGTTGCCGGCGGCATCATCCCCCCCGCCGATGCCGAGCGCCTGCGCGAGGCCGGGGTCGACGGCGTCTATACGCCCAAGGACTTCGACCTCAACAAGATCATGGGCGAGATCGTCGACCTGGTCGGCGAACGCTCAAACGGCGGCAACGACAGCTGAGACCGGGGCCGCATGGCGACGATCCCGGGATTTGAGCGCCGGGACCGCCGACGCGCGACAATGAGCCGATGAGCGAGCTCAATGGGGACCGCTCGGCCTGGCTGCGCTGCTACCGCTGCTGGTCCCAGAACCTCGAGATTCAGATTCACTACGACGCGATCCGCCGGGTCGATCCCGAGAGTGGCATCCTCGCCGAGGGCGTCGACGAGGTCCAAGAGGCCCTCGTCCAGTGCGTCGACTGCATGCACGACCAGCCCCACCTCACCTTCCAAGACAACCTGGTCGTGCCGATCGAGGATCGCTGGGAACGGATGGTCGCCGGCACCCCCTGGGTCGCCTCCTGCACCGTGCGCGTCGACCAGGACAGGGTCGAGACCTGCTCCGGCCCCGAAGCCGCCGAGTTCCTCACCTACGGCGCCTTCGGCGACGCCGGCGTGCGCGAGTTCTTCACCCACGTTCGCTTCCACAAGCACGACGAGGAGCAAGTCGTCGTCCATGCCCTGGTCGAGCTCTACGCCCGCTCCGCCGAAGAGGCAACCGACGTCCTCGAGGAGGCCGCTCAAGGCCCCCTCGAGATCACCTCGCTCGCGGAGGAGTCGAGGCCCCCGGCACACGCCAGCGACGAGGCCCACTGACCCCCCGCTGTTTGCGAACTGCATCAAATTTCCTGCTTGCCAGCCCGGAAATTTGATGCAGTTCGGGCTTGGAGGGCGCGGCGGACGTTCTTTAGGAAGGGATCGGGGTTGCGTTCAAGCATCTTGTAGGTCGCACGATGGACGTCATAGCCGGCGGCGATGAGGTCGACGTCGGTCTGGTGGTCGTGCTCGAAGGCCAGCCCGTCGCCGTGATAGCGCCAGCTGTCAGTTTCGACGACTACCTTCTGCGCCGGCCAAAGGAAGTCGACGAGATGACCCGCAGCCAGGACATTCACGGACGGGGCTGGGATGCTTGAGTGCCGACAGAGGGCCAAAAAATCGACCTCCGATACAGACCTTGTCTCCAGAGCACCTGGGGCAACTTCTGCCGATATCCGTCTCAGGCGCGCAACACCCTTGCAACCCCGCCTCCGGCTCAGCACGCGACCCAGCGTTGGCCACGAGAGACGACCGCTCTTATAGGCCTGGACAAACATGCGCTCTAGCCGCCGCCTGTCCGTCCGGCCCGCAAGATCCAGCAGCACGCGCTCAATCGAGACAACGGGGATCGCCTTCTCCATGGTCACTTCGTAGGGCTCCAGGCGTCGGGTCTGGTGCAGCCTTACGCCTTTGTGCGTTGCACCACCCGACCGCCGCAGCACCTCCACCGGGCCATACGAGCCACACAAGCCCCAGAGATGGCCAGCACTGAAATGAGACAGCACGGCACCCGGGCCACATGCGAGCACGGCGGCCATCCATCTCCCCTCCCGAGTGAGTCGCTGGTGTCCCAGGGCATAGACACCCTGAAAGAGCGGAATTGCCACCCCGATATCACGACGACTTCGCATGGTGTCTTCGCCGGTCCCCCGATCAAGCAACTGCCAGGTGGAGAAAACGCCGTGCTGGCCCTCCGCAAGTGTCCGAGCCACGGCGGTCGCTTCCCTGTCTCTCACCTCCTCCCCTCCGACCCGAACTGCATCAAATTTCCTGCTCGCCAGCCCGGAAATTTGATGCAGTTCGGGGTCTGGGGCCAAGGAGGTGCCACACGCGACACCATGCCGCGCCGCACCGCACGCGTGGTGCGCGCTGGGCCGCGGCTATGTCACAGAATCCGCGCGGAAGCGCGGATTCGGGTTACTCGACGTCGCCCTCGGCCTTCGGCGCCTCGCCGGGGTTCTTGCGGGGGACCAGGACTAGGCGCTTGAACTCCGCGACGAGGACGCCGTCCTGGTTGAGGACACGGGTGTGGACCTTGACCACGCCGCGGTCGGGCTTCGATTTCGAGGGCTTGACCTCGAGCACCTCGGTCTCGCAGAAGAGGGTGTCGCCGTGGAAGACCGGATTGGGGTGGCTGAGGTCTTCGGTCGCCAGGTTGGCGATCGCCTTACCGGAGACGTCGGAGACCGACATGCCGAGGGCGAGCGAGTAGACAAGCGGGCCGACGACTACGTTGCGGCCCTGCTGGGAGCCCGCCGCGTAAACGTCGTTGAGGTGCAGCGGGTGATGGTTCATCGTGATCAGGCAGAAGAGGTGGTCGTCCGACTCGGTCACCGTCTTTGCGGGCCAATGCTTGTAGACGGCGCCGACCTCGAACTCCTCGAGGTAGCGGCCGTAGGCGTGGGCGCCGGACGCCTCGCGCTCGGCCTGGTCGGTACTCAGCTCGTAAGCCTGCTCGCTCATCTTCTTCTGGATCTCCTTGGGGTTGGACGGCGCGGGATGCTATCCGCGCGCCGCGCTTCGGGGCGGCCGCTCAGTGGGCCTTTTTGAGCCGAGCGCGTTCCTCATGGCGTTCGACGACCTGGGCGATCAGCTTCTTCACGTTGGAGTCGCCGGTGGCCTTGATGTGACCCGTCTCGTAGGCCTTGCGATAGCTCTTCGCGGTTCCGTTCTCGGCCAGCTCGTTGAACTGGGGGCGGTCGATCTGGACCAGGACCCGCTCGTCCTGGGAGAGGTCCTTCTTGATCACCGGGCCCGGCACCTCGACCCGGTAGAGCTGGATGTCGTGCTTGGCCTTCAGTTCGAGGCCGAAGACCAGCTTCAGTTTCTGCAGGGCGGGGACCTCGGCCTGGAAGCGCTCGACGGCGGTCTTGATCAGATCCGGGGTCGATGCCATGCGTCTAGTAACTCCCCATCTAGATCTTGTGCCTCTGCAGGAGCTTCTTGCCGATTACCATGCGCTGGATCTCCGAGGTGCCCTCGCCGATCAAGAGCAGCGGCGCGTCACGGTAGAGGCGCTCGATCTCGTACTCCTTCGAGTAGCCGTAGCCGCCGTGGATGCGGAAGCACTCCTCGACGCACTCCTTGCCGGTCTCCGAGGCGAGCAGCTTGGCCATGCCGGCCTCGAGGTCGGAGCGCTCGCCGGCGTCCTTCATCCGCGCCGCCTTGCGGGTGAGGAGGCGGGCGGCCTCGATCTTGGTCGCCATGTCGGCGAGCTTGAACTGGATCGCCTGGTGCTGGGCGATCGGCTTGCCGAAGGTCTTGCGCTCCTGGCTGTAGCGCAGGGCGAGCTCGAGGGCGCGCTGAGCGATGCCGACGCCGCGGGCGGCGACGTTGACGCGGCCGACCTCGAGCGCGTCCATCATCTGCACGAAACCCTGGCCGACGCCCGCCTCCTCGCCGCCGAGCACGCGCTCGGGAGGACAGCGGTAGCCGTCGTAGACGAGCTCGGTCGACTCGACGCCCTTGTAGCCCATCTTCTTGATCTTGGGCGGCACGTTGAGGCCCTTGAAGTCGCCCTCGTTGATTTCCTCCCAGGGCTTCTTCTCGGTGATGAAGCAGGTCATCCCCTTGTAGGCCGGCTCGGCCTTGGGGTCGGTCTTCATCAGCACGAAGACGACGCTGGAGCCGAGGCCGTTGGTGACCCACATCTTCTGGCCGTTGAGCTCCCAGTTGCCGTCGTCGCCCTTCTTGGCCGTCGACTTGATCCCCTGCACGTCGGAGCCGACCTCAGGCTCAGACAGGGAGAAGGCGGCGCGGATCTCCCCGGTCGCCATCTTCGGCAGGAAGTAGTCCTTCTGCTCGTCGGTGCCGAACTTCATCAAGAGGTAGGAGCCGATGAAGTGGGTGTTGACGACGCCGGAGATCGAGATCCAGCCGCGGGAGAGCTCTTCGACGATCATCGCGTAGGTCGTCAGATCGAGCCCCATGCCGCCGTACTCTTCGGGAATCGTCACCCCGAAGAGGCCGAGCTCCTTCATTTCCTCGACGATCGGCTCCGGGAAGGAGTCCTCGTGGTCGTAGTGCTCGGCGTTGGGGATGATCTTCTCGTCGGCAAACTGGCGCACCATTTCGGTGATCGCCTGCTGCTCGTCGGTCTGCTCACGGAAGGCGGTGGTGTCTACGGCCATGGCTCCTGCTCGGGTCGGGTGAGGACGGGAGCGGAAGGATATCGGCGCTGCTCCGCGGGGTCCCCCTGGCGGACGCCAAAGGCCTTGGCCTGCTCTGACCGGAATGCCTGGTACATACGTCCAGACCGAGTAGACCCAGATGTGCTCTCGCACCGCGATCTGACGACAAGGACACGATGGCGCCGAAGCTCTCATTTCTCATCGCGATCGTGCTTGCCCTTGCCCTCTTGGCCGCAACGAGCGCGCCGGCGGCGGGGATCCAGCATCAACAGACCGCGAGTCGGAGCGCCCTTCCCACTCAGCCGTCGAGCTCGCTGATCGCCCCGGCGGCGGCCTGTCCGAACCAGGCCAATGCCTCTGCCTCCCCGGCCGCACAGGAGCAGTCGATGCGCTGCATGACCGACTTCGCCCGCGCCCGCGCCGGGTTGGACACCCTCGACGACTCCCAGCAGCTCGACCTCTCGGCCGAGGAGAAGGCGGCGGACGTGCTGAGCTGCGACAGCTTCAGCCACACGGCCTGCGATCGGGACTTCACCTACTGGATGCGTCAGTCCGGTTACCTCTCCGAGTCCTGCTGGCACGTGGGAGAGAACCTCGCCTGGGGCACCGGCGCCTACGGCACCGTGCGCTCGATCTTCCAGGCCTGGATGCGCTCCCCCGGCCATCGCCACAACATCCTCGGCGACTACGAGGACCTGGGACTCAACCTGCAGACCGGAGCCCTGGGAGGCCTCGGCGGCGTTGACGTCTGGACGGCGCACTTCGGCTCGCGCTGCGAAACCGTGCCCACCCCAGGCTAGCTGGAAGATGCAGACGCCAAAGACCGCTGGCGGTACTCAAAGCAAGTCCCGCATTCGCTTGGCCCTCGCCGCGGCAGGGCTCCTCGTCATTGGGCTGGTCCTCTGGTTGATCCTGGATGGCGACGACCCCGAGAAGAGCTCCAACGGCGCCGAAATCGTCAGCGCCGACTCGCTTCGAACCACGGCCGCGGAGCAGGCCACACCGGTGTACTGGGCCGGGGAGCGACAGGGGACCGAGCTGGAGCTGAGCCGGGAAGGAGGCGAGCGCACCTACCTGCGTTACCTGACCGGAGGTGCAGATGCCGGCGACCGCCGACCCGATTTCCTCACGGTCGGCACCTATGCCCAGAACGATCCCGTCGCGACACTGCGTCGTCAGAGCGACGAGCCTGGCGCCGTGCTCGGCCGGGCGCCGGGCAATGCCACGGTCTATTTCAGCCAAGCCAATCCCGGCAGCGTCTACCTCGCCTATCCGGGGGTTCCCGTCGAGATCGAGGTCTATGACCCGAACTTCAAGCGCGCGCTGCGCCTCGTCAACTCGGGCCAGATAGTCGCCGTGGGCTAAGCCGGGCTAACCCTCGCCGAAACGCCGTCGCCCATCCCGTGAAGGGGATGGGCGACGACAGCGGCGATTCCCGGTTCGAGCTACGGCGGGTAGTCGAGGCGGAAGAACATCGAACTGGTGCTGGGGCTCGAGTTCTCGGTTGCCAGGACCGAGATCGCATCCCCCGCCGAGAACGTCTGCGAGTTGACTTTGTCTTCGCAGCTCGCGGCGCCCCCGGTAATCGTGCAGGTGATGCCGGTGTTGACCGGAGCACCCGCGCCGGCCGGATCTCTCCGGACGGTGAACACGTAACTGTCGCTACCGCCGGGGGAGCTGGTCACGAAGACCCGGAAGTTGCTGACTTTCCCACCTGAGGGCAGCACCTCCTGGATCGCCGACTCGGAGCTCGTGCCCAGGTCTATGGAAGACCCGAAGAACCGGTTGCCCATCGCGTTGGTGAGAGCGGCGCTTCCACCGCCGCCACGAATCTCACGCACAGCGGCCGGTCCAGCCGGACCCTGTTCACCGATGGGGCCTTTGTCACCCGTTGGGCCTTTGTCACCCGTTGGGCCTTTGGCGCCGGTCGGGCCCTGCGGTCCAATCGGTCCCTGAGGCCCAGCGGGACCCTGGTCGCCTTGGAGACCCTTGTCGCCGGGATCACCCTGCGGACCCTTGTCGCCTACAGCACCCTGCTCGCCGGTCGGGCCTTTTGCACCCGGGTCGCCGTCAGGACCTTTTGCGCCCTGGTCGCCGGTCGGGCCTTTCTCGCCAACCGGGCCTTTCTCGCCAACCGGGCCCTGCGGTCCGATCGGACCCTCGGGTCCGGCGGGACCCTGCTCGCCTACGGGGCCCTTGTCACCGGGATCGCCTTGCGGTCCCTTGTCGCCAAGGAGACCTTGCTCGCCCTGTGGACCTTTCTCGCCCGCAGGGCCTTGCTCGCCCGTCGGGCCTTTTGCACCCTGGTCGCCGTCAGGACCTTTTGCGCCCTGATCGCCGGTCGGGCCTTGCTCGCCCTGGGGACCCTTCTCGCCGAGATCGCCCTGGGGTCCCTTGTCGCCTACTGAACCTTTCTCGCCCACGGGGCCTTGCTCGCCCTGGGGACCTTTATCGCCGGCCTGGCCCTGAGAACCAGCCGGGCCTTGCTCGCCGGTCGGACCTTTTGCGCCCAGGTCACCGTCAGGGCCTTTCGCGCCCACCGGACCCTGCTCGCCTACGGGACCCTTCTCGCCGGGATCGCCCTGGGCTCCCTTGTCGCCAAGGAGACCCTGCTCGCCCTGCGGACCTTTCTCGCCCGTAGGGCCTTGCTCGCCGCTCGGGCCTTTCGCGCCCTGATCGCCGTCAGGACCTTTTGCGCCCTGGTCGCCGGTCGAGCCTTTCTCGCCTACTGAACCTTTCTCGCCCACGGGGCCTTGCTCGCCCTGGGGACCTTTATCGCCGGTCTGGCCCTGAGGACCAGCCGGGCCTTGCTCGCCCACGGCTCCCTTATCGCCCTGCGGGCCCTTGTCGCCGGTCAGACCCTTGTCGCCGTTAGGACCCTTGTCGCCAGTTGGGCCCTTGGCGCCCGGATCGCCCTGAGGACCTTTTGGGCCCACGGGGCCTTCGGGACCCACCGCGCCGGTTGCGCCGGTCGCGCCGGTTGGGCCAGTGGCACCGCTTTCGGCTTCGGCGCCCAGCACACCCTGCTGACCCGAGGTGGTCAGGAACAAGACACCGCGCTCGCTTTTATTGCAGCTAGCTTTCGCCGAGATCAAGCGAACCGTGCCTTTGCCCTCCCCACTCCGCTTGATGCAGAGGTTGAGTGCGTTGAAAGAAGTTGCCTGAGCCGCCTGAGCGGACGTGGATGCCACCGACAGGCCAACGAAGATCAGGCACGCCGCGAGGCCAAGAGCCAGATAACGAAAGCGAGACAGTGCGATCGATTGAGCAGTCATTCCGGTGAATCTCCTTGCTGGTAGGACCCCTCCGGTAGACGCCCACTCAAGGCGCTTGGGGTCACATCACCGGACAGAACGTTTGAGCGCTCGACTTCTTCGGTCAGACATTTGTCCAACTAATGGCTAATAGGCTCAAGTTTGGCCCAAAAGTAAGGTTCGGGAATCGAACGCGGAGATCGGGGCCCGAGCCTTGAGCAGCATCTCCTCGAACTCGTCGTCGGAGTCGGAGTCGACGACGATCGCGCCGCCCGCTCCGATCGTCGCTTCGCCATGGTCGAGGACGATCGTCCTGATCGCGACGCTGAGATCGCAGGCGCCGCCCAGGCCGAACCAGCCGATCGCCCCCGAGTAGACGCCGCGCGCCTCGCCCTCCAGCTCGTCGATGATCTCCATCGTGCGCAGCTTCGGCGCCCCGGTCATCGAACCAGGCGGGAAGCAGGCGCGGACACAGTTGGCAGGGCTCAGATCGGCACCCAGCTTCCCCCGCACGCTGGAGACGAGCTGGTGCACGGTCTCGTATGTCTCGACCCGCATCAGCTCCCGCACTTCGACGCTGCCGACCTCGCAGACTCTCCCGAGGTCGTTGCGCAGCAGGTCGACGATCGTCACGTTCTCGGCGCGGGACTTCTCGCCGGAGCGCAGGGCTGTGGCGAGCCGGACATCCTCGCTTGGCGTCTCGCCGCGACGACTGGTGCCCTTGATCGGCCGCGCTTCCGCCTTCCCATCCCGATCGACGGCCAAGAAGCGCTCCGGAGAAGAGCTCAGCACGGCGAGATCGCCGAAGCGCAGGTAGGCCGAGAACGGTGCGGGGTTGGCGCGGCGCAGCGCCCGGTAGAGCTCCAGCGGCTCGGCGGCGGCCTCACCCACCAGCTTGTTGGTCAGGCAGATCTCATAGCTATGGCCGGCGGTTAAGTAGCGCTTGCAGGCCGCGATGTCGTCTCGGTAGCGTCCGCGCGAGCGGCGCAGAGCCAACTCGGAGGGCGATGCGTCAAGCCGAGGCTCGGCGAGCGGTGGCAATGCGGCGAGTCGCCGGCCCGTTTCCTCGATCCAGGAGTCGGCCTCGGTGAGACTAAGGAGATAGGCGCGCTTGTCTTGGTGGTCGAAGACCAAGAGGCGGTCGGCGAAGATGAAAGCGGCGTCGGGAGTCGACGCGCGGTGCTTCGCCGAGCCGTCGCACTCGGCCTTCATCTCGTAACCGAGGTAGCCGGCAAAGCCACAGTCGAAGTCGAATGGCAGCTCGCTCCCGAGATCACGCAGGCACCGGGTCTCGCGGTCGAGGAAGTCAAAGATCGATTCCTCCCTTTCCTCCATGCCATCTCGTCGCTCCACGCGCAGCCGACCGGGCTTTACGTCATAGGTCACGAGGGCGCCGCGGGGGCCACTGCTGTCGCCCATGAAGGAAAAGCGGCTGCGCTCGCCGGCGGCGCTGCTGTCGAGCCAGAAGGCGTTCGCGCTCGCTCCGTATATATGGACAAAGGCTCTCTCGGGGTCGGGCAACGTGTCGAGCCTGCGGACCGAGAGCATCCAAGGCAAGATATCCGGCAATGTCAGCAACTCCCCATGCCGATCCCGGCAGGGGCGTCTTCGAGACCATGCTGGTCCTCGCCGGCCGGCCGGTCGAGCTCGACGCTCATATCGAGCGACTGACCGCGAGCCTCGCGGCGCTCTACGACAGCCCGCTGCCTAGCGAGACGCGAGGCACGATCCTCGAGCGCGCCAAAGAGGTCGAGCACGGCAAACTGCGGCTCACGGCCAGGCCGGCCCGCGGACAGATCGAGCTGAAGGTGACGGCAACCCAGATCGACGAGGCAAGCGTCTTTCCTGGGCCGGAGCGAGGAATCGCCCTACGCAGCTTCGTCGTCGAGGGTGGCCTTGGCGATCACAAGTGGGCCGACCGCCGCCTGCTGGAGCGCCTCACGGGCGTGGCACCGGCCGGTGAGCTGCCGCTCCTCATCGATGCGGACGGCGCTGCGCTGGAGGCCGCCCGCGGCAGCGTCTTCGCGATCCGCGCGGAACGTCTGGTGACTCCCCCCGCCGACGGCCGCATCCTGCCTTCAATCGCCCGCCGCCAGGCAATCGAGGTCGCCGCGACCGAGGACATCGAGGTGAGCGAAGAAAGGCTTACCCTCGAAGGCCTGAGCGAGGGAGAGGTGTTCCTTGCCGGGTCGGTGCGCGGAATCGAGCCGGTCCGCACCCTCGACGGTGCCGAGCTTCGTCCGTCCGGCGAGATCAGTGAGCGGATTGCGGACGGCTTGGCGCGTCGCTGGCGGGCGTCGGCAACGGAACCCGTTGCAGCTGCCGCAGGCGGGCGACGAGCCGGTCGGCCCGGGCGCTGAAGTCGCTGAGGCTGTCGTCCTCTGCCTCTGGCGCTGAAGGTCGCGTGGCCGGCGCCGCCGGCTCCACGGTGATCGAGGCGACCCGGCCCTGCGCATCGAGCGCGGCCACGCTGGCCCGCTCGGCCAGCTCGGCAGCCCGCCGCGCCTGCTCGGCGGCATCGATCGCCGCCGCGCCAACGCTCATCACCGCCGCCTCGGAGGCGCGCGCAGTCGCCAGCGCCAGCTCGACCCGCCGCTCCAGCTCGCCGATCAGGGGCGGCCGCGAGTGCTCGGGCAGCAGCCAGTCCTGCGTGCTGTCGCTCGCCGCCGCATCCATCACCTCAAGGTACGGCGGCTGCCCTGAAAGTCCTCCGCCCCACCCCCGAACGCGCGTTTGGCTTTTGCCTTAGATTTCGGCCCGACAACGAACCGAGCAACAGGAGCAGCGTGAGAAACCCCAGAGACTTCTTCCAGCCGCAGGCGATCGGCGCCCCCGAGCCGCTGCGCGAGATCCCCGTGAAGCCCTCGCGGATGATCCACTTCCTCGACTTCTCCAACGAGAAGATGGTCGCCAAGGCGGCCGACATCGCGACCAAGACCGACATCCTGCTCGGCAACCTCGAGGACGCGATCCCGGTCGACCGCAAGGAGGCCGCGCGCCAAGGACTGATCCGCGCCGCCGTGGAGTCCGACTTCGGCCAGACCGCACTCTGGACCCGGGTCAACTCACTCGAGAGCCCCTGGGTGCTCGACGACCTCACCACCCTGGTGACTGAGATCGGCGAGAAGCTCGAGGTCGTGATGGTGCCCAAGGTCGAGGGCGCCTGGGACATCCACTACGTCGACCGCCTGCTCGCCCAGCTCGAGGCAAAGGCGAACCTCGACCGTCCGATCCTGATCCACGCGATCCTCGAGACCGCCCAGGGAGTGGTCAACCTCGAGGAGATCGCCGCGGCCAGCCCGCGCATGCAGGGAATGAGCTTCGGGCCCGCCGATCTCGCCGCTTCACGGCGGATGAAGACCACCCGCGTCGGCGGCGGCCACCCCGGCTACCGGGTGATGGAGGACCCCGCCGACCCCGAGAACCCCGAGGCCGACCGCGTCAGCGCCCAGCAGGACCTCTGGCATTACTCGATCGGGCGCATGGTCGATGCCTGCGCCGCAACCGGGATCCTGCCCTTTTACGGTCCCTTCGGCGACATCAAGGACACGGCCGGCTGCGAAACCCAGTTCCGCGCCGCCTTCCTGATGGGCTGCGTCGGCGCCTGGTCACTACACCCGGTGCAGATCGGCATCGCCAAGAAGGTCTTCAGCCCTCCCCCGGAGGAGGTCAGGTTCGCCAAGAAAGTGCTCGAGGCGATCCCCGACGGCCGCGGGGTGCACATGATCGACGGCAAGATGCAGGACGACGCCACCTGGAAGCAATGCAAGGTGATGGTCGAGCTGGCGGAGATGCTCGCCGCCAAGGATCCTGAGCTGGCCGAAACATACGGTTTGTAGCGCTGTTCAAACCATAAGAGTTGCCTTGTCCGGCCTGACGACTGAGCCAGTGCTTTCGTTTTGTACGTAACCCTTTTCCCCATGCATTTTTCGTTCCGCGCTAACGTGAACCAGCAGCCCTGCCGATAGGGGGGAAGAACCGGGAATTACCTGGTCTAACGCCAAAAACAACGAATAAATCTCCCTAAAAAAAGGTACTCCCTCCCTCCCATGCAAAGCTCGACCGACTTTCCCCTCGACAGCACTTTTCCCGCTGCTGCCGAATCGCGTCGCGGAGCCCTGGTCCAGGATCGTCCGACCCTCGGCAGCCTGCCCCGCGCCCGCCGCGGACTCGGCTGGTGGCTCCCCCCCGTTGTCGACCTGGTTTCCTCCTCGGTCGCGCTTGCCGCCGTCGCCCTGATCGCCGGCGTCGCGGTGTTCCCCGCCTTCCCGGTCGCCCCACTGCTGCTCGTCGTCCTCAATGGTCTGCTCGGCGTCTACGGCGCCAATGCATCGAAGGGCGTCCTCGGCGCCGAGGACGGCAAGGCCTGGCCGGTGATCCGCCTGCTGATGGCCGCCGTGTTCGCCTGGTCCGCCTCTCTGATCACTCCGCTCGACGGCGGGGCCCAGCTGGCGCTGTGGGTCACCTTCGCCGTGCTCGATACCGCAGGCCGGGCGCTGAGCGCGCCGCTGCGGGGTCGCCTCGACGTCGTCGAGCGCTGGGTCCTCGTCGGCGAGGAAGCGACCGCCGAGCGTCTGAAGGCCTATGAGCCGCTGCGCCGCTACGCCAGCGTCGTCTGCACCGTCGCCCCCTTCGAGGAACGCGCCAACCCGGCCGATCGCGTCGCCGCTCTGGAGATCGTCGACCGCTACCGCGCAGATCGCGTCGTGATCGGCACCCAGCATGCCGACGACGAGAGCCTGCTCGACCTCGTCCGGGCCTTCAAGTCGATCGGCGTGCCGGTCAGCCTGCTGCCCCGTCCCCTCGACCTGCTCGAGGCGCCCTCGGCCACGCCGAGCCAGGTCGGCGGCGTGCCCCTGATCGAGGTCGAGGCACTGGCGACGCACAGGGCGGTCCCCTACTCGGGGCCCGACCGGCGCGACCGCAAGACCAAAGTCAGCGTCGTCGTGCCGGCGATGAACGAGGCGCAGAACATCGGCCACGTGCTCAAGCAGCTGCCCGAGGGCCTGCACGAGGTGATTCTCGTCGACGGCAACTCCGAGGACGACACGATCGAGGCCGCCCGCCAGGCCTACCCGGAGATCCGCGTCCTGGTCCAGAGCGGCCGCGGCAAGGGCGACGCCTTCCGCACTGGCTTCGCCGCCGTCACCGGCAACCTCGTCGTCATGCTCGACGCTGACGGCTCCGCCGATCCGGCCGAGATCCCCCGCTTCGTCGAAGCCCTCGAGGCGGGCGCCGATTTCGCCAAGGGCTCGCGCTTCTTGCCCGGCGGGGGCAGCACCGACATCACCGGGCTGCGCAGCCTCGGCAACGGTGTATTGAGCGGCACTGCCAACCTCCTGCACGGCACCCACTTCACCGACCTCTGCTACGGCTACAACGCCTTCTGGGCGCGCTGCCTGCCCTTCATCTCGCTCGACGTCCCGGGTTTTGAGGTGGAGACGCTGATCAACCTGCGCATCGCCGGGGCCGGGATGAAGATCACCGAGGTGCCGAGCTACGAGCTCGACCGCATCTCCGGCGACAGCAATCTCAAGACCTTCCGCGACGGCTTCCGCGTGCTCGGCACGATCCTTGGCGAGTCGCGCCGCCGCCGCAGCATCCACCACGAGCGTCCGGCGGCCGGCGTCGAGGCGCAGAAGGCGAAGGCAGCCGCCACTACTGCTTGAGTACCGGGCAGCTCGTATGGCTCGCCCGAAATCGACGACCGGCTACCTAGCGCCGATCGCGCTTACAGCAGGCATCGGCCTGCTGATCTGCTCGTTCGCCAACACGCTCGCGCGCGAAGCGGCAGACCCGCCCTCGCTGCTCTTCTGGGCGGGGGTCCTGATCATCGCCCTGCCGATCTTCTACCGGCTGACTTCGCGCGAGGCCTCGCGCGGCGAGCGCCTCGCCCTCGTCTGCCTGCTCGGCCTCTCGCTCTACGCGGTCAAGGTGGTCCGCGACGTGCCGCTCTTCAGCTTCTCCGACGAGCTCGTCCACGCCTTCAACGCCGACCAGATCGCCAGCCACCACCACCTCTTCCGCTACAACCCGATCCTGCCGGTGACGCCCAACTACCCCGGCCTCGAGGGCGCCACCTCGGCGCTCATGACACTGAGCGGCGTGTCGAGCTACGCGGCCGGAATCATCGTCGTCGGCGCCGCCCGCCTCTCGCTGGTGATCGGCCTCTTCCTGCTCTTCACGCGGATCAGCGGCTCGCCCCGCATCGCCGGCCTGGCCGTCGCCATCTACGCCGGCAACTTCAACTTCTTCTTCTGGGGAGCGCAGTTCTCCTACGAGTCGATCGCGCTCCCCCTCTTCGTCGTCGTCCTGATGGCCGTCGCCGAGCGCGACCGCTCGCCCCGCGAGTGGGCGCGCGAGTGGGCCGTGCCGATCGTCCTCGGCATCGCCGCGATCGTTGTCACCCACCACCTGACCTCCTATGCCGTCGCCGTCTTCCTGGCCGGGCTCGCGGTCGTCTACTGGGCGCTGCGGCGCGACTGGAGCTGGCCCAATCCCTGGCGCTACGCGATCCTCGCTGCCGCCCTGGCGATCGCCTGGCTGCTCCTGGTCGCCAGCTCGACCCTCGGCTACCTCGGGCCGGTGATCAGCGAAGCCTTCGAAGCGATCTTCAACACCGCCTCCGGCGACGCGCCCCCGCGCGGGCTCTTCCAGGGCAAGGGATCGAGCATTCCCGACACCCCGATCCTCGCCCGGGGGGTCGCTCTGCTCGGCGTGGCCTTGCTTGGCGTCGGGGTGCTGTTCGGCCTGAAGCGCTTCTGGGAGCGCTACCGCAAGGAGCCCTACGCGCTGATCTTCGCCCTCGCCTCGATCGCCTTCTTCGCCACCCTGCTGCTGCGCTTGGCCCCGGCCGCCTGGGAGACGGGCAACCGGCTCAGCGAGTACCTCTTCGTCGGCCTCGCCTTCATCGCCGCGCTGTCCGGGCTGCAGAACTGGCGTCCGAGCAAATGGCCCTGGCTCGGCCGCGCATCGCTCACCGCCGCGCTCGGCGTCGTGCTCGTCGGCGGCGCGATCGCCGGCTGGCCCTGGGACCTGCAGCTCGCCTCGCCGATCCGGGCCGGCGCCGAGGGACGCACGATCTCCTCCGGGCCGCTGGCGCTCGCCGAGTGGGCCGAGCACAACATCCCCGAGGACGAGCGCTTCGCCGCCAGCACCGCCGACGCGCGGATGCTGATGGCGCCCGGCGAACGGGTGGCGTTTGCCGGCAAGACCCCCGACATCCAGGACATCCTCGAGGAGACCTCCTTCTCGGGCTGGGAGCTGCCGCTGCTGCGCGAAGAAGAAATCCGCTACGTGGTCACCGACCGGCGCGAAATCAGCTCCGACGCCACGCGTGGCTATGACTTCTCGATCCGGGGCGATGAGCCAGAACTGATGCCGCTGGCGACGGTGACCAAGTTCGCCGAACTCCCCGGCGCCAAACGGATCTACTCGAGCGGCGACATCTCCGTCTATGAACTGGGGCAGGGCAAGTGAGGGACCAGAAGGACCTCCGCCTCGTCGTTGCGCTCTCGGTGCTATGCGCGGTCCTGGCGCTGCTGATCCCGGTCGACGGTGTGGCGCTGGTCTTCGCAGCGCCGCTCGCCCTCTTCCTGCCGGGCTACTCGATCACCGCCGCGGCGTTTGCCCGCCGCAATCTGGAGTGGCCCCAGCTCCTACTCCTCAGCATCGCGCTCAGCCTCACGACCCTGGTCCTCGGCAGCCTGCTGCTCAACTACGTGGGCGGCATCCACCCGCTCTCCTGGGCCGTGCTGCTGCTGCTCGTCGTGCTCGGCACCTGCCGGGCGGCGGCGTTGCGGCGCGGCGATTCCGGCACCGCGCCGCGCCGGGCGCGAGTTCGCCTGCGAGGCCTGGAGACGGCAATGCTGCTCGGTGCTGCGGCGGTGACCGTGGCCGCGCTGGTGCTCGGCTTCTCGACCGTGCCGGCTGAGGACGCGGTCGGCTACTCGCAGCTCTGGGTCCTCCCCGCGGCCGGCTCGGGTGGAAGCGAAGCGCAGGTTGGTGTGCGCAGCCAGCAGCAGACCTCGGTTGACTTCGACCTGCGGGTCAAGGTCGGCACGCGCCGCCTTGTCAAGCGCAGCTTCAGGCTCGCGCCCGGCGAAACGCACCTGCTCAGATTGCGGGCGCCCCCCGGCGCCAGGGGGACGGTGCCGGTCACCGCCACCCTGTTGCGTCACAATCGGCCCTTCAGCGTCTACCGTCGGGTCAAGGGCTCGCTGGTCGCATCACAGGAGCCGCGATGAGCCCTCGTGCCAGCGACCTCGTGGTCGACATCGTGATCAACAACCACAATTACGGCGCCTTCCTCGAGGACGCGATCGAGAGCGCCTGCGGGCAGACCCACGAGCGCGTCAACGTGCTTGCCGTCGACGACGGCTCGACCGACGACTCGCGTCAGATCCTCGCCCGCTACGGAGAGCGGATCGGCCTGATCCTGCAGGAGAACGGGGGTCAGGCCGCCGCCCTCAACGCCGGTATGGAGCGCTGCGAAGGCGACGTGGTGATCTTCCTCGACGCCGACGACGTGCTGAGGCCCGAGGCCGCCGCTCGGGTGGCGGCGGCGTTCGCCGACGACGACGGCGTCAGCAAGGTGCAGTTCCGCATGGAGACGATCGACGCCGAGGGGCGGCCGACCGGCGAGGTCAAGCCGGCCGCCCACCTCTCGATGCCCAGCGGTGACCTGCGCGAGGCCGAGCTCGCATATCCGTACGACCTGGTCTGGATGGCTACCAGCGCCAACGCCTTCCGCAGCGAGGCACTGCGCCGGATCCTGCCGATCCCCGAGCGCGAGTACCCGGTTACCGGGGCCGACTGGTACCTCGTCCACCTGACCGCGCTGCTGGGCCGGGTCGTCTCGCTCGACAGCGTCGGCGCCGGCTACCGCGTCCACGGCGCCAACAGCTACGAACTGGAGGCGAGCAGCCTCGACCTCGAGCACCTGCGCCAGGCGATCGGCTTTGCCGCCAGCACCTCGCGCGAGCTGCTGCGCGTCGCCGAGGAGATCGGCATGGCGCGTCCCGAGCGGATCCTCTCGATCGCCGATCTCGCCAACCGCATGACCTCGCTGAAGCTCGAGCCCTCGCGCCACCCGCTGCCGGGGGACCGTCCCCTCGGCCTGGTTGTCGATGCGGTGCGAGCGGCGCGCCGGCGCGATGGCATCTCACCGGCGATGAAGGCTCTCTTCGTCGCCTGGTTCGCGGCGATGGCGGCGGCGCCCCGCGGACTCTCCCGGCGACTGGCAGAGCTGTTCATGTTCCCCGAGCGGCGCCGCTCGCTCAGCGGCCTGCTGGGCCGCCTGCAGCGGCAGGGCAGCGCCCACGCATCGGCGGCCTGACGATGCGCATCCTGCTCGCCACCGACCATTTCCCGCCCTTCATCGGCGGCGCCCATCGGCAGGCCCAGCTGATCGCCAGGGCGATGGCTGAGCGGGGCCACGAGGTCGCCGTCGCGACTCCCTGGCATGGCGGACAGCCGCGGGTCGAAGAGGACGGCGGCGTCACGGTGCACCGCGTGCGACAACTCCGCACCCTCTTTCGGCCCCTGGTCCGCGACAACCGCCAGCGCCACCAGCCTCCATTTCCGGACCCCGTGACGGTCGCCGGCCTGCGCAGACTGATCCGCGAGTTTGAGCCGGAGGTCATCCATGCCTATGGTTGGCTCGCCTTCTCCGTTGCCGTGGCGCTCGGGCGCAGACAGATCCCGATGCTGGTCTCGGCCCGCGATTACGGTTACTTCTGCGCAACCAGGACCCTGCTGCGCAAGGGAGCGCCCTGCAGCGGTCCGGCCCCGATCAAGTGCCTCTCCTGCGCCGGTGAGTACTACGGACGGCCGAAGGGCTGGCTGGCTGCCGCCGGAGTCGCCCTTTCCAAACCCTTGCTGGCCCGCAAGATGACCGGCCTGCACAGCGTCAGCACCTACGTTCACGAGGTCACCGTCGAGCACATGCACGCGCCGAAGGACGGCCTGGTCGAGGTGACGATCCCGAGCTTCCAAGAGGCGCCGTCCAGCGATGGAATCGATATCGACGGCTGGCTGTCGCGCCTGCCGGCCGAGCCCTTCATCCTCTTCGTCGGCGCCTTCCGCAAGGTCAAGGGCCTGGAGACGCTGTTCGACGCCTACCGGCAGCTCGACTCGCCGCCGCCGCTCGTCCTCATGGGCACCTACGAGCGCGATTCCCCCGCCGACTTCCCGCCCGAGGCGATCGTGCTCACCGACGTGCCCAACGCAGCCGTGATGGCAAGCTGGGACAGGGCGATGTTCGGCGTCATGCCATCACTCTGGCCGGAGCCGCTGGGGGCGACGGTGGCCGAGGGCATGAGCCGCGGCCGGCCCGTGATCGGCACCCAGCTCGGCGGTCACGCCGACATGCTCACCGACTCGGCCGGGATGCTTGTGCCGCAGGGCGACGTCGAGGCGCTGAAGCGCGCGATGGAGCAGCTGATCGCCGATCCGGCGCTGCGCGAGGAGATGGGGCGCGCCGCCGCGGAGCGGGCGCGCTCTTTCAGGGCGGAAAACGTCCTGCCGCGCTTTGAGGACGCCTACCGGAGGGTGATCGCGGCCAGCAGCGGCAAGGCCGGATGAAGATCCTCATCGTCGCGCCGATGCCGCCTCAACCGGCCGGCGGTGGCGCAATTCCGGTTCTCCTCGACGCCCAGATCGCCGGCCTGCGCGAGCTCGACGAGGTTACGTTCGTCAGCGCCATCGGCGAGGAGCCCGGAGAAACCGAGGCAGCCGAGCGGCTCCGCGACTCGGGACTCGACGCCTACTTCGCCGATCGGCGCCAACCGCAGACGGCGCGGCGGCGCTGGCGGCGGCGAACGCGCATGGCCGGCGCCTGGGCGGTGGGCGGAAAGCCGTGGCGGGCCGTCTGGTTCGCCGACCCCGGGATCCAGGTGATCCTCGATCGCCTGGCGAGCACACACAGCTTCGACGTCGCAGTGGTCGAGGACAGCGCGATGTCGGGCTATCGCCTACCCGCTGGCGTACCCACGCTGCTGACCGAGCACGAGGTACTGCGCCCGCGTCCGGTCGAGTGGCACCCCGGTGCCCCCGGCAACTGGCCGGGCTGGGCCTTCGGCGAGCTGGACTGGCGCAAGCGTCCCCGCTTCCAGCGCGCGGCCTGGCGAAGCTTCGACCGAGTGCTCGCCTTCGGCCGCCGCGACGCCGCGGCGATTGCCGAGCTGGCTCCCGAGGTCGCGCCGCGGGTGCGGGTCAGTCCCTTCGGCCTCTCCCTGCCGCCGCTCGTGGACCCCCAGGGGGAGCAGGCCGGGAGCATCCTCTTCGTCGGCAACTTCACCCACCGGCCCAACCGCGACGCGGCGCTCTGGCTGGCACGCGAGATCATGCCCGAGCTGCTCTCGCGCCAACCCGAAGCGCACCTGCGCATCGTCGGCAGCAGCGCGCCGCCGGAGATCCTCGCCCTGGCGAGCGAGGCAGTCGAGGTGATCCCCGACGCACCCAGCGTGGAGCCTTACCTGGCCGCGGCCGCTGTGGTCGTCGCCCCCGTCCGCACCGGCGGCGGCATGCGAATGAAGGTCCTGCAGGCGCTGGGGACAGGCAAGGCCGTAGTGACAACCAGTCGCGGCAGCGAGGGATTCGACTGCTTCGAGGCCCCGCCTCCACTAGCGATCGCCGACGACGCCGCGACGTTCGCGGCCGAGACCGCGGCGCTGCTGAGCGACCCGGAGCGCCGCGCTGCGCTGAGCGGCTGGGCACGGAGATTCGCCGAGGCCCACTACAGCCCGAACGCCTGGGCGGCACGCCTGGAGACCGCTTACCGGGAGGCGACCTGCAATCGGCATCTCAGTCAGCAGTAGGGGCCCCGAACTGCCGAAGATAGAGGGACGCCGTGAACGACAACCCCAGGGCCAGCGTGATCATCCCCACCCATCAGCGCCGCGAGGCGCTGCGGCGAGCGCTGCTTGCCTTCGGTGGGCAGACCGCGGCAGCGGAGAGCTACGAGGTCCTCGTCTCGATCGACGGCTCCACCGACGGCAGCGGCGAGATGGTCGCCGAGCTGCGTGAGCGGATGCCGTACGCGCTGCGCAGCGTCGAGGGCTCGGGCAGCGGTCGGGCAGCGGCACGCAACGTCGCTCTCGCCAGCGCTCGCGGCGAGGTGACGATCCTGCTCGACGACGACATGGAGCCGGCGCCCGCGTTCATCGAGCGCCATCTCGCCAACCACCTACCGGGATCGCAAGCCTGCGTGCTCGGCCCGGTGCCGGTCGCGCTCGACCCGGGCAGCCCGCACGCGGCGCGCTACGTGAAGGCGAAGTTCGCCGACCACCTCGAGCAGCTGTCCCAACCCGAGCACCGCTTCGTCCCCCGCGACTTCTACTCGGGCAACGCCTCGCTCTCGACCGAGCTGCTGCGTGAGGTCGGCGCCTTCGACGAGGCCTTCACCCCCTACGGCAACGAGGACGTCGAGCTCTCGCTGCGCCTGGCCAAGGCCGGGGTCGAGTTCCGCTACGACCCCACGGCGCTGGCGCAGCAGGAATACGACAAGGACTTCGCCGGGCTGGCCCGCGACACGCACGAGAAGGGGCGCACGACGGTGCTGCTCGCCCAGCGCCATCCTGACTCCTTCGCTGCCCTGCGCCTGGCCACGCCCTGGGAGGGATCGCGGTCCTGGCTGGCGGTGCGGGCCCTGCTGCTGCGCCTGACCCGAGCGCGGCCCAGCCTGGCCCCGGGCATCCTCGCGCTCGCCGCCAGGCTGGAGCGGCTCGGCCTCTGGCGCCAGCCGCTCTTTTACCGCGTCGCCCTCGACTACGCCTTCTGGGCAGGGGTCGAGGTCGCGCTGGGCGAATCCAAGGAAGGCGGTGCGCTGGCCAGGCTGGCGACCGAACTCAATCGTGGCCCGATCGATCTTCTTCTACACCGATAGCCGCGAACTCGGCGGCGCCGAGAACGCGATGCTGATGCTGCTGGCGACGCTCGACCGCTCGCGCTGGCAACCGACCCTGCTGCTCGACGCCGGCGGCGACGCGGCACCGCTTGAAGAGCGTGCGGCGGCGATCGACGTGCCGACGCGGCGTGTTCCCGCGCTGCCGCTCGGCCTTGCCGGCGCCCACCACGCGCTCGGCCTGGCGCGATGGCTGCGGCACGAGCGACCGGCGCTCTTCCACGCTCACCTGAGCTGGCCGCTGGCGGCGAAGTGGGGGCTCGTAGCTGCCGTGCTCGCCCGGGTGCCGAGCGTGGCGACGGTTCAGCTGATCCCCGAGATGGAGCTGGAGCGCTCCAGCGAGCTGCAGCTGCGCCTGCTCTCGCGCGGCGTCGGCCGCTACATCGCCGTCTCGGGTGCGATCGCGCACGAGCTCGCCGAGCGCTTCGGCTGGCCGGCGGACAAGATCGAGGTCGTCTACAACGCGGTCGATCTTGCCCGCTTCGAGCTGAGCGCGCCAGCGGGTCTGCGCGAGGAGCTCGGCGGCAGAGAGGGCGTGCCGTTGATACTCACCCCGGCGCGGCTGGACGAGCAGAAGGGCCACGACGTTCTCTTCCAGGCGGCCGCCGAAGTGCCGGAGGCAAGGTTCGTCCTCGCCGGCGAGGGGCCGCTGCGTGGACAGCTCGAAGCGGAGGTGGCGCAGCTCGGCCTTACCGAGCGGGTGCTCTTCCTCGGTCGCCGCGAGGACGTACCGCAGCTGCTCGCCTCCTGCGACGTCTTCGCCCTGCCCTCGCTCTACGAGGGATCCTCGCTGGCGGTGCTGGAGGCGATGGCAGCGCGGCGCGCGGTGGTCAGCTCGGCGATCGGCGGCACCGCGGAGCTGATCGCCGACGGCGAAGACGGCTTGCTCGTCCCTCCGGGCGATGCGCCGGCGCTGGCCACGGCGCTGCGGCGACTGCTCGCCGACGCCTCGCTACGCGCGGACTTCGCCGGCAAGGCCCGCGCGCGGGCCGAGGCCGAGTTCAGCCGCGAGCCGATGGGCCGGCGGGTGGAAGGGATCTACGAGGAGCTGCTGGGCTAATGGACCAGACCTCGATTGAGTCGCTGCCAGAGGAGCGCCGCAACGCGCTGCTGCGGCGAAACGACTGGCGCTTCCTGCTGCGCCGTGAGGATTCCCTGCCCGCGGCGGAGCCGCCCCGAATCGGCTTCCCCAGCCGCCGTGCCCTCACCGCCGCACAACGCACCCTCCCGGCCGGAGGCGAGCTGCTCTGCACCTGGCGGGTCCCGCGCCTGCGCGGGACGCAGCGGGCGCGGCAGCGCCTCGGCCAGGCCGGCTTCACCGACCTGCGCCTGCTCTGGCCCGGCCCCCTCCCCCAGCGGCTGCCCCAGTTCTGGCTGCCGCCCGAATCGCCGGCGGCGATCGACCACCTGCTCGCCAGCCGACCCGCCGGCTCGCGCCTACACACGGCCCTGCGGCCGCTCTGGCGCCTGGTGGCGCGCCTCGGCCTGCTGGCGCCCGTCTTCGTGCTCGCCCGCGCTCCCGGCGGGGCGGCACCGGAGGGCCCCGCGGACGACCCTTTGACCCCTTACCTCACCGCCGACTCGCCCTGCCTCCTGCTCACCGGCGGGCACCGCAGCATCAACAAGGTCGTCGCCCTCCCGTTCGCGCCCGGCGAGGCGAAGCCGGCCGCCGTAGTCAAGTTCGCCAGGCTGTCCGAGGCCGATCTCGCCCTCGAACGCGAGGCCGCGGCGCTGGAGGCGGTCGAGCGATCGCATCCTGGTCTCGACGGTGTCCCGCGGCTGCTCGCCCGCGGGCGGCGTGCCGGCGGCCGGGCGCTTGTCGAGAGCGCGATCTACGGCAAGCCGCTGATCGGGGCTCTTTCGCCGCAGAGCTTCGAGGGACTGGCCGGGCGCGTGACCGAGTGGCTGGTCGGGCTGGCCGAGGGAAGCCCAGCCACGGCAGGCGACTGGAAGGAGCGCCTGCTCGACGGGCCGCTGGCGGAGTTCGAGCGCAACTTCGGCGACGTCGCCTCGCCCGGCACCGTCGGCGCCGCTCGCACGCTGCTCGACGAGCTCGACGGCCTGCCCCAGACCTGCGAGCACCGCGACTGCTCACCCTGGAACGTCATCCTCGCTGAGAGCGGTGCGCCGACGCTGCTCGACTGGGAGTCGGCCGAGCCGCGTGGCCTGCCCGGCCTCGACCTCGCCTACTTCCTCGCCAACGCCGCCTTCGTGATCGAGGGGGCGCTCGAGAGCGGCCGCACTCGCGAGATCTATAGGCACCTGCTCGATCCGGCCACGTCGCTGGGAGCCGTCGCCGCCCGCTGCGGCGATCAGTACTGTGCCCGCCTCGGCCTCTCGCCGCGAACCTACGCCGGCCTGCGCGTGCTCTGCTGGATCGTCCATTCCCGCTCCGATTACCGCCACCTCGAGATCGAGGCTGCCGGCCCGCCACGGCCGGAGCGCCTGCGCGACAGCACCTATCTGGGGTTGCTCGAAGAGGAGCTGCGCCAGTTCAGCGGGAAGGAGTGAAGATGAGCGCCGCGCCGCAGCTCTCGGTCGTGATCGCGACCCACAACCGCAGCAAGTTGCTCGCCCGCTGCTTGCGCACGCTGGAAGAGCAGGACGCCCCACCAGACAGCTTCGAGGTCATCGTCGCCGACGACGGCTCCAGCGACGGCACCGCGGCAATGGCCGAAGCGCTGGCGACTCCTTTTCGCCTGCGCGTCCTCAGCCTCGACAAGGTCGGCAAGGCCGAAGTCCTCAACGCCGGCATCCGCGCCGCCGTGGGAAGCGTCTGCCTCTGCATCGACGACGACATCGTCGCCTCCCCCGAGCTGGTCTCCGAGCACCTCGCCGCCCATCTGCGCGACCCGATGACCGTCGGACTGGGGCATCTCACGCAGCGGCCGCCGGATAGCGACGATTGGTACGCGGAGGCCTTCGCTCGCGCCTGGAACGACCACTACGAGCGCCTCGGCAAGAAGAAGCCGAGCTGGACCGATTGCTACGGCGGCAACATTTCCGCCGCGCGCGAGCTGCTGCTGAAGATCGGTGGCTTCGAGGCCGAGTTCCCGATCGGCGAGGACTACGAGATCGGCTTCCGCCTACGCGAGAACGGCGGCGTCCTCACCTACCTGCCGCAGGCGGATGGGGTCCACGACGACCAGAAGCCGGGCCGGCGGTTGATCCGCGACGCCCGCCGCCAGGGGGTCAGCTACGTCGATCTGGTCGAGCGCCACCCGGCGATGATGCCGAAGCTGTTCGGCTGGTTCAGCGAGCCGACCCTGCGCGAGGTGCTGCTGCGCAGGCTGCTGTTGAGCTTCCGGGTTTCGCCCCGGGCGCTGGCAGCGGCGGGTCGGCTGCTGCCGGGCGAGGCTCGCAAGCAGATCTGGTTCTGCTTCCTCTCCCGCTATGCCTTCTGGCGCGGGGTACTGGAAAGGGTCAACCGCGAGAAGTGGCTGCGCATCACCCGCCGCGTGCCGATCCTGATGTACCACGGCTTCGGCGCCGACGACGAAGGGGCAAGCCGCTTCGTCATCCCGCGCCGCTCCTTCGCCCGCCAGATGCGGGCGCTCGCCTTGCTGCGCTACCGCCCGATCACCTTCGAGGAGCTGGCCCGCTGCCTGCGCGATTGTCGCCTGCCACCACGACGGGCGCTGGTGATCACGATCGACGACGGCTACCGCGACAACCTCGAAGTCGCCCACCCGATTCTCAACCGCCACGGCTTCCCGGCGACGCTCTTCCTGGTCAGCCAGAAGCTCGACATCGGCAACGACTGGGACGGTGAGCCGCCGCTCGGCGAGCGGCCGACGCTGAGCGCCGGGCAGGCCCGTGAGCTGCGCGACGCCGGCCACGAGATCGGCGGCCACACCCGCAACCACTGCTCGCTTCCCGACGCCGACGATGCGACCCAGCGCGAGGAGATCGAGGGCTGCAAGCGCGAGCTCGAAACAGCGCTCGACGCCCCGGTCATGACCTTCGCCTACCCATATGGGCGCCGCGACGAGCGCGCCATCGTCGCCACCGAAGAAGCGGGCTTCCTCGGCGCCTGCACCACGCATCCCGGCCTGGCCCGCTTCGACGAAGACCCAGTGCGGCTGCCGCGGCTGGAGATCCGCGGCACCGACTCGCTGCGCACCTTCCTGCGCAAGCTCTGGCTCGGCGGCGCCTGAGCCGCGAGCTCAGGCCGCCGGCAGGTGCCAGCGGTGGGGCAGCACGACGTCGCCGTCGGCGCCCGCCATCGGCATCGGCCTGCCGGCGAGAACGCCGGGCTCGACGTCGAAGAAGGCGGCCGCCTGCAGCCCGTCCTGGATCTGGCGCCGCCCTTTCAGCATGACGTCGATCCGGTAGCGACCTGGCACCAGCGGCAGGGTCTCGATCTCGCACTCGATCCGCGGGCCGAGATCGCTGTCGCGGACGTCAGAGGCCGCGGTGACCTCACTGTCGAAGCTGGTGACCGGCTGGCCGAGGCTGTTGAGGACGGTCAGGCTGCACTCCATCATCGGCGCCACCCCGGTCAGCTCGATGATGATGCGCGCCTGGCGGCCGCCGACGACCACGTCCTTCTCGCCGCTGCTCGTGTCCTCGACGTAGAGGCGCTTGACCAGGATCTCTTCCCAGGCACGGCCGTCGCGGTCGGTGCGGCCGACTAGGTCGCCGGAGGCGGCCCGCTCGAGCGAGCGCAGGTAGCCGTCGATGGCCTCCTCGACCGGCGCATCGGCGATCGCGCGCCCGTGCTCGAGCAGGATGCCGCGCTCGCAGAGCGCCTGGATGATCGCCAGGTTGTGTGAGACGAAGACCACCGTGCGCCCCTGCTGGGCGACCTCGCTCATCTTCGCCAGCGACTTGCGCTGGAAGGCGGCGTCGCCGACGGCGAGCACCTCGTCGACCAGCAGGATCTCGGGCTCGAGGTGAGCCGCGACGGCGAAGGCGAGCCGCACCGACATGCCGCTCGAGTAGCGCTTGACCGGCGTGTCGAGAAAGCGCTCGATGTCGGCGAACTCGACGATCTCGTCGAAGCGGGCGCGGATCTCCGCCCGTCGCATGCCGAGAATCGAGCCGTTGAGGAAAATGTTCTCGCGGCCGGTCAGCTCGGGATGGAAGCCGGTTCCGACCTCGAGCAGCGAGCCCGCCCGCCCGGTCACGTCGACCCAGCCGGTGGTCGGCTCGACGATGCGGGAGAGGATCTTCAGCAGCGTGCTCTTGCCGGCGCCGTTGTGGCCGATCAGGCCGACGACCTCACCCTGGTGGATCGTCATCGAGAGGTCGCGCAGCGCCCAGAGCATCTCTACCTCGGCCTTCTCGCCGCGGCCGGAGAGCCTGCCGAGCGAGCGCTTGGCGGTATTGACGATGCTCTCGCGCAGGGTGTCGTAGCCGCGCGAGCCGAGCCCGAGCGCGTAGCTCTTGCCGAGGTCCTTTGCTTCGATCGCGATCTCGGTCATCGGCTCAGATGAAGTCGGCGAAGCTGCGCTCGACGCGGTCGAAGTAGGCGAGGCCGGCGACGAAGAGGACGAGCGCCGAGACAGCGGAGACACCGATCAGGGCAAGCGGTGCGTCGGAGCCCAGCACCGCCCAGCGGAAGCCTTCGACGACGCCGACCATCGGGTTGATCGCGGTCAGGGTGCGCCAGGGCTCGTCGATCGCGCTGCTCGAGTAGACCACGGGGGTGGCGAAGAGCCACATCTGGATCGCGAAGGGAATCACGTACTTGACGTCGCGGTAGCGCACGTTGACCGCCGAGAGCGCCGCCGTCGCGCCCATCACGGCGGCGAGCATGATCGCGATCAGGACCGGCAGGACGAGCACGGCGATCGGTGGGACGTAGCCCCAGGCCAGGACGATGATGAAGAGGATGACCAGCGAGACGCCGAGGTCGACCAGCCCGGCGGCGATCGCCCCGGCGGGCATGAAGATGCGGGGGAAGTAGATCTTCGAGACCAGCGCCGCGTTGCTGACCAGGCTTTCGGAGCCGAGCAGCAGCGAGTTGGCGAAGAAGGTCCAGGGGACGAGCGCGGCGAGGCTGAAGAGCGGGTAGGGAAGGCCGTCCGAGGAGACCCCGGCGACGCCGCCGAAGAAGAGCGAGAAGACGACCATGAAGCCGACCGGCTGCAGCACGGCCCAGGCGGCGCCGAGCGCGGTCTGGCGGTAGCGCACGGTCACGTCGCGGGCGGCGATCTGGTACGCCAGGTCGCGGTAGCGCCACAGTTCGCGCGGCGAGAGCACGCGGCTGAAGCCGCTGGTCGCCTGCAGGCGGGTCGTCTCGATGCGCGGGCTGGGCCCCCTGGGCGGCGAGACGGTCTCGGTGGTCATTGACGGCTCCATCGGCGCGAGGCTACTCCGACTGAAGTTCTGCGCCGAGGCCCTCACCCCTGGCTGCGAGTGGCTACCCGGAGGATGGATCGAGCCGTACACCCGCGAGCGTCAGCAGCGAGTCGCGCAGCAGGTCGGGCCAGCCCGCGAGGGCCAGCTTGAGGCGCAGCTTGCGCGGCGTGTCGCTGGCGTGGATCTCGACGCGGGGGACCGTGTACGGATCTTCCCCAGGCCGAGGGTCCCCCCAAGCGGTGGTGAAGGCGACGCCGTAGCCGGCGTCGCGCACCGCGGAGACCACCTCTGGGCTCCAGCGGCCGTAGGGGTAGGAGAAGGCACGCGGACGCGGCACTCCCGTCGCCTCGATCCGGTTCGCCGCCTCGACCGTCTCGCCCGCGAGCTCCGCTGCCGGCACCTCCGGCAGCGGCCGGTGCGTAAGCGTGTGCGAGCCGACCTCGATCCCGCTCGCCGCGAGCGCGCCGAGGTCGCCGGGTGCCAGCAACCGCAGGCTGGCGGCGCCCTTGTGATGGTCCCAGTCGTTGGCGCCGCCGAGGTGGCCGGCGACGGCGAAGACCATGGCGGGGATCCCGCGCTCGGCCAGCAGCGGGGCGGCGACTTCGAGCAGGTCGGTGTAGGCGTCGTCGAAGCTGACCAGGGCAGCACGGCGGGGCAGGTCGCCCTCGCCGGTCAGCCAGGCGAGAACCGCGTCGAGGTCGACGAACTCCCAGCCGTGCGCGGTGAGACCGTCGAGCTGGGCGGCGAAGAGCTGCGGCGAGACCCCGTACTCGGCCAGCACCGGATCGTCGCGCAGGTCGGCGATCGCGTGGTAGGCGAGAATGCGCAACCGCGACCGGCCGCTAACGGTCCTGGGCGAGCTCATAGATGTCACATCCCACCTTCAGCATCGTGATCACCACGTACAACCGCGCGCGGATCGTATGCCGCTGCATAGACAGCTGCCTGGCCCAGGGCTTCGAGGACTTCGAGATCGTCGTCGTCGACGACGGCTCCAGTGACGACACGCTGGCCGCTCTGCGCGAGCGCTACGACGATCCCCGCCTGCGCCTCGTCGCCCACGACTCCAACCGCGGCATCAATCCCGCTCGCCACACCGGAGCGACCAACGCCCTCGGTGGGTGGGTGGTCGTGGTCGACAGCGACGACGAGCTGATGCCCGGGGCGCTGGCGCGCCTGCATGAGCTGATCGAGGGATTGCCGCCCGGGGTCCGCGTGCTGCGCGGCCGCCAGATCCACGACGACGGCCACGTCACGCCGAGCTCCGTCCCCGACGGCCCCTACGGCTACGAGGGCCGCATCCGCTGGGTCGAGGCTGAGGGCGGCAACGACGCCGCCCGCTGCCTCGAGCGCGCGGTCTTTGCCGACACCCCCTACATCGACGGTCACCGTGGTGCGATGGAGACGCTCTTCGAGCTCAACCTGGCCGAGCGCGAGACCAGCGTCTGCGTCGAGGACGTGCTGACCAAGGTCCATGCCGACGCTCCCGACAGCTGGCTGCGCGCCGCCGCCGCGACCGACGTGATCCCGCGCCTGCGGCGCGAGGCGCCGGACATGCTCTGGATGGCCGAGACCGTGCTCGAGCGCCACGGCGAGGCCCTGCTGCGCTACGGGCCGGGCCAGTACGTGATCGTGCTGCGCATCGGCGCCACCCAAGCCTTCATCCTCGGTAAGCGCCGCCTCGGCCTGCGCTACTCCCTGCGCGCCCTGCGCCGCAAGCCACTCGCCCCCGCCGCCTGGATCACCCTCCTCCTCGGCCTCCTAGGTCCCGGCGCTACCGCCCGCGGCGCCGTCGCCTACCGCCGCCTCACCGCCTAACCACTCGAACTGCATCAAATTTCCGGCCCAGCAGACCGGGAATTTGATGCAGTTCGGAAGAGGACCGGGCGGAGGAGGGTTGCCAAGAGCGCCAGGGCCAGGGCTGTTTGACTGGCGGTCCAGACGTAGCCGACGGCGTCGATGCCGAGGCTGGGCAGGAGCAGGGCGCTGAGGCCGAGGACGGCGACGCAGTGGGCGCCCTGGACGGCGACGACGATGCGGCCACGGTGTTCGATCCGGGCGACGCTGATCCCCAGGGTGACGATCACGTTGGGGACCATTCCCAAGGCCAGCAGGCGCAGCAGCGAGGCGCCTTCGTCGGCGTAGTCGCCGCCGAAGACAAGCAGCGCCCAGGGCGCGACGATCGCCGCCAGGGCGGCGATCGGGATGACCAGGCGCAGCGTCTGCCCCAGTGCCCGCCGCGAGAGCTCGCGCAGGCGCTCCATGTCGCTCGCCGCCTCGACCGTGAGCGAGGTCATCACGTTGAGGGCGACCAGCTCGATCGCCAGCGAGACCATCCAGGGCACGAAGAAGTAGGCGGCATCGGCGGCGCTGACCTGGTTGGCGACGAGGATCGGCATGTAGAGGTTGCCGGCGAGGGTGAAGAGCTTGCCGGCGTAGTTGCCGGTCGCCATCGAGAGCAGCTTGCCGCGGTCGAGCGTGCCCTCTCGCGGCGAGGCCGGGATCAACCGCTTGAAGATTAGGTAGTTGACGATCACGACGGCGAAGACAAGCGGCGCCGTCCAGGCGACGAATGGCCCCGACCCGGTCAGCGTGCTCGCCAGCACGACCAGCAGCAGCAGCTTTGCCAGGGCGTAGAGCGAGTTCTCCAAAGGGATCCACTTCGCCGCCCTGAGGCCGGTGAGGACGCTGTCCTGGAGGGTGAAGACGGTCGTCGCACCGGTGGCGAGGACGAAGCCGAGCAGCCAACCACCGCCGGAGAGGAAGCTCAGCTCCGGCGACCAGACACTGCTGGTCAGCGCAGCGAGCAGGCCAAAGGCGAGCGCCAGCGAGATCGTCACCGCGTAGCTGCGGCTGACCAGACGGCGGGTCGAGCCACCGGCGACGGGCAGGTAGCGGACCAGCACCGCCGAGAGGCCGAGGGTGCAGGCTTCGGCGACCAGGGTCATCGCCGAGATCGCCGCCGCGTTGAGGCCGACCACGCGGGCGCTGTAGGAGTGGGCGGCGAGCGCCCAGAAGCCGACGCCGAGCAGGCTGGTCACACCGGTGCCGAGGATCAGGTAGTAGCCGGTGCGGTAGAGCGGATCGCTGAGGTGCTCGCGCAGGCGGCCGCGACCGGTCAGGGCGGATTCGGGGGCTGCCATGTCGCCCTACCCTGCCGCGCGGGTCCGGGCCTGCCGGGTCGCGATCGCGGCCTCGTAGGCCTGCTCGAACTGCGGTACGACCGTCGCCGGCGCGAACTCGGCCGCCCGGCCACGCGCTGCCACGCCGAGGCGCTCGCGCAAGCCGGCATCGCCGAGCAGCCGCTCCATCGCCACTCGCAGGGCCCCGGAATCTCCGCCCGGCACGAGCAGTCCTGTCTCACCGTCGAGGACGACCTCGCTCAGCCCGCCGATGTCGGAGGCGACGATCGGCTTTCCCGCGGCGGCCGTCTCCAGCGCCGCCAGGCCGAAGGTCTCGGGCAGGACCGAAGGCGCGACCGTGAAGAGCGAGCGCCGCAGCACCTCGATCGCGTAGCGGTGGGGCATCGGGCCCAGGGCCACCACGCCCAGCAGGCTCGCCACCTCCTCGAGGAAGCAGCGGCCGACGAGCACCAGCGGCGGTGGGTTTTGCAGCCCGCGGTAGGCATCGGCGAGCACGCCGCCGCCCTTGTCGAGGGTGACGTCGCCGAAGTAGAGGATGAACGGCTCGCTGGGCAGGCTGGCCAGGCGTGGGTCCCCTGCCGGAAGCGGCGTCGGCAGCTCGCGGATCAGGTTCGGCACGACCCGGCAGCGATCGGAGTCCGTCAGGCCACAACGCTGGCGCACGGCCTCGCTGACCGGCAGGAAGACGTCGACGTGACGTCGTACCCGCCCCTCGGAGAGTCGAGTGAGAATGGCAACCCCGGCGCCCTTGACGGGGCTGTAGTAGTCCCCCGCGCAGCGGACGCACTTCAGCGGACCCGGCCCGCTGCAGGGCGCGCCACGGTTGAGGAAGCGCTTGGTAGCGCAGACGAGCCCGTAGTCGTGCATGGAGAGCACCAGGGCGGGGCCGCTGCGGCGATCGAGCGGCAGGTAGGAATGCAACAGCCAGTTGTGGGCGTGGACGACGTCGGGCCGCTCGCGGCGCAGCAGGCGGCGCAGCGCGAGCACGGTCTCGGGGTCCGGGGCAGGAGGCGCGTGGCGGCGCTCGCTGTCGAGCCGGATCCCCGGCATCCGGTAGGTGGAGCTGCCGAGCGCGTGAACGGTTATCCCGCCCTGGCTCGATTCCACCTCACGCTTGGGCTGGTGCAGTGTCGCCACCGAGACCTGATGGCCGCGGGCCGCAAGCTCGACGCTGAGGTCCTCGACCACCCGCTCGACGCCGCCGACGATCGGCGCATAGGACTGGGCGAGCATCAGGATCCGCATCGACTCCGCCGATCGTAGCGTCCCCACCTGCATGCCAGAATCGCCTCGTGGCCGCCCCCTCTGCGCATCAAGTCGATTCCAGATCGCCTTCGATTTCGGTGCTGATCTGCGCCTACACGCTCGATCGGCTCGACGTACTCTCGCAGGCGATCGAGTCGGTCCGCGGCCAGTCGTCTCCCGCGCACGAGATCGTGCTGAGCGTCGACCACTCGCCCGAGCTGCTCGCCGAGGCGCGACGCCGCTGGCCCGACGTCCGCCTGGTCGAGAACCGAGAGGAGCAGGGACTTTCGGGGGCGCGCAACAGCGGTGTCGCCGAGTGCAGCGGCGAGGCGATCGCCTTTCTCGACGACGATGCGGTCGCGGCGCCGGACTGGTTGGAGCGTCTTGGCGAGGCCTACCGCGACCCCAACGTCCTCGGTGCAGGCGGTGCCGTTCGCCCAGCCTGGGTCGAGGGCAAGCCGGGCTGGTTCCCGCCCGAGTTCGACTGGGTCGTCGGCTGCACCCACTCGGGCATGCCGCAAGAACGCGAAGCGGTGCGCAACCTGGTCGGCGCCAACATGTCCTTCCGCCGTGAGGCGCTCGAAGAGGTCGGCGCCTTCCGCCACGAGCTCGGCCGGGTGGGCACGATCCCGGCGGGCTGCGAGGAGACCGACCTCTGCATTCGCGTCGGCCAGCGCTGGCCCGAGGCGCAGATCCTCTATGACCCGGCCGCCGCGGTAGATCACTTCGTCCCTGCCAGCCGCGGCACCCGCAGCTACTTCACCTCGCGCTGCCGCGGCGAGGGACGCTCGAAGGCGGTCCTGGCCGGTCTCGTCGGCAGCGACTCCGGCCTGGAAGCGGAGCGCTCCTACGTGCGCCGCACCCTGCCACTCGGCGTGCTGCGCGGCATCGGCGACGCCTTCCGCGGCGACGGTGGCGGCCTCGCCCGCGCGGCGATGATCGTCACCGGCCTCTTCACGACCACCGCCGGCTACCTCGCGGCCGGCCGCGAGCGGCGCCGGCTCGAACGCCGCCGCGCCGAAGAGGAGGCCAAGGCGGATGGCGGCGGCAGCCCCCGCGTGCTGATGGTCACGCCGCGCAGCCCGCTCTCCCAAGGCGGCGTCGAGCGGCACGTGATGGAAGTCAGCCGCCGCGCCGCCGCGGCAGGGGCCGAGGTCGAGGTGCTCTGCACCGAGCCGGGCGGCCCCGCCCTGCAGGAGGAGGAGCGCGAGGGCGTCACGATCCGCACCGTCCGCGCCTGGCCCGCCAACCGGGACTGGTGCCTGGCGCCGCGGATCTGGCGCGAGATGTCGCGCCGGCCCTGGGACGTCATCCACGTCCAGTCCTACCACACCTTCGTGGCCCCGCTGGCCATGCTGCGGGCGCTCACGCTCGGCATTCCCTACGTGGTCACCTTCCACGGCGGCGGCCACTCCTCGGAGGCCCGCAACAAGGTCCGCGGCCTGC
This sequence comes from Solirubrobacterales bacterium, assembly GCA_033856195.1. Taxonomy (GTDB): domain Bacteria; phylum Actinomycetota; class Thermoleophilia; order Solirubrobacterales; family 70-9; genus VRUE01. The sequence continues at coordinate 27,375 of JAWVFL010000041.1, read as the reverse complement.
AGCGCTTCCTCCTGCGCCCGCTGCTCGCGCGCGCCGAGCGCCTCGTCGCTGTCGCCCGTTTCGAGATCGAGCAGTACGGCGGCGAGCTGGACCTGCCGGCGGAGAAGTTCGCGCTGATCCCCAACGGCACCGACCTCGCCTTCTCCGACTCGGCCGGCGCCAACGGCCGGCCGCAGGGCCCGCCGGCGATCGCCTCGATCGGCAGGTTGGAGCGCTACAAGGGTCACCACCGCGTGATCGACGCCTTCCCCTACGTACTGAAGCGCGAGCCCGAGGCGAAGCTGCTGATCGTCGGCACCGGGCCCTACGAAGCGGAGCTGCGCAAGCAGGCGACGGCGCTTGGAATCGGGGAAAACGTCGAGTTCACCAGCACTCCCCCCGACCAGCCGACGGCGATGGCAGAGCTCTTGCAGAGGATTTCCCTGGTCGTCCTGCTCAGCGATTTCGAGACCCACCCGCTGGTCGCGCTGGAGGCCGCGGCGGCCGGCCGGCGGCTCCTGGTCGCCGACGCAAGCGGCCTCGCTGAGCTCGCCGCCGACGGTTTCGCGCGCGCGATCCCGCTCGACGAAAGCGCCGAGGGAGTTGGCGAAGCCGTGATCGAGGAGCTGGGCAAGCCGCCGCAGACGAAGCGGCCCGAGCTGACTTCCTGGGACGAGTGCGCAGCAGAGCTGCTGGCGCTCTACCGCTCGCTGGCCTGAGCAGCCCAACCGGGACAAACGTCCAAACCAATGCATAGGCAATTGAAGGGCCGCGCACAGGGGTCGATCACCCCTGTCCATGGCCGCACTACTTTCCGACAGCCGCCTCCCCCTCCTCGGGCTCGCCTCCCTTCTCGCAACCTTCGCACTCTCGGTCGCCCCCGCCGGCGCCGCCCAAGCCACACCGCAAGCTGCCTCCGTCTGCAAGCAGGCCCGCGCCGCCGAGGCCCAAGGCGGGTCGTGCCGTCGCGCATCTGCATCGCGGGCCCGCCGGGTACGCGACGAGCGGCGCAAGGGGCACAAGAGTCCCGAAGCGCCGGCTCCATCGCCCAGCCCGACGCCCACTCCGACTCCGGCGCCCACACCCCCTCCGACCCCAACCCCCGCTCCGGCTCCGGCCCCCGAAGAACCGGCTCCTGCTCCGACCCCGGCACCCACTCCCGCGCCAACCCCTGCGCCTGCTCCGACTCCGGCTCCCGCCGCCTCCTCGATCTACTGGGGAGCCTGGATCGGCAAGCAGCTGACCGGCGACCAGCCACCCTGGGAAATGGGCGCCGCCAGCAAGTTCGAGGAAATGGCCGGCAAGAAGCTCTCGATCATCAACTTCTCCGCTCCCTTCGCCAACTGTCCAACCTCGGGCGGCTCCTGCAGCTTCTACAACTTCCCCGTCAACGAGATGAACACGATCCGCTCGCACGGCTCGATCCCCTCCTACAGCTGGGCCTCGCAGTCGATCCCCTCGACCGCCAACGAGCCCAACTTCCAGCTCTCCGACGTGATCGCCGGCACCTATGACTCCTACATCCGCAAATTCGCCGAAGCCGCCAAGGCCTGGGGCCATCCCTTCTTCCTGCGCTTCAACTGGGAGATGAACGGTCGCTGGTTCCCCTGGTCAGAGGGCGTCAACGGCAACAAATCGGGTGAATTCGTCACCGCCTGGCGCCACGTGCACGACATCTTCACCGCGGTCGGCGCCGACAACGCGACCTGGATCTGGTGCCCCAACATCGATCCGGACAACATCTTTCTCAACCTCGCCAGCCAGTACCCCGGCGATGCCTACGTCGACTGGACCGGTCTCGACGGCTACAACTGGGGCACCAACCCGGCCAAGCCCGACCGCTGGCGCAGCTTCGACCAGCTCTACAGGTCGACCTACGACAGGATCACCGGCTCGATCGCCCCCTCCAAGCCGCTGATGATCAGCGAGATCGGCTCGACCGAGTACGGCGGCTCCAAGGCCGCCTGGATCCAGGACGCGCTGGCAAAGATCCCGGCCAGCTATCCGAAGATCCGCGGCATGCTCTGGTTCGAGCAGTTCGACGACGGCATGGACTGGCCGATCGAGACCTCGAGCAGCGCCACCAGCGCCTTCGCCTCTGGCATCCAGCACTCGGCCTACGCCGGCAACCAGTTCGGCTCGCTCGCCTTCGGCCCGATCAAGGCCACGGGCTGAGATCAAGCCGTTTGTCAAGGTCAATTGGACAAACGTCCAATAGATCTTGCAGAGTTGAAATAACCGTGGACGGCGTCGATGGCTGGGGGTGCCCCTCCCCCGCCGACACTCGCTCTTCGCCGTTTTGGTCTCCCTTGCTGCCCTGCTGATGGGCACTTCGCTCGCCCTGGCCACAGAGCAGGCGGACGCGAAGAGCATTCGCACCGGCCTCGGCACGGCCCGCAAGCTCGCCCCGAACCGCTGCGCCAAGCGCATCCCGGCCGCTCAGGTTCAGAGGATGGCCCGCCACCAGCGGCGTCAGCTGATCCGCCGTCGCTCGCGTGGCTGCCAGGCCACTCAGTCGAGCGGCCCCGGCGCGCCGCTCTACTGGGGCGCCACGATCGGCGATCAGATCACCGGCGAGCAGGCCCCTTGGGACATGGGCGCCGTCTCCAGCTTCGAGGGCATGGCCGGTAAGGGCGTCTCGCTGGTCAACTTCTTCGCCCCCTTCGCCAACTGCTCCGGCTCGAATTGCTCGTACTACAAGTTCCCCGGCGACGTGATGGAAGACATCCGCGAGCACGGCTCGATCCCCGTCTTCAGCTGGAGCTCGCAGTCGATCCCGTCCAACCTCAACGAGCCCAACTTCCAGCTCTCCGACGTGATCGCCGGCACCTACGACTCCTTCATCCGCGAATTCGCCGAAGACGCTCGCGACTGGGGGCACCCCTTCTTCCTTCGCTTCAACTGGGAGATGAACGGCAACTGGTTCCCCTGGTCGGAGGGCGTCAACGGCAACCAGTCCGGTGAGTACGTCGCCGCCTGGCGCCACGTGCACGACGTCTTCAGCGCGGTCGGCGCCGACAACGTCACCTGGGTCTGGTGCCCGAACGTCGATCCGGGCCACAAGCTGCAGAGCAGCCTCGCCTCGAACTACCCCGGCGCCGACTACGTCGACTGGACCGGGCTCGACGGCTACAACTGGGGCCCGAGCAAGGGCGGCTGGACCAGCTTCTCGCAGCTCTACAACACCACCTACCACGAGATCACCGACACGGTCGCCCCCGGTAAGCCGCTGATGATCGGCGAGATGGGCGCAACCGAGAGCGGCGGCTCGAAGGCGAGCTGGATCAGCGAGGCGCTCGCAGAAATCCCCACCGCCTTCCCCAACATCCGCGCGATGCTCTGGTTCGACACCTTCGACGACGGCATGGACTGGCCGATCGAGACCTCCAGCAGCGCCACCGGCGCCTTCGCCTCCGGCGTCCAGGCAGCGGCCTACCGCGCCAACTCCTACGCCGACCTCCCCGCGGCGCCGATCGCGCCGCCCAGCTGAGCCGCTGCGAAGTCGACTGGACGTTTGTCCTAGACTGATCTCTCCCGAGCAGGAGAGGACGGCTTGCGCCTACGGTCCCCAGCAACGATCGCCGGCACCCTTCTCGCCGCCTGCACGCTTTGCCTGCTGGGCGTTGCGTTGGCCGCGGGGGGAACAACCAAGAAGCTAGGTCCGCGCTTCCATGGCGCCACGATCGATCAGCACAGGGTGCTGGTCCAGCGCCCCAATGCCCCCATCAAGCGACGCACGGCCCTCGCCCGACATCATCGCGACCAGGTCGCCGCGCCACCGCTAGCCAGGGCAACGCCTGCCCGCGGAGCGCCGCGAAGGGCGCTGACCGCTCGGGTAGCGGTGAGCGCGGGTGAAAAAGCGAGCCACCCGCTAGTCACGGCCGCCGATCCGCAAGCGCCCTCGGTGGCTGCCGCCGCTAGCCCCTCGTCATCCGCCAACCCAGAGGCCCCCATCAGCATGCCCGCCCCCACCCCACCAGGCGAAAGCGCCGCCCCGGCGCTCTATTGGGGCGCCTCAATCGGTAGTCAGCTGACTGGTGTGCAGGCGCCATGGGATATGGGCGCGGTCACCAGGTTCGAGCAGATCGCCGGCAAGCAGGTCTCGCTGGTCAACTTCTTCGCCCCCTTCGCCAACTGCGCCTCGACCCCGTGCTCCTTCTATCCATTCCCCACCGGGCCGATGGAAAGGATCCGCGATTACGGTGCGATCCCGGTCTTCAGCTGGAGCTCGCAGTCGATCCCGTCGAATCGCGTCGAGCCCAACTTCCAGCTCTCCGACGTGATCGCCGGCACCTATGACTCCTACATCCGCAAATTCGCCGAAGACGCCCGCAATTGGGGACATCCTTTCTTCCTCCGCTTCAACTGGGAGATGAACGGCAGCTGGTTCCCCTGGTCGGAGGGCGTCAACGGCAACAAACCGGGCGAGTTCGTCGCCGCCTGGCGCCACGTCCACGACGTCTTCAGCGCGGTCGGCGCCGGCAACGTCACCTGGGTCTGGTGCCCGAACGTCGATCCCGACGGTGTCTTCCATGACCTCAGCTCGCTCTATCCAGGCGACGCCTACGTCGACTGGACCGGGCTCGACGGCTACAACTGGGGCCTCAACCCGGCCAAGCCGGATCGCTGGCGAAGCTTCAACGAGCTCTTCAGCACGACCTACAGCCGGGTGGCCGACGTGGTCGCGCCAAGCAAGCCGATGCTGATCGGTGAGATCGGGTCCACCGAGCAGGGCGGCTCGAAGGCGAACTGGATCGAAGAAGCGCTGACGGCGATCCCCACCAGCTACCCCAAGATCCGCGGCCTGCTCTGGTTCGACACCTACGACGACGGCATGGACTGGCCGATCGAGACCTCGGCTAGCTCCGCCGGCGCCTTCGCGCAGGCGATCCAGAGCCCCGCTTACGTCGCCGAGGGCGACCCTGAAACGAACGAAGGGGCGATCGCGCCCCCTGGCTGATCCTGCGGATGCGTTTGGGCCAGCCGCGGCCTTTCCTAAACTCCGCCCGCCTTGCAGCCGATGGACATGAGAATGCGAATTCGACGAGTCACGCCAACTCTCCTGCCGGCCATCCTCGCCCTGGCTATCGCCCTCCTCTTCCTCCTTCCTGCGGCTGCCTCGGCTGCCTCGCAGCACAATTCCGCCGGACGCCATAAGGCCGCTTCGGTGAAGAAGCAACGGCCGCTCTACTGGGGCGCCTGGATCGGCGACCAGCTGACCGGGGAAGAGGCGCCTTGGGACATGTCGGCGGTCTCGCAGTTCGAGGGACTGGTCGGCAAGGGCCTTTCCCTGGTCGCCCTCGGCTCTCCCTTTGCAGACTGCACTTCCTCGCCCTGCAAGTTCTTCGAGTTCCCGGCCGCGGCGATGAACAACGTCCATAACTACGGGGCGATCCCGTTCTTCAACTGGGCCTCGCAGGCCACCTCATCCGACCCCTCCGGCGCGACGATGATGCCCGACTTCCAGCTCGGCGACGTGATCGCCGGCGCCTATGACTCCTACATCCGCGAATTCGCCGAATCCGCGCGCAACTGGGGCCACTCCTTCTTCCTTCGCTACGACTGGGAGATGAACGGCAACTGGTTCCCCTGGGGCGAGACCGTCAACGGCAACAACCCCGGCGAGTACGTCGCGGCCTGGCGCCACGTCCACGACATCTTCACCTCGGTCGGCGCCACCAACGCAACCTGGGTCTGGTGCCCCTACGCCGAGGTCGACCGGCACTTCGCCGCGCTCGCTCCCCTCTATCCCGGCGACGAATACGTCGACTGGACCTGCATGGACGGCTTCAACTGGGGCAGCAACCCGACCAACCCCCACAACTGGAAGGGCTTCAAAGACATCTTCGCCCCGACCTACCGCAAGCTGGTCAGGCAGATCGCGCCGAGCAAGCCGATCGTCCTCGCCGAGATGGCCTCTACCGGCGCCGGACGGGCGAAGGCCAAGTGGATCCACAACATGTTCGAGGAACTGCGCACCAATTTCCGCCGCATCCGCGGCTTGATCTGGTTCGATCAGGTCGACCGCGGCGTTGACTGGCCGCTCGAGACGTCGCCGGCTGCGGCCCGTGCTTTTGCCAAAGGCGTCCGCAAGTCCAGCTTCAAGAGCAACGGCCAGGCAGCGGTGACGGCGAGCCCGATCCGGCCACCCGGTTGATCGGATTGGCCGAGAACCTCGTATCGAAAGGTACCCGCCAGCCGAGCAAGCGCAGAAGCTAAGCCGGATAGCAGGGGTTATTACGAAGATGATGCGCTCCGCACTCAGATCCTGCCTGGCCACGCTCGCCCTCTTGCTGGCGGTGGCGGCACCTGCACAGGCAAAGGCGCCACCCCCACCGCTCTACTGGGGCGCCCAGATCGGCGACCAGCTGACCGGCGAAGCGGCGCCGTGGGACATGCGGGCGCTCTCCTCCTTCGAAGCCCTCGCCAAGAAGCCGCTCTCACTGATCTCCTTCTCGGCCCCGTTCGCTGAATGCGACGGCTCGAATTGCACCTACATCAACTTTCCCCTCACCCCGATCGAAAACGCCCGTACCTACGGCGCGATTCCCATCTTCAGCTGGAGCACCTCCTCGACGCCCGAAGACGGCCCGCAGCGACCCTGGAGGCTCTCCACGGTCATCAACGGCACCCATGACGCCTACATCCGCCAGTTCGCCGAAGCGGCGAAGGCCTGGGGCCATCCCTTCTTCCTGCGCTTCAACTGGGAGATGAACGGCTTCTGGTTCCCCTGGTCCGAAGGCGTCAACGGCAACAGGAAGGGTGAGTTCGTCGCTGCCTGGCGCCACGTGCACGACATCTTCAGGTCGGTCGGCGCCAACAACGCCAGCTGGGTCTGGTGCCCGAACGTCGACTTCACCCGCAAACTGATCCCGCTCAACAAGGTCTACCCCGGCGCCGACTACGTCGATTGGACTTGCCTCGACGGCTTCAACTGGGGCAAGAGGGTCGACTCGGCCGGCTGGCAAAGCTTCAATCACGTCTTCCACGAAACCTACAAGCGGGTGCTGAAGATCGCGCCCAACAAGCCGATGCTGCTCGGCGAGGTCGCCTCGAACGAGATCGGCGGCTCCAAGCCGGCCTGGATCAAGAACATGCTGCGCGAAGTGCCGCGCTACCGCAGGGTCCGCGGCCTGGTCTGGTTCGACGTCAAAGACCGCAACACCCACTGGCCCTTGGAGAGCTCGAGCAAGGCCTCTGCGGCCTTCGCCAAGGGGATCCAGCGCACCGTCTACCGGCCGAACGAATTCGGCGGGATCGCAGGCCAGAGCCCGATCCCGCCGCCTTCCTGGCCGTAGAACGCTTGGCGCCCGCCACCTCGTCAGCCCTGTCATAGCCGCCAAGTCCCTGCTCGAACCACCGCGACCGACAGCAGGTGCGTAGATAGTTGGCCGCCTAGCTCGTGCAGCCCTTGATCGCATGACGCTGCGCGACCGATGGATGCAAGACGTATGCGACGTATCCTTTGGACGGGGCGGCTTCCACAATTTCAAGCGGGGACTTCTGTTCCCCGAGCGGTTGCCCCGTCCACAGCAGCCATACTCGTGGATCTTCCCCATCTTCGTAGAGCTGAATTAGAAGCTTGGCCGATTCGTCGGCCGTAAAACCAAACTTCGATGCCGTGTCTTCGGCTTCCGCCTTTGAGAAAAAGGCCAGGTCGTCGGTGGATTCAGCGAAAGACGCACCGTTGACCCTCAAACAACTGGCGAAGGTTGGCTTACCGAAGTCAACTTCAGCCAAGGCGCCCGAGCCGTCGCTACTACCACAGCCACCAACGAAAGTCACGACTAGCAACGCCATGAGCATCATACTTGCTCTAATCCGATACTTGCTCATCGTTTACACACCGCTTGGTCGGCCACCTTAAGCGTTTCAGTTTCAGGTTCAAACCCTATCAACTGACGAGTTACGACGATTTCGACAACAATCTGATAGCGCCTGCCTATGTCCCCACAGATCCAGTGTTTGCTTTCTTCGAGCCTGCGTCCATTTCCCGATACCCCATTTGGGTCTCGATCTTCTTCAACGCTCTTGGTTTCATACTTTCCTGAAAGGATTTCGTCCTTCACGCCCTTGGTGTGACGCTCGAACTTGACGATCCGCTTATTGATTGTTACTGGACCTCGCCAAGCATCCCAAGAGCAGCCATAGTTCCAATTGGCCCAAATTTTGTGCTTCCGAGAGGCTACCTTGACAGTGAGGCCGCATGTCTTTCTGCCGTCGAGATCCAGTCCGTTGACAGGATCGGCGTTGGCGTAGTCGTAGGCATTTGCGGAGCCACCAACCACTGGGTCGTTCGAGATAAATCGACCCATCGCAGGCACGTAGCTCCGAACCCCCATCTGAACGACGCCAGAGGGCAATTCCGTCCGCCGTTGCTTGCCCCCCAGCCAGCCATAACGGCCGGCGCTGCCTTTCTTCGGATTGCCGAACTCATCGAATTCAAAGTTCGCTGTCGGTTCTTTGGCTGTCTGGCTAAGGCTTGCTGTCGCAACGATGTCTCCATGCAAGTTCGAGAGCTGGAGGCTGGTCGTGCCGGAGCTTTCCTGGATCGCAGCCAGTCCACCGCCGATGCCGCCGATGCTGCGAGTCCAGGTGCCGCTCCGTTCAGTCCAAGCAGTCGAGTCAGAGGCCATCGCGTAGTGGAAGATTTCGGTGCCGGTTTTGGTTCCGGTCTGGACGACCTGGCGCGGGCGGCCGGCGGAGTCGAGCTGGTAGGTGTTCGTCAGCCCGCCCTGAGACTGGATGGCGACCATTTCGTTTGAGTAGAAGGTCGTCGCCAGGGTGCTTCCGCCTGCATATTTCGCCGGCAGGCTCGTGATGCGGCCAAACGGGTCGTAAGTGACTTCGCCAGTGAGCCGGTCGGCGGCGTCGTAGCTGTAGGACTGGCTGGTTCCTTCTGAGCTCGTGTCGCAGGCGCCGCCGACGCCAGGCGGGCGGATCGTGAGTTTCGTGCGGTTGGAATCGGCGTCAAAGAGGTACTGACGCGTCGTGCAGGAGCCGCCTTGGGGCGTGTCCTTGACCAGCGCCAGCCTGCCGGCCTTGTCGTAGCTGTATTGCTGACTAGACGCGAGGCTTGTCTGCGAGAGGATCTGCCCATAGATCGAGCGTTCGTTGCTTTCTTCCAGCCAGGTGCATTTTTCGGTGCAGCTCGTGACCTTCGTGTAGGCGAGTTTGGTTGGCGCGCCTACCTCGTCGTAGGTCGTTTGCGCCACCAGGCCGTTTGGAAGCCCGCGTTCGACCATGCTGCCGTCGGCGTCATAGGCCGCGGTGAAGGTGCCGGCGGCCGTGTCTTCGAGTTTGGTCAGCAGGCCTGAGGTCGTGTCGTAGCCGAAGGCCTGGGTGCCCTTGCCGTCGTAGAAGCTTGCGGGGCGGCCCAGCAAGTCGTAAGTCGTTTCCGATGTGTTTCCGTCTGCATCGGTGTATTTGACTGCACGGCCGAGTTTGTCATAAGCCGTGACGATCGCCTGGTTGTCGAAGCCTTCGCAGCTTGTTTCGCAGGTGAGCTTCTGTTCGACCGGCAGGCCGGTTTCTGTGTTGTAGACGGCTGCCGTCGGCGGGAGGGCCGTTCCCCCACCGACCTGTTTGGCGCTGGTTATGCGCCCGGCAGTGTCGTAGGTGGTGATTGTTTTGCGCGTCGTTTCTTCTTTGCCACCGGGGCTCTCGATCACTTCGGTCGGCTGCGCCAGGGCGTTGTAGGCGGCATAGCGGGTGACGAGCAGTTCGGGAAGGCCCACTTGTTTGGCCGGGAGCCTCTTGCACGGCAAGTTGGCGTATCCGGGGTTGTTACCGCAGGAGGCGTCGAGGGCATTGGCGCCTGCCGTGTAGTAGATGATCTTCGTCGTGTGCGCGTCTTTGCCTTTCGGTTCTGCGGGCAGGCTGCGTTCCGTCGCCAGGCCGGTCGTCGGGTCGTAGGCGGTACGGGTCGTCAGGTTGAGGTTGCTGCCCCCGCCGGGGTCGATGATCGTTTCGGTCGGCTTGCGCAGTGTCCAGTCGTATTCTGTTTTGGTCGTGCGCTGGTCGGCGTCGATGCCTTCTCCGGGGATACTGGCCCCTGTCGTCGTAAGGGTTGGCAGATGCGGCTTGGTGCCGGTCCCCGGCCAGTTCTGGTCATAGATGATCGTCGTGTGTAGTCGCGCTTTTTTTGTCGCGCCGGACTCAAGGCGCACTTGGTGCAGTGGCCCCCATTCCTCTTCCATCTGCGTGCCGTCTGAGTTGAAGTGCCGTTTGGTTTCGAGTTCTTCGGCCTTTACCACTGAGCCTGCGCCCGCAGCCAGCGCCCGCAGGCGGTTCTGGGCACCCAGTTCGCGGATCACATTGCCGAATTCGTTGGTTTCGGTGGTTGTAATCGAGGGCGCCGTAGTGCCGCCGCCAGAAGGTGTTGCGAGGTTGACAGTCTGCCCTTCAGCGTCCTGGTAGTAGATCATCGCCCGCGCGTAGCTTGACGGCGGGCTTGAGGGAACTTCGTCGGGCGTGAAAATCGCTGTCGCGTCTTGGGGTACGTCTTTCTGCCCCCACTGGCCGACCGCCGTGCCACTCATGTCGTAAGGGGCGCCAGAGCCCGTGATCGGCACCCCGTAGACGACGGTGGTCTGTGCGGTCGAGGGGCTTGCAACCAGGCTCGCCCGTTTTACATTCATCAGGCGCCCGTTGTCTTCCTCTTCCTCGAGGGTGCCGTATTCCATCGTCCAGGGTTCCTGCCCCGGCGGGGTGATCGTTTTCAGCCGGCCGGCTATGTCGTAGGTGTAGGTCTCTTTGAGGTTCGGCGAGATGCGCGGGTCCCACTCTTCGATCAGCCGGCCTTCTTTGTTGTAGTTGTAGCGGGCGACTTCCCATTCTTTCATCACGCCGTTTGAGGCACCGTAGTACGTGATTCGCTGAATGCGATCCCCTAGGCCGTGAGGAGCACCCCAGTCTGCTGCGTCCTTGTAGGTGACGACCAGCGTTCGGCAACCCACCGCCGAGGGCGCGCCGGTGTCGGTGCATTCGATGCCGGGGGACGGCGCGATGATCTTTTCAAGGCGCAGTTTCCCGCTTTCCAGTTCGTAGACCATGCGGGTCGAGTTGGCCGATCCACCTGCCTGCGAGATGCTTGTAGGTATGTATTCGGGGCCACCGCTGTTGGAGAAAGTCGTGCGGTCGGAGCTAGGACTGGTCAGGGTGAAGCGTCCTTCCGCCTTGCTCAGCACCCAACCGCTCAATTCGGGCGGGGTGACCCATGTTTCGCCGGACTTCTCGAAGGTATATTCATAGCCTTCGAGGTCGGTGAGAATGGCGTAGGCTCCTAGTCCTTCTTCGGCTTCTTCTGCGTCGGGGACGAATTCGCGCACGCTGCGCCATTGCGCCCCGCCTGCTGCTTCGACTGCGACGCCGGGCTTCCAGCCTCGGCCCAACACGGTCGTGTCGCCAGAGCCGGGTGTGTCTCGCGAGCTGTGCGTGCGGGTGAATTCGAGTGCCGAGCCGAAGCCGGGGATCGAGACGTCGGTGCGGCTGACCGTGAAGTTGCCGGTGAGCAGGTCCACCGCTCCTGGGCCGACCGAGGCGGTCGCATCGTGCGGGCCGCCGATGTAGCGGTCGACTTTGGCGTTGACCGGCACGCTGAAGCCCGCCACGCCGGGCGAGGGACCCTCGAAGAGCGCGCGCACCTGGAGTTTGCCGCCGTGGTGTTGCAGGGCTGTGGTCGCATGGGCAGCGTCGAAGTAGACCGCTTTGCTTTTGCTTTCGCCCGACATCGCGATCGGCCATTTGACTTCTTTGCCTTCGGCATCGCGAACGAGGCTCGTGGGGATCGTTTGGAAGGTGCCGCTGTCGCCTTCGCGGAACTGGTAGGTGAGGCCGGTCGTTCCCGGCACTACTTCGCTGCTCAGCATCAGCCGCCGCGAGGTAACCGTGCCTTCTGCCGGGGAGATCAGCTTGCTGCCGGACGGTGCCGCCAGGTAATAGACGATCGAAAGATAGGGCCGGTTTTCTGGGTTAGACGCGGCGCTGGATTCAAAGCGCGCGGTGCGCTGCGTACATGATGTTTTCGTGCATTCGCGTGATTTGTCGTCGATCAGCTTCGCCTAGTAGCTGACGCTGCCGGTGCTCCACTTGTCCGGAGCGACATTCTGTGGCACTTTTTCTTGGATCGCCGCCACTGAGGGCTGAGCGAAGCTCCACCAGCCTTCTTTAGCTTCGCCGGGCATGGCTTTGCCCAGTTCTTCGGTGTAGTCGCCACCTTCGGTCGTCCATTTCGAGCCTTCCTTCTGCTCGTAGTAGGTCCAGCTAACGCCGTTGGTCCAAACCCTGTCCACTCGGCGTAGCTCAACCCCGCTCGTGTTGGCGGCAGCTTCGCTTTGGTGCAGCTTCACTGTTGCCGCTGCGATATAAGAGTTGCCGGGGATCACTTTGGTCAGGCTGAAGCGAAGCAGCGCTCGCGACCATTCGTCATCGGCGCTGTTCAGTTTGGGCCAGTAGGCAGTGGTCAGCACTTTGGCGCCGCCTGAGCCGCAAGAGGGGGCGTTGTTGCTGCCGGCTTTACCGCCGAAGGCGCAATCGAGGTAGGGCGTCGGCACCGTGACGGTCGGGTCCAGGCGGACGGGCCAGGTTCGTTGTGACTGTGCAAGCCAGGTCGGATCGGCTGTCACGGTCAGCTGCCAACTCCCACTACTGGATCCGAGGCTGTAGCTGGCAGCGCGGGAGATAGCGGCATCGGGGGCGCTGTCGGAGATCGTCGGCGCCGGCAGTATGGCGATCAGTTCTTCACTGGCGTTGCGGAACTCGATCGCCCCTTCCTCGTTCAGGGTGGGAGTGAGCCCGGCGGAAGCGTCCAAGTTGAAGGTGAAGCAGGAGGGCTGGGAGGCATCGGCGATCTCGATCTCCTCCTTGAGGCCGTTGGCAAGGCCCATGTAGTCAAAGGAGAGGCCGCCGCTGGGCGTCTCATAGCTCGCGGTCTTGCCTTCGAGTTGCACCGCCCCGGTGTTTGGCCCGATCAGCTGTGTGCTAATCCATTCCTCGCCAACCATGAAGCGAGTGGCGCCGGAGTCGATCTGGGCGGGAAGGCCCACGTCGAAGCCATTGGGGCCGTTTGTCAGGGCCGCCCCATCGGACCCTTCCTGAAGCGCATCGTCGATCGGCGTCCATTCGCCTTCGCCGTCGCGGTAGTTGATTGGGTTCGGATAGATCCGCGTTTCGCGGCCGCCTGCCTCCAGGCGGAATGTCTGCGAATTCGCCGTACGTGCCGCCGCGATTTCCGCACCCGGCTCAAGGGAGGGATAGGGAGGCGATGCGGCTTCGGTCTCGCCAGTTCCATCTTGCTCGGCGAGCGCGATGCCCGAGCCCAGAGCGAGCAATAGAACCGCAACCGCCATGACGAGCCTGATCCCCTTCACTGAATTCCTCCCGATTTAGTGCCCCTGCGCCAGACTCAAAGCCCGCACATCAGCCGGGCTCTTGGAATGCAAGCGAGTTGCAATTGGTACTGGCAGTTTCCTATCACAGTGATTTGCGAATGTGCATTCACACGGTTCACTTTTGTCAACCGGTGGGCTTGCCTCTAGCGTGTGACTTCCGCTTGCGACGCGGCTTTTCCGACTTGGGCCAAGGAAGCTCGAACGCGGCCAACCCCACCGCAGCGGTAAAGCCGTTGTCGCCACCTGATGCCATGCGGCCCTCAGACTCTTCTTCGAGGCTGGGCACCTTCTTCAACACCAGCCGAAGCATCTTCCCCAGCTTCGTCCAGGCAATCTCATCCAGTCGGATTTCATCCCACGTTAAAACGAAGTCTCCCCGGGCCGTGAAAGTGCCGGACTCAATGGCTTGAACGGCGACCCCTACGAAGTCCTCCAACGCCGCACCGACGAGACCGGTCTGAATCGACTCGGGGACACGGGACAAATCTGACTTGGTGTAGAGAGCCCGCTTGCTTCCAACGTAGACGTGGCGAACCGATCCACTAACCCGTTCTTCGCGAACGAGTTCTATGGCTTCGCACTCGCGCAGCTTTTTGAAATGAAAGGCTGCTGTTCCAGTTGGCATTTCGTGGTCCTTTGCGAAATCGGCCGGGCTGATCTCTCCTTGATGGGAAGCGGCAAGGATCTGCAACCGAGTTGGATGGGCTATGGCTTTAGCCCATGTCATCGGCGCGATTTTCGCTTTGGCTTTTGCTTTTGCTGAGCTAGACCGTTTGGTCTTGGTAACAGCGCTGCGCTTCTTCCCCCTTTTTGCTGCCTTCGCGGCCCGCGCCGCCATCGAGACCCCCCGTTTTGCTCGGTACTGCCTGACTTTCAGCGGGAGCCTAGCTAACGCTCAGGAAACGGGCAGCACTTTGCGGAACTTTTTCGTCAACCGGTTGGGAAAGATCAACCGGTTGACCTATGCTCACCTGCGGCGGCATATCGGGTGCGCCGCTCCCTCGCTGGGCTAGTCCCGGCTTTCCGGCTCTTCCCACGAGTGGCCCAATGAGCAGAGGCGACGCTGCTCACTCGCCCTCTGCCTGAAGACAGGAGAAGGGGGTGAGAGCGCATGAAGGTGATTCCCTCCGGCCGTGTCTATCCGGCTGTTTCGATTCTGAAGTCCAACTAGGACTCAGCGAGCGGCCCGGCCCGTCGGTCCTCACCCGCCCACGTGTGAATTCGCGCGGGCCGGGACGCTCAGCGTTTATCAACCGGTTCGCTTGAAAAGTCTTGAGAGTTGAGTCGAACTGAATTCGCCGCTAGCGTTTTGGTCGCTTCAAGGATGGGATGCCGGCGAGCCGCACCCGACCGAACGGCAGCGGTCTTCACCCGCCGCTTGCCGCTTGGCCGTCAGCAGCGTGCGGGTCGCCGGTTGTCTCTCATCCGACCCATTGGCCGCTAATCAGGAGGCGAGGGCCGATGTACGACGATGGCTTGGCGTACTCCGCGAAGCCGAACTAGTGAGCGAACGAGAGGAGCGCACCCGCCGAATCTTCAGCCTGGCCTAAGACTTTCCAAGATCGTCTAGAAGCTCGCCTGGGTTAACTCCGAGCCCCCGAGCGACGCGGAGGATCGTCGTCAGGCGAGGCTCGCGCGAGCCTCGCTCAAGCCGGCCAATTGCGGTCGGGTGAATATCAGCTTCCCGTGCGACATCGTCTTGGGACAGGTCGAGGTCGCCCCGAAGCTCCTTCAGGCGTTCGCCGAATGCCTTGCTTGCCCGAGGCGGATCGTCGTCTATGCGAGCCATCCGGAAGATGCTTCACGTTGCCTGCCTTTCGGTCCAGAGCGCTTTGGTAGGGAGCGGTTTGGCCTAGTCATTGCGTATGCTCTCCCACTCGACCTTCCCGCCACGCCAGCACCGCCCGCGAGCACTTGTCGTCCCACCTCCGCGGCGACGCTGGCCCTTCAGATCGCCGCTCGGCTCTGATGACGGCAAGAAGGCTTCATCTCGCAGCGAGGGTGAGCGCGTTCAGCTGCTTCTCGATGAACGGGAGGGCGGTGCCTTGGCCACAAAGTTCGCCGCCCTCCAGCCTGCCTGAAGAGTAAGTCCCTCTACGCCAAGCGCTGTTCAAGCTGCTCGAACTGCTGACGCAGCTCTGCCGGCAGCTTGTCGCCGAACTGGGCGAAGTGCTCTTTTACCTGCGGCAGCTGCTCGCGGACGAGGTTCTCGTCAACCGAGAGCAGCTCGCGCATCGCCTCGGGCTCGATGTTGAGGCCCTCGGTGTTGATGTCGCCCTCGCTGGGGAGCAGGCCGATCGCGGTCTCGACCGCGTCGGCGCTGCCGTCGCAGCGGCGGAAGACCCACTCGAGCACGCGGCTGTTCTCGCCGAAGCCGGGCCAGAGGAACTTGCCGTCGGCGTCCTTGCGGAACCAGTTGACGTAGAAGATCCGCGGCAGCTGGGCGCCCTCGCGCTTGCCGGCTTCGAGCCAGTGGGCGAGGTAGTCGGCCATGTTGTAGCCGCAGAAGGGCAGCATCGCCATCGGGTCGAAGCGCAATTCGCCGACGTTGCCTGCGGCGGCGGCGGTCTTCTCGGAGGACATCGTGGCGCCGAGGAAGACGCCGTGCTCCCAGTCGAAGGCCTCGTGGACCAGCGGCACGGTGGTGGCGCGGCGGCCGCCGAAGAGGAAGGCGTCGATCGGCACTCCGGCGGGGTCCTCCCACTCGGGCGCGATCGTCGGGCATTGCGCCGCCGGCGTGGTGAAGCGGGCGTTGGGATGTGCCGACGGGGCCTCGGACTCTGGCGTCCAGTCGTTGCCGTGCCAATCGATCAGGTGGGCGGGCGGCTCCTCGGTCATTCCCTCCCACCAGACGTCGCCGTCGTCGGTTTTGGCGCAGTTGGTGAAGATCGAGTTGCTCTCGATCGTCCGCATCGCATTGGGGTTGGTCGCCTCGCCGGTCCCCGGCGCGACGCCGAAGAAGCCGGCCTCGGGGTTGACCGCGTAAAGGCGGCCGTCCTCGCCGAACTTCATCCAGGCGATGTCGTCGCCGACGGTTTCGACCTTCCAGCCCGGCAGGGTCGGGATCAGCATCGCCAGGTTGGTCTTGCCGCAGGCGGAAGGGAAAGCGCCGGTGACGTACTTGACGCTGCCCTCGGGCGAGGTCAGCTTGAGGATCAGCATGTGCTCGGCGAGCCAGCCCTCGTCACGAGCCATCGCCGAGGCGATCCGCAGCGCGAAGCACTTCTTGCCGAGCAGGGCGTTGCCGCCGTAGCCGGAGCCGAAGGACCAGATTTCGCGCGTCTCGGGGTAGTGGACGATGTACTTGTTGTCCTCGTTGCAGGGCCAGGGAACGTCTTCGATCCCTTCCACCAGCGGCATGCCGACCGAGTGCACGCAGGGGACGAACTCGCCATCGGTGCCGAGCACCTCGAGCGCAGCAGCGCCCATCCGGGTCATGATCCGCATCGAGGTGGCGACGTAGGGGGAGTCGGTCAGCTGCACGCCGATGTGGGCGATCGGCGAGCCAAGCGGGCCCATCGAGAAGGGAACGACGTACATCGTGCGGCCGACCATGCAGCCCTGGAAGAGGCCGTTCAGGGTCTCGTGCATCGCCTCCGGCTCGCGCCAGTTGTTGGTCGGGCCGGCGTCGCTCTCCTGCTCGGAGCAGATGAAGGTGCGGTCTTCGACCCGGGCCACGTCGGCGGGGTCGGAAAGGGCGAGGTAGGAGTTGGGGCGCTTGGCGTCGGAGAGGCGCTCGAAGGTTCCCGCGTCGATCAGGGTCTGGGCGAGGGAGTCGTACTCCTCAGCCGAGCCGTCGCACCAATGGATGGCGTCGGGCTGGGTCAGATCGGCGATCTCCCCGACCCAGTCGAGGAGCTTTGCGTGCGTGGTCGGCGCTTCGGCCGCGATGGTTTGGCTCATTCGCGGCACTTTATTCATTGGTTCCGCGGAGATCGGTCACACTTACGTCCGCATCCTCGTTGAGGATCTTGAGCGTCGCCGTCTGCTCTTCGCCCTTCGCCAATTTGACGCTGCATGTGAAGGTTTTCCCCTTTTCGACCTCGACGTCGGAGGGACAATCGACGGCAGAGACCTTCTCTCCAAGCGAATTCGAGAGGTTGGCCTTCAAGGCGTCCTCCGTCTTCGCCGAATCGATCACCGTTTCCCCGCAGCCAATCGCAAGAGCCGCGATCGCCGCCACGCCGACCACGATGCCGGCTCGCCCCACGAAACTCATCTCTCTCCTCTCATTGGGTCAGGGGGAGTATCCCAATAGGCTGGCCTGAGCTGAAGCCAGGAGGCAAGCTCCTGCAAGACACGGGCACCGGGGGGAGCCCCGCCAAGAGCAACCCCCCGGCACCCGCGAACAGGTCGCGGAACGGACGCCGGCATGTCCGAACCGCTTCGACGATTTCCCCTCGGGTTTGGACCCCAAGGCCACGGCTGTGGACGCCGTGGGTCCATCGCTCGACGATTCGACCTGGGCCGAATCGGGATTGACCGTAGACCATCGCTCCGCGGGGCCGTTCTTCGGCGATTCGCCGGTTTTGGATGCCGATTTACGCAAATTGCGAGATTCAATGAACCGCTGAGACGAAGAACCCCGTCGAGCCACCGGTTGGATAGGGTTCCGCGCCGCGATGAGGTTCTTCGAGTACGAGGCACGCAAGATCGTCGAGCTGGCGGGGATTCCCGTCACCAAGTACGGCTTCTGCACGTCCGCGGAGGAAGCGCGCAAGGTCGCCGAGGAAATTGGCGGGCCGGTCGTGATCAAGTCGCAGGTGCTGAGCGGCGGGCGGATGAAGGCCGGCGGCGTCAAGTTCGCCGATACGCCCGATGGGGCTGCCGAGCACGCCGAGGCGATCCTGAAGCTGGAGATCAACGGGCACATGCCGCGCGGCGTGCTGGTCGATCCGAAGGCCGAGATCAAGCAGGAGTACTACGCGGGCGTCGTCTGGGATGGCACCGCGAAGCGGCCGCTGATGCTGTTCAGCGACATGGGCGGCATCGACATCGAGGAGGTCGCCGAGACCCACCCCGACCACGTCGGCCGCGGTCACCTCACCAACCTGATGCCGATCCCCGACTTCGAGGCCAAGCAGGTCATCGCCGCCACCGGGGTCACCGGCTCGCAGCTCAACCGTGCCACGCCGGTCCTCGCCCGCCTCGCCCGCCTTTTCCGCGACAACGACATGACCTTGGCCGAGATCAACCCGCTGGCCGAGCTGACCGACGGCAGCTTCGTCGCCCTCGACGCCCACATGGAGATGGAGAACGAGGCGGTCGGACGCCAGAAGGGCCTGCTGCGCAAGCAGCTCGAGATCGCCGAGGAGGACACCCGCGAGACGTATGAGCCGTCCGACTTCGAGCGCCACGTCGCCGCGATCGACGCCGCCGACCACCGCGGCGTGATCCAGGGCAAGGACCACGGCTTCGAGGGCAACCTCGGCCTCGTGATCGGCGCTGGTGGCGGCTCGCTGACCCTGACCGACGCGGTGCGCAGCCAGGGCGGCAAGCCGGCCAACTACTCCGAGATCGGGGGCAACCCCTCGGTGGCCAAGGCCTGTGGCCTGGCCAAGGAGGTGCTGGAAAAGGAGGGCGTCGAGAAGATCGCCGTGATGATGTCGATCGTCTCCAACACCCGCGTCGACATCGTCGCCCGCGGCGTGATCAAGGCCTGCCTCGAACTGGACAAGGACCCCGGCGAGACGATCGCGATCTTCCGCATCCCGGGCGCCTGGGAGGACGAGGGCTTCAAGATCCTCGAGCGCTACGGGGTCGAGTACTGCGACCGCTCCGTCTCGATGTGGGAGGCGGCGGGCCGCGCTGTCGCCAAGATCCAAGGAGCCCCTGCATGAGCATTCTGCTGAGCAAGGAGACGACCTTCATCGTCCAGGGGATCACCGGCCGCGAGGCGGTCAACCTGACGCGCGAGTGCCTGGATTACGGCTCCAAGGTCGTCGGCGGCGTCACCCCCGGCCGCAAGGGCCGCGAGGTGCACGGCGTGCCGGTCTTCGACACCGTCGCCCAGGCGGTCGAGAACCACGGCGGGCCGATCGACGGCTCGGTCGTCACCGTCCCCCCCGCCTTCACCAAGGACGCCGTCTTCGAGGCGATCCTCAACGGGATCAAGCTGATCGTGATCGTCACCGAGCGGATCCCCCGCCGCGACGTCGCCCAGATGGTCGAGCTGGCCAACATGGAGGGCGCCCGCATCATCGGCCCCAACTGCCTCGGCCTGATCGTCCCTGAGGTCTGCAAGATGGGCGGCATCGGCGGCCCCGCAAAGGACGCGGCCAAGGCCTACGCCCCCGGGCCGGTCGGCGTGATGAGTCGCTCCGGCGGCATGACCACGGAGATCTCCTCCTCGCTTACGCAAGCGGGTCTGGGCGTCTCCACCGCCGTCTCGATCGGCGGCGACGCGATCATCGGCTCCACCTATGCCGAGCTGATGCCCTACTTCGAGGCCGACGAGCAGACCCAGGCGATCGTGATATACACCGAGCCCGGCGGCCGGATGGAGGCACAGCTCTCCGAGTGGGTCGCCGAGAACAACTCGCGCCTGCCGATCGTCGCCTTCATGGCCGGCAAGTTCATGGACGACGAGGAGATGAAGGGGATGAGCTTCGGCCACGCCGGCACGATCGTCGAGGGCAAGGAGGACACCGCGACCGAGAAGATCGCCCGCCTCGAAGCCGCCGGCATCCGCGTCGTCGAGCGGATCGACCAGATACCCGACGCGGTCAAGGAGAAGCTGGGGGTGACAGCCTGATGGCGGAGACGCTGAGCAAGGTCTTCATCGACATTGAGGTGGACGACTCCGTCGCGGGCGACGCCGAGCTGGCGAAGAAGCTCGAGGAAGTCTGCCCCGTCGACATCTTCAAGGCGACGGATTCCGGCGTCGAGATCGTCGAGGAGAACCTCGACGAGTGCGTCCTCTGCTACCTCTGCGTCGATGCCGCGCCCGAGGGCACGGTGCGCGTCGTCAAGCTGTACGAGCAGTAGCGACGAGCCCGCCGTCCACTGCGGCCAGCGCTTCCTCGCGCAGGTGCTCGGGGATGACGATCATCGAGCGCAGCTCGTCGAGCAGCTCGCGGTCGCCGTCTACCTCGACGCTGGCCTCACCAGCCTCGCCGGCGACTAGAGCGGCGATGACGGCGATCGGGCTGCCGGCCAGACCGATGTCGGCGTTCGCGGTTGCGGCGCGGCGGGCGTCGATCCAGCCGTCGGCGATGCGCAGCTCGTAAGACTGCCCATCGCTGCGCAGGGCGAGGGTCGAGCGAAAGTCCGCCGGCGGGCGCAGGATGACCCGGATCGCGTTGGGGAGCGAGGACGGCGCCAGATCGACCACGTCCTCGAGCTTCTGCAGGCCCATCCCCCAGCGACTCAGCTCGATCATCGGGCCCTCCAGGCCACGGCCCAGCTCGGTCAGCTCGTAGACCGTGGTGGAGTCGGGCGGCTCGAGTTCTCGGCGCTCGACGATCCCGTGCTGCTCGAGATCGCGCAGGCGCTTGGTCAGCACGTCGGTGGGCGCGCCGCCCACCGAACGTGCCAGGGCCGAGAAGCGCATCGGGCCAAGCGAGAGCTCACGCACGATCAGCAGCGTCCAGCGCTCGCCGATGCGGTCGAGCGCACAGGCCAGGCTGCATGACTGGCCGTATTCCCGTGGCGTCATTGGACGATAGTAGCAGCGTAATTTGAAATCCAAAGTGGTTGCTTTGAATTCTGGTACTGTGCCGCGCTGATGAACCAAATCGCGACCCTGACCTGGAGGCACCCGAAGCTGGTGCTCGCCCTCGTCGGGGCCTTCTCCCTCATCGCCATCGCCATCGGCCACAACGTCGAGCAGCACTTGAAGGCGGCCGGGTTCACCGACCCGAGCTCCGAGAGCGAGCAGGCGACGAGCGTCCTGCGCGACTCGCTTGGCTACGACCCGAACCCGGCGATCGTCCTCGTCGTCCGCTCGCCCGACGGTGGCCCCCTCAATCCGCGCGATCCCACCGTGCGGCGCGACGTCGGCCGGCTCAGCGCCGAAGTGGCCAAGGTCGAGGACGTCGGCCGCGTTGTCAACCCGCTGCGCGACCGGCGGGACGGCGCCGAGCTGATCGCCAAGGATGGCCAATCGCTGGCGATCGCCGCCTACCTCTCGACCAACGACATCGAGGACGCCGGCGGCATCGCTGCCGAACGGGTCAAGGTGCTGGCCGAAGCAAGCCCGCTCGACGTCGCCGAGGGAGGCTTCGCCCAGGGCTTCAACGAGACCAACGACCAGACCCGCAAGGACCTGACCACGGCCGAGCTGATCGCCTTCCCGGTCCTGGCGCTGCTGCTGCTCTTCGTCTTCCGCGGCGTCGTCGCCGCGGCGATCCCGCTGCTGATCGGCGGCATCTCGATAGTCGGCACGCTCTTCGTGCTGCGGCTGATGTCGGGGTTCGTCGACACCTCGCTGTTCGCGCTCAACATCGCAACCGGGCTCAGCCTCGGCCTTGCCGTCGACTACGCGCTCTTGATGGTCTCCCGCTACCGCGAGGAGATCGCGACCGATGGCGCCACCGAGGAGGCCCACCGGCGCACGGTGGTGACCGCCGGGCGCACCGCGGTCTTCTCCGGCCTCACTGTCGCGGCAGCGATGGCGGCGCTGATCTTCATGCCGCAGCGCTTTCTCTACTCGATGGCAGTGGCGGGCGCCTCGGTAGCCGTGCTCTCTTCCCTGATTGCGATCCTCGTCGTTCCCTCGATACTGACTCTGCTTGGCAAGCGCATCGACGCGCTCTCGATCCGACGCGGCCCAGCGGTCTCGGATACCTCCGACGGCTGGTACCGACTTGCGCGCGGTGTGATGAAGCGGCCGCTCGCGGTTGCCTTGGGCAGCGGCGCCCTGCTCCTAGCCGCAGCGGCGCCGCTGCTCTGGACGACCCTGACCGGGCCCAGCGCCGAAGCGGTGCCGCCGAACCAGCCCTCCTACGACGCCTACCGCTACCTCGAAGGCCACTATCCCCGCGACGTCACCGAGGCGGTCACGGTCGCGGTCGACGGGCGCGTCGGCGATGCCCAGCTCGCCGCCTACCACCGGCGCATCGCGACGGTCGGCGACGTCGTCCGCGGAACTCCTTTCGCCCAGGCAAAAGGCAACGTCGCCTACGCCAACTTCGCCCTCTCCAAACCTGCCCTCTCCGACGCTTCCCAGGACGCCGTGCGGGAAATCCGCGACCTCCCCCCACCGGGTACCGCGACCGTGCTGGTCTCCGGCAACTCGGCGCGCTTCATCGACCAGAAGCAGAGCCTGCTCGAGCACGCGCCGCTGGTTGTGGCGATCATCGCCCTGACCACCCTGATCGTCCTCTTCCTGCTCACCGGCTCGGTGCTGCTGCCGTTGAAGACGCTGGTGATGAACTCGCTGACGCTCGGCGCCACGCTCGGCATCCTCGTCCTCGCCTTTCAGGCCGGCTGGCTCGATTCGCCGCTCGACTACACCGGCCCGGCGGCGATTGAGGTGACCAGTCTCGTCTTCCTCTTCGCCATCATCTTCGGCCTGGCGACCGACTACGCCGTGCTGGTGATGGCGCGGATCAAGGAACGCCACGACCTCGGCGACTCCAACGAGGAGGCGGTCGCGGTCGGCATCGGCCGCACCGGCCGGGTGATCACCGCCGCCGCGCTGGCGATCGCCGTCGTATTCCTCGCCTTCGGCGTCAGCACCGTCTTCTTCGTCAAGCAGATCGCGATCGGCATGGCCTTCGGCGTGATGATCGACGCGACGATCGTCCGCGCCCTGCTCGTCCCCTCCCTGATGCGGCTCTTCGGCGAGTGGAACTGGTGGGCGCCCAAACCGCTGCGCCGCATCTACCTGCGCCTCGGCTTCTCCGAGAGCTAACGGCCACGCCAAACCCGAGGTGCAACGTTTTCTCCCCCTGCCACGGGGTCAACGCGTTGCACCCGGCGGTTGTGAGGTCGATCACATTACGCATATATAAATTTATATCTGGGTAACGTATGCATGGATGACTGCAACGCCAACACGCTCGCGTCTCTCGAAGGTCGACCGCATGGAGCAAGCGCTCCTCGTCGCCCATGGCCTCTTCGCCGACCGCGGCTACGCGGCGGTGACGATGGACGAGGTCGCCGCGGCGCTCGGCGTCACCAAGCCGCTCCTCTACAACTACTTCGGCAACAAGGAGCAGCTCTACATCGCCTGCATGAAGCGCTCGGGCGACGCGCTGGTCAAGACGATCCTCGAGACGGTCGGCGACACCAGCAATCCGGGCGACGCCCTCAACGAGGGCCTGCGCGCCTTCTTCGCCTTCCTCGATGCTGACCGCGCCGCCTGGGCGGTGCTCTTCGACGAGACCCTGCCGCACAGCGGTGAGCTGGCCGACCGGGTCGCCGAATACCGCGGCCGCCTGACCGAGCTGGTCTCCGAATCGCTGCTGGCACAGCTTCCGGCCAAGCGGCGCGCCGTCGCGAGGATCGAAGTCGAGGCGCTCTCCACCGCTCTGCTCGGCGCCGCCGAGGCGCTGGCGCGCTGGTGGCTGCGCACCGAGGCAACCAGCGCCTCCGAAGCGGCCGAGCTGTTGATCGCGACGCTCGAGCCGGGCCTGCGCCTGCGCTCCACCCCATCCGCCAAGTCCTCACGACCGAAACCGAAAGGCGAAGCAGTTGACTGAGAAACCACGACGCGTTGCCGTGATCGGCGGCAACCGGACCCCCTTCGCGCGCTCGAACTCCGTCTACTCCAGCGCCTCCAACCAGGACATGCTCACCGCTGCCCTCGACGGCCTCGTCTCGCGCTACGCGCTCGAGGGCGAGCGCCTCGGCGAGGTCGCCGGCGGCGCCGTGCTCAAGCACTCGCGCGATCGCGATCTCACCCGTGAGAGCGTGCTCGGCACTCGCCTGGCCGCCGAGACGCCCGCCTACGACGTCCAGCAGGCCTGCGGCACCGGCCTAGAGACGACGATCCTCGTCGCCAACAAGATCGCCCTCGGGCAGATCGACGCCGGCGTCGCCTGCGGCGCCGACACCACCTCGGACGCGCCGATCGGGCTCAACGAGGACCTGCGCGAAGTGCTGCTCGACGTCAACCGCGAGAAATCGAACTTCGGCCGGATCAAGCAGCTGACCCGGGTGCGACCGAGCCACGTCGTGCCCGCGATCCCCCGCAACGAGGAGCCGCGGACCGGCCTCTCGATGGGCGAGCACTGCGCGATCACGGCGGCCGAGTGGGAGGTCGGCCGCGAGGAGCAGGACGAGCTCGCGGTGCGCAGCCACCACAACCTCTCGGCGGCTTACGAGCGCGGCTTCATGGACGACCTGGTCAGCCCCTACCTGGGCTTGGAGCGCGACCAGAACCTGCGTCCCGACTCCTCGGCGCAGAAGCTGGCCAAGCTCAGCCCGGTCTTCGGCGGAGCCGAGGGGACGATGACGGCCGCCAACTCGACCCCGCTCTCCGATGGCGCCTCGGCGGTGCTGCTCGCCTCCGAGGATTGGGCCAAGGAGCGCGACCTGCCGGTGCTGGCCTGGTTCGTCGACGGGCAGACAGCCGCGGTCGACCATGTGCACAAGCGCGAGGGCCTCTTGATGGCGCCGGCCTACGCGATGCCGCGGATGCTCGACCGGATCGGCGGCGGTCTCGGCGACTTCGACCTCTACGAGATCCACGAGGCCTTCGCCGCGCAGGTGCTCTGCACGCTGCGCGCCTGGGAGGACCCCGATTTCTGCCGCGACCGCCTCGGTCGCGAGCGGCCGCTCGGTGGGATCGACCGCGACCGCCTCAACGTCAACGGCGGCTCGCTGGCGGCGGGACATCCGTTTGCGGCGACCGGCGGGCGGATCGTCGCCAGCCTCGCCAAGGCACTGCACGAGCGCGGCTCCGGCCGCGGCCTGATCAGCATCTGCGCGGCCGGCGGCCAGGGCGTCGTCGCCGCACTTGAAAGCTCAGGAGGAAGGGACTGATGAGCGACCTCTACACACAGGTAGTCAACTCGCCCCCGGGCCGAATGATCGCCGGCCGGGTCGGCCTGCCGCAGCCGGCGAGGCTGGAGCGGCACGAGCCGGGCGCCCCGGTCGTCTCGGGCGCGGTGCTCGCTGGAGCCGCGCCGCGCGGACGGCTCAACAAGCCGCTGGAGCGCCTGCTGGGCGAGGTCGGCGCGGCGCGGCCGGAGACCTCGAGCGCGCCGGTCAAGGCGCTGGTCTTCGACGCCACCGGCATTGCCGACTCCACCGAGCTGGTCG
Source organism: Solirubrobacterales bacterium (assembly GCA_033856195.1). Classification (GTDB taxonomy): domain Bacteria; phylum Actinomycetota; class Thermoleophilia; order Solirubrobacterales; family 70-9; genus VRUE01. Next base: position 1,795 of record JAWVFL010000041.1, on the reverse strand, counting down.
AGTTGCAGCGCTTCTTCCACCTCCACGTGAAGCGGGTGCAGCGTTCGGGCCGCGTGGTCGTGCTCGGCACGCCGCCGGCCGGGCTCCCGGCCCGCGCCGCTACGGCACAGCGGGCACTGGAGGGCTTCACCCGTTCGCTCGGCAAGGAGATCGGCCGCGGCATCGCCGTGCAGCTCGTCTACGTCGCCGAGGGCGCCGAGGCGGAGATCGACTCCACCCTGCGCTTCCTGCTCTCGCCCCGCTCGGCCTATGTCTCCGGCCAGGTGGTCGAGGTCGGAGCTCCGGTCGCCAAAGCCGAGGACGTCGACTGGACCCGTCCGCTCGACGGCAGGGTGGCGCTGGTCACAGGCGCCTCGCGCGGCATCGGCGAGGCGATCGCGATGACCCTGCACCGCGACGGCGCCAAGCTCGTCCTGCTCGACGTGCCGGCCCTTTCCGCCGACCTCACCGCCGTCGCGGCCCGGCTCGGCGCCGAGACGATCGAGCTCGACATCACCGATCCCGACGCGCCGCTGCAGATCGCCGCTGCGATCCCCGACGGCGTCGACGTGCTGGTCCACAACGCCGGGGTCACCCGCGACCGCACTATCGCCAAGATGCCGGAGGATCGCTGGAGCTCGCTGATGGAGATCAACCTCTCCAGCGAGGAGCGGATCAACGACGAGCTGCTCGAGCGCAAGCTGCTGCGGCCCAACGGCCGCATCGTCTGCGTCTCCTCGATGAGCGGCGTCGCCGGCAACTCCGGCCAGACCAACTACGCCACCTCCAAGGCCGGCGTGATCGGGATGGTCGAAGCGCTGGCGCCGGAGCTGGCGAAGCGCAAGGCGACGATCAACGCGGTCGCGCCCGGCTTCATCGAGACCCAGATGACGGCGAAGATGCCGATCGCGATCCGCGAAGCGGGGCGGCGTATGAACAGCATGTCGCAGGGCGGCCTGCCGGTCGACGTCGCCGAGACGATCGCCTGGTTCGCCAGCCCGGCCTCGACCGGCGTCAACGGCAACGTGGTCCGCGTCTGCGGCCAGAGCCTGCTGGGGGCCTGATGACGACGCGCACGCTCGACAGCTCGCCCAGCATCTTGCCGCTCTACGCCCGTGCCGCCGCGCCGATGGTCCCCGGCGCCTCGCTGCTCCCCTTCGTTCCGGGCCGCGGCAAGGAGATCCCGGAGATCGAGCTGACCCTGCCCCGGGTCAGGGCCGGCGCCGAGCAAGTAGCCGCCTATACCCGCGTCTGCGGCTTCGCCCTCCGCGACCACCTGCCCCCCACCTACCCGCATGTGCTCGCCTTCCCGCTGCACCTCCAGCTGATGACCGACGACGACTTCCCCTTCGCGGCCGCCGGCATGGTGCACATCCGCAACGTGGTCACCACGAGAGGCCCGGTGGACGCGGGAGTCCCGCTGACAGTCCGGGTGCACGCCGAGCGGCTCGCCGCGCATCCGAAGGGCGCGCAGCTCGACCTGGTCGCCGAGGTGTCCGCCGAGGGCGCACCGGTCTGGGTTTCCCGAAGCACCTACCTGTCCCGCGGGGCATCCGTTCCGGGGTCCCCGACCGCCGCGACCGAGCCGCGACGACCGGACGATCTCAGCGGGCGCCAGCCCGCCATCTGGCGGGTGGGCAAGGACGTGGGCCGCCGCTACGCCCGGGTGTCCGGTGACGTCAACCCCATCCACCTGCATCCGCTGGGGGCGCGGCTGTTCGGCTTCCGCGGCGCGATCGCACACGGCATGTGGACCAAGGCACGCTGTCTCGCCGCGCTGGAGGCGCGCCTGCCTGACGCCCTGACGGTCGACGTC
>JAWVFL010000040.1:0-3918 GCA_033856195.1 Solirubrobacterales bacterium | reverse complement strand
GACGTTGGTGTCGCGGACGCCCATCGCGTCGGCGACCAGCTCCAGCAGACCCGGGAAGGCGGCGCCGGCGAGCATCCCCAGGCCGGCGACGAACCAGATCACGCTGTAGCGCTCCTGCAGTTTGTCGCGGCGGATCAGCTCGAGGATCGCGAACATGAAGGCGATCGCCAGGATCGCCGCCAGGATCCGGGTCCGCGAGGTGAGGTGGACCGTGTTCGGGTCGCTCGCCGCCACCAGCAGCAGGCCCATCAATCCGCCTCCACCCGTCGCGGTCGGAACTGGCCGACCAGCAGGACGACGACCCCCTTGAAGATGAAGAAGGCCGAGCGCAGCGGCGTCAGGAAGGAGCTGCCGCCGGCCCGCTCCAGCATCCGCACCGGCACCTCCTCGACCCGCAGTCCCTCGCGCACCGCCAGCTGCAGCGACTCGATCTCGGCGAAGTCCGGCGAGTAGTGCCTGCTAAACAGCGACATCACGCGGCGGTTCGCGGCGCGCATGCCGCTGGTCGTGTCGGTGAAGCGCTGGCGCGTGGCGAGGGTCAGGAAGAAGCGAAAGACGCTGGTCCCGATCCGCCGCGAGAAGGTCGGCCGGTAATCGTCGAGGCCGGCTTCGGCCGCCGGGTCGCTGTAGCGGGACCCGATCACGAGGTCGGCGCGGTCGGCTTCGACCTCGGCCAGCAGCCGCGCCACCTCCGGCGCCGGGTGCTGGCCGTCGGCGTCGAGGTGGGCGCAGAAGTCATAGCCCTCGCGCAGGGCGTGCAGGTAGCCGGTCTGCAGCGCCGCTCCGAGGCCCTGGTTGAAGGGCAGCGTGGCGACCAGGACGCCGTTTTCGCGGGCTGTTCGCGTCGTCGCGTCGGCCGAACCGTCGTCGACGACGAGGATGTCCGCCCCCGGCAGCGCCTCGCGGACGTCGGCGATTACCCCCGAGATCGAAGCCTCCTCGTTCCAGGCTGGGATGAAGACGAGCGTGCGCATCGTGTTTCGATTCTCCCACGAAGCCGGTCACTCACCGCCGCCTTCCTCGCGGCGAGCAAAGGATTGTGTTAGTAAACCTTCATGAGTAGCTCGAACCTCTCGCCCGCCAGGCCGCGGCCCAATGCGCCGAGGATCGGCATGCGGCTGTGGCTCACGGGCGCGTTCGGCTCGGTCAGCCTGATCACCGCCGCCGCCGTCTACCTGTTCGGCGACAACGTCCAGGCCCTGGTTGCCGCGGTGATGATCGGCGTCCTCGCCGGCTTTCTGATCGCCGTCGCGATCTCCCACCGCGTCGTTCGCCTCGCCCGCGCCGCCAAAGAGATGGCCGGCGGCTCCTTCGACGCGCCGTTGAACGTCTCCGGCCCGGACGAGATCGGCGACCTCGCCCGCGCCCTCGACTCGATGCGGGCCTCGCTGAAAGAGAGCTTCGGCGTCCTCACCGCCGACCGCAACAAGCTGGCGGCGATCTTCGACGGCCTCACCGACGTGGTCATGGTCGTCGACTTCGAAGGCCCGATCCGCTTCTCCAACAAAGCCGCCTCGCGCCTGCTCGACTCCGCCGGCCGTCCGCCTGAGGTGGTCCTGCCGCAGCTGCACCGGGCTTCGGAGGTCGGCTTCGCCGCCCACCCGGCGCTGCGGATCGGCGACCACGCCTACGCGATGACCGCCCGCTCGCTGCCGGACGAGCGCGCCGTCCTGGCGGTGCTGCGCGACCGCACCGACGAGCTCCGCCGCGAGCTTGCCGAAGCGGACTTCGTCTCCAACGCGGCCCACGAGCTGAGGAACCCCCTGGCCGGGATCTCGGGAGCGATCGAGGTGCTGCAGAGCGGCGCCAAGAACGACCCGCTCGACCGCGACCACTTCCTCTCCCGACTGGCCGAAGACGCCGAGCGGATGAACCGGCTGACCCAGTCGCTGCTGACCCTGGCGCGGGTCGAGTCCCGCGGCGCCGCCGAGAGCGAGGTGGTCGACGTGCCGGCCGCGATCCGCGACGTCGTCGCCGCCGTCGAACCGCCTCCGCACGTCGCCCTGGAGGTCGAGGTGGAGGGCGAGCTGGCCGCCACCGGCGACCCGACCCTGCTGCGCCAGGTGATGATCGGGCTGCTCACCAACGCCTTCAAGAACACGCCGCCCCCCGGCAGCGTTACCGTTCGCGGCCGACATGACGGTGAGGCTGAGGTCATCTTGGAGGTAATCGACACCGGGACCGGGATCCCGGCGGCGGAGATCGAGCGCGTCTTCGAGCGCTTCTACCGCCGCAGCGAGTCGCGCAAGCAGGAGGGCTTCGGCCTCGGCCTGGCGATCGCCCGCCGCATGGTCGACGTGATGGGCGGCCAGATCGGCGCCGACTCCGTCCTCGGCGAGGGCAGCACCTTCTGGGTTCGCCTGCCGGTCGCCCAACCGAGCCCGACCCCGGTCGCATGAGCAAGGAGCGCAGATGAGCACGGGACGGATCCTGATCGCCGACGACGAGCCCTCGGTCCGCGACTCGGTCGGCTACGCGCTCGCCCAGGAGGGCTTTGAGGTCACCGCCGCCGCCGATGGCGACGAGGCGACCGAGCTGCTCGGCAACGGCATTCCCTACGACCTGCTGATCCTCGACATCATGATGCCGGGGCCGAGCGGCCTCGACATCTGTCGCGACGTCCGCTCCCGCAGCGCCGTGCCGATCATCGTCCTCACCGCCAAGGACGCCGAGGTCGACAAGGTCGTAGGTCTCGAGGTCGGCGCCGACGACTACGTGACCAAGCCCTTCTCGGTCCGCGAGCTGCTCGGCCGCGTCCGCGCCCAGTTGCGCCGCCGCGAACTCGACCGCTCGCCGCTCGCCCAGGCGGTGAAGATCGAGGCCGGGCCGGTCTCGATCGACCTCGTCCGCCACGTCGCCACCGTGCGCGGGCTGCCGGTCAACCTGACCCGCTCGGAGTTCCAGCTGCTGCGGCTCCTGGTCGGCCGTCCCGGCGAGGTCTTCGCCCGCGCCCAGATCATGGAGGAGCTCTGGCAGACCGAGTTCGACGGCGACGAGCGCGCCTGCGACGTCCACATCTCCAACCTCCGCCAGAAGGTCGAGCGCGACCCCCAGCGGCCCGAGCTGGTGCTGACCGTGCGCGGGGTCGGCTACAAGTTCAACGCCGACGGGTCCTGAGCGGGCGGGGTCGGCGCCTCGACCTGGGTAGGGTCAAGGTCGTAAGCGCGAACTAGGAAGACAGGGGAGGCCCAATTGCCACTGGTACCGATGGTCGTCGAGCAGACTGCTCGGGGCGAGCGCTCCTTCGACATCTACAGCCGCCTGCTCGCCCAGCGGATCGTCTTCCTGGGAGAGCAGGTCACCGATGACCTTGCGAACCTGATCATCGCCCAGCTGCTGCATCTCGAGTCCGACGATCCCGACAAGGACGTCAGCCTCTACATCAACTCCCCCGGCGGCAACGCCTACGCCGGCCTGGCGATCTACGACACGATGCAGTTCATCAAGCCCGACGTGCAGACGATTTGCTACGGGATCGCGATGTCGGCCGGCTCGCTGATCCTCACCGGCGGCGCCAAGGGCAAGCGGATGGCGCTGCCCAACAGCCGCATTCTCATCCACCAGCCCAGCGGTGGCTTCGAAGGCCAGTCCTCCGACATCGAGATCCACGCCAAAGAGATCCTCTCGCTGCGCGAGCGCCTCGACGACATCTACGTCACCCACACGGGGCAGCCGAAGCAGCAGATCAAGGAAGACATGGAACGCGACAAATTCTTCCAGCCCCAGGCCGCGGTCTCCTACGGTCTGATCGACCGCGTGATCGAATCGCACGAATACAGCGAGACCGGCAACGGCGTCGCGATGGGCGGGGTCTAGGCGTTCCGGAGCTTGTGGGCGCTGTGGCGCCCAAATTGTCGGAAGCGGCGCGGCGCTAGCCGAGCCGACGCCAGGCCCAGAAGCCCGCGCCGGCCGCGGCGC
>JAWVFL010000039.1:0-3740 GCA_033856195.1 Solirubrobacterales bacterium | reverse complement strand
GCGCCGGTGCGCTATCCGGTGGAACAGTTCAGCCCCGAGGAGAGAGCGGTTCTCGCTCCCCATTTCACCAACCTCGACCGGCCCGTTTTCGCTCTGGTGAACCTGCCGGAGACCGTGAAAGGGGCGCTTTTTGCCCGTTATTCGCGCTATTCGGGAACCGTCAGGCGCCTCTACCTGGAAGAGTTCGCCGCCGACGCGCCCAGCGGCGGCCGTCCCTTCGACGCCGAGGAGGGAGCACGGGCGGCGCAGCTATACGAGCGCGTCTTCGTCGGCTATGGCGACGACTCGATCGCCCAGGTCGGCGGCGCCCACGTCGCCTGCGAGTGGGTCTCCAACATCCTCACCAAGCTCCTTCAGCGGGGTCGCCTGGCCGCCTACCTGGAGCAGTCGACCCGCTACATCCCCTACGACCAGCCGCTGCCCGGGGGCGGCTACCGCTTCTACTCCGACGAGCGGCTCGGCCCCGAGTTCGCCGCCGCGATGGAGGAGCTGTTCGGGATCTACTCGCGCTCGCTGACCGCGGTCGAGAAGTGGGCGGCGCAGCGCTGGCCCCGCGAGGAGAGCGAACCCGAGGGTCCCTGGGCGCGCTCGATCCGCGCCAAGGCCCTGGACCTGCTGCGCGGGTTGCTGCCGGCCGCGACGCTGAGCCACGTCGGCATCTACGCCTCCGGCCAGGCCTACGAGCAGCTGATCCTGCGGCTGATGGCATCGCCGCTGCCGGAGGCGCGCGAGTACGGCGGCATGATCCTCACCGAGCTGCAGCGGGTGATGCCGAGCTTCGTCTCCCGGGTCGAGCGGCCGGACCGGGGCGGCGAGTGGGTCTCATACCTGCAGCAGCGCCGCGAGCGGACCGAGAGCTGGGTCGCCCGCCTCGGGCTCGATCGCCGTGGCGAGGCCGAGGCGGCACCGTCGGTCGAGCTGATCCACGTCGACGGCAGCGAAGAGGACCTGCTCGCCGCCTGCCTGTTCGAGGCCGCGAGCGCCCCGGAGCCGGAGATCCTCGCCCGCATCGACGTTCTCGACGAGAGCGAGCGCGGCGACCTGCTGGCGGCGCTGGCCGGCGATCGCGGCAACCGCCGCCACCGCCCCGGCCGCGGCTTCGAGGCGCTGCGCTACCGCTTCGAGATCGTCTCCGACTACGGCGCCTTCCGTGACCTGCAACGCCACCGGATGCTGACCTGCCAGTGGCAGCGACTCGGGCCCGACCTCGGCGCCGGCATCCCCGAGGAGGTCGTCGAAGCCGGAGCCGGGGGCGAGTTCGAACGCGCCCTGGAGCTATCGCGGGGGGAGTACGAGCGGTTGGTGGATGCCGATCTCCCCGAGCTCGCGCCCTATGCCCTGAGCCTCGCCTACCGGATCCGCTACGTCTTGGACCTGAATGCGCGCGAGGCGATGCACCGGATCGAGATCCGCTCCGGCCGCGAGGGCCACCCCACCTACCGCGCCGTCGCCCATGCCATGCACGAACGGATCGCCGCCGTGCATCCGGGCGTCGCCGCGGCGATGACCTTCGTAGACACCTCCGCCGAGCCACGGCTGGAGCGGATCATGAGTGAGATCCGCACCCACCGCAAGCAGGTCGCGGCGGGACATTCCGAGTAGCGCTAGTCGCGCTTCTTGCGCTTGCGCGGCGGCTCGCCGCTGCCGTTGCCGTAAGGCGGTTCGGGTGGATCGGTGGAGTCGATCTCCTCGGAGCCGACGTCGATCGTGTCAGGGTCGTCGGGTTCCATCGCGGCCGCGGCTTTTTGGCCGGGGGTCGGCCAGGGGACGGCTTCGCCGGCATCCCAGGCCGGTGGTTTGCCGCCGGGCAGAACGCCGAGGAGGAGGATCCCGACGTAGACGAACCAGATGAAGGTGAGGGGCGAGAAGCCGATCAGCGAGGCGAAGCCGACCGCCATCCCCAATGAACCCCAGAATCGCGTCAGCAGCCCGGTGCGCATCGCCCACAGACCCGTGTAGAGCAGGCCGATGACGAGCGAGAGACCACCGGCGAGGCCGGCGAACTGCCCGATCCGCAGCAGCGAGGAGTCCTTGATCGCGTTCGAGGCTTTGTCTTCCTCGGCCTTCTTGTCTTCGCAGGCGACGAGCGGCGTCTGGCCGGCGGCCGGTTCGAATTCTTCGCCGAACTCCTTGGCGCTCTGGCCCTGTTTGTCTTCGTCGCATTCCTTTTTTGCTTCGGCCGGAGTCAGGGTCAGCTTGGCGCTGCCGGCGAGGTAGCTGTCGGCCGCTTCCTGGGTGCCGCCGGAGATCAGCGGCGCCGAGATGCCCAGCAGCAGCGGCCCGAGCACGACCAGGCCGACCATCTGGTTTTTGACCCGCGGGCTGCGCACCTGGGCGGCACGGAAGAGGAAGAAGAGCGGCGCCGTCAGCAGCAGGTAGCCGACGCAGGTGGCGGCGCCGGCAAGCCAGACCGTGGAGCTGTTCTTGTGCGCTTCTTCGAGGCTTTCGAAGTTGGCGTCGCCGCCCAGCGAGCTCTGCAGGAGGATGAAGCCGAGCAGCGCCAGGAGGCCTCCGAGGACGGCGGCGACCCCGACGCGGGGGGACCAAAGCCGCTCGCGCGACAGAATCTCCGGCGTGTCCACGGGCCGTACGCTATCGGGCATGAGCGATGCGCAGCACACCCCCGTCGTCCCGCTCGAGGCCGGTGCCGGTCCCGAGAACCCTCCCTGCCCCGCCTGCGGCGAGCCGCTCTTCGGCTGGCTCGCCCCCCGGCCCGGTCTGAGCGGACCCGTCAGCCGCTGTGAGAGCTGCGGGCTCGGCGTCGTCGGCGCCGACGCCGACGCGGAGGAGGCGCTGCACGAGCTCGACCGGCTGCGCGACGGCGAGTGGATCCGGATCGCCAATCGCGACAGCTTCGCCGGCTCGCTCGGCAGCGCCGGCTGGTCGGGGCTCGTGCCCGGCGCCCGCTACCTGTTCACGGTCGAGTCGGTGCGACGGCTGATCGCCCGGCGCGACCAGGTCGTCGCCGCCAGCCGCTGGCTTCCCGGCGCCGCGCTCGCGGCCACCTGGCAGACGATGCTGAACAGCGTCACCTTCGGCCACAACGTCGCCCTCGCCGCGCTCGGCGGCGGCGCCGTCGCGGTGCCGGCGTCGAGGCCCTGGCAGCGGCGGATCGACGCCCTGGCCAGCGTCGTCCTGGCGATCCCGGCGCTGATCGTCGCGCTGCCGGTCGAGCTCGCCGGCGGCGTCTTCCGCCGCGGCGCCGTGGTGCAGCTGCGGCCGCAGCTGCTCTGAACGGATCGACCCGGCTGAGAGCGCTTCAGCTGAGACCTTCGCGCGCCTCGCGCACGAGAGTTACCGACTCGGGGAAGAGGACGCGGATCGCGTCGCGGACCTGCGATGCCTGCTCGTCGGCGTTGCCGGTCAGCTCGAGGCGGCCGATCGAGGCCACGGTCATCTCGACCGCCAGCTTGATCGCGTTGTCGGCCCAGGCGACGCGCTGGGAGGACTGCATCTGCTCCGAGAGCTCCTCCATGCGCTGGCGGAACTCGTCGGGGTCGCCGAACAGGTTGAAGGGGCTGCCCTCCATGACCCAATCAAAGCAAACCCGCCACATCGGGGAGGAAAAATAGGCACTTTGAGCGCGCCATCGGTGCGCCCGGACGACCTAGCTTCGGCGCCATGGGCAGAGGACAGGCTGAGTGGGGAGAGACGCGGAGTGAGCGCGGAGCCGCGAGCGTCGAGCACGTGGGGTTGGTGGCGCTCGTGGCGATGCTGCTCGTCGCCGTGGTGGCCGCCGT
>JAWVFL010000038.1:0-64243 GCA_033856195.1 Solirubrobacterales bacterium | reverse complement strand
CTTTGGGAGTCATAGAGGAAGACCTCGGCGCAGGGGCCGGGATTGAAGTTTTCGGTCCCCGATTCGACTATGCAGGGACCGGTGTTGTCATAGCCGCTGAGCGGCGCGCTTGAGACGAAGGCCAGCCGGCGGCCCGCCGGGCTGGCCTCAGCAGTACGGTTGCCGATGTATGTCGCCCAAGTGCCCCTTTCGGTGTTGTCTTGCGGCAGCAGGGTGGCGACGAAGGTGATGGCGCCTTCCTCCCAGGCGTACAGGTTGTCTTTGCCAGCTAGGGCTTTGGCGCCCTCGCCGTTTTCTTCTTCGCCGCTGAGCACGGCGCTATCGACGAAGTAGACGTGGGAGAGGTCTTCGCTTTGGCCGGAGATCCCCTCAAAGCCACCTTTGCCCTGGGTCAGGTCTTCGCAGGCTTCTTTTGCCAGGTCATAGAGGCAGCCGTCGTCGAGCAGCACCCTGGAGCCGTCCGCTGCGGCGACGAGGAACTTGCCGGGGTCTTTGACTTCGAGGGTTTCGCTGCCGTCGATCCGCACATACAGCTGGCCCGCTTTCGAGCTCCAGAAGGCCCGCGAGCCGTCGCGGGAGATCGCGTTGGTGGCGCTGAGCGAGGAGCCGAAGCGCGAGCCGGGGAGCGTTTCGGTGCCTCCAGGGGCGAAGTTGAGCAGGTGCAGCTGGCCTTCTGCCCATTCGTAGAGGTTTGTTTCCCCGCAACCGCCCGTCGCTTCTGGGGTCAGCGCGTCGTTGGCTTGGAAGTAAAGGCGCGAGAGGTCAGCCGAGGCGCCGGCATAGGTGATGTGAAGGCTCCCTTCACTGGTCCCCGAGGGGCAGTTGAGCGTCGCGTTGGCTTCATTCAAGAGCGGGCTCAGGGCCAGCGGGTCGCCGGTGGGCTGGCGGTAGAGGTTTGAGTATTCGCTCGGCGCTTCAGGGCTGAGCGAGGGTGAGATCTGGCCGAAGATGCCATCGCTGAGGTCGGGATTAAAGGCCTGGTAGCCATGGCCGCCGGTTTTGCTGAAGAGCGCCTTCGGGGTGAGGTTGGTCGTTTGCCAGCCCGAGGGGCCGCGGCGGGAGATGTACTCGTTTTCGACTTTCGCCCCTTCGTCGAAGGCGAAGGGCGTGCCCTCATAGGCGACCGAGTTGCCATCCGTGGAACTCTGCCGGGGAAAAGCGTGGTTGTAGGCGAGGCCGGGCTTGCATTCGACCGGGGTGCAACTGCTGATGCCCGGCTCGCTCGGCATCACCTGGCCGCCGTGCTTGAGCGCCGGGGAGACCAGCTCGAAGGCTCGGCCGTCAGAGAGGCCTGGGGACTGCAGCGGGTAGGTGCGAAAGGCCTTGGCGGGACCCGAGCCTGGGCAGAGTTTGCTTTCGTCTTCGCTCGAGCAATGGCTGGTGGCCAACACCCGGTAGCGGTATTCAGTGTCAGGCGATAGACCTGAGATCGCGTCGCTTACCGGAAGGGGCAGCGAGCCTTCGAGCAGCCCGCCGCCCAGGGGTATTTCCGCAGCGCCGGCAAAGCGGCCTGTCGGTTCGTTTGCCTGATAGGCGGCATCTGAGAGGTACTGGAAGACGTAGTGGGTCGCCGATCCCTTCGGGTTGACCGTCCCTTCCAGGCGCGCCGAGGAGGAGGTGATCGCCGAGACCGACTCCGAGAGGACTTCGGGCGCGAGTTCCTTCGGCGGCGCGAAGATGTAGCCGAGGGCGCTTTCCTTTTCGCGGTTGGGGGGCGTTCCTTTGGTCGCCCCCCCTTCACCGTCAGTCGAGGCCACGTAGAGCTCGCCCGCCGTCCGCGAGGGCTCGAACTGCCTCACCGGGTTGACCGCCATAGCCAAGACTTCGGTCCTTTTCGGAGACAACGCAAAAGTACCGGCTTCGGTGAAATCGCCTTCGGCGTCGCAGGCCCTCAACTGGTGGACTTTCCTGTCGTTGGTGGTGAAGAAGAAGACTTCCTCGCTTTGCGGATTGACGGTCATCCCCTCGATGCCGCCTTTGGGGAATTTGAATTCGCAGAGGGCCAGGGACGAAGGCTGTTCGGGGTCGAGCTTGGCGATGTATTCTTCTTCCGCCACGTATATGTCGCCCGCGGCGTCGGTGACGGGGTTCATCGGGTACTGCGTTTCCCCGAGGAACCCCGCCCCGATGTCGTGGCTTTGCCCGGCGTAGACGTAGTGTTCGTAGTCGCCGGGAGACTGCGGCTTGAAGACCATCAGCCGGTGGTAGAAATTATCGAAGCTGTTGAGGTCGAAGACGTAAGCGTTGCCCATGGCATCCACCGCGAGACCTCCTGGACGGGAGGAGTGGATCTTGTCCGGGCTCGTGGCCGTGGCTTCGTTCCCGGCCTGCACGCCGAACTGCGCGATCAGTTTCGAGCCGTCGGGGCTGTAGACGTGGATCTTGTTTTCCCCGGCATTGACTTGGTCGAGCACGTAGACGTTTCCGGTCGTCTGGTCTACGTCGACGTCAATCGGCTTTCCACTTTCTCTCGGCCGACTCCTACACACCGGATGGGCTGGATCGCCTTCAGGCCCGCAGCGTTCCTTAAAACTTGGTTGCTCGAAGAAAGTCCAGGCCTCGCTGAATTTCCCGTCGGGGTTGAAGCGCGCGATCCTGGTTTCAAACGAGTAGTTGGTAACGGCGTAGACAGTCCCCGCCGGCACCCCGCCGGCGCCGGCGTAGTTCACCGCCATCCCGCTGGCGCCACCAAGCTGGACTTCTTCGGGCCACCTGGCTGATTCTTCGCTGCCTCCTTCAACCCGCACCACCCCCGGTGTCCCCGCAAAGGTCCCAACCTGCTCATAGGCAGCCGAAGCCAATGTCGGCGCAAGGAGCCCAACGGCAAGCGCCGTCACGATCGTGGCGACCCAATGAGTGCTTCTTCTCATCCCTATCCCCTGCGCTTTCGTTTGTGTTGCTTTTGGGCTTTGCCCTTGCACCCCGTCGCATTGACCACCGGGTTGAAATCGCGCTGCTTGCCGTTGTGGCCGGTGAAGGCGGCGATCGCCTTGTGGGTGTTGGCGCAAAGGTTGGTGGAGTTTTCAAAGAGGCCCTTCTTGCCGCCGAGGAGGCTGATCACGACTTGCTTGACCGGGGCGTCGGGGGTGGCTTCGAAGGTGTTCCTGAGGCGTCCTTTGGCCGAGTCGACCCGTCCGTCCAAGACGACGTCGATCTCGCCGTTGTGAAGCGAGGCCACTACGTCAGGCAGCTGGTGTTCGGAGGAGCGCAGGAAGACCGGGCCCGTAAGCGGTTCGGAGATCAGCGGGGTTTCCGCTGTGGCTTTGCCGTAGACAGAGCCCGCCGGGCACCTTTCCCCCGGATGGGCGCCCTGCTTGAAGTGGATACTGGTGCAGATCGTGTTGTTGTGGGCGTTGGCGATGATCTCGCTACTTGGGAGGGTCACCTGCGCCCTTTGGAAGAGCACGCCGCTGGCGAAGAGCAAGCCGATCGCGGTACCCATACCCGCGACTATGCGGTGGATTTGATGGACCCTTCGACTTGACACTATCCGGTGATCCTCATGGTCGAGAATGTGCGTGATGTGCTTCGCGCGCCCAATGCCGGAATAGACATGGGCACGCGAAGCAGAGTTCAATCGACTACGGAGCGGTTACGGCCCAAGTCCCCAGCGCTTCGAAGAACGCGACGCCATTTTCCGGGGGGTTGAACACAAGACCGGTGAGAAGGGTTCCGGTAGCACCGTAACCGCCAAATACGAAATCGGCCGACCGCGCTTCCATGCTTCCCGTCACATTTTTACTTTGTTCGAACTGTGTGTAAACACAAAGGACCCCGGCTGGAGCGGTCGGTCCGGCAACGGAGCCTCTACAGCCGGTGTCTTTGCATCCGGCTGTTCCAACTACGCAGCCTTTTTCAATATGGGCTTCTTGCTTTCCGAATTCTTCGTTTTCGAGCTCCTGTGGAGTGAAGATAAAGGCGGAGCCTTCGGACCCATCTTCTTTCAATGGGATCGGGAAGGAGAGAGAGGCGAGCGGTGGACCTGTACCTTCACTCGTCCTTTCTGCAATGGACCATGTCCCTGTCTCAGTTTTGCCCGATGGCAGCGTCGCGGTGAAGCCGCTGAAGCCGGTTGCGCCAGTTGCACCTGTCGCGCCCACTGCTCCCGTCGCACCTTTGGCGCCTGCGGCACCCGTCGGCCCGGTCGGCCCGTTGGAGCCATTCGCCCCAGCGTCACCCTTGGCCCCAGCCGGCCCCTGCGGCCCCATCGGTCCCTGCGGACCGGTGGGGCCCGTAGCACCCTTGGGACCCCGCGGCCCCTTCTTGGCTTTGGCCGAGGCGGTGGCCTTGCCACCGCCTGAAGAGTTGGAGGCGGCATAAGCGCCGCCGAGCATTGCGAAGACCAGGGCCATCACCGAGATGACTCCGGGGATCCCAAAGCGGGTGCGTAGCGTCGAGAACATCTGAATCTCTCTCCTTGTCCCGTGAGCCCCTCTGCCCGCCGCTTCCCTTTGCGGCTTCCTCGAGGCTCGGTTATGTCCCTGTTTCAGTTCCGTCCGCATCCCTTGCGAACTGAACTACTCCGTACATTAACTCTGCGGGAATGAGAACAGAGTCGTTTGCAAATGTCAAGGCCACGCGCGTTCCCATAGGATTTGGCTCTCCGATTGGGAGAGCGGTGGCGGGAAAGCGCTGGGTTTCTCTAGCGGGTGCTGCGCGCGACGCTGCGGATGGTGCGGGACATCGCCTTGTCGGTGGCCTCGGCCATCGCGATCTGGAAGATGCCCTGGAGGACGTCGGCAGCCAGCGGGCGGGTGCGGTCGAGGGCTTCGCGCACCTTGGGCCAGTCGCCTTCGGGATGGCCAGCCCGGTCGAAGGGCTCCCATACCTGCTCGAGGAAGAGCTGGGTGAAGAGCTGGGCGATGTCATTGGCCTTGCGGCGCAGCTTCTCGGCGGTGGCGAGGACGGCGTCTGGGCTCATGCCGACCTCGGCCAGGGCGGCGCCGGCGGCGATCATGCGTGGGCTGATCACCTCGACCTTGCCGTCGGGAAGCGCGCGGATAACGCCAAGCTTTTCGCCCCGTTCGAGCATTTCGAGGCCGCGCCCTTCCTCGACCTCCTTGGTCCAGAGCTCCGCCAGCTCGGTCAGCTCGACGATCTCCGGCGTCTCCTCTTCGAAGGGCGCACGTAGGGTGCGGGTGAGGTCATGGACCTCCTCGGCGGCGCCGTTGACCCCTTCCATCATGCGCCTGATCGCCTCCAGGTTGAGCCCCTCTGCCTGCATCTCGCGGGTCAGCTCGATCCGCGCCACGTGGTCCTCGTTGTAGTAACCGGTGCGGCCGTGCACGACCGGCGGCGGCAGTAGCCCGCGGGTCTGGTGGGCGCGGATGTTGCGCACCGTCATCCCGGTCCGCTCGGCCAGCTCGCCGATCGTCATCTCGCCCTTGGCGGGTTTGCTCATCCCCTCATCGTAAGCGGGAAACGCTGCCCGTTCATCTTTTTCGACGGGTCCGAGCAGAGGAAGGCGATCGCCTCGGCGATGTCCTCTGCGGGGGTGAAGGTGGGGAACTGCTGGCCGGGGTTCTCTTCGCGCATGCGCGGCGTGAGGATCGCGTCAACGACGATGACGTTGGCGGTCGCCGAGGTGCCTTCGAAGCCATCGGCGAGGGCGAGCGTCCAGGCCTCGGCGGCGGCCTTGGCGGAGGCGTAGGCGGCGTTGGTGTTGGTCGGCGCCTGCGCCTGCTTGGAAGAGACGAGCACGAAGCGCCCATGCTCGCTGGCGAGCAGCGCGTCGTGGAAGGCGCGCGTGGTGTGCTGGACGGTGCGGACCAGCAGGCCGTGGAGGAGGTCCCAGTCGGCGAGCGGCGCGGTGTGCAGCGGCTCTCCCCCACGCCAGCCGCCGACAAGGTGGAGCAGCGCGTCGACCTTCCCGAAGCGCTCGAGCAGCGCCGCGCACCAAGCGCGTGTAGCGTCCTCGTCGAGCAGGTCGACCGCGCGCCCGTCCCAGCGCTCAGCCGGCGCCGCGAGCGAGGTTCCAACCTCGTCGATGCGCTCCTGCGAGACGTCCGCCCCGGCAACAGTCGCCCCGGCGCCCGCGAGCCGCTCCGCCACCACCGGCCCGAGCCCGCCGGCAACCCCGGCGATCGCAATCACACGGCCGTCGAGGTCATTCATATGGGGGAGACAGGATTCGAACCTGTGTAGGCAGAGCCAATGCGTTTACAGCGCATCTCCTTTAACCACTCGGACACTCCCCCGAAGATAGGTCGCATTCTAGATAGAACGAGCCGCATGACGATCCTCGGAAGCCGATGGTTAAGCCACGCCCAGCCGCTCCTTCATCTGCTCGTTGAAGGCGGTGAGGGCGGACATCGGGCGCATGAAGACGGTGAGGACGGCGACGCGACTGTCCTCGTCCAGCTCGAGGAAGTCGATGCCCTCCAGCTCGCGGTCGCCGACGTTGGCCTTGAAACGGAGGGCGACGGAGCTGCCTTCGTGCAGCTCGTCTACATAGGTGAGATTCTCGAGCGTGGCCGCCACGTGGGTAAGAACTTGGGTGACGATCTCGCGGCCCTCGAAGCCGCGGAAGAGGATCGGGCTGTGCAGCTCGACGTCCTCGCGCAGCGTCTCGGCGAGCAGGTCGAGATCCTTCGCTTCGGCGGCAACGCGGAAGGGATGCGGCTCGGCCATCGCCCCCACTCTAGCTCTGGAATACTCGCGCCGTGCCAAACGACCACACCCTCGCCCGAATCTCCAACTCGCTCGGCGCGACCGGGCTGCGCTGGGCCGGCAAGCTGAACGTGCCGCTCTACCGCCTCAGCGCCGGGCGCATCGGCGGCAAGGTCGGCCGCGCGCCGGTTCTGCTCCTCACCAGCACCGGGCGCAAGTCGGGCCAGCAACGCACGGCGCCGGTCGTCTACCTCGCCGACGGCGAGAACGTCGTCGTCATCAACACCAACGCCGGCAACGCCAAGGTGCCGGCTTGGTCGCTCAACCTGAAGGCGAACCCGGAAGGCGAAGTCGAGGTCGGGCGCAAGCGCTATCCAGTTCGCGCGCGGATCGCCGAGGGCGAGGAGCGCGCCGGCCTCTGGCGCAAGCACAACGAGCAGTACGCGGGCTTCGACGACTACCAGGACAAGCTCGACCGAGAGGCCTCGGTCATCGTGCTCGAGCCGCGCTAGCCGCGGCTCGTGGCGCTTGCACGCTCGCGCGCTAGCTCGCCTCGCGCAGCATCTGCGCCTCGGGCAGGGCGCGCAGCTTCTTCAGCGTGTTGGTCTCGATCTGGCGGATCCGCTCGCGGGTGACGCCGAAGGTGCGGCCCACCTCCTCGAGGGTCAGCGGCTCCAGGCCGGAGAGGCCGTAGCGCAGCTCGATCACCTGGCGCTCGCGCTCGGGCAGCGCGTCGAGCGCCCGCCGCACCCCCTCGCGCTGCAGGTGCTCGCTCGCTTCCTCGAAGGGCTCGGCGACTTCGTCGTCGGCGACGAAGTCGCCGAGCTGCGATTCGTCCTCGTCCCCGACCGGCTTCTCCAGCGAGACCGGCAGCTGGGAGACGCGCAGGATGTCGCGCACTTCGTCGAGTGGCCAGCGCAGCTCGGCGGCGATCTCGAACGGCTCCGGCTCGCGCCCGAGCGACTGAACGAGCTGGCGCTCGACGTGCGTCACCCGGTTCAGCTTCTCGACCATGTGGACGGGGATGCGGATCGTCCGCGCCTTGTCGGCGATCGCCCGCGTCACCGCCTGGCGGATCCACCAGGTCGCGTAGGTCGAGAACTTGTAGCCGCGCCGGTAGTCGAACTTCTCGACCGCGCGGATCAGGCCCAGCGAGCCCTCCTGGATCAGGTCGAGGAAGCTCAGCCCCCGCCCCAGGTAGCCCTTGGCGATCGAGACGACGAGCCGCAGGTTTGCCTCGACCATCTGCCGCTTGGCGATCATGTCGCCGCGCTCGATCCGCTTCGCCAGTTCCACCTCCTGCGCCGCGGTGAGCAGCTCGACCTGGCCGATAGAGCGCAGGTAGAGGCGCAGCGAGTCGAGGCTCGGCTCGACCGTCAGGTCCAGCTCGGCGTCTTTTTTCGAGGAGGCGCCGTTGGTCTCTTCGGCGCGCGCCTCCTTGTAGGCGTCGACGCCGTCCTCGGCGAGCACTTCGACGCCCTGCTCGACCAGGTGCGCGTGCAGGCCAGAGATCTGCTCCTTGGTGACCTCGACCTCCTCGAGCGTGGTCGCGATCTGCTCGAAGGTGAGGTAGCCGCGCTCTCGTCCCAGCGCGATCAGCCCGCGCAGCTCCTCCGGCTCCGCAAACGGCTGTTCTCCCGAATCCTGATCCAGTCCCCGCGGGACCGTCTCCAACGGTTCGATCTCACGCCTCCGGTGCAACCCTCTCCCCCTGGCGGGGCGGCCGACCCCGACGCTCCGGCCGCTGCGAAGTATAGGCAGAAGAATCGGTTCGGTCCCCCCCGGCGGGAGCCGGCCGAGGGCCCGGTCGCTTACGCTTCATAAGCCGTGGCCAGCCGCACGACGACCACACCCGCTCGCACCGCGCCCGACGTGCAGGCGTCGGTGCCGGCCACCCAGGTGAGCCTTTCGCGGGTCGGCGTCACCGGGGTCGAGAAGGTGATCCGGGTCAAGGCCGACGGCACCGAGAACCTCTACCACGCCAACTTCGAGTGCTTCGTCGACCTCGAGCCGCGCCAGGCGGGCGTCCACATGTCGCGCTTCGAGGAGATCGTCGCCGAGGCGATCGACGAGGTCGTGCTCGGCGAGGCCTTCCGCGCCGAGATCCTCGCCGCGCACATCGCCGAGCGGGTGCGCGAGCGCCAGGACGGCTGCCGCGCCGAGGTCTCGGTCGAGGCCCGCTACCCGGAGACGGTCAGCACGCCGGCCACGGGACACTCGACCCAGGAGATCTACGGCCTCTTCGGCACCGCTGTCGCCTCCGAGCGCGGCAGCCGCACGCTCACCGGCGTGCAGGCGCAAGGAATGACCGCCTGCCCCTGCGCGCAGGAGATGGTCGCCGAGCTGGGCCGCGAACGGCTCGCCGCCAGCGGCTTCGACGAGGAGCAGATCGAGCGGGCGATCGAGGCCGTCCCCGTCGCCACCCACAACCAGCGCGGCATCGGCACCCTCTACATCGGCTGCCCCGAGGGCGGCGAGGCATGGATCGACGCGCCGGAGCTGCTGCGCATCGTCGAGGGCTCGATGAGCTCGGAGATCTACGAGCTGATGAAGCGTCCCGACGAGCTCGCGGTCGTCGCCAAAGCCCACGCGAATCCGCGCTTCGTCGAGGACTGCGTGCGGGAGATGATCCGCGCCGTGGTCGAGGGCTACCCCGATCTGCCGGCCAAGGCCTTCGTCATGGCCCGCCAGGAGAACCTGGAGACGATCCACCGCCACAACGTCGTCGCCGAGCGCTACGGCACCCTCGGTGACCTTCGCGAGGAGCTCGCCACCGGCGAGCACCAAGAGCGCCACACGACGATGCGCGAGTGGCTCGAGTCGCCGGCGAGCTGAGCCACCCCAAATCCGGGGTGCAACGTTTTATCCGTGAATTAGCTGGACAAGGCGTTGCACACGGGCTGGTTGAGGCCCGGATCGCGCCGCGCAACGCGGTCTCCGTGCATTAGACGGTCAAAGCGTTACGCCTCAGCCAGGAGCGCCTGGCGGACGAGGTTCATAACGGGACGAGGGTTCTCTTCGAGCATGCGGTCCGTTGGTCGGAGAATCTTGTAGCCCGCCGTCATCAAGGTGATCGTCGATTGGCTGTCTCGCTCATAGGCAGGGCGATCGGCGTGATAGCGATAGCTGTCGACCTCAACCACGAGCCGCTCCTTTGGCCAGAAGAAGTCCACGAGCTTCCCCTCGACCAAGACGTTGACCTGGGGAGTTGGGAGTTTCGCCTCGCGACAAAGGGCGAGGAAATCGATCTCCGGATTGGAGCGAGTCTCTACGGCACTGGGATCCACCTGTGCGCACAACCGGCGGAGCATGCCGCGACCTTTGCGCCCGCGGCCTTCCTCTACCACCTGGCTCAGCTCACCCCAGTGAATGCGCTTCGCACGATCGGCAGCAACCAACGCGCGCTCCATCTGAACGGAATCGAGGCGCGCCGCGAGGTCGAGCAGGGTGCGCTCGGGCGTGGTGACCGGAATGCCGGCCTTGACCGTCACGTGTTCGGGCGGCAATGAGCGAGTCTGATGAAGGCGAACTCCGTGAGGCCGGCGATGTCCCGAGCGCCGAGTCACCTCGACCGGGCCGCGCCATCCACGGATGTCCCATAGCTGCGCGGCACTGCCGTACGAGAGCACCGCATTGGGACCGCAAGCGAGAACGGCGGCAAGCCACCTGCCATGAATCCCAATGCGCCGGTGCCCCACAGCAAAGACTCCGCGGTGGAGCGGCAGCAGCTTTTCACCGCTAATTCGATCTTCTATCTGCCCCCTTCCCAAGCCCATGGCGATCAACTGCCGCCAGGCGACGATGCCGTGCTGTCTCTCCGCCAGGTCCCGAATCGCGGCCGTCGCCTCGTGGGTTGGCGTAACGCCTTGTACGCGCGATGGACGGAGAAGGCGTTGCACCTGTGGTTCGAGGTGTTCGTCTTGGCCTGGGGCCACGCATTGCCCGGGCGATAGATGGACAGAACGTCGCACCTCGGGTCGAGGGGATCGGACCATGGCGAGACCGTCGCAAGGGACGACACGCGGGTGGCGCGCTGGGTGTTACGGCTTGCGCGCGGCGGCGTGGCGGGAGCGTGCCGCGCGCTCGGCCTCGATGCGGCGGCGGAGGCCGAAGAAGTAGTCGGCGCCGCTGATCAGGGTGACGGCGACGGCCAGGTAGACGAGGACGTCGACCCAGGCCGGGGCTGGGTTGGCGGCGATCAGGGCGATCACGGCGGCGATCTGCAGGACCGTCTTGAGCTTGCCGAGCCAGCTGGCGGAGATCACGATGCCGCGCTCGACGGCGATCGCGCGCATCACCGTGACCGCGAACTCGCGGGCGATGATCACCATCGCCACCCAGGCTTCGAGCCGGTTGAGCGAGACGAGGGAGACGAGCGCGGCGACGATCAGCAGCTTGTCGGCGATCGGGTCCATCAGCTTGCCGAAGGTGGTGACGGCTCCACGCGAGCGGGCGAAGTAGCCGTCCAGTCCGTCGGTAGCCGCGGCAAGGGCGAAGACCGCAGCGGCGAGCGCGTCGCCGTTGGGCGTCTCGCCTAGCAGGGCAACGACGACGACCGGCACCGCGAGGATGCGCAGAAGGGTGAGGGCGTTGGGGAGGTTGAGCGGGAACATCCCGCTCAGTCACTCTCCTCCGCGGTGGCGAGCGCCGCGTCCCGCTTGGCGAAGTAGTCCTCGCCCTCGATGCTGATGTGAGGGACGAGGCGGCCGAGCCAGCCGGGCATCCACCAGGCGCGCTTGCCGAGCAGGACCATGATCGCGGGCACGAGCAGGCAGCGGACCAGGGTCGAGTCGATCGCGATCGCGACGGCGAGGCCGACGCCGAACTCCTTCACGATCGGGTTGCCGTTGAGCACGAAGCTGGTGAAGACGCAGACCATGATCGCCGCCGCCGAGGTGATCACCCGACCGGTGTTGGCCAGGCCTTCGATCACCGCCTCCTTCTCGTCGTCGGTCTGCCGGTAGTGCTCGCGCATCTGCGTGAGCAGGAAGACCTCGTAGTCCATCGAGAGGCCGAAGAGGATCGCGAACATCAGCAGGGGCACGAAGCTGACGATCGGGATCGCGTGGTCGAGGCCGATCAGCGAGGAGCCCCAGCCGAGCTGGAAGACCGCGGTGACGACGCCGTAGGCGGCGGCGACCGAGATCAGATTCATCGCCGCCGCCTTGATCGGCACCAGCAGCGAGCGGAAGGCGAGCAGCAGGACGATGAAGCTGAGCGCGACGACGATGCCGATCATCAGCGGCAGCTTGTCGCCGATCTGGGCGGCGAGGTCGATGTAGCCGGCCGTCTGACCGCCGACGTACGAGCTCGCGGAGCTGCCCTTGAGCGCACCCGGAATCGTTTCGTCGCGCAGATCTTCGACCAAGGTCACGGTCTCGTCCGCCCACGGCGTCGATTTCGAGATCACCGTGAACACGGCAACGGTGCCCGCTTCGTCGAGGGTCGGTTCGGAGACCTGGGCGACGTCGGGCGCCTTGTCGATCTTCTTCTCAAGGACCGGCAGCACCGCTTTCGCTTCTCCGGCGCTCTCGAATTCCGAGGCGATCAGCAGGGGCCCGTTGACGCCGGGGCCAAAGCCCTGGGTCAGCCCATCGTAGGCCTGGCGCGCGGTGGTCGACTTGGGCAGGGCACTGAGGTCGTTCTGACCGAGCTCGAGCTGCAGCAAGGGGATCGCGAGGACGATCAGCACCGCCAGGGAGGCGATCGCCGAGCGCCAAGGACGATCGGCTACGCCCCGGGCCCAGCGCCGCCAGCCGTGTGGTTCGGCGTCATCGGGGTGGGTCTTGCCGAACTGGACGCGCAGCGAGTTGATCCGCGGCCCGAGCGCCCCCAACATTGCCGGCAGCAGCGTGACCGCTGCCGCAACCGCGATCACCACCGCTATCGCCGCGGTGAAGCCGAGCGTGCTGACCAACGGAATGCCGGCAAAGGCGAGCGAGCAAAGCGCGATCACGACCGTGAAGCCGGCGAAGACGACGGCGCCGCCGGCGGTCGCCGTGGCGCGGGCGACCGACTCGCGCATCTCCATCCCGTTGCCGAGCTGCAGCTTGTGGCGGGTGACGATGAAGAGGGCGTAGTCGATGCCGACGCCGAGGCCGATCATCGTGGCGAGAGTCGAGGCGACGCTTGGCACCTGCACGGCGTGCTCGAGCAGCCTGATCAGCGAGAGCGAGCAGGCGAGGCCGAGCACTGCGGAGAAGATCGGCAGCACCATCGCGGTCGCCGTGCCGAAGGCGAATAGCAGGATGACGATCGCCGCCGCGATGCCGATCGCATCGCTTGCCCCGGTGTCGGGCTTGGAGAGCTGCTGGCCGACATAGGCGCCGATCGAGACCTCGAGGCCGGCGGCTTCGGCCGGCTTGCCGGCGTCGAGCACCGCCAGCGCCTGGGCTTCGGTCAGTTCGCTGGGCCCAACGCTGAGGATGACCGGCACGTAGCCGACCGAGCGGTCTTTGCTGAGGAAGGCGGCGCCCTCAGGGCTGAGCGGGCTGACGGCGGAGTTGACGTCGTGCAGCGCGTTGAGACGCTTGACGCTTTCGCCGATCGAGGCCGCGTACTTACTTTCTGTAAGCACAGCCCCGGCCTTGGCCTGGAAGACGAGCGGGTTGCTGCCAAAGGCCTGTTCGGGCAGGTTGTCTTCGAGCAGTTCGGTGGCCAGGGTCGACCCGGTCCCCGGCAGCGTGAGGTTGTCGTTGGTCTTGCTGTCCCCCGCCTGCCCGGCGAACACGAGCGCGACGGCGATGATGATCCAGGCCCCGATCGTCGGCCAGTGGTGTCGTGAGCAGAAGCGGCCGATCGCGTAAAGGGGGCCGGTCACGCGCGCATCATCGCGCTTTGTCAGGCGGAGAGGGCGGCAGCACATCGCCGGTCTCGAATGCGCCGGGGATCGACCCCGCCAGACCCTCGCCAAGCAGCTGTCGGAGAACGGCGATGTGCTGGGCGTGGCTTGCGGCGAGCGCCGCGACGAGCATTCGCGGCGCGGGGGTGTTCAGCTGTGGCGCCGCGTCGAGCGCCTGCACGAGCGCGGCGTTCTCTTCTTCGTAGGCGAAGCGGAGCGCCTCTTCCCGGGTCTTCGGGCCAGGCGCTTCGAGTTCGCTCGCTTCGGCCTCGGTTTCTCCCCCCACGCCACGGATCGTCTTGGTCACCGCGTCGAGGTGCGCCTGCTCCTGGCCACGGAACTGGCGCGCCACCGCCAGGGCGCGGCCGCGCAGGAGCGGCAGGACGCGCCCGTAGGCATCGATGCCCGTCAGCTCCCGGGCGAGGAGCGTGTTGAGGTATTCGACATCGGAGGCCTTGTCGCTGTCGGTGACGGCCCCCTGCCCACTGCGACCACAGCCCGCGACGGCGAGCGTCAAGGCAGACAAAATGGCGGCGGCGCGACCGAAATCGCGCCGCCGCCCGCTGATGGCAAATACTCGCTTCGAACCCATAGGCAGGCGCGAAGCATAAGAGGAGTTCTAGCCGCTTTTGCTCTAAATTTCT
Organism: Solirubrobacterales bacterium; assembly: GCA_033856195.1. Taxonomy (GTDB): domain Bacteria; phylum Actinomycetota; class Thermoleophilia; order Solirubrobacterales; family 70-9; genus VRUE01. Next base: position 50,149 of record JAWVFL010000038.1, on the reverse strand, counting down.
AGACCTACTTGACAGCTTTCTTCGATCGGCCTTTTTTGAGGCCCTTGGCTGCCTTGGCCTCTGGGGAAAGACCTTCAAAGTTCATCACGACCATCGTCGCCGGAATTCCCTCATCGCCCGACTTGGCGAGTCGCTTCGCGCTATCGGTCTGAATCTTGATCGCGCGATCCAGAGTTTCGGCAGCGAGGTCGACGGCTTCGTCCCAGCCTTGTTCGTCGACAACGCCTGGCGTCCAGCTTAGGTGCCGGTCATCGCGCGCATCGAACGTGCCGCCGGTAAGAGCGCCAAAAACATCCTCGATGATCATTTGGATGCTCGAAGCGCTTACACCAGGCTTAACGGACTGGGGGAGCGACTTCCAGTCGCTATCCGTAAGAAATGCTCTAGCGGTTGCACGGTAGTAGTGCTCCACAGCACCCCGGCGCGGCTCGGTCTTGACCATTTCGATGCACTCAAAGTCCTTGAGGACTTTGACGTGGTAGCTGACCTGGCTGAGACCCTCTTCCAACTCCTTGGAAAGTTCATTGGGGCTGGCCATCCGCTCATTGAGAATCGTGAGGATCTCAACGCGCAGCGGATGCGCCAGAGCCTTTACAAGGCGTTGATCTACCCCGCTTCCCTTCTTTTTCTTGGTCTTCGTCTTTGCGGCCAAAGCGACTCCTCTGGTTCGTTGTTGCTGGCTTGAACCACTCCATTGTATTGAACGTAAAGGCAACTTTGCAAACCGAAGTGACCATCTTGCAGGCGCGTAATTTAATACTGGAACTTTTTCCAGCATTCGATTGGTCTAAAGCGCTGTACGGGATGGGTCGCGACCCCCAACCGCAAGAGCTGACGATTGCGAAGGGGGTGAGGCAGGGTGAAGATGGGCAAAACCGAGCAGGTCGTTCCGCTGCTTTCGATCAACAAGACACGCTAGATCTGTGCTGCATGCAGGCGGATCGATTCTTGAGGCTCAAAGGATCGATCCGCCGCCTGCAGCACATGGTCGCCATGATTCAGCCTCGATGGCCAAGCGGGCCCCCGAAGACCACACGGAAGCCCTTTCCAAGCTCGCGTCCGAGATCCATTGCTGCAAGCTGTGTCCACGACTCGTCGAGTGGCGTGAGGAGCGCGCCAACGATCCTCCCCGCCGATATCGGGGCGAGAACTACTGGGCGCGCCCGCTCGATGGGTTCGGCGATCCGACAGCGCGAGTGGCAATCGTCGGCCTCGCTCCGGCTGCTCACGGTGCTAACCGCACCGGCCGCATGTTCACGGGCGATCGCTCGGGAGATTGGCTTTACGCGGCGCTGCATCGCGCTGGCTACGCCAACCACCCGTCTAGCGAACACCGAAACGACGGCCTGCGCCTCGAGGGCGTCTACGTCACCGCAGTCGTGCGCTGCGCACCGCCCGCAAACCGTCCCGCTCCCGCCGAGCGGGACCGGTGTCTGCCCTATCTCGAGCGCGAGCTGACGCTTCTAGACAACTGCAGCACGATCGTCGCTCTTGGGGGTTTTGCGTGGGACGGCGCGCTTCGGGCACTCCGAGCTCTCGGTGAAGAGGCGCCCCGACCAAGGCCGCGTTTCGGCCACGGCGCTGAGGCTGCAGTCGGCGACATGACGCTGCTCGGCTGCTATCACCCCAGCCAGCAGAACACCTTTACAGGCCGGCTCACTGAGCCGATGCTTGACGCTGTATTTGCTCGGGCAGGCGAGCTGTCCTCGCCGAGCTCTCGCCGGCGCTGACATTCGTCTCAAAGGCAAGAATCCCCACGGCCGCAGACAGGCGCTTTCCACCATTCGATGCGAGGCGCCCAGAACTCTCCCTTTGAATTGCGGCCAGGCGGGCCAAGGTTTGATCCATCAGGTTGGTGACGTCGTCCCAGCCAGCCTCATCTAGATCTGTGGGAGTCCAGCTCACATGCTCGTCGCCATGCCGACTAAGAGGCCCCCTCTCCAGCGCAGTCGTTGCGTGGTCGAACATCGCCTGCACAAACGTGGTCCTCAGGTCTTCCTTCAGTGACGCCGGGAGCCGTCGCCATGCCGCGTTATCGAAGAAAACAGTCCTCTTCGCCCGGAAGAAGTGCTCGTTCGCTCCGCGCCGCTTCCTCGTCTCAACTCGCTCGATGCAATCGAGTTTCTCGAGCTCCTCGATGTGGTGGTAGAAGGAGCTAACGTCGGCTCCGAGTTCCTCGCCGATTTCGCTTGCGCTCGCGACCCGTTCGTTGAGCACGGCGAGGATGTGCTCCCGCACCGGGTGGCCCAGCGCTTTGATCAGCCGCCGGTCGAAGAAGGTCTTCAGCTCATCCCATTCGCTCAGCTCCTGCATCGACTTGCCTTTCATGGCCCTCCTGGCGGTAGTTGGCGGCACCACGATAGATCGCTGCTCGTACCGCAACTGCGGCTTAATTACGGCGTTTCAAGATTAATTGAAACTAATTTGAGCAATTGACAGGTCTCAAGCGTACCCAGAGGAGGTGGGCAGCGTGCAACGACCACGACTGAAGCGCACCACGCAGCAGATGGAAGCCCCCAACGGCGACCTCTACCTGCTCCGGCCGAGTGCCGGGGCCGACATTCACATCGAGGATCCCGATCCGGATGGGAGGCGCCTGCTTCGCGCCCTCGACGGGACGCGGACGGAAGAAGAGCTGATCGAGGAGTTCGGCGCCGATGAGGTCAGCGACCTGCTTGGCCAGTTCGAGGAGCTTGGCGTCGTCGAGGACGGCGCCGACGACGATCGGATCGACGGCCCGGTGATCGAGCGTTTCGACCGCCAGCTGCGGTATTTCAGCGACATCACGACCGGGCCCAGCGCTTCGGAATGCCAGGAGCGACTGGAAAAGGCGCGGATCGCGGTGCTCGGGGTCGGCGGCCTCGGTGGCTGGTCGGCGCTGAACCTCGCCTGCTGCGGCATCGGCGAGCTGCTGCTGCTCGACTTCGACCGGGTCGAGTTGAGCAACCTCAACCGCCAGGTGCTCTATTCCGAGACCGACATCGGTCGCTTCAAGGCCGAGGCCGCGGCGGAGCGTTTGAGTGGCTTCAACACGGCGATGCGAATCGAGCCGCGCGTGCAGCGGCTCGACAGCGAAGCGGCGGTCGCGGAGGCGATCGCCGGCTACGACCTCGTGATCGACGCCTGCGACTGGCCAGCGCACGACATCGAGCGCTGGATCAATGCGGCCTGCTTCGGAGCCCGCATTCCCTTCATCGCGATGAGTCACTTCCCGCCGGTGGCGCGGGTTGGCCCGCTCTACGTGCCTGGCGTGACCGGCTGCTTCGCCTGTCAGGAGATCGGCTACCGCCGCGCCTTCCCGCTCTACGACATCGCGGTGGGACAACAGCGTGGAAAAGGCTCACCGGCAGCGACGCTGGGCCCAGCTTGCGGGCTGATCGGGGGCCAGATCGGCCTCGACATCCTGCACCACCTCACCGGGCTGGCCAGGCCCTCGACCCTGGGCGTCGGCCACATCTACGACCTGCGCACGATGGCGGTCGACCGAGAGCCGGTGGTACCGGAGCCGAGTTGTCCGGTCTGCGGCGGAATGCAGCCCTCTTCCGGCAAAGAGCTTCAAGGAGCAGCGCCGCGATAGATAGGGTGGCGGGCGATGGGGCAGGCCCGCCACCTTCTGGCGCTCTTAGCGCTGGTTGGCGTCGCCCTAGCGGTCGTGTTGGCCGGCTGCGGCTCCTCGGATGAGACACCGGAGAGCATGTCGGGCCGGGCGGATTCGGCGCCGACGTCCACCGCCCCCCGGGGGCGACCGCTGAGACCTGTGCGGGTACGGTCGCCGGCGTCCGCCAGGTCCGCGCAAGCGGAGCCGGATGCGCGGTAGCTCGCGGAATCGTCGCCTCCTGGGGCAACAGAAGGCCTGCGAGGCCCAGGCCGGTTCCTCGCGAACGGCTTGCTCGGTCGAGGACTACCGCTGCCTCGGCGTGGCGACCGATCGCGGTCTCGCAGTGAGCTGCGCCGCCCCAGACGGTTCGATCTCGTTCGTCGCCAAGCGGGGCTAGACATCCCGAGCTAGACCTGCGTAGCAATGAAACCGATCAGAGGCGACGATGAAAACAGCGCTCATCTGCAGGGTTGCACGCTGGTGACCGTCGAACCGCGCTTCGAAGCGGTCGAAGCGAGCTTCCCATCATCGAGACCGCCCGTGACGGAGCCCTGTGCCAGCCCCCACTCCTACAATGGACCGGTCCCGCCGACGTAGCTCAGTTGGTAGAGCACTTCACTCGTAATGAAGGGGTCCCCGGTTCAAATCCGGGCGTCGGCTTCCCATTCCAGAGCGGTCTCGGCGCAAATCCGAACAAAACTGAAGCGGTACACGCGCCAAACTCCGAACAGAATCCGAACATTTTCAAGGCGCTTCGTAGCGGACGTGCCCGGATCCATCCTGCTCGACGACGACGAATCGCGTGCTGACCGACCCGACGACAGCCCGGCAGGAGAACTTCAACCCCTTCATCTGGGGAACCGCCGACGGGCAGCTCACGCGGGCACGCTGCCCGCGCTGAACCAAGCTGCTCTGCGCAATCGCTCGCTCGATCTTCTCCGTGTTGAGAGTGGCGATCGACTCCGAGGAACCGCACGCCGCGAGTACCAGGCTGGCCCCCACGGCGACGGCCAAAACCAAGGCCCGGAGATGCCGCCCAGACGGTGGCATCAGGCGACCTTCTCGACGACCACAGAAGCATTCGAGCTCGGCTGCGTCCCTCCGATCGGCGTCGCGAGGCCGACCGCGGCGCTCGAGGTGTGGTTCCTGACAGTGAGCACGGCGCCCGCGGGAGCGACGAATATCGCCTGCCCCGTGTTCTGCTGGGTGCCGGCGCCCGAGCCGTAGACCGTTCCCGGCACCAGGGCACCGTTGACGAACAGCGCCATCTGGCTGGGCTCGGTGCCAGACACCGAGAAGGTGACCTCGTAGGTGCCGGCGGTCGTGAGCGTGACCCCGGCAGCACCGGGCGCGTGGGTAATGCCAGGCGTCAAGACGCCGTTGGAGTCGAAGGTGACGTCGGCCTCAAGCGGGACGGTCTCTCCGCCCAAGTTGTAGATGTATGCGTATTGCGAGAGCCCGCTCGCGCCGGCGGGGCTTGGCGTGCCGGGCGGCCCTTGTGGGCCTTCGGCGCCAGAGGCTCCCTGCTGGCCAGCTTCGCCGGGCGATCCTGGAGTCCCGGCGGGGCCTTCTGAGCCGCTGGCTCCGATTTCTCCCGGAAGACCTACTTCACCCTGAGCACCTGGAGCCCCGTTCGCGCCGGCTTCTCCTTGGGACCCGGTGGCTCCTGTTTCCCCTGGGGCGCCGACTTCGCCCTGGACTCCTTGCAGCCCCTGAGAACCCTCGGAACCGGTAGCCCCGATTTCGCCCTGGGGCCCCGTGGCTCCCGCTTCGCCGACTTCTCCATTGGCGCCCGCCACACCGGCGCTGCCAGTTGCTCCCGCTTCTCCTTGCAAACCCGTCGCTCCCGTCGACCCCGCGGACCCTTCTGCGCCCGCCGCGCCCGTGTCCCCAGTCGGTCCGGAGGCACCGGGGGCACCGGTTTCGCCCTGGACGCCTTGCAAGCCCTCAGGGCCCGCCGTGCCCGGCGGCCCGGTGGTGCCCGCGGCACCGTCACTGCCGGGGCTGCCGGCAGCGCCGGGAGTGCCTCCCGGTCCCTGGGGACCGGGAGCACCATTCGCGCCCGTGGCTCCCGCTGCCCCGGGTTTACCGGCAGAGCCAGTCTCGCCGGCAGTTCCCTGTTCCCCTCGTGGGCCTCGATGGGTGTGACATATCGATGGTGGTCGGTGCCCGCAGCGAGAAGAAGTTCCAACCCTGCCGGTGAACCCAGCTGAGCCGCAGGGCGGAAGGGGGTGCAGAGGACACGCCGCCGTAGCGATCGCGGTAGGGCACAGAACAGCAAGCGCGCCTACCGCAAAGAGCAGGATGGTCCGATATCTCGCGCGCATGGTCTGGCTCCTCATCGCGTAATGGTCAGTGGAATGCCAGCGCCGATGCGTCTCGCCAGCCAAGTTATCGCACGGGTGCCGAGCCGAATGCAGCCGTGTGAAGCTGCTGTCCCGAGAGCGCCAGTGAGGTTGTTCCTCCCGTGAATGCCGATCTGCCCGGGTCCCCCCTCGAATTCCTGGAAGACATTCGACCTGGCGCTGGTGGCCAGCGCGAACGGCCCGCCGGCTTCATAAGAAGAAAGAGCGAGGGCCTCTTCGATGAAAAACGATCCCCGCGGGGTGGGTGTCGAGGGCTTGCCGACTACCGCACGGAAGTGGCGCCGGACATGACCGGCGTAGTAGACGGTGACGCGCCGGGTCGAAAGCTTGACCAGGATGCGCCAGCCGGTGGAGGTGAGTCTTGTCCGGTTGGTGGAGATCCAGCCCTTGTGACTGTTGGGTCGCCCCGGAAGCCGAACCTGCAGCCACGAGCCTCTCTTTCGGCTGCTTGCACGGCCGAGGATTGGGAGCACGGTTCGAGCTCTGGTAAGCGGCCGGCGGGCAGCAACCGATTCGATCTGGCCCGCATGTGCATTTGGCCCGGTCCGGGCGACGTGATCGTGCAGGAGCACCACGAGCGGCTGACTCGCGGGCGTCGGGGCGGCGGCAGCCGGAGCAACGAAGCCGCATGCGAGTGCTGCCGCGACCAGCGCCGAGGCCAGCCCCGAACCCCCCCGGCGAGCGCCGGAGGGGGTTGGGTCGTTGTCAGCCCTGCGGGTCATCCCGTGAACTGGGACGGGCCGCGGTGGGGCTGCAGCAGTGCTGCGGCACAGGCGCGATAGGGGAGCGTCATCGTCTTCGCCTGAGTGGCGTCCGTGAACGTGACACGAACGCTGACCTGGTGCGCGCCGGGAGTGGCTCGTACCGACATCGCAAACGGCGAGTTGGTCCGGCTGCCGATCGGCGTACCGTCCAGGCTGAATGCCGCTCGCTTGATCATGTGACCGCGGACCGTGGCGCGGAATCCAGACGTGCAGGCCTCACGCGGTGCGGATCGCACCGTAGCCCTGCCGTTCCGGGTTGCTTTCCGGCCTCTCTGACTGTTCGGGACAATCCGGTTTGGGCTGACCACCGACCCACCGCCTGGCGCCGCCGGACCCGTAGTTCCGGGAGCGCTCGGGGGCACTGCGCCGGGACCCCCCGGTGCGCCGGGGCCACCGGGACCGCCCGGCGGTTCAACTGCGGGCGGCGTCGTCGATCCGGCGCCGCATATGGGCCGGGTGAGAACGTCGTTGATCAGGCTGACTTGGCCGTTGCGGGCGAGCATGCGGCCATTCACCACCACTCCGCTGTTGAGTGAGATGGAGGTCAACGCCATCAAGTTGCCCGCGAATGCCGTGGTGGTTCCGAGCACTGCCGAGCTGCCTACCTGCCAGTAGACGTTGCAAGGAGACGCTCCATTTTCGAGTACGACAGAGCTGCCCGATGCAGTGGTGAGCTGTGAGCCGATCTGGATCACGAATTCCGCCCCCGGATCGCCTTCGCCGTCAAGAGTGAGCGCACCGGTTAGAAGAGCGTCCGAGGCATAGCTGTAGGCGCCTGGGCCTAGTTTTCTGTTGCCGAGATTGCCCGTCAGGAGTTCTGACGGCTGTTCGGCGGCCACGTTGTAGGCAGTGGTGAGATCGGCTTGCGCTCCGCCGGCGACGCCGTCGGCAGCGTGTTCGACTCCGGTCACCACCGAAGGAGAGCCGAAGCCGGTGAGCGCGGTCCCCGGGGAAACTCCGAGATCGCCGTTGAGAACCGAAGTTTCTTCATTGGTGACGGTCGTGCCGCCAAGGACAACGAAGGGACTGGCGGTGGCAAGGTTCACAGGAGCGGCTTGAACGACAGCCGGGATGGCGAGCGCCAGAGACACGGCGAGGATGACCCCCGCGAACCCGCGCTTGAGATGGGTAGGGCTGGACATAGATGTCCTTCCATATCTGGAGCAGCCGGTACAACGTTCCTTGACCGCCACTGATCGCTGAAGAGCGATTGGAGTAGTGACAGTCCTACGGCAGCCCGGCGAACTCCGGTGGAGTCCCGTGGCTTTGCGGACCCGCCTTGCGACGGGGGTGCCTGGGTAGAGATGGTCTGCTCCGGTGTCTAATCCGCATCGGTGCCAATACCTAGACCCTGAGCGGCGGGCCTTCAGGGTCGGACGGATGTTTCCTGAGCGCTCTATTTCGTCAGGCCTAACGACCGCTCAGGCCGCCGCAAGGGACAGCGGCTGGAGTTCGCGCAAGACGGCGGCGCAATAGTCGTAGCGGCCAACTGTCTCGCTGTCATGGCTACCGCTACCCAGCAGCAGCGGAACGCCATGCCGCAGAAACGGCCGCAGGGTCCGCACCGCCGGACACCTCCAATGCTCATCGACCACGATCCGGGCATCGGACTCCGCCGCTGCCACCGCAAGCGAGTCGACCAGCTCCAGCGATACTTCTCCCTCCTCGAGCCCGAGCGCTGGAAGGACGCTGAACAAGTGGGCTATGACGAGGTACTTGTGGCTGCGGAGCGCGGCGAGCGTCCCGCTGACTATCCACCGGAGCACCATCTGCGGATCGAGCTCCCCCTCTTCAATCCGTTCGCGCGTGGAGCGAGGATTCATCGGCCCGTCGGGCGACGGCGCCTGATGACTTGCCGCGTACACCGCATCGATCCCGTCCAGTTCGGCAGGAAGGTCAAGGCAGCCGTAGATATCGAGGATCTTTGCCTCGACGGCACAACGCAAGACAATCGGGGTCCGCTTCCTGCTGTCTCTAATCGCTGCGGTGTAGGCCGGGATCCACCTGGTGTCCCCCCGAACCTGCTCGACACAAGCGAGTTCCGTCAAGCCGATCCGCTCTGCCTCGGCGACGTTCTCCTCGATCGTGTTCGCGCCACCCGAGAAAGTCGAGTGGACGTGCATGTCCTGGGCCAAGGCCGGCTCAGTCATCGGCGAGAACGCCATCGACGCAGAGCTTCGGCATACTCACGCCGCTCGCCGCCACCAGCGGCATTGCTCCTGTGAAGTACGGGTTGACCTCGAGCAGGACGGGCTCCCCGTTGGAGGCCTCCTTCACTTGGATGTTTGCCAAGGAGGTGAGTCCGATCCGCTCGGCGATCTGATGCCCGATCTTTTCCAGCCCCTCGTCGTGCACTGTGCGCCCGCTTGCCTCAGCTCCCGAGTCGCCCCGCGCCCACGGCACCACCGCGATCACCTTCCCATCGGAGCGCGCCAGAGTGGCGAGCGAATACTCCGCTCCAGGCAAGTCGTCAGCGAGCGCCGAGTCAGACACCCGTACCACCCCCCTGCAGCACCGGCGAAGCGCCCGCCTGTCGAGGCATGCGCGCAGCGTCTTCTCCGAGGGGAGAACGATCCTCGTGCCGATCTCGGCGAAGAAGACACGCGCGCTGGCAAGCAACAGCAGCTCGCAATCCAAAGCCGGGATCAGAACGTCGATTCGATGACGCTCGCATAGCTCGAAGAGCAACTCGGTGTAGGAGTCTCGGTATTCCTTGGCGACCGGCAGCCGTCGATCCTCGTCAACCAGGTTGAGACCCGGCGCGTTGGGATCGATGTCGGCCGAGAAGATATCGAGCGTCTCACCGTTAAGCGCCTTTATCGCCGCGACGCCAGATGGCCCCCCAGCTCCGGCGACGAGTACACGTGGGAGCGTTGATGTTTTCTGGAGGCTCGGCGACTTGATGAGACCGAGTTGGTCAACCGTCATTTCCCTACCACTATCCCGGCACCGAATGAGCGACACAATCCCCCGGACAGACGAGGTACGGTGAATATCCCCCGAAAGGACTAAGCGTTATTACCTGCTCGCCGCCTGACCTATATCTCCCAGGCGATTTGCCCAGTGACCAACGCGATCGCTACCGCATGCGCGCGGGTATGTGCTCCGAGCTTGGCCAACGCATTGTGCACGTGGGACTTGACCGTCTCTGGAGAGAGGAATAGGCGCTCCGCGATGTCGCCGCTCTGTAGCCCGGAAGCGACCAGCGTCATCACCTCACGCTCGCGCTCCGTGAGTTGCACCCGACCCGCTCCCTCCACCATGACTGGAGCCCACGTGGCTTCCCGGGCCAAGGCGCTCTTTGTCTGCTCGGCGGATCCCTCTTCAGGCGGGATGAAGACGGAGAGATGGCGGGCAGGCAGCACGTTGGCCGTCGCACTGAACTCGACCGGCACCGGCCCGCGGTCCGGAACGTAGAGCTGATACCAGCCCTCCGCACCCCCGCTCGCCAAGAACGCTCCCCACTGATCCTCGAGGCGCTTGCGCTCTCCCGGAGAGGTGAACTCGTCCATCGTCCGCCAGGGGATCTCCTCCCGCGCGATCCCCAACAGATCGCATGCAGCGGCGTTCCCGGTTACCCAGCGTCGCTGGTCATCGGCGATCAGCATCGGATGCAACGAGTGCTCAAGCGCCGTTCGCAGACGTACTGCCGCCTGCGAATCAGACTCGCCCTCCGGAAAAACCCGCGCGTTGCCTCCGTTGCCGGGTGGATCAATAGAAGCCACCACGAACTCCCCTTGGCCATAGATCAATACATGCTGACTACTCGCTCCGTTCTGGAAGATAAGGCACAAATCCCCAGCAATGCAAGCGAATTGGGCCGAATGCCACCCATTGTCGCCTAGCCCGTTTGGGGGATATCCGCGGCGCTTCACACGTCTGGGGGATTGCGTTCCTCAGCGCAAGCCACGACAGTGAGGTTTGGTAGAGACCTGGCAGCGACTCGGGCGATTCATCACGCCAACCGCCTGCCGACTCGTGAATTGCCAGCAGGGCCCCCTAGGTCTTTACCCTGGTGGACCTAGGGGGCCATAAAGAAGCAGTGACACCGCGTGCGGGGCGTTCCACGCGAACGAAAGGGGTCTCGTATGCACACAACCCAGGCCTCCCCAATCGGATCTATTGGGCAGACAGTTTGTCCCCCAACTCTTTTTGCAATTACGTCTGCTGAAGAAGGCGATGCCTATGTCATATGCATCGAGGGTGAGTGCGATCTATCCAAGTGCCCCCACTTGGAGCACGCACTACGAAAGGCCGAGGCAAGCCGCGCCATTCGGATCTTGGTCGATCTTGAAAAGCTGACGTTCATCGACGCGGCAGGGCTCAGTGTCCTGGTGATGGCCTGGCGTCGCTCGGTGAGCAATGGCGACCGCCTCCGGGTAACGCCCGGCAGGGGAGACGTGGCAAACCTGTTCGATCTAACCGCCCTCGACACGGTGCTGCCATTTGAAGTTAATGGCTGTACACCGGGGATGATCAAATAACAAGTGTTGAATGTTGCATTTGCGCGCCAGAGCGCCTACGGTCTATTCGACTAGTCAAGTTGATAGGCGTCTGACTAGACCCATCAATCCGGCAGAGGATCCGCCGGTGAAACCCTCGAGAGGTACAAACAGATCCGGCACGGTCCGCTCGACACACGAGCGGTTCAAGACGGCTTCAGAGGCGATCTTCAAAGCCGGGCTTCCGAGCGAGAGGCGCAGTCGGTGAGCCCCTTCCCAACCGACTCGAAGCCCCCACCCCACCCTGTGCAGACCCAACCGGGGCTGGCGCGCATCCTGGTGACTGACGATCAGCCCGAGATGCTGCGATTGGTCGATCGGGCGCTGGGAGAACACTATCGATGCGAATTCGCAGGAAGCGTTTCCCAGGCTCACAAAAAGCTCGGATCCAATCGCTTCCAACTCGCCCTATGTGACCTGCAGATGCTGGACGGCTCGGGGCTGTCTCTGGCCGAAGAAATCACCGAAGAACACCCCGAGATTGCCGTAGTCCTCATCACCGGGAAAGACGATCCCGAGGTGGCAGCAAGGGCCTTCGGACTCGGCGGACACGGTGTCCATGGCTACTTGGTCAAGCCGTTTTGGCCGGGCCAACTGCTGATCACCGCTATGAATGCGCTGCGGCGGCGCGAACTCGAAAACTTCGAGAGTGCCCACCGGCTCAACCTCGAAGAGCGCCGACAAACGATTATCGACATGGCGCCGATGCCCGTCTATGTAAAGGATGAGGATCTCCGCTACGTCTTCGCAAACGCGCAAGCGGACGACCTGGCAGGGCTGGAGAGAGGCAAGCTGCTGGGCCAAACCGACGAGGCGATCATGAACGCTGAGGCTCTGGCTCTCACCCGCACCGTAGATCGGCAGATCCTCAAGAAAGGCACGACGCACGAGGCAGAGGAAACGCTTGACATCGGCGGTGTTGAGCGAACCTTCCAGACCGTCAAGTTTCCCCTCGTCGATGAGGATGGCAAAGCCACTGCGGTCTGCGGAATCTCTACCGATGTCACTGCTCAAAGGGAGGCGCTGCGGCTACGAGACGAGCTAGCGGCTGCTCAGCAGCAGGCGATCGACGAGCTGCGTCTCTCACGCCAGGAGACAATCGAACGGCTCACCAAGGCGATCGAGCTTCATGACTTCTCCACCGGAAAGCACGTCGACCGAATGGCCAAGGTCGCATCCTTCCTGGGTGCTCACCTCGGCCTCGACCCCGAGCGGGTCCATCTATTGCAGTTGGCAGCCCCAATGCATGACGTCGGAAAGATCGCCACCCCAAGCGAGATCCTTCGCAAGCCCGGCCCGCTCACGCCTGAGGAGCGCGAGGAGATGAAGCGCCATACCACGATCGGCCACGAGATCCTCGTCAACTCCGAGAGCGAGCTACTCCACCTCGCGGCAACCATCGCGCTGACTCACCACGAGCGCTACGACGGCAGCGGATACCCCCAAGGACTCGTCGGAGAGGAGATCCCACTCGAGGGAAGAATCACCGCGCTCGCCGATGTCTTCGATGCATTGCTCAGCGACCGCCACTATCGGCCGGCGCTCACCGTAGACGAGACTGTCGAGATCATCAGGGAGGGCAGGGGTCGCCAATTTGACCCTCAGATAGTCGACCTCTTGCTTGAGCACCTCGACGAGGCACTCTCGCTACGCGGTTAAGGCAAGTAGCCGAGGGTCCGTCGCAGATCCTAAGACTGCCCCGTTCGCGCAGGAAGCGAATAGCCCGAACAGCCGCGCGGTAACGGGGGGCAAACGTGGTCGGCAAGGGCCAGCACGCTCTCGCCGATTCCGCTTGTGGAGCCAGTTTATTGTCTTCTGCTGGTCCTAGTTGCCGCGCAGATTCCACCTCGTAATGAAGGGGTCCCCGGTTCGAATCCGGGCGTCGGCTCTGACCCGCGTGGGCCCTGGCGCTCAGGTGCCCGGCTCGCGACTGTCAGGAAGCTCGCCATGAGCCGCTTCGAGATCGGACAAGTCGACTTGGTCGCGCTCGCGGCCTGCGATTCGCTTCAGTGCTACCAGATCGGCAAGCGAGCAGATTGGGGCCTCCACCCCGTCTACGCGACGAATATCAGCGCGAGCCAATAGGTCGGAGAAACCCATAGATGCGACATTCTCGGCCAGCAGGTCGAGATCACCGTGGGGCGTAGCCAGGTGAATTGTCCGGTTGCCGACGATGCTGCCCTCGGGGATCGGCGAACCGTCGGGACGAGTCGCGCCCCACCGCTCAATCAGAGTGCGGATGCGCTCCACGTTGGAAGGATCGGGATCGAAAACGGCATCGACATCCCGCGTTGCCCGCACTATTCCGTGGCGAATCAACGCAATCCCCCCGATCAGGACATAGCGGACACCGGCGCCATTGAGGTCATCCAGAGTTCGGCCGAAGCCCGTCACTGACTGGCTGCGAGCTCCGCTGCCTGCACGCTCAGAGCGATGCCCTCGGCAAGCAGCTCGTCTGGATCGCGACCAGCATCGCGGATGAGCCGGTAGCGGCGCCATTCCTCGCCAGCCGCAGCATCATCCCCACGAGCCTCGGCAGCCCGAGCCCGACTGCCGATCCTTGCCAGTCGGTCTGATGTACGCGCATCCAGCATCCTCGCTGAGGATACCCTCCGCCTGCTGCCGTCGGCGATTTACACGCGGTGGCCCTGTAAGCCTCGGGAGCTTAGGGCGCGGCGACCGCTGCGGTCGGCGCAGTTGGGGCAGTTGGGGCAGCGCGAGTGTCGGCGATCGCCACCGCCAGCAGCACGGCGCTCGCCGCGATGACGGCGACGAGCAGGTTGAGTGGCGCAGATGCGGTCGCCAGGATCGCCAACGCGACGCACGCAGTCACGCGTGACCGTGGGACTGCGCCCGCCGCCCGCCGCATGAACCCCAGCTGGGCGAGCAGGAAGATCGCCGGGCCGCCGAAGATCAGGGCGATTGCGCCGGCCGATGGATCATCGCCCGGGTGGGCGAGGGCGAGCTCGTCGCCGACGGCGATCGCGATGATGCCGATCACCATCGCGATCAGGGTGTAGTTGCCGAGGCCGACGATGCGGGAGGCGTCGGAGGCGCTCCTGACGGCGTCCAGGCCGATGTCCTCGGCGCGGTGGAAGTAGCACCACCAGAGGGCGACGGTGCCGGTGAAGGCCGCGGCCAGGACGACGAGGCGGTCGGCCGTCACGGAGAGATCGGCGAAAGCGTTGCCGATGGTCAAAACGGTCTCCCCCAGGGCGATCAGGAAGAAGAGGCGGAAGCGCTCGAGCAGATGCTCGGCATAGATCTGGCTGTCGGAGCTGAAGGGGCTGCGCCGGCCCGGCAAGGGGTGGCCGGCGATCACGCCGCCGTAGGTGATCAGGACCGCGGCGGCCCAGACGGCCAGCCGCGCCTCGCCATCGACGACGATGCCGGCGATCCAGATCGGCGCGGTGGCAATCTCCCAGACCAGGGCGTTGGTGAAGTGCCCATGAAGCCGGTTGCCGCGGAAGGCAACGACCGCGAAGGCCGTCCGGCCGATCTGGATCGCCAGGTAGCCGACCACAAACAGGCCGGCTCGGTCGCCGAAGGCCTCCGTGATCGATGTGGCCATCAGCAGGCTGGCGAACATCACAGCGAGCAGCATCAGCCGCACCGGCTTGCGATCGACGTCGAGCCAGTTCGAGGTCCACACGGTCATGAACCACGCGTACATCACGGCCAGCGTCAGCACCAGCGTTTCGAGCATGCCACGAGCGTCGACGTGCCCGAGCAGGTGATGCGCGAGCTGGCTGACCGTGAAGACGTAGACGAGGTCGAAGAACAGCTCCAGCGGCGTCACGGCGCGGGCTGCTTCGCGCGGGCGGACTAGCGAGGGCATGTCGACTCGATCGCCTCGGCGTAGACGCCGTGGATCGTGCTTCGCGGACTCGGCCCGACGATCCCATAGCCCTCGACCATCGCCCGCGCCAGCGTGCCCTTGAAGGTTCTGCCGTGCCACGCATGCGGCTCGGCCGCGCGGCCGACGTGCAGGTGCACGAGCTCGTGGAGCAGCGTCTCGAGCACGTCGCCGGCCCGGATCCCAGGGTAGGCGGTGACGGAGAGGCGGAACTGGCCCGGCACCGCGAAGCCGAGCCGGTTGGGGCGCCCGCGAGCACGCCGAACCTTCAGCTCGGGCTCACGTGCGGCGAGTGGGCCGGCGGCGAAGACAGGCAACTCCCGCAATCGCCTCATCTCCTCACGAAGGTCGATCCCCGCGACGTGAAAATAAGAAGGATGGCGCCTCAGCCGCTCGCACCTTCGAACTTGTAGCCGACGCCGCGCACGGTGACGACTAGTTCGGGGCGCTGGGGGTCGCGCTCGACCTTCTGGCGGAGGTTGGAGATGTGGACGTCGCAGGCGCGCTCGTCGCCGTCGAACTCGGTCTGCCAGAGCTCCTCCATGATCTGGCGGCGGGGGAAGACCTCGCCGGGGCGACCGACGAGGAGGCGGAGGAGCTGGAACTCCGAGCGGGTCAGGTTGACCGACTCGCCGCGCACGGTGGCGACGTGGCGAACGAGGTCGATCGCGACCGGGCCAGCTTCGATCTTCACTGCCTGGTTGAGCGGGCCGCGGTCGAGCTCGCGGCGGCGCAGCTGGGCGCGCACGCGGCCGAGCAGCTCGCGCACCGAGAAGGGCTTGGTGACGTAATCGTCGGCGCCGACCTCGAGCCCGACGACCTTGTCGACCTCGGCGTCCTTGGCGGTGAGGACGATGATCGGCACGGCGCTGCGGCCGCGCACGTCGCGGCAGATGTCGAGGCCGCTGGGTCCCGGCATCATGATGTCGAGGATCAGCAGGTCGTAGTAGATCCCGTCGCCGTCGAGCTTCCGGGTCGCCTCGTCGCCGTCGGCGGCAACGTCGACGTCGAAGCCCTCCTGGGCGAGCGCGTAGCCGACCGACTCGCGAACCGAGGGCTCGTCGTCGACCACGAGGATGCGTCCGCTGCTCATCGTCAGGCCACCGGGGTCGGGCTCGGTTGCGAGATCGGCAGGCGGACCCAGAACGTGCTGCCCTGCCCCTCGACCGAGGTGGCGCCCATCTCGCCGCCCATCACGTCGACCATGCGACGGGCGATCGCGAGGCCGAGCCCGAAGCCCTCCTGCTTGCGCGTCTCGCTGCGGCGGTAGAAGCGCTCGAAGACGCGCTCGATCTCCGCCGTGGGGATGCCTGTTCCGGTGTCGATTACCTCCATGATCACGTCCGCCTTGCCATCGCGGCGGCCGCGTACGGTAACGGCGCCGGGGGGTGGCGTGTTCTTGAAGGCGTTGGTGAGCAAGCCGATCATCACCTGGCGCAGCAGTGTCGGGTCGGCCTTGGCGGCGAGATCGGGCTCGACTTCGACGTAGAGGTCGACGTGTTTGCGCGGCTCGACCGCGGCGACGACGTCGCGGATCGCGATCGGCACGTCGACCACCTCGGTCTCCCCCGCCCCCAGCGACTCGACCCGGGCGAGGGTGAGCAGCGCCTGGGTGAGGCGGCTCATCCGGTCGGCATCGTCGGCGAGCCGCGTGAGGAAGTGGTCGCGCGCCTGCGGGTCGTCCTTGGCGCCACTCTGGAGGACCTCGATCGCTCCCGAGATCCCCGCGAGCGGGTTGCGCAGCTCGTGAGCGGCGTTGGAGACGAAGTCGGCTTCGGCGAACTCGCGGCGCATCTCTTCGGTGCGATCGCGGACGACGGCCAGCACCGCGCGCTCGTCGGGAAGCGAGCGCGCCTGCATCGCATAGGCGCGATCGCCGATCCGCAGCGCCGGGTGAGCGGTGAAGCCGACCTCCGCGGCGCGGCGGAGGTGGATCAGCATCGCCTCCGGCGGCCGGCCGTCCTCGAGCAGGTCCGCCGCGGCGCTGTTGGAGAAGCGCACCGGCCCCTCGTCGTCGACGACCATAACCGCATCGGTAAGGCCGTCGAAGATCGCCTCGAGCTTGTTGCGGTCGGCGGTGAGCACGCCGAAGCTCTCCTTCAGCGAAGCGCGCATCGAGTCCAGGGCGCGGGCGAGTTCGCCGATCTCGTCACGGGCGCCGACCCGCAGCGGCGCGTCGAAGGAGCCCGAGGCCATTTCGTTGGCAGCCTGGGCAAGGCGCGAGACGCGGTGGGTGATCGCGACGGCGATCAGGAAGCCGGCGAGCACGCCGATCAGCACCGCGACGACCAACGCCCGCTGGTTGTCGCCGAAGAGGTAGACGGCAAAAGCGGTGATCAGCGAAACGGCGGCAAACGCGCCGGCGAGCCACAGCCGCATTCCTATGCGTCTCATGAGGAGTTACTAACACAATCGCCCTCCCGCCGGGGCGTGTCTGAGCTTAGGGGGGTTTATGGACCCCTGAGCTCAGACACCCCCCTGGATGGGCGGGACCGGGGCACGTGGGAGAATCGTGCTCATGCGGACATTGGTCTTCATTCCCGCTTGGAACGAGGAGGGCTCAGTCGCGGCCGTGATCGCGGACGTGCGCGAGTGCCTGCCCGAGGCCGATCTGCTCGTGATCGACGACGGCTCGACCGACGGGACCGCGGCGCGGGCGGGCGAGGCCGGCGCGCTCGTCGCCTCCCTGCCCTTCAACCAGGGCCTGGGAGCGGCGCTGCAGACCGGCTACCTGCATGCGCTGCGCGAGGGCTATGAGGCCTGCGCCCACCTCGACGCCGACGGCCAGCACCCGCCGCGCGAGGTGGCGCGGCTGCTGCAGGAGATCTACGCCGACCGCGCCGACCTGGTGATCGGCTCGCGCTATCGCGACCCCGGCAAAGCCGAGAGCGACGACTACAAGCCGACGCTCTCGCGCCGCATCGGCACCGGCGTCTTCCGCTTCTTCCTCACCCTGGCGACGCGCCAGCGCTTCACCGATACGACCAGCGGCATGCGCGCCGCGAACCGCAAGGTGATGGCCCTGTTCAGCGAGCACTACTCGCCCGACTTCGCCGAGATCGAGTCGCTACAGCTCGCCGTGCGCGAGGGCCTGCGGGTCGAGGAGCTGCCGGTGCGGATGCTGGAGCGCGCCGGCGGCAGCTCCTTCCTGACGCCGCTGCGCTCGGCCTTCTTCATCTTCAAGGGATTGATCGTCCTGGTGGTCGGCCAGTTCCGCCCCCGCCACGCCGAGGCGGGCGAGCGATGAGCGCGCTGGGACTGCTGGCGGCGAGCCAGAGCCCCAAGGTCCACCTCACCTCGCAGACGCGGATCATCGCCGCCGTCCTAGCGCTCGCCTTCATGGTCTTGATCCTCGAGCTGATCCGCCGCGACAAACTGCAGGAGCGCTACAGCGTGGTCTGGTTCGTCGCCGGCTTGGGCATGCTGCTCGGCGCCGCCTTCCCGGGCCTGCTCGAGCTGGTCGCCGACGCGATGGGCGTGCGCGACACCAACGTCGCCCTCTTCTCGATCGTGCTGCTGCTGCTGCTCGGCCTGGCGCTCAACTTCAGCGTGATCATGTCCCGCCAGGCAGCGCAGATCACCCGGCTCGCTCAGGAGCGGGCGCTGGAGAAGGCGCGTGAGCAGTCGCGCTCAGGCGAAAACGGCAGCAAGGCGGAAGGCGAGCGCCTCGAGAGCTAGCTCCTCGGAGACGTTGAGGTCGAGGCGGCGGCGCGTGTCCTGAACCAGCTCGGCGGCACGGCGGGGACGGGACGGATCAAGGCTCGCGGCGCGAGCCTGTAGCTCGTCGGTGCGATCGAGGTTGAAGGCGACATCGGCAGCGCCGGAGGCCGTCGCCGCAAGGTCACGGAACCAGCTCGCGCTTAGCTCCAGGGCGAGATCGAGGGTTTCGGTGCGACGGCGGCGGCCGGCGCGTTTTGCTTCGTCCCCGATATCGCGGGCACTGCGCTTGACGCCGGCTTCGGCTTCTTCGTCTAGAAGCTCGCGGGCGGTGGCTTCGGCATCTTCGCCCGCCGACTCGGCCGTCTTCAGCACCCGTTGCCAATCCTTGTCCATCTCGAGGGCCGCAGCCCGGAGGCTTCTGCCGGAGTCCGAGAGGAGGAAACGGGCGCGGGTGACGTCTCCGGCTGAGAGGCGGGCGGCAGCAGCCAACTCTTCCGCGGGAGCATCTGTGCCCAAGGCGGCTTCGATGGCTTCTGGCGGCAACGGGGCGAAGTCAACGGGCTGGCAGCGGGAGGCGATGGTCTCGAGGAGGGCGGTCGGCTCAGAGGTGAGGAGCAGGATGTGGACGAAGTCCGGCGGCTCCTCCAGCGTCTTCAAGAGCGCGTTCTGGCTCTCGTCGCGCATTTGCTCGGCGGCCTCGATCACGAAGACCCGCTTCTCAGCTTCGAAGGGCCGGTAAGACGACGCACGGATGACGCGCTCACGAACTTCCTCGACCATGTGCTGGGCACCGCGTGGAGTTAGCCAGACGAGGTCGGGGTGTGGCGATGGATCGAGCAGAGCGCGGCGACGGGCATCGTCGGGGTCGATGGCTCCGGTCGCGAGAATTTCCGCTGCGACGGCGCGGGCGACGGCGGCCTTTCCGGCTCCGCGCGGGCCGCGGAAGAGGTAGGCGTGGGACGGCCCCGACGCCAGCGCCGCGCTCAGCGCCACTCGGGCACGCGGCTGATGCTCTGTGCTGCTCTCGATTGATTGAAGGTTTGTGGGGGTCATGGCACCCACAAACCTTCAATCAATCTGGGCATGCGCTCGGATAGCGCCGATCACGCGCTCGTGGACCTCCTCGACCGTCCCGTTCCCGTCGACGACTACGACGCGGTCGGAGGCGACCTTGGCGATTTCCTCGTAGGCCTCGGCGACGGCTCTCTGCAGCTCGACGCCCTCGGACTCGAAGCGGTCGCTGCCCTCGGCGCGGCCGAGGCCGACCTCTGGGTCGACGCGCAGCAGCACGGTTATGTCGGGCCAGAGGCCCTCGGTGGCGGCGTCGGTGAGCGAGATCACCTCGGGGGCGCCGAGGCCGCGGGCGGCGCCCTGGTAGGCGACGCTGGAGTCGGCGAAGCGGTCGGAGACGATGTCGCGCCCCGCCTCCATCGCCGGGCGGATCACCCGGGCTGTCAGGTCCGCCCGCGCGGCCAGGAAGAGCAGCAGCTCTGCGAGGGGATCAAGCTCCAGCCCGGGATCGGCCAGCAGGCCGCGGACCTTCTCCGCCGCCTCGGTCCCCCCCGGCTCGCGGATCAGCAGCGTCTGCGGGCCGAGCGCTTCGGCCAGCAGCTTCGCCTGCGTGCTCTTGCCGGAGCCGTCGATCCCCTCGAGAGAAATGAACACGTCGCGAACCCGTTCCGGTGGTCCTTATCCGCGGTATAGCGGGATAAAGCGCACCGGAAGCCTCTTATTTGGCCGCGGCCTTGGCGCGTTTGCGACCGCGGGTGGCGGTGTCGGCCTTGCTCGCGACCTTCGTCTTGGTCTTCGTCTTCGCCGCCGCCTTGTCCTCGTCGCCCTCGGGCAGCGGCTTCTCCGCCATCGCTTCCTTGGCCGCTTTCGCCGCATCGCGTTCGGCGCGGCGTTTCTTCATCTCCTGCATCGACTCGCAGTCGTCGTTGAGGCAGAGGTTCCAGGGGCGGCCGCGGAAGGGCTGGACTTTCAGCCGCGGCGTCTCGCCGCAGATCGAGCAGCGTTCCTCGAGCTTGAAGACGTCGCCGCGCTGGGGCAGCGGGAAGGTCTGGTCGCAGGACTCCGGATCGTCGAGGGTCCAGCCGCTGCAGCCGACGAAGCGCTTGCCCGACTTCTTGGCGCGGATCACGCGCAGCATGTTGGGCGAGCCGTCCTCCTTGGTGCGGCCGGCTTCTTCGCAGACCTTGCAGGGCCCGAGGATGCGGTCCTCGTCCATCCCCTTCCAGACGACTTTGGCGAGGTCTTCGCGGCTGGCGTCGATTTCGGTCCAGGTGTTGTGGAGCAGTGCGCGGCTGTCGCCGACGACGCCGTCCTTGGTCATCTCGCCGGCGGCGATCTGGTCCATCTCGGCCTCGAGCTGGGCGGTCATCTCGGGCGTCGCCATCCGCGGCACGTATTTTTTGAACGCCTCGAACATCGCGATTCCGGTCTCGGTCGGAATCGGCGGGTTGCTGTAGACGTAGCCGCGGTCGAAGAGCTTCTTGATGATGTCGGCGCGAGTCGCCTTGGTGCCGAGGCCGCGCTCCTCCATCATCTCGACCAGCTTCGCCTGCGAGATGCGTGCTGGCGGCTGGGTCTCCTTGTCGACGATCCAGGGCTCGCCGTCGAGCTGCAGCGTCTGGCCCTCCTTGAGGGCCGGGATCTCCTCGTCGGAGGAGCGGGCGTAGGTGTAGATGCCGGCGAAGCCGGGGTCGACGACGACCGAGCCGCGCACGAAGTAGGTCTGCGAGCCGGCCGTGATGTCGGCGCGCGTGGACTCGGTGATCATCGGTGGGCTGAAGGTGGCGAGGAAGCGGCGCACGACGAGCTCGTAGACGCGTTTCTTGGAGCCCTCGAGGGCGCCGGGGTGGATCGCCTGGGTCGGGTAGATCGGCGGGTGGTCGGTCGTCTCTTTTTTGCCCCGGGTCGGTTTCAGCTCGCTGTCGAGCAGGCCCGAGGCGGCGGAGAACTCCTTCACCCGCACCAGCGAGGTGACCAGCTCGCGCAGCGGCAGCGAGACCGGGTAGACCGTGTTGTCGGTACGCGGGTAGGAGATGAAGCCGTCCATGTAGAGGTCCTCGGCGATCCGCATCGCTGCGGAGGGGGTGATGCCGAGGCGACTGGAGGCATCGGTTGTGAACGCGGTCGTGTTGTAGGGCGTCGGCGGCTTGCGCGTGTTCTTGCGCGCCGTCACCGACTTGACCGTGCCGGGGCCGGCGGTGCCGGCGAAGGCCGCGTCGGCCTCGGCCTTCTCCCAGAACTTGTCGGTCTCGTGGTGAGTCTCGAAGCTGCCGTCGGGGTGCTGGAATTTGGCGAAGAGTTCCCAGAAGGGCTTGGCGACGTGGGCGCGGCGTTCCATCTCGCGCTCGACGATCAGGCCGAGGGTGGGGCTCTGCACGCGGCCGACCGAGAGGAAGTTGGAGCCGAAGCGGCGAGTCGAGAGCGAGACCGCGCGGGTCAGCGTCGCGCCCCAGAGCAGGTCGATGTCCTGGCGGGCGGCGCCGGCGTTGGCCAGCGGGTAGGAAAGCTCGTCGAGCTCGCCGAAGGCGCGCTCGATCTCCTCTTTGGTCAGCGCCGAGTAGCGGGCGCGCTTGATCCGCAGCGTGCCGGCCTTTGTTTCCTCGCGGTTGCCCAGCTCGGGATTCGCATCGAGCATCTCCTCCAGCGCCTCGAGGCCGATCAGCTCGCCCTCGCGGTCGAAGTCGGTGGCGATCACCAGCTCGTCGGCCTCTTGGGCGACCTTGCGGATCGCCTTGACGACGTTCTTGTCGGTCGGCTCCTTGATCAACTCGGCGTCGATCAGGTCGTGTAGGTCGGTCTTCTGCCAGTTCGAGTAGCCCTCGGGGAAGGCCGGACCGAGCACGTGACCCTTGAGCCCGATCGTGCGGTGGTCGCCATCGGCGTCGCTCCACGTGTAGTACGGGACTTTGAAGGTTTTGTCGCTGGTCGCGCTCCCCTTGCTGAGAAAGGTCGCGATCTTCTCGGCGCTGTTGTTCTTCTCGGTGACGATCAGGCGCATGGGGCGGCGAGGGTAGCAGGGGCGCTCGGCGGCCCTGGCGAGAGGAAATCTCGGCTGCGGCCCTTCATATCCGGGCGCCCGCTGCCGATCAGAGGTGCAATGGACGTAGGATCGCGACCTCAATGAGGGCTTTGGTTACGGGCGGGGCCGGCTTCATCGGCTCGAATCTGACCGACGCGCTGCTGGCGCGCGGCGATGAGGCGATCGTCGTCGACGACCTCTCCACCGGCCGCCGCGAGAACCTCGAGCAGGGGCTCTCCAATGGCGCGACGCTGGTCGAGGCCGACATCCGCGACCGAGCCGCGATCGAGGAGCTGGTGGGCCGCGAGCAACCGGAGGTCATCTTCCACCTGGCCGCGCAGATCGACGTGCGCAAGTCGATCGCCGACCCGGCCTTCGACGCCTCGATCAACGTCGGCGGCACGGCAAACGTGCTCGACGCGGCGCGCGCGGCCGGCACCCGACGCATCGTCTTCAGCTCGACCGGCGGCGCGATCTACGGCGAGGGCGACGGGCAGCAGCTGCCGCTGGCGGAGGACGCCCCGCTGGCGCCGGAGGCTCCCTACGGACAGAGCAAGTTCGCCGGTGAGGGCTATCTCTCCCTATACGAACGGCTCTACGGCCTCTCGACGATCCCGCTGCGCCTGGGCAACGTCTACGGGCCGCGCCAGGACCCGCTCGGCGAGGCCGGCGTGGTCGCGATCTTCTGCGGCCGCCTGCGCGAAGGCAAGCGGCCGACCGTCTTCGGCGACGGCAAGCAGACCCGCGACTACATATATGTGGGCGACGTGGTCTCGGCCATGCTCGCCGCGGCCGAGTCGGAGACGACGGGACCGGTCAACATCGGCACCGGCGTCGAGACCGATGTGCTCGACCTGGTCTCCGCGCTCGGCGAGCTCGGTGGCAGCGGCGACTTCGAGCCCGAGTTTGCCCCACTCCGCACCGGTGAGGTGCAACGCATCTCGATCGACCCCGGCCGGGCCGAGCGCGAGCTGGGCTGGCGGGCGGAGATGAGCCTCAAAGAGGGTCTGCGCGTCACTCTCGACTCGATCTGAGCGCCGAATCCGAGGTGCAACGCTTTTGTTCTCCTCCTAGAGCCGTAAAA
Organism: Solirubrobacterales bacterium; assembly: GCA_033856195.1. Lineage (GTDB taxonomy): Bacteria > Actinomycetota > Thermoleophilia > Solirubrobacterales > 70-9 > VRUE01. The sequence goes on along the minus strand of JAWVFL010000038.1, from coordinate 26,289 downwards.
CGTTGCACCCAGGCAGCTTTGGCGGATCACTAGGCTTTGCCCTATGCCCGCCCAGGCCTACGCCGGCAAGGAGTGTGTGTGCCAGCTGCGCAAGGGCATCTGCGATCAGTCCTGCGTGCGCGACATGCTGGAGACGCCCTTCTACATCGCCTGCCTGAAGCTGAAGGGCCGCCGCTGCGTGGTGGTTGGCGGCGGCGACATCGGCCTCGAGAAGGTCGAGGGGCTGCTCGCCTGCGACGCCGACGACACCCTGATCGCCCCGGTCGCCCACCCGGAGTTGGAAAGCCTCGCGGCGGAGGGGTCGATCGAGTGGGAGAAGCGCGCCTACGCGGGCGCGCCCGACCTCGAGGGCGTCTTCATGGTGATCGCGTCCACCGACGACACCGAGGTCAACATCAAGGTCTACGACGACGCCGAGAAGCGGGCGATGCTGGTCAACATCGTCGACGTGCCGCCGCTCTGCAACTTCATCCTGCCGGCGATCGTGCGCACCGGCCCGCTGGCTATAGCGATCTCCACCGCCGGCGCCTCCCCCGCCCTGGCGAAGCGGATGAAGCGCGAGGTCTCCAGCCTCTTCGGCGAGGAGTACGCGCGGCTAGCGGTGATCCTCAACGACGCCCGCGGCTGGGCCAAGGGGACGCTGCCGACCTACCAGGACCGCAAGGAGTTCTTCGAGGGGATCGTCAACGGCGACCCCGACCCGGTCGAGCTGATCCGCGCCGATCGCGAGATCGAGCTGATCGAGCTGATCGAAGCCGCCAAAGAGCGCGCCGCCGCGGCGCTCGCCTGAGCCTTCCGGTGCGCCTTTTCCTCCCTATGGACGGATAAAGCGCACCGGAAGGCTCAGCTGCCGCAGGCGGAGCTGCGCACGCTGTCCAGCGTCTGGCGCAGGTCCTTGGCCTGGGCGACGCTGAGGTTGGCCGAGAAGGCGACCTCGAGCTCGGCGATTACGGCCGGGCGCATCTCGGCGAGCAGATCGCGGCCGGCCGGCGTCAGCGTTGCGTAGCTGACCCGACGGTCCGTCTCGCAGAAGGTCCGCTCCAGCAGCCCCGCCTTGACCAGGCGGTCTACCAGCTTGGTCAGGCCACCGCGGGTGATCACCAGGGCCTCGGCCAAGTCGCCCATCTTCAGCCGCTCATCCGGCGCTTCGGAGACCGTGGCAAGAACCTCGTACCAGGGCAGCGGTGGGAAGTCGGCGGCGGAGAGCATTTCCTGCAGGCGCTGGATGATCGCCGCGTGGGTGCGCGTCAGGGCCCCCCAGGCCTCGCCGTGCGGGCTCTGCTTGGGGGCACTCCCATCTTGGGCTCTATCTGCGGTCGCTTGCTCCACGCCTCAATGATCGCAGATGAATGTTGTCTAAACAATAGTTGTATCTACAAGTGTTTCTGCTAAGATGGTTGTTGTGTCAATTATTGAAACGGCAATGAACTACGGAAGGACGCGCAATGAGCACTCAGACCATCAATCAGCAGATACCGGCAGGCACGTACGCGGTGGACCCGGTCCACTCTTCGATCACCTTTGCGATCACCCACAACGGCGTGGCGACCTTTCGCAGCGGCTTCGCCTCCTACGACGCCAGGCTCAGCGGCGAGGCGCCCCAGCTCGAGGGCACGGTGGATGTCTCCAGCATCGAGATCGACGACGAGCAGCTCAAGGGTCACCTCCTCTCCCCCGACTTCTTCGACGCCGGGCGCTACCCGCAGCTGCGCTTCACCTCCAGCGAGCTGAGCGTCGCGGATGACGGTTCGGTGACCCTGCGCGGCGAGCTCGAGATCCATGGTGAGAAGCGCGAGGTCGAGGCAAGCGGCAAGTTCGGTCAGCTCGGTGCCGACCTCGCCGGTAACCCCCGTGTCGGCCTCTCGGTAGCCGCAACGGTCGACCGCCGCAACTTCGGAATCGACTGGAATGCCGAGTTGCCGAGCGGTGGCGAGGTGCTCGACTACGAGGTGGCGATCGCGGTCGAGCTGGAGCTGGTCAAGGAGGCCGAGTAGCGATGCGCGTCCTGGGCATATCCGGCAGCCTACGGCGCGGCTCGCTGAACAGTGCCCTGCTGCGGGCGGCTGCCGAGCGGCTGCCCGCGGGCGCCGAGCTGGTCGAGTTCGACCGCCTGCGCGAGGTCCCGCCCTATGACGAGGACGTCGACGCGGAGGCCACGCCGGCGGTGGTCGAGGAGCTGCGCGAGACCGTGCGCGAGGCCGACGCGGTTCTGATCGCGACCCCCGAGTACAACCACTCGATCCCGGGCCAGCTCAAGAACGCCCTCGACTGGGTCTCCCGCCCGGCCGGCAAGAGCGCCCTCAACGGCAAGCCGGCGGCGGTCATCGGCGCCTCGACCGGCATGTTCGGCGCCGTCTGGGCCCAAGCCGAGTTGCGCAAGGTGCTCGGCGCGATGGGGGGCCGTGTGGTCGAGGCCGAGCTGCCCGTCGGCCACGCCAAGGAGCTCCTCGTCGGCGACCACCTCGAGCTCTCACCCCAACAGTCCGAGCAGCTGGAGGAGATCCTGGCCGAGCTGATCTCTCAAGCCGAGATCGAGGCTGAGCTGGTGGCGGCCTAAGCGAGGGTCCGGGTGTCCCCCCTGCGGGAAACTCGCATAGGGGCGGCCTCTCGGGTCCTGGGCATGGTGGGCTCCAAGGTGTCCCTCCGGAGGGACACCCGGACCCTCGCTTCGAACCGTCAGGACGCTGGCAGAGCGAAGAAGGCGATGGCGGCGAAGTGGGCGGCGGCGGCGGCGATTACCAGGAGGTGGAAGACCTCGTGGTAGCCGAAGACTCTCGGATTGGGATTGGGGCGCTGGGTGGCGTAGACGACCGCCCCCGCCGTGTAGAGGATGCCGCCAGCGGCGACGAGCAGGGTTCCGGCGGCGCCCATCTCGCCCCAGAGGCCGGGGAAGGCGATCGCGGCGACACAGCCCAGCGACATGTAGATCAGCGCCGCGACCCACTTGGGATGTTCGATCCAGACCATCTCGACGATCGCGCCCGCGATCGCGCCGAGCCAGACGACGACGAGGATCGCGTCGGCGAGCGGGCCGTCGAGGACGAGCAGGGCGAAGGGCGTGTAGGTACCGGCGATGAGGAAGAAGATCATCGAGTGATCGAGCCGGCGCATCCAGCGGCGCACGTTGGGGCGGGTCCAGTTGACGCGGTGGTAGAGGGCGCTGGTGCCGAGCAGGGCAGAGAGGCTGACGGCGTAGATCGCGACCGCCAGCGTCGCCTTTGGCGTTTTGGCCGCGATGATCAGCCCGGCGCCGAGGAAGAGGGAGATGAAGAAGGCCCACTCGTGCGAGACACCGCGCAGCTTTGGCTTGACGGCGGCGACCGCGTCGCCGGCCGCCTCTCTCGCGGCGCTCGCTCGCTCGCCCATCGCCTCCCGGGCGACAACTTTTCGCCCACCAGCCACCCTTGTCACCATACATAGGTAGGAAGCGAAATCTGCGGCATTTGCGGGGTTGGGCGCAACAAAGTACGTCCGACTCGACAACGATCCTGCTGTGTTACCCCTGAAAGTCGCCGCGAGAGGAGAAGTTTGATGTCCAAGACCGCCACCAGCACCCCCCCGACCGGTCTGCAGGGCCTCTCGATAGAGCGGCGATTTTCGGCTGCCGGGACGCATCCCTTCGACGAGATCGAGTGGGAGACGCGCGATGCGGTGATCGGCAATCCCGAGAGCCCGGCCTTCGAGCAGCGCGGCGTCGAGTTCCCCAAGAGCTGGTCCCAGAACGCGACCAACATCGTCGCCCAGAAGTACTTCCGCGGCCAGCTCGGCAGCGACAAACGGGAGTCCTCGGTGAAACAGATGATCGGCCGCGTCGCCGACACGATCTCCGAGTGGGGCCGCACGGGCGGCTACTTCGCCACCGACGAGGACGCCGATGCCTTCGAAGCGGAGCTGACCTCGATCCTGCTCAACCAGAAGGCGGCCTTCAACTCGCCGGTCTGGTTCAACGTCGGCTTCGAGGAGCGGCCGCAGTGCTCGGCCTGCTTCATCCTCAGCGTCGAGGACAACATGGACTCGATCCTCGCCTGGAACACCAAGGAGGGCAAGATCTTCCGCGGCGGCTCCGGCTCGGGGATCAACCTCTCCAACATCCGCGGCTCGATGGAGCAGCTGGCCAAGGGCGGCACCGCGAGCGGCCCGGTCAGCTTCATGCGCGGCGCCGACTCCTGGGCCGGCACGATCAAGTCCGGCGGCAAGACCCGGCGGGCGGCGAAGATGGTCGTGCTCAACGTCGACCATCCCGACATCGAGCACTTCATCTGGTGCAAGGCCGACGAGGAGAAGAAGGCCGAGGCGCTGCGCGACGCCGGCTTCGACATGTCGATCGACGGTGAGGGCTTTACCTCGATCCAGTACCAGAACGCCAACAACTCGGTGCGGGTCAGCGACGACTTCATGGAGGCGGTCGAGGCCGGCGAGGACTGGCACCTGACCGCGCGGACCGACGGCGAGACGGTCAAGACCCTCGACGCCCGCAAGCTGATGAACCAGATCGCCGACGCCGCCTGGCGCTGCGCCGATCCAGGCGTCCAGTACGACACGATCATCAACCGCTGGCACACCTGCCCGGAGTCGGGCCCGATCAACGCCTCCAACCCCTGCAGCGAGTACATGCACGTCGACGACTCGGCCTGCAACCTGGCCTCGCTCAACCTGATGAAATTTCGCCGCGAGGACGGCAGCTTCGACGTCGAGGACTTCGAGCACGCGGTCGACATCGTCTTCCTCGCCCAGGAGATCGTCGTCGGCTTCTCCAGCTACCCGACCGAGGAGATCACCGAGAACGCCAACCGCTTCCGCCAGCTCGGCCTCGGCTACGCCAACCTCGGCGCCCTGCTGATGTCCGACGGCCTGCCCTACGACTCCACGGCGGGCCGCAACGTCGCCGCCGCGATCACGGCGCTGATGACCGGCCGCGCCTACCGCCAGTCGGCGCTGATCGCGGCCGGGGCGACCGGGCCCTATGACGAGTACGAGAAGAATCGCGAGCCGCACAACGGCGTGATGCGGATGCACCGCGACGCCTCCTACGACATCGACGCGACCGGGATCAAGGGCGAGCTGCTCGGGGCCGCGCAGCGGTCCTGGGACGAAGCGGTCGAGCTCGGCGAGGAGCACGGCTACCGCAACGCGCAGGCGACGGTGCTGGCTCCCACCGGCACGATCAGCTTCCTGATGGACTGCGACACGACCGGGATCGAGCCCGACTTCTCGCTGGTCAAGTTCAAGGAGCTGGTCGGCGGCGGCCAGATGACGATCACCAACCGCTCGGTGCCACTGGCGCTGCGCACGCTCGGCTACGCCGAGCCGCAGGTCGAGCAGATCGCCGCTTACATCACTGAGAACAGCACGATCGTAGGCGCGCCGGGCCTCAAGGACGAGCACCTGCCCGTCTTCGACGTCGCGGTGGGCGAGCGGGCGATCTCCCACACCGGCCACATCGACATGATGGCCGCGACGCAGCCCTTTATCTCGGGCGCGATCTCCAAGACGGTCAACCTGCCGCAGAGCGCCACGATCGAGGACATCGCCGACGCCTACACGCGCGGTTGGAAGGGCGGCCTCAAGGCCCTCGCGATCTACCGCGACGGCTCGAAGACGGCGCAGGCGCTGCGCACCGACGCCCAGGAGGAAAAGACGGCCGAGGCCGAGGCACCGGCCGCTCCGGTGCGCAAGAAGATGCCGCGCGAGCGCGAATCGATCACCCACAAGTTCTCGATCGCCGGCCACGAGGGCTACATCACCGCCGGCAAGTACGAGGACGGCAACGTCGGCGAGATCTTCCTCACCGACATCGGCAAGGAGGGCTCGACGATGCGCGGGCTGCTCAACGCCTTCGCCACGGCGATCTCGATCGGCCTCCAGTACGGGGTGCCACTGGAAACCTTCGTGCGCAAGTTCAGCTACATGCGCTTCGAGCCAGAGGGCATCACCGGCAACCCGGAGATCCCCTTCGCCAAGTCGATGCCCGACTACATCATGCGCTGGCTCGGCAGCCGCTTCATCGACGACACCGACGTGCTCGAGGACCTCGGCATCCTCACCCCGGAGGTGCGCGCCAAGCGCGATGCCGAGACGAGCCAGCTCGGCCTCGGCATCGACACCAGCGGCGGCACCGCCGGCCCGGCCAATGGCGGCAACGGCCACTCCAAGCCCGGCAACGGCGCCGACGCGAAGGCGAGCGGCGGCGAGGCCGTGCCGGCTTCGACGGCCTTCACCGAAACGCCCCCGGTCGTCCCGGCCAAGATGTCCGGCCTCGACCTCGGGCCCGCCTGCGAGCAGTGCGGCGGCATGATGCAACGCACGGGCTCTTGCTACACGTGCTCCTCCTGCGGCAACAACACCGGCTGCGGCTGAGACCTAGCTTTTAGCTTTCTCGCCTGATTGAGGGCTCGTTTGCCCACGAGCCCATGCCGCCTCCAGAACCATGAAGTTCGTCGATTCCCTGAAGAGGCCAAGGCACCCCCGCGACTCAACAGAAAACACGGAGTGGAAGCGCCACCCTTGCTCTCCATAATTGTTGACCATGTCTTCGAGTTTTTTTTGGTCCTTGTTGGAAAAGCTAGCCCCGATGTTCAGGATGCGATACATCGCCAACCCCCTTTGGATAATCGACTAGCCCGAGATTCCTGGCTCGGCAGCGCCAAAGACGACCGAGCGCTTGCCACACCCCCCGGAACAGCCCTTGGCATTCGATTGCAAGGACGGCATAGCTCGAGCACGTTGGCTCGAACACGCAACGCGAAGGGCGCCTCGGGGAGATCAGGCGCTGATACGCCTTGATGACACCGATGGCGACCGCGCCTGCACGGCCTTGCTTGCCGCTCGTTCCCCCTCCGCCCATGAACTTGGCTCCAGCCATCTGCATGAGCGGCAAGCTACTAAATAGGTACTGATCATTCTCGAATGATCAGTACCGTCCCTCTACGATTCGCCTCGCGCGGCCCGAGACTCTCAACGTCGACGTCGGCCCTGGCGGTGTCGGCGTTCTAACTGAGGATTACCTCCGCGTTGTTGCGCGGGGTCTCGGTGATGGCGCGGCGGAAGATCCGTTCGGGCTTGGGGTTGGAGGGGCGGATCTGGTGGCGCTTGACCAGCTCCTTGAGTACGACGGTCATCTCGAACTGGGCGAAGGAAGCGCCGAGGCAGCGGCGGACGCCGCCGCCGAAGGGGATCCAGGTGTAGGTACCGGGTGGGTTCTCGAGGAAGCGCTCGGGGAGGAAGCGCTCGGGCTCGGGGTAGATCTCGGGATTGCGGTGGACGAGGTAGATGCAGGGCGCCACCGAGACGCCGGCGGGTAGCTCGTAGCCGCCGATCTCGACGGGCTCGGTTAGGCGACGCAGGACGATCGAGATCACCGGGCGCAGGCGCAGGGTCTCCTGGATCGTCGCGGTCAGGTACTCCTCGCGTCCCTCCAGCACCTCGGCGCGCAGGCGCTCGAGCTTCTCCGGGTTGCGGGTCAGCCGCTCGACCGCCCAGGAGAGCGAGGTCGCCGTCGTCTCGTGGCCGGCGACCAGCAGGGTGAGCAGCTCGTCGCGCATCTCCTCGTCGCTCATCGGGCTGCCGTCCTCGTGGCTGGCGCCGATCATCATCGAGAGCACGTCGTCGCGCTCCTCGACGTCGCCGGCGCGGCGGCGCTCGGCGATCTCGCGGTAGATCAGCTCGTCGACGCGATCGATGCGGCGCCGGAAAGGGGCGACACCGCGGATCCGCCGCGGCCCGGCCATCAACATGGGCAGGAGGAAGCGTGGGTTCGTCGTCATGTCGAGGAACTCGCGCAGCGCCTCGCGCAGCGCGGTCAGCTTGCCGGCTTCCTCGCCGCCGACGCCGAAGACCGTGCGCAGGATGATCTCCAGGGTCAGCGCCTGCATGCGCGGCCGCAGCTCGTATGGGGTGCCGGTGGGCCAGGCCTCGATCTCGCGCTCGGCGATCTCCGCCATCGTCTGCGCATAGCCCTGCATGCGCGAGCCGTGGAAGGGCGGCAGGAGCAGCTTGCGCTGGCTCATGTGGCGCTTCTCGTCGAGCACTAGCAGCGAGTTGCGCCCGAGCAAGGGAGCGAGGATTTCGTTGCCCTCGCCGGCGTGGAAGACCTTGGGATCACCGGTGAAGACCTGTTTGATCGCCGCCGGGTCGGCCAGCATCACCCAGGTCCCTTCGTAGGCGACCCGGATCGTGAAGATGTCGCCGTAGCGGTCCTGGCAGGCGTAGAGCAGGCGGCGCGCCTGGCGCGACCAGATCGCGGTCTGGACCGCCTTCGGCAGCGGGGGGCTTGGCGGTAGCCCCCGCTCGGGCAGACGGGCTGCCGGCCCCGGAGCGGTTGTGGTCGCTGCCTCCATCGCCTCCCGAGAGAGGCTAGCCCTCAGCGCGAACCCCCGTGTGAGTTGCGTCTCACAGGAATCGCGTAGCCTTGCCTCGCCGTGCCCCCCCGGCTTCCCCCACGCACCGAGCACCGGATCGTCCGCAGGGCGTGTGGCCTGCCGCCACGGGCAATCCGGAGGTTGATCGGCCCGCCGCCCCGCCTTGACGGCCAGGAGCTTGCGCCGGATATCCAGATGCTGCTGGCGCTGGCGAAGTGGAATGGCGAGACGTCGCTGGTCGAGGGCCGAACCGTCGAGCAGGCGCGCGAGGAGAATCGCGAGGGGGCGCGGGTGGTGACCGGACCGCCGCGGCCGATGGCGCGGGTCGAGAGCCTGGTGATTCCCAGGCCCGGCGGTGAGATCCCGGCGCGGCTCTACGTCGCCCTTGGCACGCCGCAGCCACCCCAGCCACTGCTCGTCTACCACCACGGCGGCGGCTGGGTGGTCGGCGATCTCGACACCCATGACGGCCTCTGCCGCTTCCTCGCCGAGCACAGCGGCTGCCGCGTGCTCTCGGTCGACTACCGGCTGGCGCCGGAGCACCCCTTCCCGATTCCGCTCGAAGACGCCGTCGCGGCCTTCGCCTGGGCTCATGAGCACGCCGCGGAGCTCGGCGCCGACCCGGATCGGATCGCGGTCGGTGGCGACAGCGCCGGCGGCAACCTCTCCACCGCCCTCTGCCTGCAAAACCGCGACGCCGGCAATCCGCAGCCGGCGATGCAGCTGCTGCTCTACCCGGTCACCGACGTCGTCGGCGGCCAGCAGTCGCGCGACACCTTCGCCGAGGGCTTCCTGCTGACCCGCGATGACATGGAGTGGTTCGAGGGCCACTACATCCCCGACGGGATCGACGACGACGAGCCGCGGGCCTCGATGATGCGCGCTGCCGATGTCTCCGGGCTTCCCTCCGCCTACGTCGCCACGGCCGGCTTCGACCCGCTGCGCGACGAGGGCGAGATCTACGCGGAGCGGATGCGCGAGGCGGGCGTGCGCGTCGTCCTGCAGCGGCACCCGGGCCTGATCCACGGCTTTGCCAACCTGACGGCAATCTGCCCCAGCGCCCACACCGCGATGCTCGAGGTTGCCGGGGCCCTGCGCATGGGCCTCGGCCTGGCATCGCCACAGCCCGCCGCTGTACTCGCTTAATACCCCTAGGGGGTATGTATACTCGGCGGCATGGATGCTCATGCCCATCACCACCATGCAATGCCAACCGAGGGCGCGGCGCTCACTGCCGTGGCGATCAGCGCCACCCTTCACTGCCTGACCGGATGCGCGATCGGGGAGGTCGCCGGGATGGCGATCGGGACCGCGCTCGGCCTCTCCAACCTTGCCACAGTCGCCCTCGCGGTCGCCCTGGCCTTCCTCTTCGGCTACAGCCTGACCAGCCTGCCACTGCTGCGCGCCGGTCTGGCCCTCTCGGCAGTGATCCCAATTGCGCTCGCCTCCGACACGCTCAGCATCGCCACCATGGAGGTCGTCGACAACCTGATCGTCGTGACGATTCCGGGAGCGATGGAGGCGGGGCTCGGTGACCTGCTCTTCTGGGGCAGCCTCTGCTTCTCGCTCGTGATCGCCGGGGCGTTCGCGGTGCCCGTCAACCGCTGGCTGATCGGCCGTGGCAAGGGCCACGCGGTCGTCCATGAGACAGGCATCCACGGTGGCCCGCCGGTCCGCGTCGTCGCCGTGGGAGCCGCGGCGGCTGGTGCCTTCGGCGCTACCGTGCTGCTGGCCGAGGTCCTCTCGTGACGGCCGGCGACGTCACCCACGGCTACACGGCGGACAAGGATGCCGTGCTGAAGCGGCTGCGCCGCATCGAGGGCCAGGTGCGCGGTGTCGAGCGGATGGTCGAGGAGAACCGCTACTGCATCGACGTCGTCACCCAGGTGACGGCGATCCAAGCGGCGCTCGACAAGGTCGCCCTGGAGCTGCTCACCGACCATGCCGCGCACTGCGTGGCCGGGGCCGAGGGTGGCGATCAGGTGGAGCGCACCGAGGAGCTGATGGCCGCGGTGAAAAGGCTGCTGAAGCGCTGACGCGCTACTCGTACTGGAGCGACTCGAGCACGTCGAGGCGCGAGGCGCGGCGGGCGGGCGGGATCGCCGCAAGAACGCCGGCCAACCCGGAGAGGATCAGCAACATGACCAGCGAGCCAATCGGATAGGAGAGCGTGAAGCCTTCGTCCTTGAGTGGCTGGGCGATCAGCGCGGCGAAGATCAGCCCCAGCACCATCCCCAGGATCGCGCCGATAAGGGCGGTGATCACGGCCTCGTAGCGGATCATCGTCCGCACCTGGCGTCGCGACATGCCGATCGCACGCAGCATTCCCAGCTCCCGCGTCCGTTCGTGGATCGAGAGCGCCAGCGTGTTTGCGATCCCGAAGAGCGAGATCAAGATCGCCAGCAGGAGCAGCGCGTAGACCAGGTTGACGAGCTGGTCCACCTGTTCTTCGCGGCTTTCCTTCAGTTCCTGCTGGTTCAGCACTTCGGCGACCGGGAACGCCCTTTCGACCCCGGCGGTGAGCAGGGCCTGGGTCTTGGCGGCGTCGGCGTCGGGAGCTACCTCGACGAAGTCGATGGTGTCCTGGGTCTGGCCGAAATCGCGGGCGAGAACGGCCTGCGTTAGCAGGACACTGCCGAACACCCCAAGCTTGGAATCGAACTCGCCCACCACTTCGAAGCTCGGCCTGTGGCGGGTCTGGCTGAGCAGGCGAAAGCGATCGCCGACTTCGAGGTCGTGCGCGGAGGCGAACCCGTCGGAGAGAACGGCCTGCCCGTCCCGCAGCCCCCGCAGCGTCTCCGGCCCGCCCTTCTTCCAATCGACGTCGACGGTCCTTTCGACGTCGCGGCTCGGCGCGGAGATCCTCGCGCTCGCCCCGCCGTCGACCAGCTTCGCTTCCACCGAGCGGATCGAGGCAACGGCGCTCACGCCGGGCACGCGCCGCGCCGCCAGCGCCGCGCCGCTCGGGATCGGCGAGAAGCCGTCGCTGTTCTGGATCACCAGGCCGCCGGCGAAGTTCTCGTCGACGACCTGGGCAACGGAGCTCTTCAGGCCGGCGGCGAAGACGGTGACGAAGGTGACCACAGTGAGACCGATCATCAGCGCCGCGGCGGTGACAGCGGTGCGGCTCGGGTTGCGCTGGGCGTTCTCGCGGGAGAGCCTGCCGATCAGCCGCCGCATTCGCTCCAGCGGCCAGCCGGCGATCGTGGCCAGAGGCGGGACCAGATGCGGGCTGAAGAGCGAGACGGCGAAGACGATGACGACGGCGCCACCGCCGATCAGGCCGGCGGCCGTGCCCGAGGCAGCGCTGCCGAAGAGGCCGATCAGGACCATCGCCAGCCCGGCCACGCCAAGCAGCACCGAGACGGCGACGCTGATCGCACGCCGCCGCCGGCTGGGCGCGGGCGCCACGGCGTGTAGAGCGGCGATCGGCGGCACCCTGGTCGATCGGACCGCCGGCACCAGCGAGGAGAGCACGGTGACGACGATCCCGATCAGCAGCGCGACGATGACCGTCCGCGACTGCATCACCAGCCCAGTGGTCGGCAGGTCGATTTCGAACGCTTCCAGCAGGCCGTTGAGGAGCAGGGCGATCAGGAAGCCGCCGCCGATCCCGACGACCGCGCCGATGATGCCGATCGCCAGCGCCTCGACGAAAACCGAGCTGAGGATCTGGCCACGCGAGGCGCCGAGCGTGCGCAGCATGCCGAACTCCGTCACCCGCTGGGCCACCGTGATCGAGAAGGTGTTGAAGATCAGGAAGGAGCCGACGAGGATGGCAATGAAGGCGAAGACGAGCAGGAAGATCTGCAGGAAGCTGAGGCTTTCGCGGATTTCTTCGGAGCCGCGGTCGGCGTTTTCCTTGGCCGTCTCGACCCGCACCCCGGGCGGCATCTCGGCCGCGATCCGCTTCTTCAGCATCGTCGCCGCGACGCCCTTGTCCGCCGCCACCGAGATCTGATCGAAGCGGCCGACCTTGTGGGTGAGGCGCTGCGCCACGGGCAGCGTCACCTGGGCGATGCTGGCGCCGCCGAAGGAAGCGCCGCCGAGACGAGTGAAGCCGACCAGCTCGAAGGAACGAGCGCTGCCCTGGCCGATCAGCTTGATCTCTTCGCCGAGCTTCAGATTGGAGCTTTCCGCCGCGGTCAGGCTGATCGAGGCCTCGGTCGGGCCGCGGGGCTGGTGCCCCTCGGTATAGGTAAGCGACTCGAGCCCGTCGGGCAGGCCCGAGGAGATGAACTTCGGCGCGAATTTGTTGCCGATCTTGTTGCCTTCGGAATCGAAGAAGCCGCCCGGGGTGAAGATCGCCCCGGCCGCCAGCCTCACTCCAGGGGTTCTCTGCACCCGGGGCAGCAGCGAGGCGCTGACCGTCGGGACTTCGCCGTTTTCTTGTTTGACCGGATTCTCGGCGCTGATTACGACGCTGGTGCCTTTCAGCGACTCGCCGAAGATTTCGTCGAAGGCAGCGAAGATCGTGTCGGTGAGGACGTAGGAGCCGGAGACGAAGGCAACACCGATCACGACCGCGAAGGTCGTGGCAAGGGCGCGCGCCTTGCGCGCCCAGAGGCTCTTGAGGGCGAGGCTAGTCAACCTGCTTCATCAGCTCGATCACCTCGTCGGCGGATCCCGGAGCGTCATCGTGGACGATCCTGCCGTCGCGGAGGGTGATCAGGCGGTCGGCATGTGCGGCGGCCGCTGGATCGTGGGTGACCATGATCACCGTCTGGCCGAACTCGTCGACGGCCTGGCGCAGCAGCTTCAGCACGTCCTCGCTCGCTTTCGAGTCGAGGTTGCCGGTCGGCTCGTCGGCGAAGACGACCGCCGGTTTGGAGACCAGCGCGCGGGCGACCGCGACGCGCTGCTGCTGGCCGCCGGAGAGCTCCGAGGGCCGGTGGGTGCGGCGATCATCCAGGCCGACAGTGCTGACAAGCTGGTCGAGCCACGCCTGATCGGGCTTGCGACCGGCGATCGAGAGCGGCAGCACCAGGTTCTCCTCGGCGGTGAGAACCGGCAGCAGGTTGAAGAACTGGAAGACGAAGCCGAGCTTCTCGCGGCGCAGCTTGGTCAGCTCGCCGTCGTCGAGGCTGGTGATCTCCTCGCCGTCGAGCACGACGGTGCCGGCGGTCGGGGTGTCGAGCCCGGCAAGGATGTGCATCAGGGTCGACTTGCCGGACCCCGAAGGTCCCATGATCGCGGTGAAGCGACCGCGTTTGAAAGCGGTGCTGACATCGACCAGCGCGTCGACCGCCGCCGCCCCTTCGCCATAGCGGCGGGACACGCCAGTAGCGATCACGACCTGGCCGTTGGCCGATCCGGGTAGGGGTTTCACTTAACTTTTTCCGTACATAGCTTGCAGTTGTCCTCGAATGTCGCTCCGGAAAAAGTACAAGACGTTCCACCCCTACCCGGATCGGCCCAATAGCCTGAGCCGCGAGATGACCTTGGCGGACCAGTTCGACGGCTTCTTGATTGACCTCGACGGGGTCGTTTGGGTAGGGCGCGAGTTCCTGCCCGGTGCTGCGGAGGCGCTGCGCGAGCTGCGCGAGGCCGGCAAGGAGATCGTCTTCGTCACCAACAACCCCGGCCGGCCGCCGGCCACCTACGCGGAACGGCTGCGCGAAGCCGGCGTTCCGGTCGACGAGGGTCGGATCGTCACCGCCGGCATCGCCACGGCGCGGCTCGCAGCCGAGCGGGCGGGCGCCGGGTCGAGCGCGTTCGTGATCGGTGCCCCGGCGTTTCACGACAGCGCCGCCGAGGCGGGGCTCGTCCTGCTCGAGGACGAGGCGGGGCGAGGCGCCGACGCGGTTCTGGTCTCCGGCCACCGCGGCTTCGATTACGAGGAGCTGCTGACCGCGACGCTGGCGCTGCAGGCCGGCGCTTCCCTCTTCGCCACCAGCCGCGACCCCACCCTGCCGATGCCAGGCGGCGCCTGGCCCGGCACGGGTTCGATCCTGGCTGCGGTGGAGACGGCCTCGGGAGCGCGCGCCGAGATCGGTGGCAAGCCTGAGCGCCACCTCTTCGACCAAGCTCGCGCCCTGATCGGGAACGCCGAGCGGGTGGCGATGGTCGGAGACCGGATCGCCTCCGACATCGAGGGTGGGCGGCGCGCCGGGCTGGCGACGATCCTCGTGCTCAGCGGCGCCAGTACCGGAGGAGAGGCCGAGAGCGCCGAGCATCCGCCCGACCGAGTGCTCGAGGATCTCTCCGGCCTCCTGCGGTGAGCTGATGAGCAAGGAATCGCGGCCCTTGGTGCCACGGCCCGGAATCGCCTTCGCGGGTGTCTTCATCGTCACCTTCTGCGGCCTGGTGGGGGTCGGCGCCGTGCTGCCGGTGCTGCCGCGCTTCGTCCACGGACCGCTCGACTCGGGCAACGTCGCGGTCGGCGTGGTGATCGGCTCCTACGCGATCACAGGCCTGCTGCTGCGCCCCTTCGCGGGCCGGCTCGCCGATCAGCGTGGCCGCAAGCCAACCGTCCTGCTCGGCTCGGTCCTGGTGGCGATCGGCGGCTTCATGTACCTGCTGCCGCTGGGCGTGCCGGGCCTGATCGCCGCCCGGCTCGTTCTCGGCGCCGGCGAGGGGGCCGTGTTCACCGCCGGCTCGGCCTGGATCGTCGACCTGGCCCCGGTCGAGCGACGAGGCCGGGTGATCGGCCTCTACGGGCTCGCCGTCTGGAGCGGGCTGAGCATCGGACCGCTGATCGGCGAGCTGATCCTGCACGCCTCCAGCTACACGCTCGTCTGGCTCTTCGCCGGGATTGCGCCACTGGTCGGAGCGTTGGTCGCCGCCCGGCTCCCCGACCCGTTCCATCCGGTGGCACACACGGCCGAAGGCGAGCACCATGCGCTGATCGAGCGCGAGGCGGTCCGCCCTGGCATCGCCCTGGCGCTCGGCTCGACCGGCTACGCAGCGATAGCGGCGTTCGTCGTCCTCCACCTCGACTCCCGCGGCGTCGGCCACGGCGCCACCGTCTTCGGCGCCTTCGCGACGATGGTCGTGCTGACGCGCCTGATCGGCGGCGACCTACCCGACCGCGTCGGGCCGGTCCGGGTAGCGATCGCGGCGGCCGTCGTGGAGGCGATCGGCCTGACCACGATCGGACTCGCTCACAGCCTCCCCGTCGCGCTCGTCGGGGCGCTCGCCATGGGCGCAGCCTTCTCGCTCCTCTACCCCTCTCTCTCGCTGATCGTCGTCAACCGCGTCTCCGAGACCCGGCGCGGGGCCGCCCTCGGCACCTTCACCGCCTTCTTCGACGCCGGCGTCGGCTTCGGCGCCCCCCTGGCTGGCGCCGCGGCGGCGCTAACGAGCTACGAGGGCGCCTTCCTCCTCTCAGCCGCGATCGCCCTGATCTCGGCGACCACGATCGCCCTGGCAATCGCCCCAACGGCCCGCACCGCCCTAGCCACCCGCTGATCCATCCGGGTGCGACGTTTTTCGGCCCATGCAGGTGCACAACGCGTTACACCACGAGCCGGGAGCCACCGGGGACCATGCAGGTGCAACGCATTACGGCTGGTGTAGAGCCGAAAAGCGTTGCACCATCGGGGTCGGCTAGCGCGCTTCGATCAGCAGCGACTGGGCGGCGCGGCCGATGCGGCCGCGCTGGTCGGAGAGGACCGACTCGGCGGTGCCGATGCCGGTCGGCCGCGGCCGGCTGACCGCGTCGACGCAGACCCACTCGCCCTCGGGCATGCGCTCGAAGTGGACGGTGAGATCGACGTTGATGAAGACGTACTCCCGCCAGTCGAGCACGGCGCTGATCCCGTTGCCGACGTCGGCCGCTATCAGCGCCCGCTGCAACGGCGTCGGCTCCTCCCCAGCAATAAGGGGCTGACGCATCCGCATCCAAACAGTCGCCGGCCCTGGCTCAAGGAACGCGCCGGCAACGGCCTTCCACTCCATCGCCGTGTGGTAGCCGACGTCCTGCCCCGTGGGGAAGAACTCGGGCGTCCACCCTTCGTCCGGCTCAGCGGGCGGGGGCGCATCGTCAACCGCCCCCTCAGGCAACGCCAACTCGGTCCTCCGCAGCTGCCAAGCCGTAGCCCGCATCAGCTCCCCGGCCTCACCCGACAGCGACGCCTCAACCAGCCGCACCTTCCGCCCCGGCCGCAGCACCCGCGTCTCGACCCGCACCACCCCAATCGGCACCGGCCGCAGAATCTCGAACACCACCCGCCCCACCTGGAACGCCTCGGAACCCTCAAGCTCCTCAACCGCCCGCCCAAGCAAAGCCGACGGCGGCCCGGCGTGTTGGGAGCACGGATCCCAAGGGCCCCGCGTCAGCTCAGTCGCGACGAAGCAGTCGTCGCCGTCCCGCTCGTAGAACGCCTCGTTCATCCCAGGCGCATCGTATGGGCGTCGAGGGTCGTCTCGACAGTGCCTCGCGAAGCGGCTCCGCAGAGTAATTCTCAGCCCCGAAGGGGCACGTGATCAAACCCGCCTCCGGCGGGTTTTGGGCACTGTCGAGACGACCCTCGACGCCCACTACCCTGTCCCGATGGAGAAAACAACGAAGTCCGATGCCGAGTGGCGCGAGCAGCTAACCCCCGAGCAGTACGAGGTAACCCGCAACGCCGGCACCGAGCGCGCCTTCACGGGGCCGTACGTCGACGAGAAGACCGACGGCATGTACCACTGCGTCTGCTGCGGAACCGAGCTCTTCTCCTCGGGCACGAAGTTCGACTCCGGCACCGGTTGGCCCAGCTTCACCGAGCCGGCCAACCTCGAGCACGTCGAGCTGCGGCCCAACAACAGCCTCCTCATGCGCCGCACCGAGGTCGTCTGCAAGCACTGCGACGCCCACCTCGGACATGTTTTCGACGACGGACCCGGTCCCGGCGGCCAGCGCTACTGCATCAACGGCTGCGCACTGGAGCTCAAACCGAGCGCTGATCCGTCGAGCTAAGCGGCCCCACCGGCACCCAGATAGCTGAACTTCACCGCGAGGGCAACTGCCTCGGTGCGGGTGTCGACCTCCAGCTTGGCAATCGCGTTGCGCACATGCGTATGCACGGTCGCCGGGCTGAGCTGGAGGCGCTCCGCTATCTCTTTGACCCGCAGGCCCTCGGCAAGCAGCTCGAGGATCTGGCGCTCGCGCGGCGAGAGCTCCAGCAGCTTCTCGACCTCGGAGGGCTTGCCGCCGGCGAAATCGCCGCCGAGGAAGGTGCCGCCGCTGGTCACGGCTTTGACCGCGCGGGCGATGTCCTCGGCCGGCGCCGACTTGAGCACGTAGCCGGAGGCGCCGGCACGCAGGGCAAGTGCGAGCAGGTCCGGCTGGGCGTGCGCGGTGAAGATGATCACTTTGGTGCGCGGCCGCACCTTCAGCACTTCCTTGGTCGCCTCGATCCCGTCTCGCTTGGGCAGCTCGACGTCGATGATCAGCACGTCGGGCTCGAGCTCCTTGACGACGTCGACCACGTCGCGGCCGTTGCCGGCCTCGCCGACGATCTCGACGATGCTCGAATTGGCCATCCGGGCCTTGATCGCCTCGCGGACGATCTCATGGTCGTCACAGAGGACGACGCGCTTAGCGTCCCGCACACTGGTGCTCATGAACCACCGATCCTCGCAGGCCCACCATACGAATGCAAAATAGTGGGTAGCGTGAACCCACCATCCCCTTCTTGCCGATTCTCGATCAAAGCAATCATCGTTCGTCCTACTGCGACAGCTGTGCCGTTTAGCGTGTGCACCACCTGTGGTGATTCGCCCTCCTCGGCGCGATACCTACAGGCCAGGCGCCGCGCCTGATAGTCGGTCGTGTTGGAGCAGGAGGTCAGCTCGCGGTAGCGCCCCTGACTCGGGATCCACGCCTCGCAGTCGTACTTCTTCGCTGCCGGCGCACCGAGATCCCCCGCGGCGACGTTGACCACGCGGTAGGGGATCTCCAGCTCGGAGAGGATGCGCTCCTCGATCGCCAGCAGGCGCTCGTGCTCGGCCGCCGACTCGGAGGGCTCGACGAACGAGAACATCTCGACCTTGTCGAACTGGTGGACGCGGAAGATGCCGCGGGTGTCGCGGCCGGCGGCGCCGGCCTCGCGGCGGAAGCAAGTGGAGAAGCCCGCGTAGCGAATCGGGAGCCGATCGGCGGCGAGGATCTCGTCGGCATGCAGGGCGGCAAGCGGGACCTCGGAGGTGCCGACCAGGAAGAGCTCGTCCTTGGGGATCTCGTAGATCTGGTCGCGATCGCCGGGAAGGAAGCCCGTGCCGACCAGCGCCTCTTCGCGAACCAGGACGGGCGGGATGACTGGTTCGTGACCCTCGCCGCGCACCAGGTCGAGGGCGAAGCGGACCAGCGCCAGCTCGAGCAGGACGAGGTCGCCCTTGAGATAGGCGAAGCGGGAGCCGGAGACGCGCGCCCCGGCCTCCATGTCGATCAGGCCGAGCTCGTTGCCGATCTCGAGGTGGTCGCGAAGCTCGAAATCGAAGCTCGGGCGCTCCCCCTCCTCGCGCAGGACGACGGCATCCTCCTCGGTCATCCCGTCGGGGGCGTCGGGGTCGGGCAGGTTGGGCAGGGCGGCGGCGACTTGCCGCAGGGCGGCCTCGACCTGCTCGAGCTCGGCTTTGCCGGACTCGATCGCCTGCTTCAGCCCGGCCACGGCGGCCATCTGCTCCTCCGCATCCTCACCACGTTGCTTCGCCTCGCCGATCTGCTTGGAGATCGTCTTGCGCTCGGCCTGGGCGCCCTCGATCCGCGGCAGCAGCTCGCGTCGGCGCGCGTCGAGGTCGAGCAGCTCGTCGATCTGCTCGGCGGCGCCGCGGCGCGCGAGCGCCGCCTTGACCCGCTCAGGGTCGGAGCGGATCAGCTTCAAGTCGAGCATGGCCCGGAAAGGTTAGGGCGAGGTCTCGCCGGGGCGAGGCGATTCTTCGGATTCGCCGCCGGCGTACTTGGCGACGAAGCGGGCGACCGCTTCGGCTTCGGCGCCGACGACGATGTTCTGCGGCATGATCGCGCCGGAGAAGCCGCCGTTCTGGATCGCGAAGAGAGCGTCTTCATAGCTCTCGGTTCGCTGGTTGAGGTTCGGACCCTGCGTCCGCTCGCCGCGATTGCCGCTTCCCTGGGTGCCGGCGGCGCTGAGTGTGTGACATCCCGAGCAGTGCGTGGCAAAGAGAACGGCCCCTTCGTGGTTGGGGTCGTCCTTGGAGACCGAGACGCTTTCTTCGCCAAAGCCGCAGGCGGCGAGGCCGAAGGCAGCGAGAAGAGCCATGGCTGTGATCAGTGCCGGACGCACGCGGCGCGCATCATATTGTCTTGACCCGATTCCGCTTCTCGACCATGCCGACGCCAGATCCAGCCCGTTTCCGCTCCGCCATGGCGATGCTGCCGACCGGCGTCACCGTGGTCAGCGCCGCTGGGCCGGACGGACCGGCCGGGGCGACGGCCAACGCGGTCTGCTCGCTCTCGATCGAGCCGATGCTGATGCTCGCCTGCCTCGACCGCGGCTCCCGCACCCTGCTCGCCGTCCAGGCCGCGAACCACTTCGGCATCAGCGTCCTGCGCGCCGGCCAGGAGCAGACCGCCCGCGCGTTCGCCACCAAGGCCCCGGTCGCCGACAAGTGGGACGGCGTCGCCTGGCGCGAGCGTGACGGGATCCCGGCGATCGACGACTCCCTCGCCTGGATCGCCTGCGAGCTGCGCGACGTGGTCGCCGCCGGAGACCACGTGATCGTCACCGGCGAGGTCCGCGACCTCGAGAGCGGCGAGGGCGACCCGCTCGTCTTCCACGGCGGCGAGTACCGGCCGCTGGACTGACGCCCTTCCTACGAAGCCCGGTGACAGACGGCCTCGACGTTGTTTCCGTCGGGGTCGAGGACGAAGGCACCGTAATAGCCGGGGTGGTATTGCGGCCGCAGTCCCGGCGCGCCGTTGTCCTCGCCGCCGGCTGCGAGCGCGGCCGCGTGGAAGGCGTCGACCAGCTCGGGGCTGCGAGCGCCGAAACAGATATGGGCGCCGCTGACCGCGGGCCGACCGCGGGCGTGGATCCAGAAGTAAGGCTTGGGCCCGTGCTCGCCCTCGCTGCCCATGCCGACCGAGCCCTCGAACTCCATGATGAAACCGATCCCGAGCGGCTCCAGCGCGGCCTCGTAGAAGGACCTGCTGCGCGCCAGGTCGCTCACCTCGATCCCGATGTGGTCGAGCATGGCCCCCAGCCTACCGCTGGCTGCGGAACGGATATTGCTTGATCACGGCGTTGACGAACGTCCCTTTCGAATCGGCGTTCGCCAGTTCCTCGAATACGCCCGCCGGTACACCTTCGTAGGCATAGAGACCGCCGCCGAGGTACTCGACGTAGGCCTCTTCTGCCTCGGCGTCGTAGCCGATCATCGCCACCGCGCTGGACTCGACCGGGTGCATCCTCGGAATCGACATGGCTCTCTGCTGACCTCGAATACCCACAGCCAAGAGTAGGCTCTGGCGCGATGGAGGCGGCAACCGCGCCACGCTCGCAGTGGACGTTCGCCCAGTGGGGCATTGTCGTCCTTGCCATCTTGCAGCTGACTTGGGCCGTCGCGGGGCTGATCGCCGAACCGAGCTTCCACTTCGGTGACGGCGCCCCGACCGAGCGGGTGCTCGGGGTCGACTTCAACGGCGTCCACGCCCTCTCTGGCTTCCTGCTCTTCGGGCCAGCCTTTTTCTTCGCCTTCAAGCCCCGCTGGGCGGTGCTCTACGCGATCTACGTCGCCGTCGCCCTGCTCGTCACCGGCTTCTGGGCAATCTGGTCAACCAGCCCCGCGGGCATCTTCACCTTCCCCAACAACGACGCCGACGCCGTCCTCCACATCACCACCGGCGCCCTCTTCGCCATCGTCGCCGCGATCCAGCTCGGGCTCGACCGACGCCTCGGCACGCCGAGTCCGTCCTGACCCGCGATATAGGCGGGTTGAGACGGACTCGTTGCTAGAAAGCGCCGCTGGTGCCGGCGGCGCGCAGGGCCAGGAAGAGGATTACGCCGCAGCTGACGGCCATGATGCCCATCTCGCGGCGGACGATCGCCAGGGCCAGGGACTGCTGGGAGTCGGCGGAGAGGGCTTCGAAGTCGATGTCGCCCAGCTCGCGCTCTGCCGCGCCGGCGCGGGCGCCCTCGGCGATCAGCGAGACCACGAGGGGGAGAATGCCGTAGAGGTAGTGCAGTTCGTCGTCGGGTTTGTGGCCAGTGAAGACGAGCAGGCCACCGAGCATCACCTGCAGGAAGACGGCAGCCTGGGCCCCGCGGAGCAGCAACCAGAACGGGACCGAGGAGCGATCGCGCAGCCAGGCAGCCCCGCCGACGGCGAAGGCGGCGAGGTTGAGGGCGATGACTGCACAGCCGACTATGAGATGTACGATCGGCACGGATCTATTTCCTCCCAAGAGGGTCGGGATTCGGCTTGCTGATGCGGAAAAGCACTATGTAGCAATGTGTTACAAGGTCGGTGTATAAAGGCGGTTGCAGGCGTGAAGCGCGCCAAGATGATGCCTCGCCGGTCGCCGGCCGGAAAACCCGATCTACCAGTGCTGAAGAGCTACCTGCCGATTCTCGTCTTCGCCTTCCTCGGCGTCACCGTTGGGGGGGCTTTCGCGATGCTCAATCACCTGATCGGGCCGAAGCGGGCGAAGCGGCCGACCGCAGCGAGCGTACGCCAGTCCGAGCCGTATGAGTCGGGCATCCCGGTCGAGCCCTCGCACGGGCTGCGCTTCGGGGTCAGCTTCTACCTGATCGCGATGCTTTTCATCCTCTTCGATATCGAGGTGGTCTTCCTCTATCCGATCGGGGTCATCCTCAAGGGCGCCGACAGCCTCTTCGTGCTGGGCGAGCTGGTCACCTTCATCGCCCTGCTGCTCGTCGCCTTCGTCTACATCTGGCGCAAGGGGGCACTGGATTGGAGGTAGAACGACAGACGATGCGCGAGCGCCAGCTGCGCGCCCGCGACATGCTGCGTGGCGACCTCGAGGGCGAGGAGCTGGAGCGCTACGTCGAAGAGACGGTCGTAATGACCAGCTTCGAGAAGATGCTCGGCTGGTCGCGCTCGAACTCGATCTTCCCACTCACCTTCGGCCTCGCCTGCTGCGCGATCGAGGCGCCGATCTCGATCGTCACCGCCCGCTACGACCTCGCCCGCTTCGGCGCCGAGGCGGCTCGTGCCTCCCCGCGCCAGGCCGACCTGATCATCCTCTCGGGCCGGGTCTCGATCAAGATGGCGCCGGTCGTCCGCCGCCTCTACGACCAGATGCTGGAGCCGAAGTGGGCGATCTCGATGGGCGCCTGCTCCTCCAGCGGCGGCATGTTCTCCAACTACGCCGTGGTCCAGGGCGCCGACAAGTTCATGCCGATCGACGTCCACATTCCCGGCTGCCCGCCGCGGCCGGAGGCGGTCCTCTACGGCTTCACCAAGCTGCAGCGCAAGATCCAGGGCAACCCGGATCAGGGCTGGCGGGCGCGCTACCAAGCCGAGGGCACCGAGGAGTGGGCCCGCGGCGGCCCGCGCAGCACACCGAGCGCGGAGGCGGCGAAGGCCTACCTCGCCGCCAGGGAGCTGATCGGTGCCTGACGCTCCCGGCCTCGAGCTGATCCGCGGCGAGATCGAGCAGGACCACCCCGGCGCCGTCCTCGACAGCGGCTTCGAGCACGGCTGCGCCAGCCTGGCGATCGCCCCCGAGCACGCGCTCGCCGTGCTCACCTGGCTGCGTGACTCAGCCGGCCATGAATACCGCTTCCTCTCGAGCCTCCACGCCGCGGATTACCTCCCAGCTGAGCCGCGCTTCGCTGTGCATTACGAGCTGCTGAACCGCGACCGGGTCGAGCGGATCCGGGTGAAGGCACTCTTGGCCGATCCGGGCGAGGACTCACTACCTGAGATCGACTCCTGCTGTGAGCTTTTTCCGACGGCGGAATTCCAGGAGCGCGAGGCGTTCGACTTCTTCGGCATCGTCTTCCGCGGCCACCCTGACCTGCGTCGGATCCTGCTGCCCGAGGACTACGTGGGCTGGCCCCAGCGCCGGGACTTCCCAGTAGGCGGCGAGCCCGTGACCTTCACGTACAACGAGCGGAACTATGGCTGAGGCGGCCGGGACGAAAGCGTCAACCGGAGCTCAGGACGTGGGCTCGGGGGGGCCGAGAACGGAGGCGCAGCCCCCGCCCGCAGGCCCCCCCGAGGCCGCGGCCCGGGAAACCGAGGTGATGACGGTAAATATCGGTCCTCACCACCCTGCTACGCACGGTGTTTTGCGGTTGGTCGTCGATCTCGAAGGCGAGGTGGTCAAGGACCTCAAGCCGATCATCGGCTACGTCCACACGGGGATCGAAAAGTCCTGCGAGGACAAGAGCTACTGGAAGGTCATCCCCTTCGTCGAGCGGATGGACTACGTCTCCTACTTCTTCCAGATGGAGGCCTTCTGCGGCGCGGTCGAGCGACTGATCGAGCTGGAGATCCCCGAGCGCGCCAAGCACCTGCGGGTGATCTTCCTCGAGCTCAACCGCATCCACTCCCACCTGGTCTGGCTTGGCACGACGGCGCTCGACCTCGGCGCGATCTCGATGCTCTGGTACTGCTTCCGCGAGCGCGATCGCATCCTCGACCTCTTCGAGATGGCGACGGGACAGCGGATGCACACGCGCTACTTCCAGGTCGGCGGCGTGATCGAGGACATCCCCGTCGGCTTCGAGAAGAAGCTGCGCGAGTTCATCGCCGAGATGCCGGTGCGAGTCGGCCAGTACCAGGCGCTGCTCGACCGCAACGAGGTCTTCCTCTCGCGCACCAAGAACACCGGGATAGTCTCGCGCGAGCGGCTGCTGGAGCTGGGCGTAACCGGGCCGCTTTTGCGCGCCGCCGGCGAGCCTTGGGACCTGCGCAAGGCCTTCGACTACCTCGCCTATCCCAAGTTCGACTTCAAGATTCCGATCGGCACGGTCGGCGACAACTACGACCGCTACCGGGTGCGGGTGGCGGAGATGGTCGAGTCGACGCGGATCGTCGAGCAGGCGCTCGACGGCCTGCCGGAAGGGCCCTTCATCGCCGACGACCGCAAGTACGTGCTGCCGCCGCGCTCGGAGCTGCCGACCTCGATGGAGTCGTTGATCCACCACTTCAAGCTGGTCACCGAGGGCTACCGCGTCGGGCCGGGGGAGATCTATTACGCGATCGAGTCGCCGCGCGGCGAGCTCGGCTGCTTCGTCCTCGCCGACGGCTCCGCAAAGCCGGCACGGGTGCATTTCCGCGACCCCTCCTTCGTCAACCTGCAGGCCTTCAAGGACATGTCGATCGACGGCTATATCGCCGACATGATCGCCAGCCTCGGCATGCTCGACCCGATCTTGGGCGGGGTGGACCGGTGAGTGCGGAGCAGGCGAATGTGAGCCGGCTGCCGGTCGACCCCGCTCTGACCGAGGGCCGCATTCCCGACCGCTCGCCCGAGCAGGTCCCCGAGCTGCACGAAGTCGACTGCCCGACCGAGCTGCGCGAGCGGATCGAGGAGCTGATGTCGCGGTATCCGGATCGGAAATCGGCCTCGATCCCGGCGCTGTGGGCGGTGCAGCGGCTGTACGGGTGGTGCACGCCGGAGGGGATTCGGCAGGCCGCGGCGGTTATGCGGGTTACGCCCGCTTATTTGGAGTCGGTGGCTAGCTTCTACGACCTGCTGCATACGGAGCCGGTGGGGACTCACAAGGTCGCCGTCTGCACCAACATCAGCTGCTGGATGCGCGGCGGCGACGAGCTGCTCGACGCGTTCCGGGCGGCGGCGGGCGAGGATGAGGACTTCTTCGTCACCGGCTTCGAGTGCCTCGGGGCCTGCGACATCGCGCCGATGGCCTCGATCGACGAGCGCTACTTCGGCCCGCTCGAGTCGGCCGAGGCGCAGACCGCGATCGAGCAGCTGCGTGCCGGGTCCGAGGTGCTGCCCGAGAAGGCACTGGAGAAGCGCCCGCTGCCGGGAGGACCCGATGCCTGAGACGCGGATGCTGCTGAAGAACGCCGAAGACCCGCGGCTGCGCACGATCGACGGCTACAAGGGCTACGGCGGCTACGCGACGCTGGAGAAGGCCTACAAGGAGATGGAGGCCGAGGAGGTCCTCAAGGAGCTCGAAGAGTCCGGCCTGCGCGGGCGCGGCGGCGCCGGCTTCTCGATGGGCAAGAAGGCCTCCTTCCTGCCGCGGGGCGAGATGAACAAGTACCTCTGCTGCAACGCCGACGAGTCCGAGCCGGGCGCCTTCAAGGACCGTGAGCTGATGCAGCGCAACCCGCACCAGCTGATCGAGGGCATCGCGATCGCCGCCCTCGCCGCCGGCGCCGGCCACGCTTTCATCTTCATTCGCGGCGAGTACGACTCACAGGCCGACATCCTCGACGCCGCCGTCGCCGAGGCCTACGAAGCGGGCTACCTCGGCAAGGACATCCTCGGCACGCGCCGTGACCTGGAGCTGGTCGTCCACCGCGGCGCCGGCGCCTACATCTGCGGCGAGGAGACGGCGCTGCTCGACGCGCTCGAGGGCAAGCGCGGCAACCCGCGGCTGAAGCCGCCCTTCCCGGCCGTGCAGGGGCTCTACGGCGGGCCGACCCTGATCAACAACGTCGAGACGCTCTCCAACATCCCTCACATCGTCGAGAAGGGCGCCGAGTGGTTCAAGGGCTTCGGCACCGAGCAGTCGCCCGGCACCAAGGTGGTCTCGGTCTCCGGCTGCGTGCAGCGACCCGGCAACTACGAGGTCGAGCTCGGCATCCCGACCCGCGAGCTGATCATGGACCTCGCCGGTGGCCCGGTCGCAGGGCACGAGGTCAAGGCCTTCTATCCGGGAGGCTCCTCCTCCCCGGTGCTCAAGGCCGAGGAAGGAATCGACCTCCCCTACAGCTTCGAGGCGATGGCCGAGGCGGGCTCGATGCTCGGCTCCGGCTCGATCATCGTCGCCGACGACCGCGTCTCGATCCCGCACATGGCGCTGCGCACGGCGCGCTTCTACCA
>JAWVFL010000037.1:0-29291 GCA_033856195.1 Solirubrobacterales bacterium | reverse complement strand
GAGCACCTTGACGCCGAAGCCGATGTGGCGCTGCTCGTCGCGGGAGACGTTGGCCATGCCGGCGCTGAAGCCGGGCATCGTGTCTTCGGAGGCGAAGAAGTCCTCGATGAAGTGCTGGCCGGGCTGGGCGAGCGAGCCCTCGACAATCAGGTGGTAGAGGGTGATCGCCTGCGCGTACTTGGGCAGCGAGCGGTCCTTGCGCAGTTCCTCGGCCATCAGGTCCAGGCGGTCGAAGATGCCGCGGTAGCCCCAGTTGAGCTGCGGCAGGGTGGAGGAGAGCGTCTGCTGGATCGAGTCGCCGCCGACGCCGATCACGTCCTTGAAGAAGCGGTGGAAGAAGACCGAGTGGCGCACCTCGTCGACCTGCTGGGTGGCGAGGAAGTAGGACTGCTCCTCAGTCGGTGCGGCGGTGATGTAGGGGGCGAGGGTGTCGGCGACGCGGTCCTCGCCGTAGAAGAACATCGAGTAGATCCACATCGCCGAGCGCCGCTGGATGTCGCTGAGGCTATCCCAGCCGGCTTTGTCGGCGGAGAGGTCGATGTCGTAGGCGCTCCAGTTGCCCTGCTCCCAGCGCTTGTAGAGATCCTCGTAGGTGACGTTGTCCATCAGGCTCTGCGATGCGACGCTCATCTCTCTCCTTTTGCTGGTGCGGCGGGCGACTGCCCCGGAGGTTAGCGTCAAACTGGCTGGTCAGCCAGGACGGCTCAAGGTGAGTTCGTCACACAGAAGCGGGAGTGTCGATCTCCCGCTTGAGGATCTTGCCGGTGGGGCCCTTGGGGAGGTCGTCGAGGAACCAGACCAGGCGCGGGTACTTGTAGGCGGCAATCCGCTCCTTGACGTAAGCGCTGACTTCCTCGGGCGCGAGCTCCTCGCCCTCGTGGAGGACGACCGCGGCGCCGATCTCCTCGCCCCATTCGTCGTGGGGAACGCCGACGACGGCGGCTTCGCGGACCTTCGGGTGCTCGAAGAGGACCTCCTCGACCTCGCGCGGGTAGACGTTGTAGCCGCCGCGGATGATCAGGTCCTTCTTGCGATCGACGATGTAGAAGTAGCCGTCCTCGTCGGTGCGGGCCATGTCGCCGCTGTGGAACCAGCCGCCGCGCATCGCCTCCTCGGTCGCGTCGGGGCGCTGCCAGTAGCCCTTCATGATGTTGTGGCCGCGGATCACGACCTCGCCGACCTCGCCTTGGGCCACCGGCTCGTCGTTCTCGTCGACGACCCGCATCTCGACGCCTTCGAGCGGGGTGCCGATCGAGCCCGGCTTGCGCTCCATCCCGGGGTGGTTGGAGCAGGCGACCGGGGAGGTCTCCGAGAGGCCGTAGCCCTCGAGCACGACCGCCCCGAAGGCGTCCTCGAAGCCGCGCAGGACCTCGACCGGCATCGAGGCGCCGCCGGTGATGCAGGTACACAGGGAGGAGGTGTCGTAGCTCTCGCGCTCGGGATGGTGGAGCAGGGCGCCGAACATCGTCGGCACGCCGTAGAAATGGGTGACCTCGTCGCGCTGCATCGTCGCCAGCGCCTCTCCGGGGTCGAATTTCGGCACCAGCGTGAGGCAGGCGCCGACCTTGAGCGAAGCGTTCATGCCCACCGTCTGGCCGAAGGAGTGGAAGAGCGGCAGGGCGCCGAGGACGACGTCGCCGCCGGAGATCTCGCAGGTCGTGCGGCTGGAGACGTCGGCGTTGCGAAAGAGGTTGAGGTGGGTCAGCTCGGCGCCCTTTGGCTTGCCGGTCGTGCCGGAGGTGTAGAGGATGACGGCAGTGTCGTCGTCGGCTGTCTCATGCAGGCCGGCGGCCGGGGCGTGCTCGGCCAGGCTTGCCGCGAAACTCGCCGGTTCGACCTCGATCAGCTCCGCCCCGGCGTCAGCGGCGCCCTCGCGCGCCTCCGCGGCGAAGCCGTGCCAGGCGAGCAGCAGCTCTGTGCCCGAGTCCTCCAGGTAGAAGGCGATCTCGCGCCGCTTCAGCAGCACGTTCATCGGCACGACGACGGCGCCGGCGCGCAGGACCCCGTAGTAGGCGACCGGGAACTCGGGGACGTTGGGCAGCATCACCCCGACGCGGTCGCCGGGCTCGACGCCCTTCTCGCGCAGCAGCGCTGCCAGACGGGCGCTGCGCTCGTCGAGCTCGGCGTAACTCAGCTCGGTGTCGCCGAGCCGGATCGCCGGCATCTCCGGTGCCCGTTCGGCGCTCTCGACCAGCAGCGATGCCAGGTTCAGTCCCATCTCCCGTATGGCAGTCTAGGGCGGCGAGGAAAACGCGGGTTTCTGTAAGGTCGTTCGAATGGAGGATCTGGGGGAGCCGACTTCTTATCTCGCGGCGAGCAAAGGCGTGCCGGTCTACTCGAGCGACGGCCAGCGCCTCGGCCGGGTCGTGCGGATCCTCTCAGCGCCCAAGCTCGACATGTTCGATGGGATCGTCTTCGACACCACCGCCGGGCCGGGTGGGCACCGCTTCGTCGATGCGCCGGAGGTTGACGCCATCTATGAGCGGGGGGTCGTGCTGAAGATCGATGCCGCCGAGGCCGAGAGCCTGCCGGCGCCCAGCGCCAATCCGGGTGCCCTCTCGGTCAACCCGGCCGATCTCGTAGGGGGCGGACGTCCCGGCTTCTTCCGGCGCGCCTGGTCGGCGATCTCCGGCAAGCGCTGAGGCGCACGCCCTTCAAGGCTGGGCTTGCGTAGGATTCCCGCTCAATGAAATTGCCTGCATTGATCCTCGCGTTGTGCTTGGCCTTGGCTATCGCGGTTGCCGGTTGCGGTGGCAGCAGCAGCGATTCCTCGAGCAGCTCCTCCGAATCGAGCGCTCCCACGGAATCGACGGGCTCGACCGAATCGTCCTCGACGACCGAAAAGACGAAGCCGAAGGTCACTGTTCCCAAGGGGGTCTCGCCCAAGAGCTTCGCAACCAGGGAACTCGAAGAAGGCACCGGCGCCACCGCCAAATCCGGCGATACGGTCACGGTTCAGTACGTCGGAGTCGGCTACGACAGCGAAGAAGAATTCGACTCCTCCTGGAGTCGGAACGAACCGTTCCCCTTCACCCTCGGCGCCGGCGAAGTGATCAAAGGCTGGGACCAGGGCGTCGAGGGCATGAAGGTCGGCGGTCGCCGCGAGCTGCTCATCCCGGGCAACCTCGCCTACGGCCCGGCGGGCAGTCCGCCGACGATCGGCCCGAACGAAACCCTGATCTTCGTAATCGACCTGCTCGCGGTCGAATAGCACCCTGCCGACCGCGTCGATCTTCGCCGAGCGTTTCGCGGCCCAGGGGTTGGCAGGTCCACCCGAGCGCGAGGCACGCGGCGTTGCCGAGCGCTTGCTTGCCATCCAAGGGCAGGACCCGCGGGGAGCGCGGCTCGCCGTGCGGGCCCGCAGCGAGGGCCTGACGGTCGCCGACGTCGACCGGGCGCTGAGCGAGGAGCGCTCGCTGCTGATCACCTGGCTCAACCGCGGCACGCTGCACCTGGTGCGCAGCGAGGACTATCCGTGGCTGCACGCGCTGACGACACCGCCGCTCTTCACCTCCGCGACCCGACGGCTGGCGCAAGAGGGCGTCTCGCCCGGCGCGGCCGAGCGCGGCGTGGCGACGATCGAGCGCGCACTCGCCGACGAGGGTCCGCTGACGCGGCTGCAGCTCCGCGAGCGGCTCGATGCGGCTGGAGTGACGACGGAGGGCCAGGCTCTGATTCACCTTCTCTTCCTCACGACCCTGCGCGGGATCGCCGTCCGTGGGCCGATGGCCGGCAGCCACCACGCCTACGTCCTGGTGGATGATTGGCTCGGCGCCTCGGAGCCGGTCGATCGCGGCACCGCCCTCGCCGAGCTGGCCCGGCGCTACCTGGTCGGTCACGCCCCCGCCGACGACCGCGACCTCGCTCGCTGGGCGGGCTTGCCCCTGCGCGACGCGCGCGCCGGCCTCACCGCGATCTCCTCGGAGCTGGTCGAGCGGGACGACGGTCTGGTTCATCTTGCCGCCCGACCACCTGTCGCCGAGATCCCCCGCCCGCGACTGCTCGGCGCCTTCGATCCGCTCCTGCTCGGCTGGACCTCACGCAAGGTGGTGCTCGGCCCGCACACTCAGCTCGTAACCATCAACGGCATCTTCAAGCCTTTCGCGATGGTTAAGGGTCAGGCGGTTGCCACCTGGCGCCTCAACCATGGCAAGGTCACGATCGAGCCCCTCGGCCGCATCACCAAGCAGGCGAATGCGGCACTTGCCGCCGACGCCGCAGATGTGGAACGGTTCATGGCAAGCGCCTGATCGGGCGCACCAGTCAACGGAGGAGGCGAGATGGGACAGCCAGTGGTCCACTTCGAGGTGGTCGGCAAGGACGGCGAGAAGCTGCAGAGCTACTACGCCGAGCTCTTCGACTGGAACGTCGATGCGAGCAACGAGATGAAATACGGCCTGGTCGATCGTGGGGCCAACCAAAACGCCGAAGGCATCGGCCTCGGTGGCGGCATCGGCCAGGGCCCCGAGGGCTACGGCGGCCACGTCACTTTCTACGTCGAAGTCTCCAGTGTCGAGGAGGCCCTGAGCAAGGCCGAGTCCCTAGGCGGCACGCGCGTGATGGGTCCCGAGACGATCATGGGCCGCATGGTCCTCGGTCAGTTCAAAGACCCCGAGGGCAACGTGATCGGCCTGATCGAGGGCGGCTCGTAGTCAGCTGAGCTTCGGGCTGCGCCAGGGCTGGGTAAGGCGGGCGGCGAGGTCGTCCGCGAGGCCGGCAATAGGGACGCGCGTCTGCTCCAGCGAGTCCCGATCGCGCAGGGTGACGGTGTCGTCTTCCATCGTCTGGTGGTCGACGGTGATGCCCCAGGGGGTGCCGATCTCGTCCTGGCGGCGGTAGCGCTTGCCGATCGAGCCGCCCTCGTCGAACTCGGCCGGCATGCGGCTGCGCAGCTCGCTGAAGATCTCGCGCGCCTTCTCGGGCATGCCCTCCTTGGAGACAAGGGGGAGGACGGCGACCTTGTTGGGGGCGAGGCGGGGGTGGAGGCGCAGGACGGTGCGCTGGCGGCCCTCGACTTCCTCGACCTCGTAGGCGTCGACCAGGAAGGCGAGCGTGGCGCGGTCGGCGCCGGCCGCGGGCTCGATCACGTGGGGGACGTAGCGCTCTTTGGTCTGCTGGTCAAAGTACTCGAGCTTCTCGCCGCTGAACTTGGCGTGCTGGGTGAGGTCGAAGTCGCCGCGGTTGGCGATCCCCTCCAGCTCCGACCAGCCGATCGGGAAGAGGTACTCGACGTCGCTGGTGCCCGAGGAGTAGTGGGAGAGCTCGTCGGCGTCGTGGGGGCGGATGCGGAGGAAGTCGGGACGGATGCCGAGGTCGGTGTACCAGCGCTCGCGCAGCTCGATCCACTCGCGGTACCAGCGCTCCGCTTCGGCCGGCGGCACGAAGAACTCCATCTCCATCTGCTCGAACTCGCGGGTGCGGAAGATGAAGTTGCCGGGGGTGATCTCGTTGCGGAAGGACTTGCCGATCTGGGCGATGCCGAAGGGCGGCTTCTTGCGGGCGAAGCCGAGCACGTTCTTGAAGTTGATGAAGATGCCCTGCGCGGTCTCCGGCCGCAGGTAGACCTCGGAGCCCTCGCCGGCAACCGGACCGACGTGGGTCTCGAACATCAGGTTGAACTGGCGCGGCTCCGACAGCTCGCCACCGCACTCGGGGCAGCGCAGCTCCGCGTTGGGGTCGCCGCCTTCGGCTTCGACCGCCTCGCGCAGGTGGTCCTCGCGCCAGCGCTTCTTGCACTTGCCGAGGCACTGGACAAGCGGGTCGGTGAAGCCCTCGAGGTGGCCGGAAGCCTCCCAGACCCGCGGGTGCTGGAGGATCGCCGAGTCCAGCGCGACGATGTCGTCGCGCTCTGCAAGCATGGCCCGCCACCACTCGGCCTTGACGTTGTTCTTCAGCAGCACGCCGTAGTGGCCGTAGTCGTAGGTCGAGCCGAGGCCGCCGTATATCTCGGAGGAGGGGAAGACGAAGCCGCGCCGCTTGCAGAGGGCGACGATCTCCTCCATCGAGACGTCAGTGGGGCGATTCTCCTCGGTGGCTGCCACGGGGGGAACCGTATAGAGGCGGCGCGGCCGAGGCGGGGCTCTCGTGGCCGGCTGCGATAATCCCGCGTCCCGTGCCTATCTACGAGTACAAATGCGAGAACGGACACGTCTTCGACGTGATCCAGAAGATGAGTGACGAGGCGCTGACCGAGTGCCAGGAGTGCGGCGCTCCCGCGGTGCGCGTCCTGCACCCTGTCGCCGTCCACTTCAAGGGCTCCGGCTTCTACAACACCGACTACGGCAAGAAGAAGAAGGGCGCCGCCGCCAACGGCGGCTCCTCCGAGGGCTCGAGCGAGTCGAAGGGGTCGGGCGAGAGCTCCGGTGAGTCCAAGGCGAGCGACTCGAAACCCTCCGGCGACAAGCCCAAGGCCTCTACGACCAGCGACTAGCAGCCCGCCCAAGCTGGATTGACCACACCCTGGTGTGGAAATGCTGCGCGCGCCGCTGCGCTAGCCGTTGAGCAGGCGGTCGACGGCGCGGCGCCGGGTCGCCTCCGGCACCACGACGCTGCCTTCGGGGCCTTCGGGGTCGCAACCCGAGTGGGCGCCGGCGCAGAGCACGTCGGTGGGGGCGCTGCCGCCGATCGCGGCGGAGAGGATCAGCTGCGGCATCGTCAGGAAGCCCATGTCGCTGACGAAGGCCTTGGGCGCGTCCCAGCCGATGATCGGGCCGTGGATGAAGTTGTAGGGGAGGCGCAGCGGGTCGGTGAGGCGGTCCTTGATCCCATTGATCACGCGTTGCTGGGCCTGGGCGCGCTGGAAGTCGTTGTAGCCGAGCGAGAAGGCGCTTTTGCCGGGGCCGGGGCATTCGACCGGCTCGCGCACCCGCGAATAGGCGAGGGCCTTTTCGCCGTCGAGGGTGTTCTCGCCCTTGTGCAGGCGCAGCGTCACGCCGCCCTGGCCGCCCCCGGCGCCGCCGGAGATGTCGGCGCAGAGCTTGTGTGGGACATCGACCTTGACCCCGCCGACGGCGTCGATCAGGTCTTCGAAGCCGGTGAAGTCGACGATTGCAACGTGGTCGACCTGGATGTTGAGGAAGTTTTCGACCGCTTCGATCTGCGCCTTGGCGCCGCCGAAGGCGAAGGCGGCGTTGATTTTCGTCGGGCTCTGGTCGGGGATTTCGGCGTAGCTGTCGCGCGGGATCGAGAGTTTGCGGAAGGCGCCACCGCCGGCGCGGATCAACATCAGCGTGTCGGCGCGGAACTGACCCTGTTCGCAGCCGTCGTGGGGGGCGTCGCCGTGGGCCTGCTGTTCGAAGCACTTCTGCGAGGGCGCCGCGCCGGGCTCCTTGGTGTCGGGCGGCCGCGCGTCGGTGCCGAGCACGAGGATCGTCTGGGCGCTGGGCAGCAGCAGCGGGTTGCCGTGCAGGGCGTCCTTGGCTTCGCTGGAGAGCTTGAAGGACTGCAGCTGGGCCGAGACGGCAAAGGCGAGGAAGCTGAGCACGATCCAGCTCAGCGCCGCGATCCCGACCCACTTGAGCACCCGCTTGCCGCTCCAGCGGCGGGGCGGCCCGGTGCGCTCGGGCTTGGGCTCCTTGTCGCGCCGCCACCACTTCGGCGCGCGCGGTGTCCGCTCTCTGAGGCCTGAGAGATCTGGGGACCGCAACCCGGACAAGCGGCCCTTCCGGGACCGGTAGACCTTGTACTCGGGCGGCCCGGAGGGCTGCTGCTCGCCATTGTCGGCCATGAAAAGGTGAGAGTCTCTCTGAAAATCCTCGCGCACGCCTGGCGGCGGCGGACGCTTCGCGGGGCTGCGTCCTCAGTCGGCCAAATAGCGCTGCTATTCGGCCTCCCTGCGTCCTTGCTCCGCTTGGTCCGGCGCTCGCCAGCCGCACACGCCGATTTTCAGAGAGACTCTCAGAGATGTCGGTCGATGCCAGGGAAATCATCGGAGTTGACCTCGGTGGCACGAAGATGCTGCTCGGCGTCCTCGACCCCGATTCGAAAGTGCTCTGGGAGAGCCGCGAGGCCTCGACCGGGCAGACGGAGGACGAGCTGATCGAGTTGCTCGTGCGTGAGATCGAGGAGGCGCGGGGGAAATGCCCGGGTGCCGCCGCCGTCGGTCTCGGTATTCCGGCGACGATCGATCACGACAAAGGCATCGCGGTCTCGGCGGTCAACCTGCCGCTGGAGAACCTGGCGATCCGCGACTTGGTCGGTGGACGCACGGAGCTGCCCGTCTTCGTCGACAACGATGCGACCGTCGCCGCTCTCGCCGAGCACCTCTACGGCGCCGCCCGAGGGGCGGAAAACGCGGTGATGCTGACGATCGGCACCGGGATCGGCGGCGGCTTGATCCTCGGCGGCGAGATCTATCGCGGCTCGACCGGCGCGGGGGCCGAGCTGGGCCACACTGTGATCGAGGCCGACGGGCCGCCTTGTCAAGGCAACTGCCCCGGTCGTGGTTGCGTCGAGACGCTCGCTTCGGGCACGGCGATTGGCCGCGAGGGCCGCGCGGCGGCCGAGCGCGAGCCGGAGTCGGTGCTGGGGGCGATGCTCGCCGCGGGTGAGACGATCGACGGCAAGGCGGTCACCGAGGCGGCCCTCGGTGGCGACGCCACCGCGCGTGCGGTCTTCGACCTGATCGGCTCGCGGCTCGGCGTCGCCCTGACCAGCTTCGCCAACATCTTCGAGCCCGAGGTCTTCGTGATCGGCGGCGGCGTGATCGCGGCGGGCGACCTCCTGCTCGATCCGGCCCGGCGCGAGCTGGCGACGCGGGCGCTGCCGCCGATGAAGCGCATCCCGGTCCTCGCCGCCGAGCTTGGCTCCGACGCCGGCATGATCGGCGCCGCGGCTATGGCGCGGATCGAGCTCGAGCGGAGCAAGGGCTGATGCCGGGCGAGCTGATCGTCTGCCCGACCCCGATCGGCAATCTCGACGACATCACCGTGCGCGTGCGCGAAGCGCTTGTTGCCGCCGACTGGATTGCTTGCGAGGACACCCGTCGCACCGGCGGCCTGCTCGACAAGCTCGGCATCCGACCGGCGCCACCGCTGATCTCCAACCACGAGGGCAATGAAGGTCCGCGCGCCACCGAGCTGGCGCAGCGGATCGAGCGCGGCGACCGGGTGGCGCTGGTCTCCGACGCGGGCATGCCGGCGGTCTCCGATCCCGGGTACAAGCTGATCCGCCGCTGCATCGAACGCGACCTCGACGTGACGGTCTTGCCTGGCCCCTCCGTCGTACCGGTCGCGCTGGTCGCCTCGGGCCTGCCGACCGACCGCTGGCGCTTCGAGGGCTTCCTGCCCAAGCGCTCGGGCGAGATGGAGCGGGTCCTGCGCTCGGCCGAGACCGTGATCGCCTTCGAGTCGCCGCGCCGCGTCGGCGAGTCGCTGGCGGCGCTGGCGGCGATCGCCCCCGACCGCCCGGCCGCGGTCTGCCGCGAGCTGACCAAGATGCACGAGGAAGTCGCCCGCGGCTCGCTCGCCGAACTGGCGCGGCGCTTCCGCGGCGACGTCAAGGGAGAGATCGTGTTGGTGATCGCACCGGCCGCCGCCGAGGAGCACGATCGCGACGTCGGCTTCGCCGTCGACGCGCTCCGCCACCTTGTCCAGTCGGGCGCTCGCCCGCGCGCCGCCGCCAGCG
Source organism: Solirubrobacterales bacterium (assembly GCA_033856195.1). Classification (GTDB taxonomy): domain Bacteria; phylum Actinomycetota; class Thermoleophilia; order Solirubrobacterales; family 70-9; genus VRUE01. The sequence continues at coordinate 19,667 of JAWVFL010000037.1, read as the reverse complement.
TCGTCGCGGCGCTCACCGGGACGCGCGCGAACGATCTCTACCGGGCGCTGACCGGCCGCGAGCCCCGCCGTTGAGCGTCGACTAGCCTGGCCCGCAGTGTCCTACTACGTCACCACCCCGATCTATTACGTCAACGCCGAGCCGCATCTCGGCCATGCTTACTCGACGATGGCGGCCGACGTTCTGGCCCGTCACATGCGCCAGCGTGGGGAGGACGTCTTCTTCCTCACCGGCACCGACGAGCATGGAGAGCCGATCGAGACGGCGGCGGAGCGCGAGGGCATCCCGCCGCAGGAGCTGGCTGACCGCAACGCCGCCAAGTTCGAGGCGCTGGGGCCGATCATCGACGCGACCAACGACTTCTTCATCCGCACATCCGACCCGCGCCACAAGGAGAAGGTCGCCGAGATCATGCAGCGGGTCTACGACAACGGCTGGGTAAGCAAGGGCACCTACGAAGGCTGGTATTGCCCCCGCTGCGCTGACTTCAAAACCGAGCGCGAGCTCGGCCCCGGCAATACCTGCCCGATTCACGAGATCCCGCTCGAGAAGGTCCGCGAGGAGAACTGGTTCTTCCGCCTCTCCGCCTTCCAGGCCCAGCTCGAAGGCCTGTATGAGGAACGGCCCGACTTCGTCGTGCCGGACTTTCGCCGCAACGAGGCGGTCTCTTTCATCAAAGGTGGGCTCGAGGACGTCTCGCTCTCGCGGCCGACGCTGAAGTGGGGGCTGCCGCTGCCCTGGGACCCCGACCAGCGCATGTACGTTTGGTTCGACGCGCTGCTCAACTACGTCACGGCGCTCGGCTTCGCCCGCGAGGGCGAGGATCTGACCGGGCGCTACTGGCCGGCCAGCCTGCACGTGCTGGCCAAGGACATCCTCAAGTTCCACGCGGTCATCTGGCCCGCTCTCTGCATGGCCGCCGACCTCGAGCCGCCGCAGCGGATGACGATCCACGGCTACCTGCTGATGGGCGAGAAGAAGATGTCGAAGTCGCTCGGCAACGTGCTCGACCCCTTCGAGGTGATCGAGCGCTTCGGCGCCGACGCACTGCGCTTCTACCTTTTTCGCGAGGTCAGCTTCGGCCAGGACGGCTCGATCTCCACCGCCGGCTTCGAGGCCCGCTACGAGACCGAGCTGGCCAACGATTACGGCAACCTCGCCAGCCGTGTCCTGGCGATGGTCGATCGCTACCGCGTCGGCACGGTGCCGGTGGCGGCGGTCGACGCGGTCCTGGCCGAGGACTTCGAGGGCGTCGTGCAGCGCTTCAGCGAGCTGCTCGACCGCGCCGAGCTGACCCAGGCGCTGGAGGTGGCCTGGACGCTGGTGCGCAGGCTCAACCGCTATGTCGAGGAGACCCAGCCCTGGGTGCTGGCCAAGGACGAGGCCGACCCCGAGCGGCTCGACGAGGTCCTCTACAACCTGATCGAGGGGCTGCGGGTGACCACCCTGCTGCTCGTCCCCTATCTGCCGAAGACCAGCGAGATCCTGCTTACGGCTCTGGCCGAGGAGTCACGCGCCCTCGCCGACCTTGGCTCGCGCCCGGGTGGCCAGAGCGTCGAGCGCGTGCCGCAGCTCTTCCCCAAGATCGAGCCGCCAGCCTGATGGCGGCGGTCCTTGCCGCCCGCGCCCTGCGCAAGTCCTATCGCGGCAAGGAAGCGCTGGCAGGCGTCGACCTCGAGGTCGGCTCGGGCGAGTTGCTCGGCTTGCTCGGGCCCAACGGGGCGGGCAAGTCGACCCTGACCAAGATCGCCTGCGGCCTGGTCAGGCCGAGCAAGGGGGGCGTCGAGGTACTCGGCAAGCCAGCTGGCTCGGCTCCAGCGCGGGCGGCGATCGGCTACCTCGCCGAGCTGTTCCGCTTCCCCGGCTGGTGCTCCGCCGATGAGCTGCTGCACTTGCACCAGCGGCTTTGCGGCTCAGAGGGCGGCCCGGCTGAGCGTGCCGAGCTGCTCGAGCTGGTCGAGCTCAGCGCCGCCGCCACCGCCCGGGTGGAGACGATGTCGAAGGGGATGCAACAGCGGCTCGGCATCGCGCAGGCGCTGGTCGGATCGCCGCGCCTGCTCCTCCTCGACGAGCCGACCAGCGCCCTGGATCCAGTCGGCAGGCGGATCGTCCGTGGCCTGCTCGAAGAGCTGCGGCGCCGCGACGTCGCCGTACTGCTCAACTCGCACCTGCTCAGCGAGGTCGAGCTGGTCTGTGACCGGGTGGCGATCATCGCCGATGGCAAGCTGGTCCAGGAGGGGCCGCCCGGCGGACCTTGAGCGAGCGCGTGGCGTCGAGGTCGAAACGGCGACGGGAGTCAGGCTCTTCGAGGGCGCCGGCCGCGACGAGGCCCCGGAGATAGTCGCGCGGCTGGTCGCCGCGGGCGAGCGGATCCACCGCGTCGAGGTGCTGCGCAGCTCGCTGGAGGACGTCTACCTGGACGCCGTACAGGGCCGGACGGGCTGAGGCGGGCGGATGGTGCGTTCGGTCTCGACGGTGATCGGCTACGCCCTGCGGGAGGGACTGCGCCGCCGCGTCTTCCTCGCCGTCCTCGTGCTCTCACTCGGCTTTCTCGCGCTGTACGCGGTTGGCGCGCATTTCGCCTTCCGCGATGCCCGCGGCTTCGCCGGCGCGGAAGCCGGAATTCTCGACCCGAAGGCCTTCACCGGCGCCACGATCTTCGGCCTGGCGATGTTCACCTCGCTCTTCCTCGGCTCTGTCCTCGCCGTATTCCTCACCCTGGGGATCGTGCGCGGGGACGCCGAGAGCGGCCTGCTGCAGCCGCTCGTCGTGCGTCCGATCGGCCGCACGACGCTGCTGCTCTCGCGCTTCCTCGCGGCGGCCGGCCTGGCCGCCGCCTACGTCCTCGCCGTCTATGCCGCCGCCCTGGTGATCACCTGGCAGACGGGGCACTGGGCGCCCGACCACTTGATCGGCCCCGCCCTGGCTCTTGCTTTCGCGGTAGCGATCGTCGCTGCGCTCTCGCTGCTTGCCTCCACCGTGCTCTCGGTGACGGCGCAGGGGATCGTCGTCTTCATGGTCTACGGGGCCGGCCTGACGGCGGGGCTGCTCGCCCAGATCGGTCACGCGATCCACTCCGACACCCTGCACTCGATCGGGCGTGCCGCCAGTTGGAGCCTGCCTTTCGAGGGCCTCTATGCGGCGAGCCTGCACGCACTCATCTCCGACACCTCGGGGTTGACCGGCGTGGTCTTGCAGCTCGGACCTTTCGGCGGCTCCGAAGCGGCGGGGCCAGGCCTGATCGTCTGGGCGTTCGTCTACACCGTGGGCGTCCTCGCGGCAGCGGCCGCGGTCTTCGCCAGGCGCGACCTCTGACGGTGGATCAGGCGCCGGTGGCCAGCGCGTCCGGGCCAAGCTGGCCGGGCTCGGTGTAGCCGCAGAGGGCGAGCGTCAGGTCGAGCTCGGCGAGGACCATCTTGAGCACGGTTTCGACGCCCTGCTGGCCCTCGAGGGCCAGCCCCCAGACGTAAGGACGGCCGAGGCAGACGGCGTCGGCGCCGAGGGCGAGTGCCTTGATCGCGTCGCTGCCGCTGCGGACGCCGCTATCGAAGAGAATGGCCAGGTCGTCCCCGGCGGCCTCGGCGATCGCCGGCAGAGCATCGAGGGAGGCGATGGCGCCGTCGACCTGGCGGCCGCCGTGGTTGGAGACGACGATGCCGTCGATCCCGCGGGCGGCGGCTTCGTGCGCGTCATCGACGTGCTGGATGCCCTTGATCAGGATCGGCAGCTCGGTCTGCTCACGCAGCCAGCCGAGGTCATCCCAGCTCAGCGACGGGTTCGCCTGGATGCCGAGGAAGTGACCGGTTGCGGCGCCGACGTTCTCCTCGGGGGTCTCGTCGAGGGCGGCGCGGAAGACCGGGTCCTGGAAGTAGTTGGCGACGCCCACCCCGTTGAGGAAGGGCAGCCAGGCCTGTTGCAGGTCGCGAGGCTTCCAGCCGGGGACGAAGGTGTCGACGGTGAGCACGATGGCGCCATAGCCGGTGGCCTCGGCGCGCTCGACGAAGCTCGCGGCAAGCGCCCTGTCGTTCGGCCAGTAGAGCTGGAACCAGCGCGGCGCGTCCCCTCCCGCCTCGGCGATCTCCTCCAAGGTGAAAGCGGAGGCGGTGCTGGCGATCATCGGCAGGCCGAGGCTTGCCGCGGCGCGCGCCGTTGCCAGCTCGCCGTCGGGGTGGACGACCTTCTGCACCCCGATCGGCGCCAGCATAAGTGGCGCCGGCATCGCCGTGCCGAGCAGCGTGGTGGAGAGATCGCGCTCGGCGACGTCGCGCAGCATCCGCGGCACGATCCGCCGCCGGCGGAAAGCCTCGCGGTTGGCGTCCATGGTGTCCTCGCTGCCGGCGCCGGCGAAGACGTAATTGACGGTGCGCTCGTCCATCGCCTCGGCGGCGAGGCGCTCGAGCTCGGCCACCGCGACCGGGATAGATGGGATCTCACCGCCCAAGCCGAGCGCATAGATCTCGCGGTAGTAGTCGGCGAAGTCGGCCATGCGCTGAGGAGGCTATCCGCGCGGGCTGTCGATCGATGGCTGGTTCCTCGTTTGGCCGGCTTCCCGGGGAATAGGCTGGGAAGGGTCGTGATCGATTCCCACACCCACCTCTTTCTCTGCGAGCGACCCGAGGGTGAGGTCGTCGCCGCGGCGCGCGAGGCCGGGGTGGAGCGGATGCTCAACGTCGGGCTCGACGCCGAGACGAACACCGCCGCGATCGCCGCCGCGGGGCGCTACGACAGCGTCTTCGCCGCGGTCGGCTGCCACCCGACCGAGGCCGCCGGCTTCGACGACGCCCGGGCCGAGGAGATCGCCCGGCTCGCCGCGGAGAACGAGAAGGTTCGAGCGATCGGCGAGACCGGGATCGACTACTACCGGGAAACGGCGAGCCGGGAGGAGCAGCGGCGGGCCTTCGAGGCGCAGATCGAGATCGCTCGCGAACGGCGCCTGCCGGTGGTGATCCACGCCCGCGATCCCGATGGTGAGACCGGCGCGGTCGACGACGTCTTCGAGATCCTCGATGCGCGCGGCGACGGCGTCGCCGTGATCCTGCACTGCTTCCTCGCCCCCTGGCGGGTCGATGACGCGATCGAGCGCGGCTGGTACTGCTCCTTCTCGGGCGTCGTCACCTTCCCCAGCGCCGAGGAGCTGCGCGAGGCTGCCGCCAAGCTGCCCGATGAGCTCGTCCTGGTCGAGACCGACGCGCCCTACCTTGCCCCCCAACCGGTGCGTGGCAAGCCCAACGAGCCCGCTTATGTGGTCTCCACCGCCGAGGTCGTCGCCGAAGTCCGCGGCGCCTCCTACGCGGAGCTGGAGCAGACGGTCGAGGCCAACGCCCGGGCGCTCTTCGGCTGGTAGCCGGGTGGTCAGGCTCGGGCAGAATTTCCTCGCCGATCCCAACCTGCTGGACGCGATCGTCCGCGACGCGGAGCTGGAGGGGGGCGACGTGGTGCTCGAGATCGGGGCGGGCGAAGGGGTGTTGAGCGAGCGCTTGGCCGCGGTTGCCGCCCACCTGCACACGATTGAGATCGACCGGCGGCTCGAGGACGCCCTGGCGCCAATCGCCTCGCGCCCGAACGTGAGCTTGCGCTGGGGGGACGCGATGGAGATCGATTTCTCAGCCCTCGAGCCCGCGCCCACGGCCGTCGTCGCAAACCTGCCCTACTCGGTCGCGACGCCGGTCATCCTGCGCACGATCGAAGGGCTGCCCTCGCTGCGCCGCTGGACTGTGATGGTGCAACGGGAGATCGCCGACCGGCTGCGCGCAGCGCCCGGCAGCCGCACCTACGGGTCTCCTAGCGTGCTTGCCCAGCTCGCCTGCGAGGTGCGCCTGCTGCGCAAGGTCGACCCGGCGGTCTTCCGGCCGCGGCCGCGGGTGGACTCGGCGATCCTCGCCCTGCGCCGGACCGGTCCGAGCGCCGACCCGGCAACGCGCGAGCTGGTTCGGGCGGCGTTTGCTCACCGCCGCAAGGCCCTTGCTCGCTCTGTGGAGCATGTGCGGCCAGGGTCCCTCGCCCCCGTGAGGACGGCGCTGGAGGACCTCGGCCTCGCCGTCGACGCCCGCGCCGAGGCGCTCTCGCCCGACGATTTCGCCGCCCTATCGGCGAAGCTGCGCTCCAGCGTTTGAATCGACGATCGCAACCCCGATGCAGATCCACGCCCCCGCCAAGCTCAACCTCTGCCTCTATCTCGGGGCGCGACGCGATGACGGGCTGCACGACCTCTGCTCACTGTTCGAGCCGCTCGCCCTTGCCGATCGGATCGAGGTCGCCGAGGCAGAGCGCGACGAGGTCCTCTGTCCCGGTGTGGACGGCGAGAACCTCGCATCGCGGGCGCTCGCCGCTTTGCGCGAGCGCGACTGGCAGCACGCGCCCTTGCGGATCGAGATCGAGAAGCACATCCCGGTCGCGGCCGGCCTCGGCGGTGGGAGCGCCGATGCGGCGGCGGTGCTGCGGCTCGCGGCCGGCGAGGTCGCCGATCTGGAGCAGATCGCGATCACGCTGGGCGCCGACGTTCCCTCGCAGTTGATCCCCGCTCTTGCGCTCGTCCGAGGGGCGGGGGAGAGGGTCGAGAGATTGCCTCGGCCGGTCTCGCACGCAGTGGTGCTTCTACCCGGTGGCGGAGGTCTCGGTACCGCAGCCGTCTTTGCCGAGGCCGATCGGCTTGGCCTCGGCCGCGGTGCTGACGAGCTTGCCGGGCTGGCGGAGCGCCTTCGCGCGGCCGCCGGCGCCGGCGGCTCGCCGCTCGCCTATCCGGGGCTGCTCGTCAACGACCTCGAGCCGGCCGCGCGCTCGCTGCGGCCCGACATCGGCGAGGCACTCGACGCGCTTCGGGCCGCGGGCGCGCCGCACGCGCTGCTGACCGGGTCAGGACCGACGGCGTTCGGGCTCTTCGAGAGCCTCAAAGCGGCGCGCGAGGCGGCAGCGGCCCTCGATCGCGACGACGCGATCGTCTGCGAGGCAGGCTACGGGCGCGGAGCGAATGAGCGAGATAGCCGGTCATGATGAGCGCGATTGAGCGAAGCGCGAAGGCGGTGTGTCTGTCATGAAATTGTCGGGGGAGGGGAGTAGCAACCGCAAGCGCCTGCTGATCGCGATCATCGCCGCCGCGGTTGCGTTCGGCTACTACCTGATCAGCCGCCAGCTCGGCCACCTCGACCTGCAGGGCCTGCTCGAAGACGTCTCCAACACGCTCGGCGCCTGGACCTACCTGCTCGTCGGTTTCTTCGCCTTCGCCGAGACCGGCGCCTTCGTCGGCCTCGTCGTCCCCGGCGAGACCGTGATGCTGCTCGGCGGCGCCGTCGCCGGCCAGGGCGCGATCGACATCTACCTGCTGATCGCGATCGCCTGGTTCTCGGCCTGGGCGGGCGACACGACCAGCTTCTTCATCGGCCGTCGCCTCGGCCGCGAGTTCGTGATCAAGCACGGGCCGCGGGTCGGGATCGGCCATGCGCGCTTCGAAAAGGTCGAGGACTACTTCTCGCGCCACGGCGGCAAGACGATCTTCATCGGCCGCTTCATCAGTCTCGTGCGCGCCTTCGCCCCGTTCATCGCCGGCAGCTCCGGCATGCGCTACCGCGCCTTCGTCCCCTACAGCATCCTCGGCACCGGGCTCTGGGCCAGCGCTCACATCCTGGTCGGCTACTTCTTCTCGCGCAGCATCGAGAGCGCCGCCAAGTACGCCGGCCGCGGCGCCTTCGTCCTGGCGACGACGATCGTGGTCGCGGTCGCGGTCGTTGCCGCGGTCCGCTACTTCCGCGTCGAGGCGAACCGGCGTGCCGCCGTGGCCTGGATGGAGAGGCACTTCGCTACCCGCTGGCTCGTCGTCCTCACGCGCCGCTTCCGTCCCCAGTTGCAGTTTCTCTGGGAGCGGGTCACGCCGGGGGGCACCTTTGGGCTCGAGTTCACCTCGCTGATGGCGATCTTCGCCGTCGCCAGCTTCGTCCTCGTCTCCTACACGGTGATCGTCAACGGCGATCCGGGGCCGACACCCGGCGACACCACGGCGATCGAAATCGCCGAACGGCTTGGAGCGGGCTGGCTGACCGACGTCGCCAAGGCCTTCACCCATCTCGGCTCCACGGCCGTCATCGGCTCGCTCGCTTTCGCTGCCGCCGCACTGCTCGTTGCCCGGCGGCGCTGGGCGGAGTTCGGGGTCCTTCTCGGCGGCGTCGTGCTGATCTTCATCGGCGTTCACGAGATCAAGGACGCGGTCGACCGGCCGCGCCCGGAGGGGGGGCTGATCGACGTCTCGGGCTCATCGTTCCCGAGCGGTCACGCGGCCTACTCGACCTTCTATGTCTGGCTGGCGGTGACGATCGTGATGCGCCTGCGCCCGGGCATGGCGCGCGGGGCCCTCGTCGTCGCGGCGGGCATCGTGCTGACCGCCCTCGTCGGCCTTTCCCGCGTTTACCTGAACGTCCATTACCTCAGCGACGTCAGCGCCGGCTGGGCTCTCGGAGCCGCTTCCTTCTCGCTTTGCGCGGCCGTCGCGCTGGTCATCACCACGGTGCGGCAGAATGGGCGCGGTGTCCTTGCCGCTGGCGCTGCAGAAGATCGAGAATGAGTACCTGCTGTTCGGCGCCGCCGGGCTGATAACCCTGGCCACGTTCGTCGGCCTGATCCTGGTGCCGGCACTCAGCTCCTTCGGGCGAATCTGGGAGAAGGCGGCGGCGGGGGTCCTCTCGGTCTTCGTCCTCGCCGCCCTCGTCCTGGTCGGCGTCGTGATCGGGTTGGCGGTCGTCTACTACTACAACGACATCATCAATCTCCTCCACGGCAGCTAGGAGATAATGGGGCCATGCCAGCGGCCTCCAAAGGGAGAAAAATGCCTGCAAGCACGCAGGAAGAGGGGGCTCTCGGCGCGCTCGCCGAGGCGGTCGAATCCGGTGCCGGGTTGCCCGCCGTCGCCCGCGCCGCGGCCAAAGTGCTCGACGCCAGCGTTGCCCTGATCGACCGTTCCAGCGCCGTCTTGGCGGTTGCCGGGGCGTCTCCTGACCAGGAGAAGAAGCTGCTTGCCGGCGGTGAGCAGGTGACGCGGGTCGAGCTGCGGGTTGCCGACAGCGCTGTCGGCGAGCTGCGCTACCGCGGCTCGACGCCGCCCGACCCGGCGATCGCCCGCATGGTGACGACGCTGCTGGCCCTGGAGCTGGAGCGTTCGCGCTCGCCGGAGTGGGAGAGCGAGGAGATGGCTGGTGCTTTCGTCGCGGCGGTGCTCGCTCGCAAGGTGACCGACCGCGGCGACATCGTCGCCCGTGGCGCCGAGCTCGGCGCCGATCTCGAGCAGGGAGCGGGGGTGCTGATCCTGCACGCGGCGCCGCGTGCGGCACAAACCGGCGAGTGGCGCGCCCGCGTGCTGACCCTGGCGCAGCGCGCCCTGCGCTCGCTCGCGCCCGGATCGCTGGCCAGTCCCGAAGGAGAGGAGGCGGCTGAGATCGCCGTGATCGTCCCCGCCGAGGACGACACCCGCATCGAGCGCGCCGCCACCGGCTTGGCGCGGGAGCTCGAGGGCAGCCTCTCCGGCTTCCACATGACGATCGGCCGCAGCCGCCATGCCGCCGACCCGGTCGACCTCTACCGCGCCGGCAACGAGGCGCGCCTTGCGGTCAACGTCGGCGAGGCCGAGGGCCGCTCGCTGCTCGCCTTCGAGGACACCGGCTCCTACCGCCTGCTGCTGCCGGCGATGAGCGAGGACCCGCGTGAGCTGGAGCGCTTCTACGCCGAGACGATCGCTCCGCTCGCCGCCTACGACGAGCAGTACGAGACCGAGCTGGTGACGACGGTCGAGGCCTACCTCGACAACGACGGCAACGTCGCCGCGACCGCCAAACAGCTCTTCACCCACCGCCACACGATCCGCTATCGCCTCGAGCGAGTCAAAGAGCTTTGCGGTCACGACGTCTCCGCTACCGAGGGCCGCGAGAAGCTCGGCCTCGGCCTCAAAACCATGCGCGTCCTCGGCATCGCCTCGCCTCGGGGCCCGGCGATGGAGCGGGGGGCCGAAGCCGGCAAGGTGCCGAGGTCGTCGGAGGAGTAGCCGGGTCCGCGATTCCGGGGGGAGGATTTGAACCCGCCTCTTCTTGGACCAAAGCCAAGCGTGCTTCCGATTACACCACCCCGGATCAGATGCTGACCTTAGCGTCCCGCCAAGAAGGAATGTTCTGTCTGAGGTACGAACTAGTGTTCGGTCATGCCGCGATACGACGAGGTAGAAGCCCGGGTGGCCGTCGAGGCTTCTCGTTCCTATAGCGAGGTTTTGCGTCGCTTGGGCATGCGGCCCGCGGGTGGGAACCACGCTCTCTTGCGCAAATATGTCGACAAGGTCTGGCAAATTCCGACCGACCATTTCGACCCTGGTGCCTCATCCATCCGCAACCTCCATCAGGTTCCTATTCCCCTCAAAGAGATCCTGGTTGCCGACTCGACCTACTCGCGCAGCAAGCTGAAGGAGCGTCTCTTCGATGACGGCCTGAAGGAGCGCAGCTGTGAGCAATGCGGACAGGGCGAAGCATGGCGAGGGCGCTCGATGTCTTTGATCCTCGATCACATCAATGGGATCCCGGATGACAATCGCATCGAGAATCTCCAGATCGTCTGCCCCAACTGTGCAGCCACTCTCGACACCCACTGCGGGCGGAAAAATCGGCGCGGGCCCGTGATGCGAGCGTGCAAGCGATGTGGCAAGCAGTTCACAGCCAAATATCGGACTCACACGTACTGCTCCCGCGCCTGTGGGGTGAGGTGGGACAGGACGAGTCTCCGGGGCAAACCCCATCTCAGTCAACGAAAGGTGGCGAGGCCGTCCTATCAGCAACTTCTAAACGAGATTGACACGATGGGATTCGTGGCGGTTGGATGCAAGTACGGCGTGTCCGACAATGCTGTGCGCAAGTGGGTTCGCTTTTACGGGCGACAGATGGAGCGCGAAGCTGTCGAAGTTGAGGCTGCCGGCGACCCGGCTTGAATGCGTCCGAAAGGCCGCCTAGGGTCCCCATATGGAGATGGGGACTCCCGCCATGGATCCGGAGATCCGCGAGGGTTTGCAGCGCAGCTGGAAGGCGCTGATGGCTGTCGGGGTCCTGGCGATCTTCATCGGCTGCGTGGCGATCCTCGTGCCGGCTGTCGCCTCGGTCGGGACGGCGATCTTCATCGGCTGGATCCTGGTCATCGCCGGTGCGTTCCTGGTCGCCGGCGCCTTCATGGCGCACTCGATCGGCAGTGTGATCCTGCGCTTGATCTGGGCGCTGCTGACGGTCGTCGTCGGGCTCTGGCTGATCGTCGAACCGCACAACGGCACCCTGACACTGACGCTGGTGCTGGGCATCTACTTCCTCTTCATGGGCTTGACCCGGATCGCCGTCGCGTTTGCCGCGCGTGGCCAGGAAGGCGCCGGCCTCGTCGGTCTCAGCGGTGTCGCCGGCCTCCTGGTCGGCATCCTCGTCCTCGCCAAGTTCCCCAGCTCCGCCGACTGGGCGATCGGCCTCCTCGTCGGCATCGACCTGATCTTCGCCGGCTGGACGCTCACCAGCGTCGCCCTGGTCGGGCGGGACCTTTCGCGGGCTTAGCTCCGCGACAGGACCCGCGCCCCCGCATTACGATCCGGGGGTGGAGTCTCCCCTAGTGCTGGTAATGGCAGCCGGCGAGGGCACGCGTATGCGCTCGTCGACGCCGAAGATGCTGCATCCCGTCTGCGGGCGGGCGATGGTCGCCTGGCCGATCGTCGCCGCGCGCGAGGCGGGGGCGGGACGAGTCGTCGCGATCGTCTCGCCCAACCAGGACATCGTCGCCGGCTTGCCCGACAAGGTCCAGATCGTCACCCAGCCCGAGCCGGACGGCACCGGCGGCGCGGTTCGCGCCGCGCTGCCGCTGATCGAAGAAGCCGAGACGGTGCTGGTTCTCTCCGGCGACCATCCCCTGATCACCGCCGAGAACATCTCCGGCCTTCTCGACACCCACCTGAAGGGCGAGGCAGCGGCGACGTTGCTGACGATCGAGCTCGACGATCCTGGCTCGTATGGCCGCGTCGTACGCGACGCTTCTGGTGAGGTCGAATGCATCATCGAGACCAAGACGGCCGGTGACGCCGACGCTGCCCAACTCGAGATCCGCGAGATCAACGCTGGCACCTACGCTTTCCAGGCCGGCCCGCTCGCCGAGGCCCTCTCCAAGCTCTCCAACGACAACGCCCAAGGCGAGTACTACCTACCCGATGTCGTTCCGGCTCTGCGCGAGGCTGGCCAAAGGGTCGCCGCCCATCTCTCTGAGGATCTCGCGGTGACGATGGGCGTCAACAACCGCGCCGATCTCGCTGCGGTCGAGGCCATCGCCCGCCAGCGTCTTCTCGAGGCCCACATGCTGGCCGGCGTCACAGTCGTCGATCCGGCCTCGACTTGGGTCGACGTCGAGGTCGAGATCGAGCCCGACGCGCGAATCGAGCCCGGCGTCAGCCTCCGCGGCGCGACCAAGGTCGGAGCTGGCACCACTGTCGGCCCGCTCAGCACCCTGATCGACACCGAGCTCGGCGCCAACGTCTCCGTGCCCCACTCATACCTGGTCGACTGTGCGGTGGCCGACAACGCCAACGTTGGGCCCTTCGCCTACCTGCGCCCTGGGGCTCAGCTGGAGCAGGGCGCCAAGGCTGGCACCTTCGTCGAGATCAAGAACTCGCGTATCGGCGCGGGCGCCAAGGTGCCGCACCTCGCCTACGTCGGCGACGCCGACGTAGGCGCCGGCAGCAATCTCGGCGCCGGCTCGATCACCGCCAACTACGACGGTTTCCGCAAGAACCGGACTGTGATCGGGGAGAACACCCGCCTCGGCGTTGACACGATGCTGATCGCGCCTGTAGAAGTCGGCGACGGTGCTTACACTGGCGCCGGGGCAGTGATCAAGAGCGACGTGCCCGACGGTGCGCTCGCTGTCAGCGAGAACGAGCAACGGAACATCGAGGGCTACGCCGCCCGCAAGGCCGCCAAGATGCAGGAGGAGCAAACCCCGTGAGCACGATCGAGGAGCGACCTGAGACGGTGCCGTCGAGCGCCATCACCCACGATTACTCGAAGCGCTTGATGGTCTTCGGCGGGCGCAGCTCGATGGAGCTCGCGGCCAAGGTCGCCGGCAAGCTCGATCTCGACCTCGGCCAGGTGACCTTGAAGACCTTCGCCAACGGCGAGGTCTACTGCCGCTATGAGGAGTCGATTCGCGGCGCCGACGTCTTCATCGTCCAGTCGACCTGCGCCAACGAACACTCGGACATGACGCCGAACGACGCGCTGATCGAGCTGCTGACGATGATCGATGCGGCCCAGGGCGCCTCCGCCCATCGAATCATCGCGGTCATGCCCTGGTACGGCTACGCCCGCCAGGACAAGAAGTCCGCGCCGCGCGAGCCGATCTCGGCCCGCATCGTCGCCAAGTGCCTGGAGGGCGTCGGCGTCGACCGCGTGCTGACCATGGACCTCCACGCCGGCCAGGTGCAGGGCTTCTTCCACGTCCCGGTCGACCACATGACGGCAATGCCGATGCTGACCCAGTGGTTCGCCGACCAGCACCGGGCCGAAGACCTGGTGATCGTCTCTCCCGACGCCGGCCGGGTGAAGACGGCGCGCAACTTCGCCCGTCGCATCGGCACCCACTGGGCGGTGATGGAGAAGGAGCGTCCCGCCCAGCAGGTGGCCGAGATCGGCTACGTGGTCGGCGATGTGAAAGGCAAGACCGCGGTCCTGGTCGACGACATGATCGATACCGCCGGCACCCTTTGCGCTGCCGCCCAGACCGTGCTCGACGAGGGTGCGGCACGGGTGATCTCCTGCGCCACCCACGGCGTCTTCTCCGGCCCCGCCTACGAGCGACTTGCCTACGAGAAGTCCGGGATCGAGCAGATCGTCGTCAGCGACACGATCCCGCTGCGCCCGGGCGCGCCCGACAACATCACCGTGCTCTCCACGGCCGGCACCTTCGCCGACTCGATCCGCCGCATCTTCACCGACGACTCGGTCTCCGAGATCTTCGCCGGCGAGAACCAGCTCTTCTAGCGAGTGGTCGCAGCGATGACGACCGCGGCCCGGCGCCCGTCGCGCTTCGACCGCCTCGGTATCTGGATCGGATTGCCGCTGCTCGCGCTGGCGTTGTTGGGGCTGCTGTTCGCGGCGTTGCCCGAAACGGCTTGCGACGAATCGGCCGATGGGAGCGTGGGGGCTTGGGTGATCTTCCTGTGGGGCGTTGGCGCAGCTGTGGGCTGTCTGGTCGCGGCGGCCGGTCTGCTGGTCCGCTTGAGTCGCAAGCCTGGCGGGATCTCGAGGCGACAGGTCGTCGCTGCCTTCGTGGTCGTGACGATCCTTGCCGGTGTGGGTGCTGTGCTGTCGATCCCGGGTGAGCCAAGCGTCTACTGGCATGCCTGGGCGGTGGCTGCACCCGCGACCGCGCTCGCGTTGCTCGTCCTCGTCGGGGCGGCTGCGCTCCGCCGCCGGGTCGATGACGTGGGCCTCCTGCTTCCGGCCTACCTGATCGGCGCCGGGCTCTTCGTCCTCCCCTCGTTGGCGCTGATCGGGGCGCTGTTCAAGTCCGATGCGCTCTGCTCATGAGCGGAGGCGACCCCACCGGTGCCACCCGGCTGCGGCTGGTCGGCCACAAGGGAGCCGATCTGATCGCTCCCGGCAACACGATTGAGAGCTTCCTCGCCGCCGCCGAGGCCGGCGTCGACACCATTGAGCTCGACGTGCTATGGCTGCGCGACGCCCACCTGCCGCTGGAGGAGCGTGCGCCGCTGGTCGTCGCTCACGACTGGGGCGACGCCGAACGGCGCACGCCACTGAAGCTGACCGAGGCGCTCGACGCCTTCATGGCGCCGCCGCTCAATCGGGTCGAGATCGACATCGACATCAAGCTGCCCGGCCGCGAGGACGAGATCGTCACTGCCCTGCGAGAGCGCGACCTCATCAACCGGGCGATGGTCTCGACCATGGAGCTCTACTCGCTGGGCCGCGTCCTCGAGCTGGAACCGGAGCTGCGGCGCGGCTGGACCTACCCCAAGGTGACCAAGGACTGGACCTCGAAGCGCTGGGCGAAGGGACCGATGCTGGCGGCGCTGATGGCGATGCGCCAGCGCCTTCCCGGCCTCGCCGCCGAGAAGCTGCCCAAGCTCGGCGTCGAGTCGATGTGGGTCTACCACCCGCTCGTCAGCCGCCGCCTAGCCCGCATCACCGAGCTCGCCGGAGTCGAGCTGATCGCCTGGACCGTCGACGACGCGGCGCGGATGCAGAAGCTGGTCGACGCCGGCGTCGACGGCCTCGTCTCCAACGACCCGCGCCTGTTCGACCGCCTTTCCTGAATTTGGGCCCCTATAGGGGCCTCGATTCGGGAAGCGTCAGTCGCTGAGGTCGCGCTTGCTGACCAGCAGGGTGCCGACCGCGCAGAGGCCCAGCGACCAGGCCGCGAGGACGATGCCGCCGGCGACCTGGCCGAGGGCGCCGTCGCCTTCTTCGCGCCCGTGCAGGGAGCCGATCGCCTGGGCCGGGAAGTATTCGCCGATCGTCCCGGGCAGCAGTTCGGGCAGCGAGGAGACGACGAAGAAGCAGGCGATCGCGGCGACGATCGCGCCGACCTGGTTGCGGACGATCGCGCCGATGCCGAGGCCGAAGGCGCAGATCAACGCGAAGGAGACGACGACCCCGGCGTAGATCGAGACGAGGTGACTGGTCGACGGCATTTCGCCGCCGCGCCCGGAGAACAGGGGCAGGGCGAGGCCGGCGTTGACGACGACGAAGAGAAGCCCCGCCAGCACCCCGACCAGCAGCGTCGCCGCCAGCTTCGCGATCAGGACGGGGTAGCGGCGGGGAGATACCAGGAAGGTCGAGCTGGCGGTGCCGTGGCGGAACTCGGTGGTGATGATCAGCACTCCGAGGACCAGCATCAGCACCATCAGCAGACCGATGCCGGTCGCGATCTCGTCGATTTCGCCGATGTCGTCGAGCGACGCCAGGCCGACGAAGAGGCCGGCGAAGAGCGCCTCGGCGAGCAGGCCGACGCCGAGCATCACCCAGGTGGTGCGGGTGGTGAAGAGCTTGATCCACTCGCTGCGCAGGAGGCTCATCCGGGGGCCTCCTCCTCGTCTTTGTCCATGACCTCGAGGAAGCGCTCCTCCAGGGTCGAGCGCTGCGGCGCCAGCTCGTGGATCGCGATCCCCTGCGCAGGGCGAGGTCGCCGATCTCCTCGCCGCTGAGGCCGGAGACCAGCAGCGCCCCCTCGTCGGGCTCGACCTTGCCGCCGCGCGCGCTCAGCGCCGCGGCGAGCCGCTCGGTGTCGGCGGCCCGCACCCGCGAGGGCACCTGGCCGCTGGCCGTGAACTCCGACAGCGTCGTCTGCGAGACCAGCTTGCCGCCGCGAATCACGACCAGCTCGTCGGCGGTCTGATCGACCTCGGAGAGGACGTGGCTGGAGACGAGGACGGTGCGGCCCTCGGCCGCCTGTGCCCGCAGCAGGTCGCGCAGCCAGCGCATCCCCTGGGGGTCGAGGCCATTGGCGGGCTCGTCGAGGATCAGGATCCGTGGGTCGCCGAGCAGCGCCGCCGCCAGCGCCAGCCGCTGGCGCATCCCCAGCGAGTAGCCCTTGACGCGGCGGTTGGCGGCGCCGGTCAGCTCGACCATCTCCAGCACCTCCTCGACTCGCGAGCGCGGGAACTTCGCAGCCGCGGCGAGCCCCCGCAGGTGGTTGCGGCCGCTGCGACCGGGGTGGAAGGCGGTCGCCTCCAGGGCCGCGCCGATCGTCTGCAGCGGCTCCTCCATCGCGGCGGGCCTCCTGCCCTCGACGAGCGCTTCGCCCGCGCTCGGGCGCAGCAGCCCCAGCAGCGCCCGCATCGTCGTCGTCTTGCCGGCCCCGTTGGGGCCGAGAAAGCCGGTCACCCGGCCGGCCTCCACCGCGAAGGAGAGGTCGTCCACGGCCACGGTCTTGCCGTAGCGCTTCGTCAGGTTGCGGACCTCGAGCTCAGCCATTCGACCGGGACCGTATTCGCTCAGAAGACCTTCAGCCGATCAGACGGTGCCGGGCGTCGCCGTCGGCGGCGCCTTGCGGCCCTTTTTGAGCCGAACCGCCGACTCCAGCTCCTCCTGGGTGAAGCCGCCGACCGCCTGGCCTTCGACGGCGTAGCGGTAGAGGGCGACGCCGAAGACGCCGCTCAGCGCCTTCGAGATCAGCAGCGCCACGCACATGACCACGGCCCCGATCAGGATCAGGACGACGGCGGCGGGACCGGAGGAGGGCCAGAGAACGACGCCGGCGACGATCAGCAGTGCCGCCGGGAGCACGCCGATCAGGAAGACGGCGCCGCCGATCGCGATGTTGCCGGTGATCTGCTGGCCCCATTTGTCTTTGAAGATCGTCGCCGAGCGCTTCAGCGTCTCCAGCGGACCGGTGCCCTCGATCGCGATCACCGGCACCGCCATGAAGGTGACCAGCGCCCAGGCCATCCCGACCAACCGCGCGGCGATGTTGCCCAGGGCGCCGCCCTGGTTCTCGAGCACGCCCATCAGCACGCTGATCGCGGTCGAGAGCGCCGCCCAGCCGCAGATCTGGCTGAAACGGCTGCGGGCGACCGCGAGGCCGTCGGAGACCGTCGCCTCCTGGCCGCCGAAGATCAGGTTGGCGGCGGCCGCGAGCCCGACGCTGAAGTAGACGCCGACCACGGTGAGGACGTAGATCCCGATCACCAGCAGCGGGATCGCGCCGGCGAGCTCGTGCTGGTCGAGGAAGTAGAGGCCGGGGCCGAGGAAGAGGATCGCCAGCGGGATCGTCGCGACCGCGCCGTAGAGGGGAAAGCGAATCAGTTCCCGGTGCTCCCTGAGCAGCGCCCAGCTCTTCTTGGTCAGTCCCCAACCGCGTTTGATCCGCTTCATCGTGCCTCCGTCTCGATCCCGAAAGAGCTCTGTTCAGGTGGTTTCGGCCAAACCGGGCGTGCGCTTTACCCCGCGCTCCTCGAAGTACTCCCACTCGAGGACGCCGAGCTCGGTCGCCGGCTCGTCGGCGTAGATCCACTCGCGGGTTATCCGGTGCCAGTTGCGTTTCGCCCGCAGCTGCCCGAGCACGGCGACGACGCCGATCTCCATCCGCCGTCCCATCAGCTCGTCGGCCGGGATCGACTCGCGCCGCATCAGGTCGAAGTACTCCGAGCGCGGGTCGTTGGTGGACTCGATGATCTTCATCACCCGGCGGGCGGTGATTTCGATCTCGCGGTCTTCGACGTACCAGCCGCCGACCGCCCGCATGTGCTCCAGCAGCCGCTCGGCGTCGAGCTTGGACGGCTTCTTGACGAAGCCGAGGTCGTGCAGGGCCTGGCGGAAGGCCTCCGGGTCGTCGCGGGAGGCGGCGTCGAAGGCGCGCTGCTCGAGCAGGATCTGCTCGCGGTCGAGCTTCTTCGTCATCCCGAAGTCGAGGAAGGCGACGCGGCCGTCGTCCATGAGGATGTAGTTGCCGGGGTGGGGATCGGCGTTGAAGTGCTGGAGGTGGTAGATCGAGCCGAAGCTGCCGCGGAAGACGATCTCCCCGAAGCGGCTGCGCTCCTCGTGCGGCAGTTCCTTGATCTCCTCGAAGCCCTTGCCTGTGACCAGCTCGGTGACGAGGATCCGCCGCCGCGAGAGCCGGGTGACGACTTCGGGCACGTAGATGAAGGGGTGTTCGCGGTAGGCGCGGGCGAAGGAGCGCTGGTTCTGGGCCTCGTACTCGTAGTCGAGCTCCTCCATCACCCGCTCGCGCAGCTCGTCGGCGATCGCCTTGGCGTCGAGGCCGGGTGCGATCGCGCGGGCGAGGCGGACCAGGGTGCCGGCGTTGCGGAGGTCGGCCTCCAGCGCCTCGGCGATCCCCGGGTACTGGATCTTCACCGCGACGGCGCGGCCGTCGAGCAGCTCGGCCCGGTGCACCTGGCCGATCGAGGCGGCGGCGAAGGCCTCGTGCTCGATCTCGGCGAAGTACTCGGAGAGGGGTTCCCCGTCGTACTCCTCTTCGAGCACCTTGACGACCTGCTCCCAGGGCATTGCCGGCGCGTCGGTGCGCAGTTTGGCGAGCTGTTCCTGGTAGATCTCGCGGTACTCCTCGGGGATGAACTCGGTGTCGATGAAGGAAGCGAACTGGCCGAGCTTCATCGCCGCGCCCTTCATCTGCCCGAGCGCGCCGACCATCTTCATCGCCGTCTCCAGGTGGCGCTGCTCCAGGTGCTCTTTGCCGCCCTCTTCGGAGCGGCCGACGTTGGCCGCTTTGGTGCCGGCGTAGCGGGCGCCCTGAACGCCGACGATCGAGCCCAGCTTGGCCGAGCGTCGCAGCCTTCCCTTCGGGATCTTCGAGTCCTCGGCCATCGTCCTAGGTTGCCACAGCAGCTCTTTGCCGGCGGCTTTCTCTATTCTCTCCGGTCCGATGGCAAGCTCACGCTCAACCCTGAAGGTCGCTCCCCGCGCCGAGTTCGGCTCCCGCGCCTCGCGTCGCATGCGCAATCGGGGGCTGACGCTGGGCGTCGTCTACTCGGGCGGCTCGGACGCGAAGCCCTTCCAGGTCTCCGAACGCGACGTGCGCTCGATCATGCAGGAGGGCAGCGCGCTCTTCGACCTCGAGATCGAGGGCGCCAAAGCGGTGCCCGTGGTGATCAAGGAGCAGCAGCTGCACCCGGTCCGCGGCAGCATCCAGCACATCGACCTGCAGCA
>JAWVFL010000036.1:0-3725 GCA_033856195.1 Solirubrobacterales bacterium | reverse complement strand
GGCACCGGCTGGCCCAGCTTCACCGACCCGGCCAACCTCGAGAACGTCGAACTGCGGGACGACAACAGCCATTTCATGCGGCGGACCGAGGTCGTCTGCAAGACCTGCGATGCCCACCTGGGACACGTCTTCGACGACGGCCCCGGCGAGAGCGGCCAGCGCTACTGCATCAACGGCTGCGCGCTGACCTTCGACGAGAAGTAGCGCCCGGAGGGCGCGGCGCCGCTAGGAACGGGGCGGCGGCGCCGCCATCAGCTCGACCCGGTGTCCCGCCGGCGCCAGCACCCGGGCACGGGGCGCGCCCCAGTGTTCGCCGGCCGCTTCCAGCTCGAAGCCGGCCTCGCGCAGCGCCGCCAGCGTCGCTTCGAACTCGGGGACGACGACCGCCAGGTGGCCGCGCGGCGGCGCCGTCGGGTTTGCGTCTGGCATCAGGTGCACCTGGGTCCCCTCACGTTCGAGCCAGGTGAATTCGGCCAGGGTCGGCGGCGGCTGCACCCGGACGAAGCCGAGCAGCTCGAAGAGCTCGACGGCGCGCCCGACGTCCTCCGGCGCGACCTCGATTCCGACGTGTTGGAGCATCGTCACCAAGATTTGCAGAGATGGCACATTTGACGACCATACGTAACGTTTTGTCCGCGACGGTGCAATCATGAACGCCGTGAGAGAGAGCTGGACCGACGCGAGGTTGGATGACTTCCGCGAGGACGTGGGCCGGCGATTCGACAAGGTCGACAAGCGCTTCGACAAGGTCGACACCGAGCTTCAGGCGGTCGGAGTCCGCTTCGACTCCCTGCAGCGCATCCTGATGCAGATCGGCTTCGTCCTCGCCGTGGGACTGCTTGGCGTGATCGCTGCCCTCATCGGCGTGATCGCGACCCAGATCTAGATCGCTGCGCTGCCTAGAACGCCAGCGAGACCAGGGCGGCGAGGACGACGATCGCGGTCGACCAGGCGACCGCCTCGGCGACGATCTTGTTGTCGAGGCCGTAGGCGTGGGAGACGACCATCGAGTTGATCCCAGATGGCATCGCCGCCATCAGCCGGTAGGCCGGTGGGAGGTCGATCAGCGGCGCCGCGATCAGCATCAGGAGCGCCGGCACCAGGGCCAGCCGCACCACCAGAACCAGCAGCACCGGGCGGGTAAGCGGCGGCGGCAGCGGCAGCTCGCCGTGCAGCGCCCCCTCGGCCAGGGTCGCGCCGATCGCGAAGAACCCGATCGGCAGGATCGCCACGACCAGCGCCTGGGAGATGTCGACCGCGATGCTCGGGGCGAGCGAGCTCGGCGCCAAGAGGCCGAGGATCGCCGCGTAGAGCGGCGGATTGCGGGTGAAGAAGGCGGCGACCCGCTGGCGCGGCGTTTCGCCCGCCTTGGTGCCGAAGGCGGCGCCGACCGCGAAAGCGCCGAGCAGCAGCGAGGGGCCGGTGACGAGCACGTCGTAGAGGACCGCATCGGAGAGCTGGTCGCGACCCAGCAGCGCGACCGTGAGCGGGTAGCCGAGGTAGCCGGTGTTGACGCTGAGGACTACGCAGACGACCGCGCCGACCTGGTAGCGGGGCAGCTTCATCACCCGGCTCGCGACCCACCAGGCGAGCAGCGCCGCGATCGTCACCGCGATCAGGGCCAGACCCAGTCCGAGACCGTGGTCGAGGTCGATGTCGGCGGCGGCGAGGTTGAAGAAGATCACCGGCGGCAGCAGCAGGTAGAGCAGCACCACCAGCGACCTGCGGGCGGCGTTGGCGGCGCCCTCGGGCCAGCGGCGCTCGGCCCAGATCCCGATCCCGGTGGAGATGAAGATCGCGCCGGCGGTCAGCAGGACGCCGATGGTCGAGCGTCCCTTCGACCTAGAAGAGCGACGAGCCCGCGCGTTCGGCGAACTCGACCAGCGGCTGGGGAATCACGCCGAAGAAGATAGTCGCCGCGGCGGCGATCAGGGCGGGGCCGACCAGATACCAACGCTTCCCCGCCTCGGGGTCGATCGGGTCGGCCTCGGGCGCGGCGCCGGCGATCGCCGGCGTCCCCACCGCCGAGTCGGCCTCGGGCCGCATCCACATCGCCGCCACCACCCGCAGGTAGTAGGCGAGCGAGATCATCGTGCCGATCGCGATGAAGACGCCGAGCCAGGTGTAGTCGCTTTCGACCAGGGCCTCGATCAGGTAGAGCTTGCCGATGAAGCCGGCGGTCGCCGGCAGCCCCGCCAGGGCCAGCATCGCGATCGTCAGCGGCCAGGCCAGCAGTGGCCGCTCGGCTCCGAGCCCGCGCATCGCGCGGATGTCGTCGCCGAAGGGCGTTTCGCGCTCGCGGGCGATCACCACCGCGAAGGCCGCGAGGTTCATGAAGGCGTAGGCAGCAAGGTAGAAGACGAGCGCGTTGACGCCCGACTCGGAGGCGACGACGATCCCGCCCAGCATGTAGCCGGCCTGGGCGACCCCGGAATAGCCGAGCAGGCGCTTCAGCGAGTCCTGGCCGAGCGCGCCGACGTTGCCGACCACGATCGAGATCGCCGCCAGCACCGCCAGCGCCGGCTGCCACTGGTCGACCTGGGGGCCGAGGGCGACGTCGAAGAAGCGGACGAAGACAGCGAAGGCCGCGGCCTTGGTCGCCACCGCCATGAAGCTGGTGATCGGCGTCGGCGCGCCCTGGTAGACGTCGGGGGTCCACTGGTGGAAGGGGGCGATCGAGGTCTTGAAGGCGAGCCCGACCGCGCACATCGCGATCCCGACCAGGATCAGCGGGTCGTCGAGCATGCCTTTGTGGGCGATCCCGGTGGCGATCCCGGCGAAGTCGGTGGAGGCGGTGCCGCCGTAGAGGAAGGCCATCCCGTAGAGCAGCGTCGCCGAGCCGAGCGAGCCGACGATCAGGTACTTGAGGCCGGACTCGAGCGAGCCCTCGCGGCGCAGGTTGGCGGCGCAGAGGATGTAGAGCGGGATCGAGAGGGTCTCGATCGCGACGAAGAAGCTGACCATGTTCTGGGCCTCGGCCAGCAGCACCATCCCCAGCACCGAGCCCAGCAGCAGGGCGTGGTACTCCCCCACCCCGGCCTGCTCGGTGGCGGGCTCGCGGATCGAGAGCAGGACGCAGAAGCCGGCGGTGAGAATCGCGATCAGCGAGATCGCGATCGAGAGGTCGTCGATCCGCAGGGCGCCGGAGACGAGGTCCTTGGGGTCGCCCCACTGCATAATCAACAAGCCCGCTGCGGTTGCCAGCACGACCAGGGTCAGCCCGGGGCCCCAACGACGCACCGGCCTGAAGACCGCGCTGAGCAGGACCACGCAGAGGCCGGCCGTGAGCGCGATGATCGGCGAGATCCCGGCGTAGTCGATGTCCGGCGCCTCGAAGCCCATCACTCACCCACCTTCGCGACCGGGCCGCCGGCGCCGGCGACCTGCCCGTCGCAGAACGAGGGCAGGTAGCTGCCGTCGTCGGTCGTCAGCGGCTCGCACGTGAACGCCTCGAGCGATTCGTCGACCGAGCGCTCGCCGCGCTCGAGGACCAGCCCCGGATAGAGCGCCAGGGCGACGATGCAGGCGACGAGCGGCGCCAGCACGGCGCCCTCCCGCCAGCTGATCTCACGCGACGCGACCCCCGACGGCAGCCGGTTGTGCATCGTTCGCTGGTAGAGGCGAAGGGCGTAGAAGGCGGCCAGGGCGACGCCGATCCCGGCGATGAACGCGAGCGCGATCTTCGCGTTGATGAGACCGTTGAGGATGTAGAACTCGCCGATGAA
>JAWVFL010000035.1:0-3338 GCA_033856195.1 Solirubrobacterales bacterium | reverse complement strand
CGCGCGGTAGAGACCACCCGCCGCGATCTGCTTCATCGCGTCCTGCGAGCCGCCGACGCCCGTGAGGAACATCTCGTCGTCACGGTTCGCGTTGCGGATCGCCTGGACCACGCCCTGGGCCATGTCGTCGTCATGCGTGTACACGGCGTCGATCTTCTTCTGCGCCTGGAGGATGTTCTCCATCACCTTCAGGCCCTGGTCCGGGTTGAAGTCGCCGGGCTGCTTGGCAACGATCTTGACACCGCCGCCCGGGCACTTCTTCTTGAGGGTGTCCGAGAAGCCCTTGCTGCGGTCGGTCGTGACCGAGATGCCCGCGAGGCCCTGGATCTCCACAACGTTGCCGCTGCACTTCAGCTGATCGGAGATGTAGTTCGCCGCGAGTACGCCGATCTGGTAGTTGTCGCCGAGGACCGTGGCCGTCGCGGCGTCCGGCGCGGTGAACAGGCGGTCGATGTTGACGACCGGGATGCCGGCCTTCTCCGCCTTCTGGGCGACCGGCGTGAGCGCCGCGCCGTCCTGGGGCAGGATCACGAGGGCGTCGGGGTGCTTCGCGATCGCCTGCTCGACCTGCTGAGCCTGCGAGTCGGCGTCGGCTGCCTGAAGCAGCTCGAACTTGACGTCCTTGTGGCCCGCTGCGGCCGCCTTGGCGTTCTTGGAGATGGCGCCAAGCCAGCCGTGGTCGGTGGGCGGAACGCTGGCGATGATGCTCACGGTCTTGCCAGTGGTCTCGGTTCCGCCGGCCGGGCTGCCGCTGCTGGCGGCAGGTGAGGTCGTGGTAACCGTCTTGGTGTCGCCGCCGCAGGCAGCGACACCGAACGCCAGCAGTGCGACTGCGGCGATCGAGACGAGGAGTCGCTTGAGCGACATTGCATACCTCCTGTTGTGGATTTGACTGCGTTGTGAGGCCATGCCGGCCATCAGTACCGCGCCTCGGGGCGCTGGAGCAGCACGGCGCCAAGGACGATCAGGCCCTTGGTCACCTGCTGCACCTCCGTCGAAAGATTGAGCTGCGTCATCAGGCTGAAGATGAGCGCGAAGGTCAGGACGCCGAGGAACGTGCCGACGATCGTCGCGCGGCCGCCGGCGAGGCTCGTGCCGCCGATGACGACTGCGCCGATCGCGTCGAGCTCGTAGAGGTTTCCGCTGACCGGTGAGGCGCTGCCGAGCCGCGCGCACAGCAGGACCGCCGCAACTCCGGCCAGCAACCCCGACAGCACGTAGACGCTGAAGATGATCCGCCTGACGGGAACGCCCGCGATCCGCGCCGCCTCACGGTTGCCGCCGACGGCCACGACATAGCGCCCGTAGCGCGTCCGGTTGAGCACGACCCAGCCGGCCACGGCGATCGCCAGGAAGATGTACACCGAGACGGGGATCCCCAGGATGCGGCCGTTCCCGAACCAGAGCAGCGAGAACGCGGCCGGGTCGCCGAACGACCCGCCGTTCAGGTCGAGCAGGCCGACCGGCAGCTTGTCGTTGAGCAGCAGCGCCAGGCCCCTGCCGATCGAGAACATCGCGAGCGTCGCGATGAAGGGCACGACACGGCCGTATGCGATGGCGGTCGCGTTGACGGTGCCGAGCGCAACCGCGAAGGCGAGTGCGCCGCCGATGAAGAGGATGCTGCTGGTGCCCGTGTCGCCGATGAGGATGCCGCCGAACATGCCGGCGGCCGCGACCATCGAGCCGACCGACAGGTCGATGCCGGCCGTCGCGATCACGAACGTCATGCCGATCGCGATCACGCCGACCACGCTCGCCTGGGTCAGCATGTTGCGCACGTTGTCCCAGGTCGGGAACGTGTCGGGCTTCAGGATCGCGCCGACGACGAACAGGACGATCACGACTACGGCCAGGGCGTACTCCTGGACCTGCAGCGCCTTGACGCGGCCAAGCACGGTCATGCCACCTCCTCCGTGAGAACGGGCGCGTCCGTGGGCGCAACCGCATGTCGAAGCAACTCGCGCTCGGTCGCCTTGCTCCCGTCCATCTCGGCGACGATCTCGCCCACGCGCATCACGAGGATGCGTGTGCAGATGCCGACCAGCTCCTCGAGCTCGGAGGAGACGACCAGCACGCCGAGGCCGGACTTGGCCAGGTCGCTGATGATGCGGTAGATCTCGGCCTTCGTGGCCACGTCCACCCCGCGCGTCGGCTCGTCCAGCAGCAGCACCTTGCACTCGTGCAGCAGCCAGCGCGCAAGAACGACCTTCTGCTGATTGCCGCCAGACAAGAGGCGGACGATGCGGTCGGGATCATCTGGCGTCGTGTTGAGCATGCGCAGTTGCTCGCGCGCGCGGGCGCGCTCGCTGCGCACGTTCAGCAAGGGCCGCCCGAACCGGCGCAGGTCGGCGAGGGTCACGTTCTTCGTCTGGCTCCACTCGAGCACCAGCGCCTGCGACTTGCGGTCCTCGGGCGCCAGGCCCAGCCCGCGCCGGATGGCGGTGGCGGGGCGGCCGCCGGGGAGCGGCTTGCCCTCGACCAGGACCTCCCCCTCCTCCAGCTGTTCGAGACCGTAGATCAGCCCCAGCAGCTCGCTGCGGCCGGAGCCGATCAGCCCTCCGAGCCCGACGACCTCGCCGGCGCGCACGGTCAGGCTCACGTCGCGGACGGCAGGAAGGCGGCGCGCTCCGCGCACCTCGAGCAGCACGCGGTCGGTGGCGCCTGGCCGCTCGGGATAGAGCTGCTCGACCTTGCGGCCGATCATCAGCTCGACCAGCTCGTCCGTGGACGTGGTTGCCGGGATGCCGGTGGCGGTCGTGCGACCGTCGGCCAGCACGGTCACGCGGTCGCCGATGCGGCGGATCTCCTCGAGGCGGTGGGAGATGTAGACCACACCGACTCCCTCCGCGGTGAGGCGGCGGACGACCTCGAACAGCGTCTCGATCTCGGACTCGTCGAGGATCGCTGACGGCTCGTCCATGATCAGCAGCCGGACGTCGCCGGACAAGGCGCGGGCGATCGAGACGATCTGCTGCGCGGCGGGGCGCAGCGCGCCGACCTTGGCACGCGGAGGAATGCCATCGTGGCCGAGGCGTGCGAGCAGCGCCTTCGAGTCGCGATACATCTTGTCCAGGTCGAGCAGCGGCCCGCGGCGCGGCTCGTGCGCCAGGAAGATGCTCTCGGCGACGCTCAGATCCTCGACGAGGTCGAGCTCCTGGTAGATGGTCGCCACGCCGCGCTTGAGCGAGCCGGCAGGATCGCCGGCCGGCAGCGGCTCGCCTTCGAACAGGATCTCGCCGCTCGTTGGCTCGACCGCACCGGAGACGCACTTGATCAGCGTCGACTTGCCGGCTCCGTTCGGGCCGAGGAGGCAGTGCACCTCTGCCGCGTGTACGTCG
>JAWVFL010000034.1:0-8077 GCA_033856195.1 Solirubrobacterales bacterium | reverse complement strand
ACCTTGAGGTGGACGTGGCCGATGTCGACGCCGGGATCGATCGGCGCGGACATCAGTCCCGATCCAGGGCCGCGTTGACGAGCCGGTCGGCGTCGGCGTTGGCCTCGCGGCGGACGTGGCGGATCGACCAGCGCTCGAAGCCGGCCAGCTCGCGCTTTGCCTCTTCGTAGAGCTCGCGCAGGGTCGCGTCCTTGACCTTGTAGCGGCCTTCGACCTGGCGCACGACCAGCTCGGAGTCGCCGATCAGCTCGACCTCGGTGCCGCCGTGGGCGGTGGCCAGCTCGATCCCGCGCAGCAGCGCCCGGTACTCGGCGACGTTGTTGGTGGCGCGCCCGATCGTCTCCCCCAGCTCCTCGAGCACGGCCCCGCCCTCGTCGCGGACCACGACCCCGATCGCCGCCGGGCCCGGGTTGCCGCGGGCCCCGCCGTCGACGTTGACGGTCAGCGACGCCATCAGCGCCTCCGTCCGCGCCGGCGCGGCGCCTCGAGGACGATCCGGCCGCCCTCGACCACCGAGGCGTTCCACTGGCGGGCGGCGGCGTCGAGCTCGCCGACGTGCCTGCCGCTGGCCAGCTCGAAGACGCCGCGCGACTCGTCGCCGAGGTCGACGCCCCACTGGTACCAGGTGAGGTTCCAGGCGACCGTGATCCGCACCTCGTCGCGGGCGCCGGCCGAGGCGCCGACCGAGGCGACCGGTTCGCCCAGCGTCCGCACCAGCCCCTCGACGGTGCGCCGGGTCTCGGACGTGTTGAAGCGGAGCACGGCGCGCTCGAACGGTGTCAGTCCGTGAGTGTCGAACTGCCGTTGCCGCCGCTGGAGGCGCAGGCGCACGGCTCAGTCCTGCTGGAGGTGGGACTTCAGCCGCATCACGGCCTTGGTGTGCAGCTGGGAGACGCGCGACTCCGTCACGCCGAGGACCTCGCCGATCTCGCGCAGGGTGAGGTTCTCGTAGTAGTAGAGGGCGACGACCAGCTGCTCGCGCTCGGGCAGCGAGCCGATCGCCTCGGTCAAGCGGTCCTTGACCTCGGTCGAGGCGAGCGCCTCCTGCGGGTCGGCGGCCCCGTCGTCGGCGATCGTGTCGAGCAGCGAGACCTGGTCGCCCGAGGAGTCGGAGACGGTCCAGAGCTCGTCGAGCGCGTAGACGGAGGAGTTGGCGATCTCCAACAGCGCGGTCTGCAGTTCCTCCTCGGTCATGTTCAGCTTCGCGGCCAGCTCGGCCTCGCTCGGCGCCCGCTGCAGCTCGTGCTCCAGTTTCGCCTGGCAGGTCTCGATCTCGCGGGCGCGTGAGCGGACCGAGCGCGGCACCCAGTCGAGCGAGCGCAGTTCGTCGATGATCGAGCCGCGGATCCGGGTCATCGCGAAGGTCTCGAACTTGATCCCGCGCTCGGGCTCGAAGCGCTCGATCGCGCCGATCAGCCCGACCAGGCCGTAGGAGATCAGGTCGGCGTCCTCGACGTGCGAGGGCAGCCCGGCACCGAGCCGGCCGGCGACGAACTTGACCATCGGCGAGTAAGCCACGACCAGGCGCTCGCGGGCGGTTTCGTCGCCCTCGTCCTTGTAGCGGCGCCAAAGATCGCGCAGCTCCACCTCTTTTACGCCGGTCTCCATTAGAGGGCGTGGATTTTATGGCCGAATTGTCGAATCAACTTAGGCGCGGGGGTGGCTTGCAGCATAGGTGTCACGCAGACGGGCAGCGTCCACACGGGTGTAAACCTGAGTGGTCGAGATCGATGCGTGACCGAGCAACTCCTGAATCGTACGCAGGTCGGCGCCCCCCTCCAAGAGATGCGTCGCAAAAGAATGTCGAAGTGAATGCGGCGAAACGCCGCCCGCGAGGGCCGCTTCGCGGGTCCAGAGGCCGAGTCTGCGGGTGATGTCGGAGTTGGAGAGACGGCGTCCGCTCTTGCTGAGGAAGAGCGCTCGCTCGCGCGGCTCGGTGGCCAGGGCGCGGCGCCCTTTCTGCAGATAGCGCTCGAGGGCGCGCTGCGCGGGCTCGCCGATCGGCAGGATTCGCTCCTTGGACCCCTTGCCGAGCACCCGCACCTGCTCGGCCTCGAAGTCGACCGAGTCCTCGTCGAGGTTGACGATCTCCTCGCAGCGCAGGCCACAGGAGTAGGCGAGCTCGAGCATCGCGCGGTCGCGCAGCTCCAGCGGGGTCGCGGCCGGGATCCGCTCCAGCAGCGAGCGCATTTCCGCGGCCGAGAGCACCTTCGGCAGCTTTTCGGCCCGTTTCGGGCTGGAGACCAGCTCGGCCGGGTTGGAGCCGGCCCGCTCGGTGCGGACCAGGAAGCCGTAGAGGCCGCGGATCGCGGCCAGCTTGCGGGCTACCGTGGCCGGCGCCGCGCCGGCGGTCGAGAGCCCCGCCGCGTAGCGCCGCACGTCGCGATGGCGCACCTCGGTCGGCCCCAGCCCCTGCGGCCCCACCCACTCGACGAACCCTCCCAGGTCCACCCCATACGCCCGCCGCGTCCGCTCCGCCGATCCACGAGCGCGCAGATCACGGTCGTACTCGGCCAAGGCAGCGTCCCAGTTCACGAAAGGGGATTCGCCCAATCTCCCCTACGTCCTGCGCGCTCGGTGTATTTCCGCCCCTATAGGGGCGGTAGAACGACGAGGGCTAGCCGATGTAGATGGGGGTCCCGACTTCGACGAGGTCGTACAGCTCTTCCACATCCGGAATCGCCATGCGCACGCAGCCGTGGGAGGCGGCCGTGCCCAGCGAGCTGGTTTCTTCGGTGCCGTGGATGCCGGCCCCTTCGAAGATCGCCATCCAGCGCGCCTTGATCGGGTTCGAGGGGCCGGGCGGCACGACCGTCCCGGCGAGCGACCCGGCCCAGTCGGAATCCGGCACGTACCAGGTCGGGTTTTCTTCCATCCCCTCGATCTCGTAGACGCCTTCGGGCGTTTCCAGCCCTTCCTGGCCGACCGCGACGGTGTAGGTCTTGACCAACTCCAGGTCCTTCCAGAGGCGCAGGGTGAAGGAGCCGCGGTCAAGGGTGAGGTAGGACGGGTACTCGCCGGCGACCTGCTTGGTGGTCACTTCGGGCTTCGTCTTGTGGACACGGGCGACGACGGTGTGCGGGGCGTCGGCGTTGAGGACGGCTTCTTCGAGGTCCTCGGTCAGGCGCACGTCGCGCAGCTTGCGGCCGGCCTGGCCGGGGATCACGTTGAGCGAGTCGGCGCTGGGGCTGACGCTGGCGTCGACGGGATCGCGATTGACTTCCTCGGCGACGTGGCGGACGAAGCGGTTGATAGCCGGCTGGGAGTAGTCGAGTTCGGCCTTGACCGGCTTATCGAGTTCGCTGCCGCTGACGTAGCGGACCAGCCGGGTCGGCAGGCCGCCGTCCTGGCTCTCGGCGACCGCTTCGTCGACCGCTTGGCCGATGTTGGCACGAACCTTCAGCTTCTCGCCGGGCAGGGTCCAGGACTCACTGCCGAGGCTGACCTTGAGCTCGTGCTTCAGCGGCGAGAGCAGCTCGCGGCGAACGGCGGCCTTGGCTTCGTCGGCGTCCATGCCGCCGACGTCGACGCCGGCGACGGTCACGCCCTCGGCGATCTTGTCCTTCTGGGAGCTGTCGTAGGCGTAGGCGCCCGCCGCCGCGAACACGATCAGCAGCACGATCACTCCCAGCGCTATTTGCGTCTTGCGTCCCAATTCGCCTCAGTCCCAGGATCCGGTTTCGAAAAGTCTAGGCAAACGGATCATTCGGTCAAATGATTGCTCTTCCCTGCAATTTCGCATCTGCATCGGTCTTATCGGCAGACGAGACGGATATCTTTCGCCCGTGCGCTCAAAGGATGAGGTCCGCAAAGAGGTCTGGAAGGCGATGGACCGCGAGGGGGTTTCGCGATTTCCGGGTGCCGAGGGGCGGATCCCCAACTTCGCCGGAGCCAAGCTGGCGGCCGAGAAGCTCGCCGGCCACCGACTCTGGAAGCGGGCCCGGGTGATCAAGGCGAACCCCGACTCGCCGCAGACCCACGCCCGCCGGATCGCCCTCGACGAGGGCAAGACGGTGATCATGGCGGTGCCGCGGCTGCGCGACCCCCACCCCTTCCGCGTGCTCGACCCGCAGGAGATGTCGAAAGCGGCGGTCAAGGAGGCGGCGACGATCAAGGGCGCTCTCAAGCACGGCCGGGTGGTCGCCCTCGACGACCTGCCGGACATCGACTTCGTCCTCTGCGGCTCGGTCGCGGTCAATCTCAGCGGCGCTCGGGTCGGCAAAGGCGGCGGCTACCACGACCTCGAGTACGGGATCCTCGTCGACGCCGGCAAGATCGACAGCCACACCTGCGTCGCCACCACGGTTCACCCGATCCAGATCCTCCGCCAGCACCTGATGGTCACCGCCCATGACCTCCCCTGCGACATGATCGCGACGCCGCGCGCTGTGATCGAAGTCGAGCGCCAGTACGAGCGCCCCCGCGGGATCCTCTGGGACCACCTGCAGCCGCCGCAGATCCGTGAGATCCCGGTCCTGGAACGGATGGGCTACGCCTGATGGCTCCGCTCTAGCGCAGGGCCCTTCCACGCCGTGTCAGCACGTTCCTGGAGCGCCTTTGGCGTAGAACGGCGTGTGTCCCGGCTGCGGTCGCCACCGCCACCCAGATTCCTACGAGCAGGTGGGGATCCGCCTAGGACCCCGGGATCGCCGGGACATTGATTTCCGGGGTCGCCGGCGGCTGATTGGGCGGCGTATAGGTCTTCCCCTTCTTGCAGTGGCTCGCATCGAAGGTGAGGAAGAACTCACGGACGATGTCCTTCCATGGGGCCTTGCGGTCCCAGATCTGCTTGACCTGCACTTTCCACTCCGCCTCTGGCTTAACCACGTCGGTATTTACTGCCATCCCGTGGCTGTACTCAGAGTCCTGATTCAGGCCGCTTTTGACAGGAAAGCGGCTCGTTCGCCAGTTGCGGGAGATGTTCAGGCCCGAAGTCGTGGGGATCAGGCGCGCCTTGAGGCGAAAGTTGGTCACCCAGCCGCTGCCGATGCCTCGGTTGTGTACCCACATCGACGTCGTCACGTGCGCGTACACGAGTCCGGTGGATTCGACCTTTATGCACTGGGTTCGTGTTTCGCCCCAGCCGTAGTGAAATTCGTCGTCGGCGCTCGCGGTGCCTGCGCCCAAGGAGACGAGCGCAATCGCTGCAACGCAGACCACCGAAGGCAGCCGCTTCAGGGAGGACACCACAAGGCGAGGCTATCCCCGGAACGCCGGCCATGTCAACCAGCGACTCCCCGCGGGACACAGGCTCGAACCACCTATCGCTCTGCCCGGGCCCAGCCGCACGGGATTTGGCTGTTTCCGGGCCCGCCCTCGGGGTAGTGATCTGTTCGGATCGCGACGAGGACCGCCATGTCAGAGAGGCGGCCTGCCCATGCGGTCCGCCGGAGGCTCGGCTCTCAAGGGGCCGCTTGCGAGCAGCGGCCACAGAGCCCGGGCCTCCGACATCCATCGTGGTGAACCCGACCACGGTCGGGTACGTATAGCCGGGTCCAAGCCCAAACCGAAAGGGAGGCACCCCGATGGCACCCTCGAAGCGTGTTCCATCCCTGCTCGCCACCTGCGCGATCGTCGCCCTGACGATCGCCGGTGTCCTCGCCCCGACGACCCAGGCGGCCCCGCGGCATATCGACGGGACCGTGGTCTCCAAGAACGCCAAAGCGAGGACGTTCAAGCTCAGCACCCAGAGCGGCACCGTGCAGATCAAGGTCAACGGCAACACCCAGTTCGAGCGCATCGCCGGTGGCTTCAGCGGTCTCCACAAAGGGCTGGCGATCGAGGTTGAAGCCACCTCCACCAGCAACGGCCTGATCGCCAAGAAGGTCGAGCCACGGGGCGGCGGCGGTGGCGGTGGTAGCGGCGGCGGCTCCGACAACGGGCCCAACCACACCTAGCTCTTCGCGCGCGTCGCCGATGGGTAGCTCCGTCGGGTTGGCCTTTTGGCAACCCGACGGAGGAGCGACCGATGAGCGCAGGGTCGGTTTCAGAACGGAGGAGTGAGCGGGGGCGGCGCTTGGTTAACTCTTCATCGGAGATGGAGCTGAGCAACCGGACCCGGGATCTCGACCCGCGCATCGCATCCGGCGCCGACTACGGCAATCCAGACCCCGTGCCCGCATGGATGCAGGTCGACTGGCCGGCCCACCGCCGCAGCGTCGAGCTGCCGGGAGCCAAGGTCAACTATGTGGATATCGGCGAGGGGTCGCCGATCCTCTTCATCCACGGCATCTCAGGCGGCTGGCAGAACTGGCTCGAGAACCTGCCGCACTTCGGCACCGACCGCCGCGTGGTCGCGCTCGATCTGCCCGGCTTCGGCGCCAGTCCGATGCCCGACTGGGAGGTCGGGATGCCGGCCTACGGGCGCCTGATCCACGACTTCTGCGAGAAACTCGGCCTCGAGCGGGCGACGCTGGTCGGCAACTCGATGGGCGGCTTCGTCGCGGTCGAGGCGGCGACCGCCGAGCCGCAGCGCTACAGCCGCCTGGTCCTGGTCTCGGCCGCCGGGATCCTCAACACCTGGAACCCGAAGGCACGGGCGACCGCGACCGCCTACGCCTGGAGCAAGCTCGGTGGCGTCGTCGCCGACAACGGGCGCTGGCTCGTCGCCCACCCACGCAGCCGGCAGCTCGCGCTGGCGCCTTTCCTGCGCTACCCAGGACGGCTGCGGCCCGAGCTGCTCGTCGAGCAGATGGCCGGCGGGCGCTGCCCTGGCTTCGGCGACGCGCTGCAGAGCCTGATCAGCCACGACATCCGCGAGCGCCTGGGGACGATCGAGTTGCCGACGCTGATCGTCTGGGGACTCTCGGACCGGGTGATCCCGGTCGCCGCCGCAATCAGCTACCACCGTCGCATCCCCAACTCCCGCCTCGAGATCTTCGAGCGAACCGGTCACGTCCCACAGCTCGAGCGTCCGGCGCGTTTCAACACGCTGCTGGACGAATTTCTGGCCGAGTAGCCCTTCCGGGTTGTTAGCCCCTATAGGGGCACGAAAGTCGGAAGCCTCAGCTGGTGACCGCGCCCGTGGAGGCCGTCGAGACCGTGTCGGCGTACTTGCTCATGACGCCGCGGCCGAACGGGGACTCGGGGACCTCGTACTTCTCGACCCGGCGGGCGATCTCCTCGTCGCTGAGGTCGACGTCCATGCGACGCTCATCGATGTCGAGGGTAATCCGGTCACCCTCCTGGATCGCTGCGATCGGACCGCCCCTGACCGCCTCGGGAGTGACGTGGCCGAACATCAGGCCGCGGGTGGCACCGGAGAAGCGGCCGTCGGTCAGCAGCGCCACGGTCTCTCCCAGACCCTCGCCGACGATCGCGGCAGTCACCTGGAGCATCTCGCGCATGCCGGGACCACCGACGGGTCCCTCGTTGCGAATCACGATGATGTCACCGGCGTTGATCTTCTGGTCCTTGACGGCGCGGAAGCATTCCTCTTCGGACTCGAATACGCGGGCGGGCCCGGACTGCTTGCGGCGCTCGGTGCCCGCGACCTTGATCACCGCTCCGTCAGGCGCGAGGTTCCCGTACATGATCGCCAGCCCGCCTTCGGCCTTGACGGGATCCTCCAGCGGCCGTACGACTTCCTGTCCTGGCGCCTCGGTGGCGGCGTCGGCGACCTCGCCGATCGTCTGACCGGTGATCGTGATCGCGTCCTCGTGCAGGATGCCCTTGTCCCGAAGCCGCCTGATGATCACCGGCACGCCGCCGGCGGCATAGAGGTCGGTGGCGATGAAGCGACCGCCCGGCTTCAGGTCGGCATAGAGCGGCGTCGCCCGCGAGATCCGCTCGAAGTCGTCGATGGTGAGGTCGACTCCGACCTCGTGCGCGAGCGCGATCAGGTGCAGCACGGCGTTGGTCGAGCCGCCCGAAGCACAGACGCAGGCGATCGCGTTCTCCAAGGAGTCGCGGGTGATGATCTTGCTCGGGCGCAGGTCGTCGACCAGCACCTTCAGCACCAGCTCGCCGATTTTCTCGGCGACGGTCTGCTTCTCGTCGTCTTCGGCCGGCACCATCGCCGAGCCGCCGGCGCTGACCCCCAGCGCCTCGAAGGCGCAGGCCATCGTGTTCGCCGTGA
>JAWVFL010000033.1:0-59315 GCA_033856195.1 Solirubrobacterales bacterium | reverse complement strand
TTTTGGGGGGGGCAATCCCCCCCCTTCCCAGTCTGGTTAGTCGATATCCGTCCCCTCGATCAGGAAAGCCACCCGCACATGCGCGCGATACTCATCAAGATTCTCGCCGCGGATCCCGGTCGAGACGATGTCGACAGCGCGGATGTTGCGCAGCGTGCCCTGCGCCTGGCTCAGCGCCTGACGCGCCGCGTCGTCGGTTGACGTTTTCGAGCTGCCGACCAGCTCGATGATCTTCACGACAGCCATCTATCTCCTCCTTCTGAATCCTCGACGGTGCCCTTGGCGCTGACTCCCTCGAGCAGCGCTGCCCGCTGCCACGGGCCGATGGTGTCCTCCTCCGGGCTGGGCGCCGGCGCCGTCTCCGCGCGAAACCGTTCGATCGCCGCCGCGATAGCGACGGCCTCGTCCTCGCTCGGGGTCCGGGCCATGCCCGAAGCCTAGTTCAACAAACGACCCGGGCTGGCGAGGGAGGCGCCTGCCCGGGCCAATGTTTGTTGGGTCGCCGCCGGAAAGGGGTCCGGTGGCAGGGGGGTAGCCGGCAGGGAATCCGGCTGGGCCGCTGCAGCATCTTTTGGCCACGCACATAAAAACATAGCCATACAAAGAAATCAAGTCCCAATATGTTTTTTCTTCTTGTAACCCGCACAAACCCTTGTGTTCCAAAAGAATCGTGCGTACCATCAAACGCTCTGACAGATTCAAGCAACCACGGAGGTATCGAGATGGCCGGCTATCGTCCGGTCGCGATGGTCAGGACGCCGTGGGGGGACGCAGGCACACTGCGCGATCGCAAGCTTCAGCCGGGACGGCGTTTGCCGGCCGAGGAGGTCGCGCGCAATCAGCGCGAGCGGCTCTTTGCCGCGCTGGTCGCCGTCGTCGCCGAGAAAGGCTACGAGGGCACGCGGGTGGAGGACCTGCTCGAGCTCTCCGGAGTCTCGCGCAGCGCCTTCTACGCTCACTTCAGCGACAAGGAGGAGTGCCTGCTCGCGGCCTTGCAGGCCTTCGTCGGCCCGACCGTGGGCGGGATCTTCGACGAAGGCGGACCGCCACCAGACGAACTTCGCGCCCGCCAGGCCTTCGACGCCTTCATTCACCTGATCGTCGAACAGGCGGCGGCGGCACGCCTGTGCCTGGTCGAGATCTACGCCGCCGGCCCGCGTGCGGTCGAAGAAATCGACCGCACGACCGACGGCGTGCAGGCCTTCCTCTCCTCCACCCTCGAGCAAGTGCCCGGCCGCGAAGGGATGCCGCCGGAGATCGTGCGGGCGATGGTCGGCGGGATTCGCAAGGTGATCCATAGCCGCCTCTACCGCCACGAGGAGGAGGAGCTGCTCGAGCTGATCGGGCAGATGTGGGACTGGCTGGCGGCCTACGCCCCCCCGCCCGAGCCCCTGCGCCAGCCGCGCAGCCGCGCGGCGCAAAACGGCGGAACGCCGAACGGCTATGACCCGGTCGAACGCATCCTCCGCGCCCTCGCCTCGGTCGTCGCGGAGAAGGGCTATCCGGCGATGACGATCGGCGACATCGCGTCCCGCGCCTCGATCTCGCTCTCGACCTTCTACGCCAACTTCGCCGACAAGGAGGAGGCGATGCTCGCCGCTGTCGACAGCGGCTCCGCCCAGATGCTGGCGACGACGCTACCCGCCTTCCGCCGGGCCACCGACTGGCCAAACGCGGTCCGCGGCGCCTTCGGCGCGATGTTTGCCTTCTGCGCCGCCGAGCCCGAGTACACGACCCTGGGCGCGGTCGACGTCTACGCCGCCGGCCGCCGCGCGCTGGAACAGCGCGACCAGGTGATGACGACGATGGAGGGCCTCCTCGTCCCCGGCTTCGAGCTCAAGCCGGACGTGAGCCCGATCGCCGCTGAGGCGATCGGCGGCGCGATCTACTCGATGATCTACGACCAGGTCAAACGCGGCGGCGCCGACAGCATGCAGGAGATCGCCCCGCTCGCCACCTACATCACCCTGGCGCCCTTCATCGGCGCCGATCAAGCCTGCACCGTCGCCAACGGCGACGGCCGCGGACGCTAGTTCTCGTCGGCGTTGCCGAGGCCGTCGACGGGATGGCCGTGCTTGGTGATGGCGCAGAGCGCCGTACCGGGATCGAAGGGATCGGTGAGGGCACGGCCTGAGGAAGTGCCGTGGACCGGACGGCCCGGTTTGGCGGCGGTGCCACGGCCGCACTGGATCGAGAAGTCCTTGGTCCCGTCGCGGGCGTCGATCACGTCATCGCCGCCGCCGCCGTAGAAGCGGTCGGCGCCGGGCTGGCCGAGCATCGCGTTGGGGCGGCCGTCGCCGACCAGGACGTCCCAGTCGAACGAGCCCTCCATGTCCTCGTTGGTCGGTGAGAGATGGACGCGGTCGCAGCCGGGGATCGCGTCGATCCAGGCGGCGTGGACGGGGAAGGAGACGTGCAGGACACCGGGGTGCGCCGGCGTCTCGGCGAAGGAGGCGTCGTCGCGGCCGGGACCGCCGACCAGGGCGCCTCCCGCACAGCCGCCGCCGGCCGCAAGCAGGTCGCCGTCGGGACCGCCGTAGAGGAAGGTCGGGCCGGGCCTGCTGCCGATCAGGCCGTCGGCGCCGGCGCCACCGTAGATGCGGTCGGCACCAAAGCCGCCCTCGATCAGGTCGTCCTCGTCGCCACCGTGGATCGTGTCGTTGCCGAGGCCGCCGGCGATGCGGACGTTCTGAGCGCCGGCCAGAGAGCCTTCGACGGTAAGGCTGTCACGGCCGGGGCCGAGGTCCGCCATCGCCCAGCGAGCCGGTCCTTCGGTCGGACAGGTCGCCTGGGTCGGGCTGACCCGAGCGCAGCCCGGGCCGATCGCGATGGCCTTCGTGGCGGTGATCCCAAAGGTCGAGAAGGCTTCGTTGAAGGCGACCACGAACTGGTCGCGGCCGGAGCCGCCGATCAGCTGCAATCCGCCGCCCCCACCCGACATCGGGTCGATGTCGACGTATGAAGACGCGTTCAACTTCGCTTCCCGCCCACAGGACACGGTTTGCCCTTTGACGCCGTTGCAACGATCGGTCCCCTGGCCGCCCACCAGGTTGTCCTTGCCACCGCCACCCCGGATCGTGTCGTTGCCGGCGGCGCCGTCGATCACGTTGCCCTGGCCGTTGCCGACGAGCACGTCGTCGAAGGCCGAGCCTTCGAGGTTCTCGAAGCGGAAAAGGCGATCGTGGCCATCGCCTTTAGCGCGATGCTTGGCCAGCGAGACTTTGACGCCGCCGCTGCGGCCGGCGCCGACATCGGTCGCGAAAGAGGCGATGTCGCCCTCGCCGGGGCCGCCGTCCATGCGGTCATAGCCGTAATCGCCGTGGACGAAGTCGAAGTCGCCGGGGCCGCCGTTCAGGGTGTCGATGCCGAGGCTGCCCGCCACTTCGTCGGCGCCGCCGGGCCCTCCCGTCAGCTTGTCGTCGCCGAGGTCGCCGATCACACGGTCATCGGCGCCGGCCCCGCCGTCGGCGATGTCGTTGCCGCGGCCACCGTGAACCAGATCGGCGCCGGGGCCGCCGCAGAGCAGGTCATTGCCGAGGCTGCCCGTGATGGTGTCGTTGCCGTCACCGCCCCAGATCACGTCGCGCTCAGGAGTTCCCTGCAGCACGTCGTCACCTTCGGTGCCGACGATCATCGCGCGCCGTCCATGGCAGCGCGGATCCTCTTCTTCCGGTGCTGGCGCGGCGGCGATGAACACGACCGCGGCCAGAACCGCCCCCGCAATGGCAGTCCTCATTCCAAATTGATCATTACATGCTTGATCTCGGTGTAGTCCTCGAGGGCGTACACCGAAAGATCCTTGCCGTAGCCGGACTGCTTGAAGCCACCGTGGGGCATCTCGGAAACGAGCGGGATGTGGTCGTTGATCCAGACGCAGCCTAACTCGAGCGCGTTGGCGACCCGCATCGCGCGGCCGACGTCACGCGTCCATACCGAGGAAGCGAGGCCGTAGCGGGTCCCGTTGGCCCACTCGATCGCCTTCGCCTCGTCCGTGAACGGCTGCACGGTGATCACCGGGCCGAAGATCTCGTCCTGGATCATCTCGTCGCCCTGCTCGAGGCCGGCGACCACGGCCGGCTCGAGGAAGAAGCCGGGCAGGTCGGGCTGCACGCCGCCGGTGACGATCTCGGCGTTGCCGGGCTTGCGCTCGAGGAAGCCCTCGACCCGCTCGCGCTGGCGGGAGCTGTTGAGCGGCCCCAGCGTCGTATCGGCGGACATCGTGTCGCCGAGCACCAATCCCTTCGCTTCGCCGGCAAGGCCGTTGACCACGTCGTCGTAGACGTCGCTGGCGGCGAGCACGCGCGTTGCCGCCGTGCAGTCCTGGCCGGCGTTGTAATAGCCGGTGCCGGCGATCGTCTCCATCGCCGTCTCCATATCGGCGTCGTCGAAGATCACCACCGGCGCCTTTCCACCGAGCTCCAGGTGCACTCGCTTCAGCGTGTCGGCCGCGGCCTTGGCGATCCACTTGCCGGTAGACGGCGAGCCGGTCAGGCAGGCCATCGCCACGTCGGGGTGGGTGACCAGCTCCGCCCCGGTCGGCTCGCCGTGGCCGCCGATCGCGTTGAAGACCCCCGGCGGCAGGTACTCGGCGCACCACTCGGCGAAGAGCAGCGTGGTCAGCGGCGTCGTCTCGGCGGGCTTGAGGACGACCGTGTTGCCGGCGGCCAGCGCCGGCCCGATCTTCCAGATCGCCATCATCAGCGGGTAGTTCCAGGGCGTGATCTGGCCAACCACGCCGAGCGGCTCGCGGCGCACGAAGGAAGTGTGGCCCTCCATGTACTCGCCCGCGGCGCGGCCCTCCATCGTGCGCGCGGCGCCGGCGAAGAAGCGCATGTTGTCGGCCATCACCGGGATCTCGTCCTCGACCACGGCGCCGCGCGGCTTGCCCGCGTCGGCCGCTTCGAGGTCGGCGATCTCCTCGCCACGCTCCTCGATCATGTCGGCGATCTTCAGCAGTGCCCGCGCCCGTTCCCCGGGCGGTGTCGCCGCCCAACCCGGAAAGGCTCCCTTCGCGGCGGCGACTGCGGCATCGACGTCCGGCTTGGTGGACAGCGGCGCCTCGGCGATCGCCTCGCCGGTGGCGGGATTGACGACGTCCTCGCTGCCGCCCTCGGCCGGGTCGACCGCTTTGCCGCCGATGAAGTTCCTCAGCTTCGTCTTGGTAGCCGTCGCCATCCAGTCGCCTCCTCAGGTGTCCGTTGTTGCAGCCGGTTCAAGCTTGAGCGCCTCCTCGACCCGGATGCAGTCCATCCCCACTCCTTCGGCGACCGCCGGATGGGTGACGGCGCCAGCGGCGACGTTGACGCCGGGGCGCAGCCCAGGGTCGCGCCGGATCGCCCCGGCGACGCCTTCGTCGGCGAGGGCGATCGCGTAGGGCAGGGTCGCGTTGGTCAGCGCCTGGGTCGAGGTGATCGGTACCGCGCCGGGCATGTTGCCGACGCAGTAATGGATGATCCCGTCGACTTCGAAGGTCGGGTCGTGGTGGGTCGTCGGTCGCGAGGTCTCAAAGCAACCACCCTGGTCGATCGCGACGTCGACCAGCACTGCGCCGGGCTTCATCAGCGCCAGCTGCTCGCGGCGCACGACGAAGGGCGCGCGGGCGCCGTGGACGAGCACGGCGCCGATCACCAGGTCGGCGCGCGGCAGCATGTCCTCGACCGCGAGGGTCGTCGAGTAGACGGTCGAGCAGCTGCCGGCGAAGTCCACCTCCAGCTCGCGCAGCCGGTCGATCGACTTGTCGAAGACGAAGACGTCGGCGCCCATGCCGATCGCGATGAAGGCGGCGTTCATGCCGACGACGCCGCCGCCAATCACCATCACATTGGCGGCGGCGACGCCGGGCACGCCACCGAGCAGGATTCCGCGCCCGCCAAGGGGCTTCTCGAGCATGAAGGC
Source organism: Solirubrobacterales bacterium (assembly GCA_033856195.1). Lineage (GTDB taxonomy): Bacteria > Actinomycetota > Thermoleophilia > Solirubrobacterales > 70-9 > VRUE01. The sequence continues at coordinate 53,420 of JAWVFL010000033.1, read as the reverse complement.
ACCGGCCTGGGTGGCGATCTTGCCGGCGATCTCGCTCATCGGCGCCAGCAGCGGCAGGCGGCCGCGGGAGTCCTCGACGGTCTCATAAGCGATGCAGGTGGCGCCCGAGCCGCAGAGGCCGCGGGTCAGCTCGGGATCAGGGGCCAGGTGCAGGTAGGTGAAGAGCACCTGGCCGGGGCGCAACATCTCGACCTCGACGGGCTGCGGCTCCTTCACCTTCAGCACCATCTCGGCCTCGCCGAAGACCGTGGCGGCGTCGGGGACGATGCCGGCCCCCTGGGCTTCGAACTCGGCGTCGGCGATCGCACTGCCCTCGCCGGCGCCCGCCTCGACCAGCACCTCGTGCCCGTGCACGGCCATCTCGCGCACGCCGGCTGGGGTGATCGCGACGCGGTACTCGTCCGGCTTGATCTCGGCCGGAACGCCGACCTTCACGATACGAGCTCCCGAGCTCGTATCGCCAGCCAGAACTCGATCCGGTCATGGGCGCGCGAGAGGTCGCGGCCAGTCAGCTCCTCGACTTTGCGCATCCGGTAGCGCAGCGTGTGACGGTGGCAGTAGACCTCGCGGGCCGCTTTCTCCCACTGGCCGTTCTGCTCGATGAAGGCCTCCAGCGAGCGCAGCAGCTCGCCCCCGTACTCCTCGTCGCCGCCCTCGATCGGACCCAGCACGCTGTCGCAGTAGAGCTTCAGCGCCTCGTCGTCCTGGATCGAGAGCAGCAGCGTGAAGGCGCCGAGGTCGCGCCAGGACGCCACCTCGGGCGCGCTGCCGTTCTCGATCGCGGTCGCCTCGAGCGCGCAGCGGGCCTCGTGGAAGGAGTGGCGCAGGTTCTCCGGCGGGGCCGGGCGGCTTGCCGCGGCACGGACGACGCCGCGGTCTTTGATCAGCGCTTTGCGGGCGTCGGCCGCGAGATCGACGGGATCGCGATCGGCGGCATCGACGACGGCGCAGAGCAGCTCGCGGCGGCCGCTCGCGTGTGGCGCCACAACGGCTGGGCAAGCGTCGGCGGCGAGCGCCCGCTCCAGCGCTCCCTCGGCCGCAGCCGGGTCGTCGAGAGCGAAGACCAGCACGGCCGCTTCGTCGCCGATGCCGAACGGCTCGAGCCGGCGCCGCAGCTCGGTCGGATCGAGCCGGCCGCCGAGCGCACCGGCGAGGACATCGCCGGCGAGGCGCCGCTCGGTCTCGCGGGCGACGCGGCGGCGCATCAGCTCCAGCGCCACCACGGCGACGGCCTGCTGCAGGATCAACCGCTCGAAGTCACCGAGGCCACCGGAGTCGCGCACGATCACGACCCAGGCCTGCGGCGGTCCGCCGCCGGGCGAGATCACCGGGTGGGCCAGAGCGCGGCCGGCCACGGCGGGGTGCGCGGGAACAAAAGGGTGGCCGTCGGCGGTGTGACGCAGCGCTTCCTCACGGATCGCGTTGACCGCCTCGGCGGAGAGCTGGCGACGGAAGCCGCGCCCGGCGAGGCGCTCGCCGCGGCCACCGAGGATCGCCACGGTGCCGCCGACCGCGGAGGCGATCGTCGCCACGATCTCCTCCAGCCCACGCTCTTCCAGAACCAGTTGCTCGAGGCGCCGCTGCACCGCGATGCCGCGCTGAAGCACCTCGTACTGCTCGTTGACGAGCCGGGCGAAGGCCTTCTCGGTGATCGCGATAAACGGCGTCGAGTAGGGAACCTCGAAGAGCGGGAAATCGCGTTTCTTGGCCTCTTCGACCAGCGCTTTGGGCATCTTCTCGTGGTTGAAGCCGGTGCCGAAGCCGAGCCCGGCGAGGTTGTGATCGGCGAGCAATTTGACGAAGGCGCGCTGTTTGGCGGCGCTGCCAAGCGGGATCCCGGTGGTCAGCATCAGCTCACCGCCGGAAAGCCACGGAGTCGGGTCTTCGAGCTCGGAGATGTGGACCCAGCGCACCGGCGCCTCGGCCGCGCTTGCGCCCGCGGCAAGCTCGAGGTCGAGTTCGTCAAGCAGGCTTTGAACGGTGAGCACGCGGCCGCCTATCCAGAAGAGCGCCGCAAACGAGCTGGAGACGATGCGGGCCGGGTCCCCGTCTTCCCGACCCGCTCCCAGGCCTCGCTGAGCACGCCATGCAGGACATCGTGGATTTCTTCGAACTGCTCGGTGTCGGCGATCAGCGGTGGCGCCAGCTGCACGACCGGGTCGCCGCGATCGTCGGCCCGGCAGATCAGCCCGCGCTTGTAGAGCTCGGCGGAGAGGAAACCGCGCAAGAGGTCCTCGGACTCCTCATCGCTGAAGGTCTCTTTGGTCTCGCGGTCCTTGACCAGCTCGATCGCCTGGAAATAGCCGGCGCCGCGCACATCGCCGACGATCGGCAGGTCGTACAGCGACTCCAGCATCTGGCGGAACTCGCCTTCCTTGGCGAGCACGTGGCCGCAGAGGTCCTCGCGCTCGTAGATGTCGAGGTTGGCCATCGCCACCGCCGAGGAGACTGGGTGGCCGGCGAAGGTGAAGCCGTGGGCGAAGGAGGCATCGCCCTCCATGAACGGCGCCGCGACGGCGTCAGAGGCGATCAGCGCGCCCATCGGCGCGTAGGCCGAGGTGAGCGCCTTGGCGACGGTGATGATGTCCGGCACGTAGCCGAAGCGTTCGCAGCCGAAGTAGTGGCCGAGGCGGCCCCAGGCACAGATCACCTCGTCGGAGATCATCAGCACGTCGTAGCGGTCGCAGATCTCGCGCACGCGCTCGAAATAGCCGTCGGGCGGGACGAAACAGCCGCCGGCGTTCTGCACCGGCTCGAGGATCACGGCGGCGACCGTGTCGGGTCCCTCGAACTGGATCCGCTCCTCGATCGCGGTTGCCGCCCAGAGCGGATGACGATCCTCCGGCCAGCGATAGAGGTTTGTGTTGGGCACGTGGCAGCCGCCGGGCGTGAGCGGCTCGAACTGCGAACGCAGCTCGGTGATGCCGGTGGCGGAGAGGGCGCCAAGTGAGGTGCCGTGGTAGGCGATCTCACGGGCGATCACCTTGTGCTTCTGGCCTTTGCCGAGCACGCGGTGGTAGTTGCGCGCCAGCTTCAGCGCCGACTCGACCGACTCCGAACCGCCCGAGGTGAAGAAGACGCGGTTGAGGTCGCCGGGGGCGAGCGAGGCGAGGCGAGCCGCCAGCTCGATCGCCCGCGGGTGGGCATAGCTCCAGAGCGTGTAGAAGTCGAGCTCGTCCATCTGGCGCGCCGCCGCCTGGGCCAGCTCGGTGCGGCCGTGGCCGGCGTTGACGCAGAAGAGGCCGGAGAGGCCGTCGAGGTAGCGGTTGCCGTGGTCGTCGTAGACGTAGCAGCCGTCGGCGCGAGTGATGATCGGGATCTCGTGCTCGGCGCTGTAGGAGCCCATCCTCGAGAAGTGCATCCAGAGGTGGCGGCGGGCCATCTCCTGCAGGCCTGAGCTCGCTGCCGAATCCGGCGCCGCGTCGGGTCGCGACACAACGGCCATGTCAGTCTCCTCTCATGCTACGACGATATGGATAACGCTAGAAGGGGTATAGCGCACTTGCAATGTTCGCTTGGGAGAGTCATGAGCAATGAGATGTACAGACCGTACAAGTCCTACATGGACATTTGGGACATTCGCAACTTGTGCGAATCGTCGCGAAGTCCTACCTTGAAACAGTCGCCGTGGATAGGTGCGGCGGATCGACGGAAGGAGACGGGATGGAGAGCTCAGCGGTCCCCCCGGCCGGAGCCAGCGCCTCACCGGTCCCCAGCAGCGGCGACAAGGGCCTGAAGAAGAACGCGATCGGCTTCGTCTCCAGCGTCGTCATCGGCGTCGCCTCGACCGCGCCGGGCTACAGCCTCGCCGCCACCCTCGGCTTTATCGCCGCCGCGGTCGCCCTGCAGTCGCCGGCGATCCTGCTGATCAGCTTCATTCCGATGTTCCTCGTCGCGACCGGCTACTACTACATGAACAAGGCCGACCCGGACTGCGGCACCAGCTTCTCCTGGGTGACCAAGGCGATGGGCCCGCAGCTGGGCTGGATCGCGGGCTGGACGATCGTTGTCGCCGACGTGATCGTGATGGCCAACCTGGCCCAGATCGCCGGCCTCTACACCTTCGAACTCTTCAGCTGGACCTCGGCGGCTGAATCGACCGCCGCCGTGACAGCGGTAGGCGTCGTCTGGATCGCGATCATGACCGCGATCGTCTTGATCGGGATCGAGCTCTCTGCGCGCACCCAGGTAGGACTGTTGGCAGCGGAGATCCTCACTCTCGCCATCTTCGCCGTGGTCGCCCTAGTCAAGGTCTATTCCGGCGATGCCCTGGCCAGCTCGATCGATCCGAGCCTCTCCTGGATAAACCCGTTCAGCCTCAGCCCCGGCGAGATCTCGGCCGGGATGCTGCTCGCGGTCTTCATCTATTGGGGCTGGGACACGACCGCGACGGTGAACGAGGAGACTGAAAATCCCGATGAGGCGCCCGGGCGCGCAACAGTGGTCAGCACGCTGATCCTGCTCGGCATCTACCTGATCGTCGCGATCGCGGCGCAGGCCTACGCCGGCGTCGACCAGCTGGTCGAAAACCAAGAAGACGTGCTCAGCTCGCTGGGCACCGAGGTGTTCGGCTCGCCGCTGGACAAGATCCTGATCATCGCGGTGCTCTCCTCAGCAGCGGCATCGACCCAGACGACGATCCTGCCAACGGCGCGGACGACGCTCTCGATGGCGCGCGCGAACGCGATGCCGAAGAGCCTGGGCAAGGTCCATCCCCGATTCCTCACCCCCCATATCTCGACCGTGCTGATGGGCACCGCCTCGATCGTCTGGTACGTGGCCTTGACCCTTGTCAGCGAAGACATCCTCTTCGACTCGCTGGCGGCGCTCGGCCTAATGATCTCCTTCTACATCGGCCTCACCGGCTTTGCCTGCGCGATCTATTACCGGCGCGAGATCTTCCGCAGCGTCAAGAACTTCTTCTTCGTCGGGCTGGGTCCGTTGATCGGCGGCGTGATCCTCTTCTACCTGCTGATCAAGAACGCGATCGAACTCTCCGACCCGGCCAACTCCGAATCCGGCAATTCGTGGCTCGGCGTCGGGCCGCCACTGCTGATCGCCGCCTTCTTCTTGGTCCTCGGCGTACTGCTGATGTTCGTGCAGTGGCGCAAGGTGCCGAGCTTCTTCAAGCGCAGGCCGGAGGTTGCCCCGGCGGGCTTCCTCGAGGGCGAAGTCGAGTTGGAGCCGGTGCCGATTGCCCGCGGCGACGGGAAAGGAGACTGAGATGAGCCAGATAGTGGTCGGGTACGACGGCTCGGACTGCGGCAAGGCGGCGCTCGACGAGGCGCTGGAGTTGGCCGACGCGCTGGGCGACAAAATAGTCGTGGTCTTTGGCTACTCGCCACCGGGCCTCTGGGGCGGCGAGATCGCCGAACATGAGGAGGCGATCGAGGAACTCGGCGAGAAAGTGATGGACGAGGCCCGGAGCCGAGTCGAGCAGACCAGCGTCGAGGCGGAGTTCGCGTTGGTAGCGAAGAAGGCATCGGCGGCGCTCGTCGAGACGGCGGAGGAGCGCGACGCGCGAATGATTGTCGTCGGCAGCTACGGCGACCCCCCGCTGAAGGGAATGATCTTGGGGTCGACGCCAAACAAGTTGCTGCATTTGGCCGAGCGGCCGGTGCTGGTGGTTCCCGCCAGGCGATAGGGACAGGTAGAGGATGAGGGCCTCTACCGGCCGATGTGGAAGCCGACTAGCTGCGGGACGCGGGCCAGGAGAGAGCTGATCGGGTCGGGCTTGCGGCCATTTAGCTCCGCTTGCTCCTTGCGGAGGATGCCCGCGCGGATTGCTTCGCCCCCCAGCCAATGGAAGGGCTCGGGCGGCACCTTCGGTGGCGAAGGGTCGACGAAAGCCAGGCGGGAGTGGGCGTCGCGGCGATCCAAAGCGAGGGAGGCGAGGGTGCGGGCGACCATATGAGAGGGGCCTACGCCGTTGCCGGTGTAGCCGGCCGCTGCGAAGGCTCGGCCGCCGCGTAGGGGGAGGACCAGTGGGAGGTGGGTGGGAGAGGCGTCGATCGGGCCTCCCCAGGCGTGGGTGAGGGCGCGGCCCTCGAGGCCCGGGAAGTAGTCCCAGAGGTGGGCGGCGGCGAGGGAGACGACCTCGGGATCGAACTCGGAGCGGCCGTGGAGGCGAGCGCCCATGCCGATGTGGCCGCCGCCCCAGCCGAAGGCGATGCGGCCGTCCGGGGTGGTGCGGAAGTAGTCGATCAGGGCGCGACTGTCGGTGATGCACTCGCCGGCGGTCCAGCCGATCTCCTCCAGCAGGTCCGGCACCGGCTCGGTGAGGACGATGTGGGAGGAAGCGATCGAGAGCCGGTTGTGGAAGGGGCCGCCCGGCGCCTTGGCCGCGGACCCGATCGCCAGCACAGCGGTCTGGGCACGCACCGCGCCGCCGGCCGTATACGCCTCGACGCCGGTCGACGAGCCCACCAATCGAGTAACCGGCGAGCGCTCGCAGACCTCAACCCCCCGCCCACGCAGCCGCTCCCGCAACCCCAACGCCAGCCGCGCCGGCTGCACCGTTGCAGCACGCGGATAGAAGACCCCACCCCGAAACGCCGGAGAAGCGCAACGCTCCACTACCTGCGCTGGCGAAAGCGGCTCGATCGCATCCTCAACCCCGAGCTCGCGGCAAGCTGCCAGGGCGTCCGCCCAGACATGGTCGTGCGCCTCCGCCGTCGAGACCTGCAGGTAGCCGCCATGGGTGTACCAGGCGTCCACCCCCTCGCTCTCACAAAACTCGCCGATCCCGGCCGCCGCCTCTTCCGCCGCCCGAGCCACCTTCAGCGCCTCAGCATCCCCCCAGCGCTGGCGCATATTCGGCAGCGAGAACCACATCAGGTTGCAGAACCCCCCATTCCGCCCACTGGGCCCGTACCCACACCGATCAGCCTCCAGCAAGACAACTGAGGCATCGGGCTCCAGCTGCTTGACATGCCACGCCGCCCACATCCCCGTGTAGCCACCGCCGACGATGACGACATCGACATCTCGAGTCCCCACAAGCTCCGGAGCTACCTCAACGCTCGGCGCCTCCTCGAGCCAATACCCGTGAGCATCGTGCTTCATGGGAGACGAGTGTCGCAGGAGGGAGGGTGTGCTTTGTCAGGACACTCAAGAGCGGGCAAAGCCCGCTCGTCCTGACAAGGCACACCCTCCCTCCCCCTAGACTGGCCCCGCATGGCCACCTTCGATGCCTTCGCAAACCTGCCGCTAGAGATCGAGGGCTACGAGCTACAACCGCTCGAGCTGCAGATCCCGGGGTTCGAACGGCTCAGCACGGTGATCCATCTGTGGGGAGCTGGAGAGGACGGGCTGGGCGAGGACGTCACTTACGACGCGGTGGATCACATCGCGCTCCAGGACGCCGGCCCGAATCTAGATCTGACGGGCTACGCGACGCTGGGTGAGTTCTGCGAGCTGATGGGGGATCTCGACACTTTCCCGGCCGAGCCGCAGCGCGACGTCTCCCGCCTCTACCGCCGCTGGGCCTTCGAGTCGGCAGCGCTCGACCTGGCGCTGCGTCAGGCAGGCAAGGGGATCGCCGGCATCCTCGGCCGCGATCCGCAACCGGTCACCTTCGTCGCCTCGATGCGCCTCGCCGCGCCCGAAGGCGACGGCCCGTCCTCGATCGCCCCTCTGCGCCGCAAGCTCGACCGCTACCCCACCCTGCGCTTCAAGCTCGACCCGGTCAACGACTGGACCGACGAGCTGATCGCCGAACTGGTCGAGACCGGCGCGGTCGATTCGCTCGACCTGAAGGGCTTCTACAAGGGCACCGTCGTCGACGTCGAAACCGACCCCGTGCTCTACGCCAAGCTGATCGAGGCCTTCCCGGACGCCTGGCTCGAGGACCCTGACGTCAATGACGAGACACGGCCGATCCTCGAGCCGGTCCGTAACCGCATTACATGGGACGCCCCGATCCACTCGATCGCCGACATCGAGGCGCTCCCTTGGAAGCCGAAGATGGTCAACATCAAGCCCTCCCGCGTCGGCGGCCTGCGCGAGCTCTGCGAGACCTACGACTACTGCGCCGAGCACGGCATCGGCGCCTACGGCGGCGGCCAGTGGGAGCTGGGCGTCGGCCGCGGACAGATCCAGGTCCTCGCCTCGCTCTTCCACCCCGACACGCCCAACGACACGGCGCCGCGCGGCTACAACGAAGCCGAGCCGCCCGAGGGCCTGCCGACCAGCCCGCTCGAGCCCCGGCTCTCCGCCACGGGCTTTCGCTGGGACGACTGACGCCGGTAACCATTTCCTTGTTGCGAGGTAGCTCCAGCGATGAAGTGGCGCCTCGCGATAACAACTGCGTTCGCCCTCCTGCTCGGGGCATGGTGCTACCTGGATGAATGGTCGTATGAACGGCCGGGTTCGCTCCCCGACACATTGAACGATCCACTTGTCGCATCGGCGCTGATGCTGCTCGCGATCCTCACCGGCTTTCTCGTCGCCCGCCCCTGGGTGCTGCTTTCCCTCGTCGCACCAATCGCCTCACTGGCATATCTGCAGTCGACCGGCGAGAAGGGACCCGACGGCATCTCGCCACTGACCTCACCGCCCGGCATCGCCCACATCGTCTGGTTCGCGTTGTTGCTGGCCGTGGGGCTCGGCCTCTCCAGTCTTTGGCGCCAGTTCGAGGACCGGCGAAAGCCAGCTAAGTCTTAGGTCGGCCTGACCCTGGCTTCGGCCAGCCGAACTTCAGGTTTCGGCTACTTTTGCGGCAACCAGCCCCGCCGAGCAAGGAGACAGAGATGGCCGAGAAAAGATTTGCCGACGCTCTCAATGCGCAGGTTGCCAACGAGTTCGCCGCCTCGCAGCAGTACGTCGGTGCCGCTGTCTACTACGACGCGGAAACGCTGCCTCGCCTTGCTGCCTTCTTCTACCGGCAGGCGCTGGAGGAGCGCGAGCACGCGATGATGATGATCCAGTACCTGCTCGACGTCGGCGAGGAGATCCACATCCCCGACATCAAGTCGCAGGAGACGAGCTATGCCGACGGCAGCGCGCCGGTGCAGATGGCGCTCGAACAGGAGAAGCGGGTCAGCGATGAGATCTTTGCCCTCTTCGAGTTGGCGCGCGAGCTCAAGGACTACCGGGCCGAGCAGTTCCTGCAGTGGTTCGTCAAGGAGCAGGTCGAGGAGGTTGCGCTGATGAGCGACCTGCTCAACGTGGTCGAGCGTTCTAGCGAGAACCTGCTGCTGGCTGAGGACTACATTGCGCGGGAGAGTCTTGGTGAAGAGGGGGGCGATCCGACCGCGCCGCCTATGGCTGGGGGGTCGGCGGGGTAGGGAGGAGGCGCCCCTCGCCCAGACTCGCTCGCTTCGCTCGCTTTGAGTGTCTGGGTGAGGGGCGCCTCCTCCCTACCCAAGCCCAACTTCTATCCGAGCCAGCCCGCTCTCTTTCGCATGCTTTTGATGCGCCTGAACTCGGCGATGTCCTCACGCAAAGCTGCGGGAGCGGGAGCGGGTAGGAAGCGTGCGGGCAGAGGGGACTCGATCACTCCGGTGTCTGAGCTTGTGACCTTGTAGGCGCGGGCGCCTCTGCGGGCGGTTACTGCTGATGGGGGGCCGGCGCCTTCCCATAGGAGGCCGGCGTAGTCGTCTAGGCCGTAGCCGTCGGGCATGCCGTTGCTGACCGCGGCGAGGTAGGCGGCGCGGCGCTCGGGCTCGTTGTTGTAGTGGACGCAGAGGCTGCCGTGGAGCAGGCCGAGACCCGCCTCGGCCTGCGGCTTGCCCGAGGACTTGGTGATGCCCGCCTCGAACCAGCACATCGCGCCGGCGCTCTGGCCGGCGAGGACGATGCCCTCGCGCCAGGCGAGGCTGAGGATCGAGCTGAGCTCGTGCGCCTCCCAGACCGCGAGCAGGTTGACCATGCTGCCGCCGCCGACGTAGATCAGGTCCTGGGCGAGCAGGTGATCGCGCAGGGCCATCGGTCGCCGGCCGAGGCGGAAGAGCGAGAGGTCCGACGGCTCGCAGGGCCGCTCACCGAAGGTGGCGTAGAAACGCCCGATCTGCTCGGAGGTGTCGCCGCTGGCGGTCGGCAGGATGCAGATCCGCGGCCGCTTGCCGGCACGCTCGGTCGCCAGGCGCAGCATCAGCTCGCTGACCGCCCGGTCCGGTGGGCGAGAGGTGAAGTCGTGGCCGCCGAGGGTGAGGATGCGGGAGACCATCAAGCCGCCGAGGTCGCCGAGAGCGAGGGCGAAGTCGCTCCGGGCAGCCGGGTGACCGGGGGGGCGTCGCCGAGGTAGGCGGTCGCCAGGCGCATCTCGACCACTCGCTCGCCGACGGCGTCGAGCCGGTAGCCGCGCGCCGCCGGCCGCGAAGCGACCACCCGGTTCAGCTCACAGCCGACGAAGTGCAGCGCGGCGCCGTCCTCGGCGGCGAAGCCCGGCCGCATCCCTTCCCGCAGCATTGCGTGGTAAGCGAAGCGCCGCTCGGAGGTCGGCTCGTAGTGGACGCAGTTGCTGAAAGGCAGCAGCCCCAGTCCCTCGACCCGCCGCGGCGCCCCATGGAAACCGGTAACCGCTTCGTCGAACCAGCAGAGCGAGCCCGCGGAGAGGCCGCAGAGGACGACGCCGGCCTCCCAGGCTTCGCGCAGGATCGCGTCGATTCCGTGCGCTCTCCAGACCCCGAGCAGGCTGATCACGCTGCCGCCCCCGACGTAGATCAGATCTTGGGAGAGCAGGTGGGCGCGCAGGTCATCCGGTCCCTGCTCACGGCGGAAGAGGGAGATGTGGCTCGTCTCGCAGCGATCGGCCGGAAAGGCGCGGTAGAAGCGGACGACGTAGTGGTCGGCGTCGCCGCTGGCCGAGGGCAGGAAGCAGACCTTGGGCCGCTCGCTGCGGCAGAGGTCGAGCACGTACTCGTCCAGCAACGGGTTTCCCGACTCCATCGAGAAGCCGCCGCCGCCGAAAGCCACGATCTGGCGAGGCGCAGTCTCCATGCCTAAATGGTCCCTCCGCGCGGTCGGAACTCGCTTGTACAGAGGTCTGAAGTTCGCACCGGCGCCCCCACCCGGATGTACAGTGCTCCCACGGGGGCGGATGCGCATGATCGAGGGTCGAGCCTTACCGCATTCCGCTGGCGTTCCCATCGTGTTGGGAGCTTTGTTAAATCGGTACCGGAACGTCCACAGAGCGCCCTCAGAGTGTACAATCGCGTTTACCTAAACACGGTTGTCTACCCAGGATACCGACGTGCCTCCCACTCCCTCAAGCTCCGGAAACGCCTCTCCACCGCCAACTGACGACCTTGGCGCCACGCTCGAGCAAGAGCGGCTGCCGGCGGGACTCGACAGTCTGCCAGAGCCGCTGATCGAGCACTCTCAGCGGGAAAGGCTGCTCAATGCGATGGCGCGCAGCTGCGCCAAGAAAGGCTACGGCGCGACCACGATCGCCGACGTCTGCGAGGGCGCCGGCGTCTCGCGCGCGACCTTCTACGAGCTCTTCAAGGACAAGGAGGACTGCTTCCACGCCTCGATGGAGGTGGCCCTGGCCGACGCGATGGGCCGCATCGTCGCCGTCTACTCGCCCGACAAGCCCTGGGCGACGATGGTCCGCGACGCCGCCGCCGCTTTCCTCGACCTGCTCGCCAGCCGGCCCACCTTCGCCCGCATGGCCCTGGTCGAGGCGCCCTCCTCCGGCGACCGCGCCTTCGAGCTCTACGCCTCCGGCAAGCGCGTCCTGCAGTCGCTGCTCGAACGCGGTCGCGACGACCCGGTCGAGGAAGAGGCGATTCCCTCCAGCGCCGGCCGCGCCGCGCTCTCGGCGGCCGAGTCGCTGATCGTCGGCCAGATCCTTGCCGGCAACACGGCGCGCCTGCGCGAGCTGCTTCCCGACGTCGTCTACATCACGACGATCCCCTATCTCGGCCAGGAGGAGGCACTGCGGCAGGCGCGCGAGGCCGAGAGGGCAGCTGTACCCGCGGACGGCTGACGGGTGCCGGCGCCGCGGGGGCAGAAACGGGAGCGGTGGCGGCCACCGCGCGGACGCCACCGCCTCCCCCCTGAGGTGATCGCGCGCTCCCAGCGCGAGCGCCTGCTGGAAGCGGCGATCCGCGTCGTCGCCGAGAAGGGCTACGCGGCGGCGACGGTTGCCGACCTGACTCGCGAGGCGGGCATCTCGCGCACGACCTTCTACGCGATGTTCGACGACAAGGAAGGCTGCTTCCTCGCCGCCTACGACGGCATCGTCGACGCGCTGGTGCGGCGAGTCACGCTGGCATATGAGACCGAGAAGGGCTGGCCGCAACGGGCCCGCGCCGGCCTTGCGGCACTGCTCGAGGCGCTCGCCGAGGAGCCCGCGGTCGCCCGCCTCGCCCTGGTCGACGTCGGCGCCGCCGGTCCCGCCGCGCAGCGCCGCTACCGGGCGGCGCTACAGCGCCTCACTCCCTTCTTCGACGAGGGCCGCGACTTCGCGCCGGGCGGGCGCAACCTGCCCGCCAACACCTCGCGGATGGCGATCGGCGCCGTCGCCGGGTTGATCTCCGACGAGGTAACTGAGGGACGGGCGGAGTATCTGCCGAGTTTGCTTTCAGAGGTTCTTTTTGCGACGCTGGTCCCCTATATCGGACCAGCCGCGGCTGCCAGGGAGGTGGGCGAAAAGACAAGATAAACGCTTACGTACACCGAGCCGCTATGATGAAGGTACTCCGGAGTTTTCAACCTACCTGGGACGGGCTGATGGCATCCGAATCGCGGCGTGACCTCATCTTGGCGGCAATGATCCGCGTGGTCGGCGGCAAGGGATACAAGGAGACCTCGGTCGCCGACGTGATCGAGGAGGCGGGCACCTCCCGCACCACCTTCTACAAACACTTCGAGGACAAGCACGAGTGCTTCCTGGCCGCCTACGAGATGCTGGTCGAGCAGGTATTCGCCGAGGTCACCTCCAACTGCGACGGCGCCGAGTCGTGGCTGCAGCGGGTCGAGAACGGCCTGGCCACGATCGTCAAACTCTTCGCCCTCGACCCTGAGCTCGCCCGCACGGCTGTGGTCGAGGTCGCCGCCGCGGGCGCCGAGGCCCGCCAGCTGCATTGGGACGCGGTCGCTCGCTTCACCCAGTACCTCGAGGGCGGGCGCGAGCTCTCCGATGGGCGTGAGCTGCCGGAGAACATCTCGCTGATGTCGGCCGGCGCCGTCTCCGGCCTGATCTTCGACGAGCTGCTGGCGGGGAGGGCGGCACAGCTGCCGGCGCTGCTGCCCGACCTGCTCTTCGCGATGCTCGTCCCCTACATCGGCCCCCGCGCCGCGGCTGAGGAGATGCGCCGCGTCGCCGCGACGACCTGAGCCCTAGGAGGCCGCGGAGGCCGCACCCATCTCCTCGCGCAGGCGGTGGCGGACGCGATGGAGACGGACCTTGACCGTGCCGTCGGGGACCCCCAGCCGGCGGGCGATCGCCTCCTGAGTCAGGTCCTCTTCGTAGCGAAGCTCGATCAGTTTGCGATCGCGCTCGCTGAGGCGCTTGAGGGCAGCGTGCAGGTCGGCGCGTTCGACCGTGGAGACGATCTGCTCGTCCTCGGCGCCTTCCCAGTCCTCGGCCGTGTCGACCGGGTCGGGACGCATGCGCGCGTGCTGGCGGAAAGCCTCGTTGCGGACGATCGTCCCCAGCCACTCCTTGCGCCTGGCGCCGTCGCGAAGGGTTGAGCGACGGCGCCAGGCGCGAAGCAGGGCGTCTTGGGCGATGTCTTCAGCTTCGTTGGGATTGCTGGCGTAGTGATAGGCCATCCGCAGGCAAAAACGGTGCGCCTCATCCCACTCCCAACCATCGCCCTGATCCGATTCTTGAATGATCGAAACGTTGATTGCTCGACCGTACTACTTCTAAAACCAAAAAGGTGAAATTTAGTGCTGAAACTTTTTAGACTATGGATTAGGTCTTTATTCCATGCTGGTTACAGCGGCGGAGGGAACGGGTGGGGACTGGGCGCAGCGCACCTACGAGGCAATGGCGCCGGTGTATGACGACTTCACTGCGCACCACGAATACGACCTCTGGATCGCCGACCTGCTGAAGCTGCTCGAGCGGCGTGGCCTGCAGGGGAGGCGGTTGCTCGACGTCGGCTGCGGCACCGGCAAGAGCTTCCTCGAGATGCTGCCGCGTCACTGGGAGGTGACCGCCTGCGACATCTCGCCGGCGATGCTGGAGCTGGCCCGGGAGAAGGTCGGCGAAACGGTGCAGTTCGCCCTCGCCGACATGCTCGAGCTGCCTGAATTCGGCGAGTTCGACCTGGTCTGGGCGCTCGATGACGCGGTGAACTACCTGCTGAGCGCCGAGGAACTGGCGCGAGCGCTGGCGGGGATGCGCGCCAACCTCGCACCCACCGGACTGCTCCTCTTCGACGTCAACGCGCTGCCTGTCTACCGCACCTTCTTCGCCGAAACCGAGGTCGTCGAGCGCGGCGACCGGCGGCTCGTCTGGCGGGGGCTGGCGACACCCGACGTGGCGCCGGGCTCGATCTGCGAATCACGGCTGGAGGTCCTGCCAGGAGAGGGGGAGCCAGTGGACGTCGAGGCGCTGGTGCACCGCCAACGACACTTCCCCGAAGCGGAGGTGCTGGCGGCGCTGAAGGGGGCCGGACTGGAGTGCCTCGACGTCTACGGCCACGGCCTCGACGGGGTCCCCCGCCAGCCACTCGACGAAACCACACACACCAAGGCGATCTACGTCGCCCGCATCCTCCAGGGCTGAGTTCGCACTTATCCGCGCTATCCGCGGATAAGTGCGAACTCAGCTTCGCGGTCTGGCGTGCAGGCCCTTTTCCGCCATGGCGAGGTGGTGGGAAGCGAGCGCCCACTTGCGCTGCAACTTCGGTTCGATCGAGCGGGTGCTGCAGGTCACTGTTGCCAAACAGTGACCCCAGGTGTTGGCGGCGTCTATGTAGAAGTTGAAGGCCCGCTCGCTCGGGCCACCGCTCGCCAGCAGGCATGGCGCCGTGAGCTTGCCGGCGCGAATTCGGGCGTAGACGCGGCGCGTGCCCTGCACCCTGGGCAGGTAGTCCTCATAGCTCAGCCCTCGCGCCAGGTCGTCGCGGAGCCTGGCCAGCGAGCCGATGAACCCGTGCAGCTGGCGGCGGCAGGGGTTGCCCGCGCGCTTGGCCCGAGGGTCGCGCTCGTGCTCCCGGTGCTTGCCGGGCCATCGGCGGCGCTGGTCCCGTCCTCGCCGCAGGAGCTGAAGGTCAGCGCCAGGCTCAGCAGGATGCCGACTGTCGCCGCCGCGCTGAGCCGCATCGGCTTAGTGTAGAAATTCCCCGGATGCCGAGTGTGCGCAAGCTCGCGACCGTGGCGACGATGCTTGCTCTCGCCCTGACCGCTCCACCGGCGAGCGCGAGCGGTAACGGCGGCGTGCTGGTCGTCGGGGACAGCCTCGAGGAGCTGACCTCGCCCTATCTGAAGAAGTACCTGCCGGGCATACCGCTGACGGTCAACGCCGTCGGCGGCTACAACAGCTTTCAGATCTTCGACCTCTTCCAGGAAAGCTATGACCCGTCGCAGTCGGTGATCGTCTTCGACGCGGGCACCAACGACAACCCCGCCTATCCCGAGATCCTGGCCGGCAACCTCGACAAGGTCGCCGAAACCGTGGGCGATCGCTGCATGGTGGTGCCGACCATCCACGGCTTTACCGTCAACGGCATCGACAACACCGGCAAGAACAGGGTCGTCGCGGCTTTTGCGGCGTCGCGGCCGGGGACGCAGGTGCCCGACTGGGCGATGGCGGAGGAAACCCACCCCGAGCTGATGCAGGCCGACGACCTGCACCCGACCGCGGGCGGGGCCGACCTGCGGGCACGGTTGATTGCGCAGGGCATCAAGGCATGTCTCGGGATCACGACCGCCGCCGAGCGCAAACCGGCGCTCGAGTCCGGTCCCAACCTGCCGCCGGCGAGGAAGATGGCGCGCCGCGAGGCCGAGATGGTCGACCGGATCATCGCTGCGGTGATGGCCCTCTTCCCGATCCCCTTGGCCGGCGATGCCTGAGCCAGTACAGCGCGGCCGCCGCTACATGCCGGGCCTTGACGGCATGCGCGCGATCGCGGTGCTCGGCGTCGTCCTCTATCACCTCAAATTCGGCTGGGCCGAAGGCGGCCTGCTCGGGGTCGGCGTCTTCTTCACGCTGAGCGGCTACCTGATTACGGACATCCTGCTCAACCAGGTCAACAGCGGCGGGATCAAACTGAAGTCCTTCTGGCTGGCCCGCGCCCGCCGCCTGTTGCCCGGGCTCTTCCTGATGTTGATCGTGGTGATGGCCTGGGTGACCGTGATCGGCCCGCACCAGCCGAGCGACTTCCGCATGGCCGAGCTCAGCGCCGTCGGCTACTTCAACAACTGGTGGCTGATCTTCCACGACGTCTCCTACTTCGCCCGCTTCGCGCCGCCCTCGCCGCTCAACCACCTCTGGTCGCTCTCGGTCGAGGAGCAGTTCTACATCGTCTGGCCCTTCCTGCTGATGGTGGCGCTGCACTTCGTGCCGGAAGCGCGGCGCAAGGCCGGGCCACGTCCCCGCCTCGCCGCCGTCGCCCTGGTCGGGGCCCTCCTCTCGGGCATCCTGATGGCAGTCCTCTATACGCCCTCGCTCGATCCATCGCGGGTCTACTACGGCACCGACACCCGCGCCCTGGAGCTGCTGGTCGGCGCGGCACTGGCGATGGTCTGGCCCAGCCGCCGCCTCACCGCCAAGGTGACGCCGCAGGCGCGGCGCACGATCGACGCGGCCGGGCTCGCCGGCCTGGTCGTGATCGGGCTGATGTTCTGGCGCTCGAGCGAGTTCTCGCCCTTCATCTACCGCGGCGGCTTCGCCCTGCTGGCGATCGGCACCGCCCTTTCGGTCGCCGCCTTCGCGCACCCGGCCTCGCGACTGGGGCCGATCGTCGGCTGTAGGCCGATGCGCTGGATCGGAGAACGCTCCTACGGCATCTACCTCTGGACCCTGCCGATCATCGTGCTGACCTCGCCGCAGGGCGTACACGGTCCCAACCTGCTGCGGGCGATCCTGCAGGTGGCGGCGATCGTGGCGGTGGCGGAGCTCTCCTGGCGCTACGTCGAGAACCCGATCCGCCACGGCGCCCTCGGCAGGCTCTGGGCGCAGTGGAAAGCGGGGGGTTGGCGACGGGAGCGGGTGCCGCGCGAGGGTTGGGCGCTGATCGCGGTCGGCGGCCTCGTCGTCGCCTTCGCGCTCGCCGGCCTGGCCGGGGTCGGCGTCTCCAACGGCTCGCACGCGATCGGCTCGGCGACGGTGTCGAAGACGATCGCGGCGAAGAACGTCAAGCGCGAGCCGCTGGCGACGATCTGCGAAGGGGTCGTGCACATCGGCGACTCCACCTCAGAGGGCCTCGTCTCCGAAGAATATCTGCCCGATCCGAACCAGCTGATCAGCGCCCAATACGCTCGGGTCGGCGCCACCACACAGCATCTCGAGGTCTCCGGCGCCCGCTCGATCTACGAGAACTTCGAAGGCGAACCGAACGCCCAGGAAGTGGCCGAAGCGTGGAAGAACGAAGGCTTCGAAGGCTGCTGGGTGATCGCGATGGGGACCAACGAGGCGGCCAACGTCGCCGCTGGCTCGACCGTCACCTCCGACGATCGGATCGACCTGATGATGTCGACGATCGGCGGCGAACCGGTGATGTGGGTGAACGTCAAGTCAATGGTCCCCAACGGCCCCTATGCCGCGGCGAACATGCAAAACTGGAACAAGGCACTGCTCGCGGCCTGCGACCGCTATCCCGAGATGCGCATCTACAACTGGGCCGCCGACGTGAAGGACGACTGGTTCATCCCCGACGGGATCCACTTCACCTCGGAAGGCTACGCAGCGCGCGGCCGGCTGATCGCCAACGCCCTGCTCGAAGCGTTCCCCAACAGGAAAGACCCGCCGATGCTGACCGACGCGGACAACTGCGTCGTCTCCGGCTAAAGGACCTGCGCGTCGAGGAAGCCGGCCATCAGCACCAGCCAGCCGCCGATCTCGGCGACGATCAGGCTGGCCATGAAGGCCTCGAGGCCGCGACCCGGCCGGCGGAACTGGTTGTCGGTGTCGCGCCTCCAGCCGTGCACCATGTAGCCGAAGACCGCGGCGTAGAAGTAGAAAGCCAGCGCGCCGGCGGCGAGCAGGTTGACCAACACTCCCCAGCCGCTCAGCTCGACGAAGGTCGCGATCAGCAGCAGAGCGAAGCTGTAGAGCAGGGCGGCCCGGTGCGCGATGTCCGTATACGGATGCGCCAACCCCTCCTCCGAGGCGTCCATCTGGCGGAACTTCATCACTCCCAGCAGCAGCGCCCAGAGGAACATCAGCCCCGCCAGCAGCAGCACGACCTTGGTGTCGTCTCCCAGGACCACCTACCTAGACTATGCCGGGCTCGCCCAGGTTCCGCCTCACACCGATCCCAAACTAGGAGGAAGCATGGCCACCATCAGCGGCGTCGATTTCGCCACCGTCTTCGTCAAGGACTACCCAGCGGCGGTCGAGTTCTACGGCCAGACCCTCGGCCTCGAGCACTCGGTCGACTACGGCAAAATCCCCGGCGGCGAGTTCGAGGCCGGCAACCTCACGCTTCAGGTCCTCGACGCAGCCGCGATCGGCCAGGAGTTCCGGCCCAGCGGCCACCCACTCGCCTTCCACGTCGATGACGTAGAGGCCACCCGCACCGAGCTCGAGTCGAAGGGCATCGCCTTCTCCGCCGACACGATGGACAGCGGCGTTTGCCACATGGCCTTCTTCACCGACCCCGACGGCAACGCTCTCGTCCTGCACCACCGCTACGCGCCGCGAAACTGAGAGGGCGGGACGGGCTCGCTCCACCCTATGGTTTTTGCTTACCGCTCCTCCACGCCGGCATATTCGCCATCTTGCCGTCCCTGGAGCCGAACACTAAGAGGACGGCGCTGGTCAATATGTGCTCGCCGCCATCCTTGCTCTTGGCGCGTCGGTTGACCGATTCCGCCTCGATTTTGAGGAAGTCTTCGATGAACCTGTCGGCCAGCTTCTCGGCGTCCTGGCAGCCCTGCTCATCGAGGTCGGTGGGAACCCAACCGA
This sequence comes from Solirubrobacterales bacterium, assembly GCA_033856195.1. Lineage (GTDB taxonomy): Bacteria > Actinomycetota > Thermoleophilia > Solirubrobacterales > 70-9 > VRUE01. The sequence continues at coordinate 34,390 of JAWVFL010000033.1, read as the reverse complement.
CGTGCCAATCGTCCCGCTCGTAGAACCGGCCTGACTCGAGCGAAGCGCCAACGTCGGCGCCGATGTTCTCCAAGATGCCGTTTCCGATGATGCGCTGCGCCACCTTCGGGATGTCGCTCGCAATCCCCGAAGGGACAAAGGCTCTCTCGATGGCCCTATAGAAGTGCTCCACGGCTCCCCGGCGCGGCTCGGTTCTCGTCAACTGGATCATTTCCAGGTCCCTGAGGACTTTGACGTGGTAGCTGACCTGGCTCAGTCCCTCGCCGAGCGCCCCCTTGAGTTCGTTGGGACTCCACTCGCCGGCGTTCATGAGGTCAAGGATCGCGACCCGCGTGGGATGGGCCAACGCCTTGATGAGCCTCATTTGAAGGGTGAGTTTCTTCTCCCTCGCCTTCTTCTTCGGCCTCTTATCCGCTGGCCTGTTGCTCGCCTTTTGTCTTGCGGCCACGCCCCCGCTCCTCTCTGGCCCCGTACAGCGCTTCATCCAAGTCTCATTGGTACGGGCTGGTTGGTTTGACAGAGAAAATTAGCTGCAAACGCGCTTTCTGGCTCGTATTCTTTCTGATTGCTTTAATCTTATTTAAGTAATCAGGGAGTCTTCGAGCAATAGGAAGGGGGTAAGCGCGATGACGATCAAGCCGTGTCCGATAGTCGCCCCGCTGCTGTCCAGCTTCAAGACCCGATGAGGATTCGGGGCAGGACTTGGCGGAGCTGACGAGCGCCAAGTCCTGCCCAAAGTGACTGTGGAAGCCAAATGCCGAAACAGTTTTGAGTAATTGCGGGTCTTTCGACTATGGCCGTTGCCGGGACGCAGAGGGGGAGCGCGCTGCATGCCTACGAGGCGATGGCCCCCGTCTACGACGACTTTACGGCGCACTACGACCACGACGGCTGGCTGGCCGATCTACTGAAGATCCTTGAAGACCAGGGTCTCAGCGGACGACGCCTACTCGACGTTGCCTGCGGAACCGGAAAGAGCTTCCTGCCGATGCTGGTGCGTGGCTGGCGGGTCAACGGCTGCGATATCTCCCCCGCAATGCTGGCCCTGGCCGAGGAGAAGGCCAACGACTCGGCCGAGCTTTCAGTCGCCGACATGCGCGAGCTGCCGAAGCTCGGCGAATTCGATCTCGTCTGGGCGCTCGACGACGCGATCAACTACCTGCTGAGCACAGACGAACTCGAGGAAGCCCTCCGCGGGATGCGCGACAACCTCACCGGCTCCGGGCTGCTCTTGTTCGACGTGAACGAGCTGCTTGTCTACCGATCCTTTTACGCGGGGACCTCAGTGGTCGAGCACGGAACCCAACGCTTCATCTGGCGCGGTCGGGGTTCGGCGGATCTACCAGCCGGTTCATTGTGCGAATCGCGCCTTGAAGTAGAGGCCCTCGACCGCGATAACGCCGATGACCAGGCGAAGGAATCCGTCCACCTCCAGCGGCACTTCCCCGAGCCGGAGGTCCTCCTCGCTCTGGATCGGGCCGGCTTGGACTGTCTAGCCGTCTACGGACACGGCCTCGACGGAATCCCGGGGCAACCCCTCGACCCTTCGATCCACACCAAGGCGATATATATCGCCAGGCGAACGTAGTCTTGGCCAATCGGAGGGGATGGCATGGCGGGCTTGGATCGGAAAAGGCGAGGGGAACTGCTGCGCTCGGTCTTCGACGTATTGGCCGATCACCCCGAAGGCATCAAGGCACGCGACGCTTTGGCGGAAGTCGAGAAACGACTGGGGATGACCGAGTTCGAGGCCGCGAACTATCCAGGCTCTGACGTACGCAGGTTTGAGAAGACAGTTCGGTTCGTCACGATCAATGCCGTCAAGGCCGGCTGGATGGTCAAGGAAGCGGGAGTTTGGTCGCCCACCGAGGATGGCCTGCTGGCCCACAAAACAATTTCGGACCCAGAGCAATTTCTCGTCGAGGCGCAGAAGCTCTACCGCGCCTGGGAGGAAGCCCAACCCCCGAAAGAGGAAGACGAGCAACTCGAAGAGGTCGAAGAGGAACTCTCGGCAACCTCAGTGACCCTGGAGCGTGCCGAAGAGGCGTCCTGGGAGGAGGTCCGTGAGGTTCTTCACCAGATGGATCCCTATGACTTCCAACGCCTGGTCGCCGGCCTGCTGCGCGGCATGGGCTACCACGTCAACTGGATCGCCTCAGCCGGCAAAGACCAGGGAGTCGACATCGTCGCCCTCAGCGATCCCATCGGCACTCGAGGACCCCGCGTCAAGGTCCAGGTAAAGCGCGAGCAGAAAAAAACGAGCGCCACCACCCTGCGCGCCTTCTACTCAGTCCTCAAGGAGGGCGACATCGGTCTCTTCATCACCCTTGGAGGCTTCACCTCCGACGCCGAAACCGAGGCCCGCAACGAGGCCCGCCACATTCGCCTCATTGACGCCACCGAGTTCTTTCGACTCTGGGTCCGCCACTACGAGGATATTCCCCAGGAGGACCGCCGGCGCCTGCCAATCAGCTTCGTCGCCTTCTTGGTCCCCGGCCGCCGGGACTGACGGCGAACGACGACGCAGACACTTCGAGATACGGGAGCGACGGGACTCGAACCCGCGACCTCCGGCGTGACAGGCCGGCGCTCTAACCAGCTGAGCTACGCCCCCAAGGGATGGGCGGATGGCCGCCCAGGGGGAAGTATTTCAGGGTCGCTGGATTCGGAGGCGGAAGGGTCCTCCTTGGCGGTGGGTCGAGCGGATGACTAGGCGGAGGTGGTGTTCGCCGCAGACGGTGTAATCGAGCTGGTGGGCGGGGTTGAGGCCGTTGCGGGAGCTGCGTAGAAGCCTGCCGGCACGGCTACGAAGGGCCAGTTCGTAGCCGTGCCTGCGCAGGCTGCTTGGGCGCAGGCTGACCAATCCGTCGAGCGGCGTACGCAGGGACTCGACGGCTGCGCCCTCCCCCCTGGCCGGAACGCGCCCGGACAGCGTGAAGCTGGTCCGCCCCTGCCAGGGCGCAAGCGTGTCTTCGCGGATCGCGCGGAACGCGGCGGCGTTCGGCCGCAGGGCCGGGCTGTAGCGCCAGGTGACCGGCAGGTCCGGGAAGCGGTAGTGGGCAAAGGCCTCGGCGAAGGCCTCACCCGGATCCTCGAAGTAGTGGGTGCCCTCGTCGCCAGGGTAAAAACGACCGTGCCGCTCTCCCTGGCAGACGCCCTCGAGGCTGGCCCAGCGCTCCGGGCCCCAGTCGATCGCGCTGTCGAAGGGCGCCGGCATTTCGCGGTGCTGGGCGACGTGGTGGCCGTACTCGTGGGCGAGGACGAAGTCGAAGGTCGCCCCGTCGCCGTCGGCTTCCTCATAGCCGCCGATGACGATCTTGTTCTCGCCTGTGAAGTAGCAGGCCTCGGCGCCGAAGCCGCAGTCGAAGCCGAGCTGGAATTCGGTGTCGAGCTGGACCGTGACCAGGTCGACCTCGTCGCCGTGGATCAGCGTGCCGATGAAGCTGGCGACCCGCCGCGGGTCGGTCACGTTGCAGGTTTCCAAGCAGGCCTGGGTGACGGAGACGGCGATCGTGGCGCCGCTGCCGTCGTCGATCGAGTAGCGCTGCGACGACGCGGATGCCGATATCCGCGCCGCCGCAGCGCCAGGCTCGCCCAACACGACGTCGTGCATCGGTACCGCGGGCTGCGGCACCTCGAGCGAGACGCCCTGGCTGGGACGCTTGGCGACGGCCCCTCCCGGAACCGCCAGGAGAAGCAAGGTCATGGCTATGCCCGCAAGCGCCCCCGCCGGGCGCCGGCTCACGGAGCTGGACCCGGCCTTATCTCGTAGGTGTGTGCGGGAAGTGAGGCCGAGAGCGGGCGGCGGGCCGGGAGCACCCGGCTGGCGGCGGCGCCACGGCGGCTCCGCAACCGTCGTGCGGCCCAGCGCGGCCGCGCCGGTTCGACGCTGAGCAGCGAGCCCCAGGTGGTGGTGCCGATCGCACCATCGGCGGGCAGGCCGTGCGAGACCTGGAAGGAGCGCACCGCCGAGTAGGTCTGCTTGCCGAAGAGGCCGGTGATGGGAAGCTGCGTCTGGCCGGAGCCGACCAGGTGCTCCTGCGCCCAGACGACGAGGTCTCCGCGGCTGCCGCGCTTGAGCAGAGGGTGGTCGACGATCGGGCGGTAGCCGACGAGCGGATCGTTCGCGGTCGAGCCCAGGGAGCCCCAGCCGGCTGTGTTGGTCTCCTGCCAGTCCCACCAGCTCGGGGCGAGGCCGCCGTAGCTGGCAGCGAAGCGGCGGAAGCGCAGGATCTCGCCGCTCCCGGGATTGCCGTAGGTCTGGCCGATCGGGTAGACCGGGTGGCCCCAGAGCCGGTTGAAGAGGTAGGTGTGCTCGTAGACGCCGCGCACCGAGGTGCCAATCGCCTTCCAGTACATCTGCGGCTGATTGAAGGTCGCCCCTTCGGGACCGAAGAAGACGGAATAGGGGAAGGACGGGTGGTAGTCGACGTAGGGGAAGCCGGCGAGCGAGAGCGGGAAGCCGGCGCCGATGCGGGCGCGCAGGGCGCGGACGTAGCGTTCGGCCGAGGCGTAGCGGCCCTCGTACTGGCCCTCGGCGTCGATCACCAGGCAATCGGCGCCGCGGCGCACCGCTGCCGCGCCGATCTTTGCCTCGGCGACAGGGCTGTCGCCGTAGACGAACTGCCAGGCGCAGACGTCGAGTCCGCCGGCGTGGAGCCCATCGACCAGGCCCGAGCTGAACTGGCTCCAGTAATGGCCGCCGTCGCCGGACTTGATGTAGAGCGTGCCGATCCCGGAGCGGTTGGCCCGGGCGACGATGCGGCCGATGTCGCCGCCCTCGGAGCGCTCGACGTACCAGATCCACATGCCCTGGCGGTCGAACGGCGTACCGCCGGTGGGAGCTCCGACCCCGGACGGCTCGCTGGTTTCCCCGGTTCCACCGGGAATTGCGCAGGCAGAGGCTGGCATGTACGCGAGGAGCGCCATCAGAGCGGAGATCGCGAAGAGAACTAGGCGGATCCCTGGCGCCGCAAACAAGCTTGTCTTCACGTCAACTGGGAACACGGTAGCGACCGTTTGGCTGCGGGCAAAGGATCCGCCATACCATTCGCGTACCGAAACTGGGAATGGGTGACAGGGGTGCCCGCGGGACCGAGTTTGGCGAACTCGCCCGATCGAGGAGAGCGTACGCGGGGCCAGGCAACGGAGATTACGATTTCGCCGTCATTCGACGGGACATGCGCTTCAACTGCTGCTTCGGCGCCGTGGCCGAGCGGGTAGACATAGTCGTGGTCCAGGCTGCCATGAGGAATCGGCTCGCCCGCACCGCCGTCTCCCGGGCGCTGCGCCGTGTGGCCTGCGCGGCGGCGTCGCCAGGCCGCGAGGGCTGGGCCACCCGGGTCCACAGCCTCGTCCCCGACAACGCTCGCGCCAAGGCGAGGAAGCACATCGCCGCCACTACGACCTCGGCAACGACCTCTTCGCCGCCTTCCTCGACGAGCGGATGCTCTACTCCTGCGCCTACTTCCCCCGCGAGGGGACCAGCGATCGAGGCCGTCGGCTGGCGATACTCGACGAGTACTTCGGCCGCTGCAGCGAGCTGCTCAGCGCCGACGGGCTGATGCTGCTGCAGGCGATCACGATCGACGACCGCCTCTACGAGGCCGAGAAGGGCGCCCGCGGCTTCGCCAACACCCACGTCTTCCCGGGCGGCTGTCTGCCCTCCAAGCAGCTGATCGCCGACTGCCTCGCTCGCGTCACCGACATGCGTGAGGTATGGATGGACGACATCACCGCTCACTATCCACCTACTCTTGCCAACTGCCGCCGGCGCTTTCTCGGCGCCTGGGAGCGCCTGCGCGCCCGCGGCTACGACGAGCGCTTCCGCCGCCTCTGGGAGTTCTACCTCTGCTCCTCGGAGGCGGGCTTCCGCGAGCGGCGGATCGGCGAGGTGCAGCTGCTCCTCGCCAAGCCGAGGTGGCGGTGAGCGAGGAGCGGCGCGAGCCGCTGCTGCTGCTCCACGGTCTCGGCGGCTCGAAGGAGATCTGGAGCCCGGTGATCGATTTGCTCGAGGCCGAGCGCGCACCGGTCGCGATCGACCTGCCCGGCTTCGGCGAGACGCCGGCCCTCGCCGCGCACGTCGAGCCAAGCGCCGCCAACCTCGCCGCGGCCGTCCACGAGCGCTGCCTCAAGCTCGGGATCGAGCGCCCCCACGTCGCCGGCAACTCGCTGGGCGCCTGGGTCGCGCTGGAGATGGGACGAGCAGGATGGGCGGCCTCGGTCACCGCGATCTCGCCCGCCGGCCTCTGGCGCTCGCCGATCGGCGAGCGCCGCAGCAACCCGCGCATCTGGGCCCGTCGCCTGCGCCCACTCGTCTCACTCGCCCTGCGCAACCGGCGGCTGCGCGAGCGGGCCCTTGCCACCTTCGCCGCCCACCCCGATCGCGTTCCCCCCGCGGCGGGCCGCAAGCTGGTCCTCGGCTGGATCGACGCCAACGGCTACGACGGCGCCAACCGGGCGATGCGCACCCATGTCTTCGACCCAACGGACTACCCGGACCTGCCGGTGACGCTGGCCTGGGGGGAGCTCGACCAGCTCGTCGCCCCGCCGCGGCCCGAGCGGCGGCCGGCGGGCGCCCGCTTCCTCGTCCTGCCCGGCGTCGGGCACACGCCGACCTGGGACGATCCGGAGCTGATCGCCGCGACCCTGCTCCAGGGCAGCTCGGTCTCGGTCGCGCGCTGAGTCTGGGAGAGTTCCGAAACGAGCTCTACCGGAAGGAGACGTGAGTGATCGTCGAGAGAACCGAGAACCCGCAGTGGCTGTCCAACGCCTACCTGGTCGCCGACGAAGCCGGCGGGACCGGCGTGCTGATCGACGGCAACGACGACCTCGGCCCCCTGCTCGAGCGGGCGGAGCGGGACGGGATCGAGATCACTCACATCCTGATCACGCACCCGCACCTCGATCACATCGCCGGGCTGGCTGAGGCTCGCAAGCGGCTCGGCGGCGTGCCGATGGTCGCCCACGCCGAGGCCGCGGCCGAAATCGACGAGGAGATCGCGCAGACCCTCGGAGACGGCGAGAAGCTCAGCACCGGAGGCCTGGAGATCGAGGCGCTGCTGACGCCGGGCCACGCCGCCGGCCACGTCGCCTTCCTCGTCAACGGCACCGACATCTTCACCGCCGACGTCCTCTTCAAGGGCATGGTCGGCGGCACGATGGCGCCGGGCGCGAGCGGCTTCGACGACCTCAAGTCCTCGGTGATGCGGCTGATGGAGCTGCCGCCCGAAACCGTCGTCCACCCCGGCCATCGCGAGCCGACGACGATCGGCGAGGAGCGCGAGGGCAACCCCTTCGTGCGGATCTGGCGCGGCGAGGAGGAGACCGGCGCCGAGGACGTGACCGTTTGGGGCCGGCCGGCGACGCTGAAGCTCTGGGCGCCCGACTACGACGGCGGCAACAAGGCCTGGATCGTCTTCGCCGACGACGGCACCGAGGCGATCGTCGGCGGCTCCCAGGTCGAACGCAGCTAGCGCATCCGACATTGACCACACTCTGATGTGGTGGGAAGTCGGAAACGCAACGAGGCCCGCCGAAGCGGGCCTCGTGCGCAAGGGGGCGGCGGGGCTAGCGGATCATTGCTTCCATCAGCAGCCAGCAGCCGTCGGTGTTGGTGGCGGGGGTGAACGATCCGCCGAGGAAGAGCGGCGGGGTGTAGATGAGCGTGTTGTCGCCGCCCGAGGAGCAGCGGATCATCGAGGTGATGCTGCCGCGCAGGGCAAGTTGCTCGCCCTTCTTGATCTTCATCTCGACCGGGAAGGACTCGACTCGGTAGTCGCCTTCTTCTTCGGCCGATTCGACCTGGCCCGTGTAGCTGATCCTCTGCCCGTACCGCTTGGCGATGGCGTCGGTGCCGTTGATCTTCTTGACGGCCATCAGCCGGAAGCTGCCAGGACCGCCGGCGATCAGCCGGATCTTCTTGATCGTCCCGGTCTTCGGGGCGAACTCGCCGCCGTCGGGGCGCCCGTAGGCTTCGTTGAGGACCATCGTGCAGGGTTCGAGAGCGGTTTCGGGCCCGTTGCAGGTGAGACCGGGCAGCGAGTTCGAGGGCTGGACGGTCGAGTTGAGCTTGGCGCCGAACTTGACCGGGGCCTTGGCCATGCCGGCGGCCGGCGCGACGGCGAGCGCGAGGCTGGCGACGGCGGCAACGAGGCCGGTGCGGCGGGCGATCTTCTGGGCGTTGCTCTTGCGTGTCATTTGAGTCTCCTTTGGTCTGTTTTGGCGGTGAATGCCTTGTGGAGACAGCTTCGCCCGCGCCAGCCGTCCCGCCCAGAACCCCCAGGGGTGAACCCCCTCACCCCTCCGCTGTTCCTTTTCCATGCATGGCGAGGTGATGGCACAGCGGAGCAAACGGACGTTCCTCCGCTGTGCCTTTGCACCGGATAAACGCGGCAAACGCACAGCGGAGCGGGTGGGCAGTGGTCTTAGGATCAGCCCCTGTGAGCGCAGAGCCACGCCAAACGAGTGCCGCCGAGCTCAAGGCCCAGATCGAGGCTGAACGAGACGGGCGGCCCTTCCTCGTCCTCCGCGACGGCGAAGGCGAGCAGCGGATCGTCACGATCGAGGGCGGCATCGCCGAGCTCTGGGTCGGCCGCGGCGAGGCCGCCGGGCTGCGCATCGACTGGGACGACGAGGTCTCGGCCCTGCACGCCCAGATCGAGGTCGTCGCCGGCGAGTGCACGCTGCTCGATGACGGCCTCTCTCGCAACGGCTCCTTCGTCGGCGAGGAGCGCGTGCATGGCCGCCGCCGCCTGCGCGACGGCGACACCCTGCGCTTCGGCCGCACCACCGTGCTCTTCCGCCGGCCCGGCGAGTCCACCCCGGAAGCGACCGTCGTCGCCACCGAGATGCCCGCAGCGGCGACGATCTCCCCCGGGCAGCGCCGCATCCTGCTTGCCCTCTGTCGTCCCTTCAAGGACGGCTCCGCCTTCGCCACGCCGCCGACCAACCAGGCGATCGCCGAGGAGCTCCACCTCAGCGTCGACGCGGTCAAGACCCACATGCGAGCGCTCTTCGAGAAGCTCGAACTCGAGGACCTGCCGCAGAACCGCAAGCGCGTCGCCCTGATCGAGCGGGCGCTGCAAAGCGGCGTCGTCGCCCCGCGCGACCTTTAGCCCCCGGGCACCGTCTGGACACATGTGCGATTGGAGTGCGTGCGCTTTGTGCCCACACTCCATCGTTAGTTCTGAGGAAGGCCGAAAAACGGACGAGGGAGAGCCGTGCCCCTGCTTCAAGCGGTGACAGCAACCGAAATTCAGGAATTCGCTTTCGACTGGTACCCGGTCTTCGGGGTCGTCTTCATGGCGATGCTGCTCTTCGTCTTCTTCAAGCTGATGCGGACGACGATGGGCACGACCAAGCCGGAGACGGTGAAGGCGAACAAGACGACGCCCGTGCTCTGGGATGACGTTCAGGGCGTCGACGCGGCCAAGGACGAGCTGATGGACGTTGCCGAGTGGCTGCGCGATCCCAAGCGCTTCGCCGCCCTCGGCGCCCAGCCCCCCCGCGGGGTGCTGCTCTTCGGCCCTCCAGGGACCGGCAAGACGATGCTGGCGCGGGCAGTGGCCGCGCAGGCCGGCGTCGACTTCTTCGCCGCGTCGGGATCGAGCTTCGTGGAGATGTTTGTCGGGAGGGGTGCCGCCCGCATCAGGCGGCTGTTCAAGGAGGCGCGCAAGTCCGGGCGCGCGGTGATCTTCATCGACGAGCTCGATGCGGTCGGTGGAGCACGCAGTGGTGGAGGCGGCGATGGTGGCTCTAGTGAGCGCGAGCAGGCGCTCAATCAGCTGCTGGTCGAGCTCGACGGTTTCGAGCGCGATCCCGGCACGGTGATCGTCATTGCCGCCTCCAACTACGTCGACAAGCTCGACAAGGCGCTGCTGCGGCCGGGCCGCTTCGACCGCCAGGTGCTGGTCTCACCGCCGGACCGCGACGGGCGCGAGGCGATCCTGCGCGCCCACGCCAAAGGCAAGCCGCTCGCCGACGATCTCGACCTGACCGACGTCGCCCGCAAGACCACCGGCATGACGGGGGCACAGCTCGCCAACTCGCTCAACGAGGCGGCGATCATCGCCGGCCGTGCCGGGCGCAAGGCGACGGCGCGCGAGGACCTCGACGAGGCGCTGCTGCGCCAGTCGGTCGGCTCCCAGCAGGCACGGCGCCTGAACCAGAAAGAGCGCCGCATCGTCGCCTACCACGAGGCCGGCCACGCGCTTTGCCGGCGGCTGCTCGGCCTCGACCCGCCGGAGATCCTCAGCATCGTCCCGCGCGGTCCGGCGCTTGGCTTCGTCGGCCACTCGCCGCAGGAGGACACCTATCTGAAGTCGCGCGACGAGCTGCTCGACGAGGTCGTCACCCTGCTGGGCGGCCGCGCGGCAGAGGAAGAGGTGCTGGGCGACTCCTACTCGGGCGCTGCTGACGACCTTTCCCGCGTGCACGCCGTCTGCAAGCAGATGGCCGCCGAATTCGGCATGGGGGTGGCGATCGACGCCGACGGCGCCCCGCCGATCGCGCTGCCCACCGGCGACTACGCGGTCTCCGACGCGACCCGGCGCGACGTCGACCGGGCGACGATGGTCCTCGCCCGCGAAGCGCACCGGCGGGCCCGCACCTTGCTGGCGGCCAACCGCGAATGCCTAGACAACCTTGCCGCCAACGCGCTCGAGCGCGAGACGCTGACCCGCGAGGACCTCGATGAGATCTTCGCCGCCCACGACCTGCACACTCCCTCGCGCTCGGGGATGCTGGAGCGCGCGGTGGCGACGCTTTCCTCGGAGGCTCCGGAGCCGAAGTAGCATTTCGGCGCCGATGGCCCACCGACCCGATACGGATTCCCACTACTTCCCGCCTGGCCGCTCGATCGCGCGGATGGTGCACGGCGAGCGCTCGGTCGGCTTGCTCTACGGGCAGCGGGCGCTCTTGATCGGCGCCTTGGAGCCGCTCACCTATACCGGCACGATGCTGAGCACGCGCTCGGCCGACCGTCCCTTCCAGCGCCTCGCTCGCACCGCCAAGATCCAGGAGACGATCCTGCTCGGCACCCGCGAGGAAGCCGACAAGGCGCTGGCGGTAGTCCACAAGCTGCACGAGCGCGTCAAGGGAACGCTGCCCGAAGCCGCGGGCGGCCACCCTGCCGGTGCTGCTTATTCCGCCTTCGATCCGGAGTTGATGCTGTGGACGCTGGCCGTCATCGCCGACTCCGGCCACGCGATGTACGAGGCAATGGTGCGGCCGCTGAGCGAGGACGAGTGCGAGGGCCTCTGGCAGGACTACGTCCGCTTCGGCGAGCTCTTCGGCCTGCCCCGCGGCGAGGTCCCCGGCAGCTACCGCGAGTTCAGCGCCTGGTGGCGGGAGCGGCTCGCCTCACCGAACCTGCAGGCGACCGCCCACGGGCTCGAAATGGCCCCGCTGGTCGCCTTCGAGCAGCCGGTGCCGGCGGCGGCACGCGGCAACATCGTCGCCCAGAGCCACATCATCAAGGGCACCCTGCCACCGCGCGTGCGGGAGATCTTCGGCATCCCCTGGAGTCGCGCCCACGAGACGACCTTCCGCGCGATGACCGCCGCCCATCGCCGCGCCCGCCACTTCTTCCCGCGCAAGATGCGGCGCGGCCGCAACGACGTCTTCTTCGACGTGGTCAGCAAGACCGAGCGCCAGCGCGGCGGCACCCCGACGCCGCAGCTGCACGCCGGAGCGTGAGCCAGGCAAGGAAGAGTGGCGCCCGCGGGCGATCTTTCTTCTAGCCGCTACCCGGCAGGACTTTGCAGGGCCGGAAGAAGGTCCCAGTGAGGAAAGTGCCGTCGTCGAAGGTGAATTCGCCGCGGGCCTGGAGCCGACCCGTTTCGCAGCGGGCGTTGACGTAGCTGTGCTTCTTGCCCTTGTAGGTCCATTTGCGATCGAACTTCAGGCGCCCCGAGATCGGGTGCCCGTAGCCGCCGGCGATTTTCGGGATTCTCGCCGCTACGCGATAGCCGTAGATCCCCTTGTGGATGGTTTCGATCACGGCGGGGACGATGAAGGCGGTGGCCACCGGCACGGTTGTGTAGAAGTGGCCGAGGATGCTGGGGTCGCCGTGGACCTCGGGGCCGTTGAAGATCGTCAGCGGCGAGGAGACCGGGATCGGCGCCTGTTCGGGAAAGGTCACCACGGCGGTGCCGAAGCCCTTGCCGACGATCGCATCTGGACAGGCCTTGCGGGCCGCGGCCACGGTGGTGGCCTGGAGCTTCCCGGAGGTGCAGACTTCCAGGCCGGTCGTGTCGGGATGACCGTGGCGGTCCAGTTCGAACGCCAGTTTTTCCAAGATCGGAGGAATCTCGCCGCTGATCGTGGAGAGCTTACCGCCGCCGTAGATGAGGATCGGCGCGTCGTGGTACTTCGGCAGCGTTTCGGGTCTGAAGCCACCGCGCCCGTTGATGACCAGGTCGCCGGCGCGCAGTTTCACCTGGTCGTTGTCGCGGCGCGCGGAGACGACCGTGACGGCCATTGCAAGCGCCGCCACGACCAGCAAGCCGAGGATGAGGAGACTCTTCTTTCTACGCCCTCTCATCCCGATCGACTCCTCCCCTAGTTACGCACCTTGCACGGCAGCACGAAGTTGGCGCTAAACACGCTTTTCGCCGCTTCCGCCTGGGCGGGCGTGTCTTCCGGACCGCCTTTGAAACTGAATTCGCCGTGCACGACGAAGTGGCCGGTTTCGCAGCGAGCGTTGATGTAGCTGTGTTTCTTGCCCTTGTAGGTCCATTTTTGACCGACTTTGGCCGAGCCGGAGATCGGGTGGCCATAGCCGTTGACGATCTCCGGGATGTCGACGTTGACGCGATAGCCGAAGACGCCGCGGTGGATCTTTTCGATCACGATCGGGACGATGAAGGTGGTCGGGCCCGGATAGTCGATATGGGCGTGGGCGATGATCGTGTCGTCGCCACCCTTCTTCGGGCCGTTGAAGAGCGTGATCGGCGAGCCGACCTTGATCGGCCCCTGTTCGGGGAGCGCCACCACTGCGCTGCCGAAGCCCTGACCCACGAGCGCGGGGCCGCAGGCCTTGCGAGCGGCGGCCACATCAGTCGCGACGAGTTTGCCTTTCGTGCAGACGGCAAGCCCGGTCGTGTCGAGAGCACCGTGCTTGTCGAATTCGAGCACGAATTTGTCGAGGATCGGGGGGAGTTCGCCCGTCTTGGTCGAGAGGGTGCCGCCCCCGTGTGTCGTGATCGGAGCGTTTACGAACTTCGGCAGCGCCTTCGGCGCGAAGTCACCTTCGGCATCGAGCACGAGGTTGCCGATGACGAGATGCACTTTGAACGCGTTCGCGGTAGCCGCGACGACGAGCAGCCCGAGCACGATTACAACAGCGATCCTCTTCTTCATAAGCCTTCCCCTCCCGTTTGTCCCGCAAGTAAATTTAGCGAACCTTGTCATGGATCCATGTTAAGGACGGGGCCGCGAACTCCTTCCCTGATGGCATGATCAGTCACCCAGGGCATTCTGCACAGTTAAACACGCCCGAATAGTCCATGGACCTCTCTATCCCCCAGCGCTTCAACGGGCCGCTCGAAAGCGGCAATGGCGGCTACTCGTCGGGAATCCTCGCCCGGCGCATCGACGGACCCGCCGAGGTCAGCCTGCGCAGTCCCGTTCCGCTCGACACCCGGCTCGAGATCGCCGAGGACGAGGACGGCTCGCCCCAATTGCCGCCGACGCAGAGCACGTCATCATGGCCTGGCCAATCGAAACCGACGGCCGCAAGCGCCACGCCGGCGCCGCCGTCCTCAGCGCCGACGGCAATGTCCTAGCCGTCTGCCGCGCCCTCCTGGTTGAGCCACGCCAGGCATAGGCAATCGGGACCCCAAGCGCAACCCCATCTATGGGCGGTGACGGGCTCGAACCGCCGACCCCCTGCTTGTAAGGCAGGTGCTCTCCCAGCTGAGCTAACCGCCCAAGTGCATCGATCTGATTATGGAACACGCGAGGCGAGAGGGTGGCGCGGTCGGCGGGATGGAAAGATGGCGACCGTGAGATTCGAAGTCTTCTGGCGGGTCGCGGTCGTGCAGCTGGTGGCGGTGGCATTGCTCTCGGTGCTGTTGGGCGTGATCTTCTCCCACGGGTTCTTCGAGAGCTGGGGGTGGCTTGTGGGGCCGCTGGCCTGGCTCGGTTGCGCCTGGCTGACGGCGCGGATCGTTGGTCTCGAGCCGGCGCCGACGCTGGTGCGGGCCGTGCTGGCGGGGGTCGTCAGCTTGCTCGCCGTCCTGATCGGGCAGCACTGGCTGGGAGCGCTGATCGCGGTCGGCCTCTTTGCCTACCTCTGCGCGATCGATCTCGGCATGGGTAGCCTGCGAGCCGATGAACGCTGACGCGAACGGGACGATGTCGTGAGCTGGGGAGTCGCGGACATCCCCGATCAGAGTGGCCGGACCGCGGTCGTCACCGGCGCCAACGGAGGACTCGGCCTGGAGACGGCGCGAGCGCTGGCGGCGGCCGGCGCCGACGTCGTAATGGCGGCACGCAACCAGGAGCGAGCCGCGGAGGCGACGGTGCAGATCCGCGCGACGGTGCCCGACGCCAACTTGACGATCGTCAAGTTGGACCTCGGCTCGCTTGACTCTGTCAAGGCGGCAGCCGAGCAAATACTCGCTGGGCACGAGACGATCGACCTGCTCGTCAACAACGCCGGCGTGATGGGCATCCCCGAGCGGCGCACCGCCGACGGCTTCGAGATGCAGCTCGGCGTCGACCACCTCGGTCACTTCGCGCTGACCGCGCGGCTGTTGCCGGCGCTGCTGGAGGCTTCGGCGGCCCGGATCGTCACCGTCACCAGCTCCGCCCACCACATGGGCCGGGCGGTCGATCCTGACAACCCCAACCTCGATGGCCGCTACGGGCCATGGCGCGCCTACGGCCAGGCCAAGCTCGCCAACTTCCACTTCGGGCTCGGGCTGCACCGGCTGTTTCGCGATTGCGGAAGATCAACAGCCAGCCTGGTCGCCCATCCCGGCCTCTCCAACACCGAGCTGCAAGCGGTCAGCGTCGAGGAGACGGACGGTGGACTCTCCCAGCGCTTCTTCCTGATGCTCGCGCGCCGCGTCGGCATGACCCCCGCCGATGGCGCGCTCTCCCAGCTGCGCGCGGCGACGGATCCCGGCGCGAAGAGCGGCGAGTTCTACGGGCCACTTTTCTTCAACAACGGACCGCCGGCACGCAAGCCGGTGCTGCGCCGGCTCGGCATGAACCGGGCGATCGACAAGCTCTGGCAGGTCTCCGAGCGCGAAACCGGCCTGAAGCTGGAAGCGTGAACCTCGGGCTGGAGGGACGCATCGCGCTGGTGATGGGCGCCAGCCGCGGCATCGGCCGGGCGATCGCGGCGGCCCTGGCGAGCGAGGGGGCGAAGGTCGCGATCGCCAGTCGCTCGGCGGAGAAACTGGAGGAAGCGAAGGCGGAGATCGGCGAGGCAGCGACGCCGTTTGTCGCCGACGCCGCCGACCTCGACCGCCTCGCCGATCTGCCTGTCGAGGTCGAGGCGAAGCTGGGGCCACTCAGCATCCTCGTCGCCAACACCGGCGGCCCGCCGTTCGGCGCCGCCCTCGACCATGAGCTCTCCGACTGGGAGGCGGCCTACCGCTCGCTCGTCCTTGCTCCCCGCGTGCTGACCGGCGCCGTTGTGCCGGGCATGCGGGAGCGCGGCTGGGGTCGGATCCTCAACGTCGGCTCTAGCTCGACCCGCGAGCCGATCCCGGGACTCAACCTCTCCAACTCGCACCGCATGGCCGCGGTCGGCTTCCTCAAGACGCTCTCGCGGGAGGTCGCCGCCGACGGGATCACCGTCAACACCATCGCCACCGGCCGCTTCGCCACCGAGCGGCTTGCCGACGCCGGCGGCTCGCTCGACGCCGCCGAAGAGGCCGCGAAGGAGGAGGTTCCGGCGGCACGTCTCGGGCGCCCGGAGGAGTACGGCGACCTCGTCGCCTTCCTCTGTTCCGAGCGCGCCGCTTACATAACTGGAACGGTCATCCCCATAGACGGCGGCCTCCTCCGCTCGGCGTTCTAGCCCTCCTGGGCCTGGCGCATCGAGGGGAAGAGGATCACGTCGCGGAGGTTCTCGGCGCCGGCGAGGATCATCGTCAGGCGATCGATGCCGATGCCCGAGCCACCTGCCGGCAACGACCCGTATTCGAGCGCCCGCACGAACTCGTCGTCGCTTGGATAGGGCGCCTCCTCGCTCTCGGGGTGCCGGCGCTGGCGCTGGCGAACGAAGTTCTCGCGCTGCATATCCGCGTCGTTGGTGTCGGTGCCGCCGCCGATGATCTCCATCCCGTCGACGACCCCGTCGAACGCCTCGCCCAGCAGCTCTGGATACTCGGGCACCGGCTTCACGGTCGGCCAGAGTTCGCGCGGCAGGTCGACGAGGAAGGTTGGCTGGACCAGCTTCGGCTCGATCAGCTTGCCCTGGATCCCGTCGACGATCCAGGCCCAGTCCGCGTCCGGGGCGACGTCCTCCCCCAACAGCTCGATCAGCTCCTCGCGGCTCGCGGTGAGGATGTCGACGCCGGTCTCCTCGTGGATCGCGTCACGCAGGGTGATCCGCTTCCACGGAGCCTTGAAGTCGATCGTACGACCGCCGTGCTCGACCACCGTCGTCCCCAGCACCTGCTCGACCACGGTCGAGAGCATCTGCTCGGCGAAGGCCATCACGCCCTCGTAGCCGGCGCAGCTGAGGAACCACTCGAGCATCGTGAACTCGGGGTTGTGTTTTGGCGAGATGCCCTCGTTGCGGAAGAACCTGCTCAGCTCGTAGACGTTCTCGAAGCCGCCGACGATCGCCCGCTTCAGGTAGAGCTCGGTCGCGGTGCGCAGGAACAGCTCGCGGTTGAGCGCATGGTGGTGGGTGGCGAACGGGCGAGCCGCGGCGCCGCCGGCGAGGGTCTGCAGGATCGGCGTTTCGACCTCGACGAAGTCGCGCTCGTTCAGGTAGTTGCGGATCGCCGCGACCAGCTTCGCCCGCATCGCGAAGATCTCCCGCGAGTCCTCATTCGCCATCAGGTCGAGCTCGCGCTGGCGGTAGCGGACCTCGGGGTCGGAGATGCCGTGGAAGAGGTCAGGCGGGTCACGCAGCGCCTTACCCAGCATCGTGCACTCGCGCACCGCCAGCGCCAGCTGCCCGCGCTTGGTGACGTAGAGGTCACCCTCGATGCCGACGGCGTCGCCGATGTCGAGCGCATCGATCCGGCCGAAGGCCTCCTCGCCCAGGGCGTCGACCCGGGCGTAGGCCTGGATTGAGCCAGTCAGGTCGCGGATGTCAAGGAAGATCGTCTTGCCGTGGCCGCGGCGCCCCACGACCCGGCCGGCGATCCGGTAGGAGAACCCCGCCTGCTCGCCCTCCTCGAGCTGCGCCGGATCGTGCGCGGCGTGGATCGCCGAGATCTTGTCCCGGTTGGGGAAGCCGGCGCGTGGATAGGGCTCGATCCCTTCCGCCCGCAGCCGCTCGAGCTTTTCCCGGCGGACGCTCTCTGTTGAGCCCTGCGAAGGCTCGGCCTTCGCGGGTGCTCCGTCGCTCATGGCGCCAGGCCGACCGTGACCCGCTCGTCGCCCCGGTAGTCGGTGCGCGTCTCGGCGTCGCGCAGTAACTCGCGCATCGCCGGCCCGTGGTGGGTGTCGTGCTCCAGCGCCATCCGCCAACCGCTTGGCGTTTCCTCGATCAGGCCGCGGATGATGTCGAGACCGTCCTCGCCGCTGTCGCCCGCGGTGGCGTCCCCCTGCACTGCGACCTTCGGCTCACGGCGGATCTCCGGCGAGCGCTCGTCGATAGAGGTCTCGGTGATGTAGGGGAGGTTGGCGATCAGCAGATCGACCTGGTCGACGTGGTCGGGGATTCCCCGGGTCACTGTGACCTCGAGCGCGATGCCGAGCCGCTGGGCGTTCTCACGCGCTTTTTCGGCGGCTTCCGGCGAGAGGTCCGAGGCGGTGACGCGCAAGTCGGGCCGCTCGCTGAGCAGGGCAAGCGCGATCGCTCCCGAGCCGGTGCCGACCTCGTGCACGCGGGCGCCTTCGGGCAGCTCGACGCCGACGGCAACGAGCAGCTCGGTCTCGCGGCGCGGGATCAGCACCCGCTCGTCGACCTCGATCTCGATCTCGCGGAAGCGACAGCTGCCGAGGATGTACTCGAGCGGCTCGCGCTCTTTGCGGCGGGCTACATAGCGCTCGATCTCCGCCTGGATCTCCGGAGTTATCACCGTGGTGCCGTCGCGCTCGAGGTCCTCGACCCGCATCGCCATCGCTTTCGCGACCAGCAGTTTCGCGTCGGATTCCGGCGCCTCACAGCCAGCGGCGGCGATCGACTCGGTTGCCTGCTTCAAGATCTCGGCGGCGCTCGCCAGGGGCGGCGCGCCTTCCGTCTGGGCTGCCACCGCTACGAGCCCGCGAGGGGCTGGATCGGTTTGGTGGAAGCCATCGCCGAAAGCGTACCGTGTCGCTGCCGTACCGCAACGATCCACACGGTCCCGATCGCGATCATCCCCAGGCTCTCGAGCTGGGCCGTAGTCAGTCCAAGTGCCGCATCGCTGTTGCGGCGCACGAACTCGACCGCGAAGCGCTCAACCCCGGCGTAGATCAGATAGATCGCGAAGAGCACGCCGGCGCGGAAGCGGTCCCGCAGCTGCCAGAGGATCCATGCCCCGAGGCCCATCGCCAGGGTCTCGTAGACAGGAGTCGGGTGGACGGTGCGGTCGGTCGGCACGGTTCCATCCGGATACGACATCGCCCAGGGACCGTCCCAGGGCTTGCCGTAGTCGCCGTCGCCGGAGAGCTGGCAACCGCAGCGGCCGATCGCGTAGCCGAGCGCAAGAGCCGGCGCAGCAAGGTCGAAGAGGGCGGGCCCGAGGAAGTCGCGGTACCGGGCCCAGGCCAGCACCGCGAGGGCGCCGCCGATCGCGCCGCCGTACCAGACCAATCCGGAGCCGGAGAAGAGATTGCCGATCAGGTCGTGCTTGACGCTGCTGTAGTTCTGCACGATGAAGTAGACGCGCGAGCCGACGATGCCGCCGAGCAGCGCCGCGAAGCCCATCTCATAGGCCCAGTCGACGGGCTTGCCGATCTCCTTCAGCCGCTTGGCGATCAACGCGCCCGCGGCGAGGAAGGCGAGCGCGAACATCAGACCAAAGGTCTGCAGGGTGAGCGGGCCGATGTTCAGCTCTGGATACACCGCTCAGCCGGCGATCAGCATCTCGAGCAGGGCCTTCTGGGCGTGGAGGCGGTTCTCCGCTTGGTCCCAGACGGCGGAGCGCTCGCCGTAGAGCACGTCGGCCGTGATCTCCTCACCCGGGTGGGCAGGCAGGCAGTGCAGGACGATCGCGTCGTCCTTGGCGGCGGCGAGCAGATCGTCGTCGACCCGGAACGGCGCCAGGTCGGCGCGCCGGCGGGCCGCCTCCGCCTCGTCGCCCATGCTGACCCAGACGTCGGTGTAGATCGCGTCGGCGCCGGCCGCGGCATCGCGAGGGTCGGCGGTCAGTTTCGCTTCGTGGCCTTCCTCGAGCTGGTAGCCGGGGGGTGCCGCGACGACGACTTCGACACCGGCAAGCTCGCCGGCGATAGCGAGCGAGCGAGCGACGTTGTTGCCGTCGCCGACGTAGGCGAGACGAAGGCCGGCCAGGTCGCCGCGGCGCTCGCGCAGGGTGAGCAGGTCGGCGAGCGCCTGGCAGGGATGGTGGAGCGGGGTGAGGGCGTTGACCACCGGCACCTCGGCGGTGGCGGCCAGCTCGGCGACGGCCTCATGCGAGCCGGAGCGGATCACGATCGCGTCGACGTAGCGGGAGAGGACCCGCGCCGTGTCGCCGATCGACTCGCCGCGGGAGAGCTGCAGCTCGTCGCCGCGCAGGACGATCGGAGTAGCCCCCAGCTCGGCGACTCCGACCTCGAAGGAGATCCGCGTCCGCGTCGAGGGCTTCTCGAAGACGAGCGCGATGCTGCGTCCGGCCAACGCCTCGGCGCCGAGGCGTTCCGCACGGCCGGCTTTCAGCGCCGCCGCACGGTCGAGCAGCCTGCCGAGCTCGAAAGGTCCCAGCTCTTCGCCTGTGAGGAAGTCACGCTTCAAGCAGCGGATACTACGGCGGTGGAATTCACGGCTGTCAGCTGGAACCTCTTCCACGGTCGCGATTTCCCCCCCGACCCGGCGCTCTTCACCTGGCGCTCGCGGCTGCTGCGAATCGAGGAGCGCAACGAGACCCACGTGCAGATCAACCGCGAGCTGGTCGACGAGTTCGCCGAGCTGCTCGCCGGCGTCGAGTGGGACGTCGCACTGCTGCAGGAGTGCCCGCCCCGCTTCGCCGTGCCACTTGCCGAGGCCTGCAACGCCGAAGCGCATCGCGTGCTCACCTCGCGCAACTCGCTCAGCGCCCTGCGCACCTTCATCGCCCGCCACAACCCCGACCTGATCGCCTCCGGCGAGGGCGGTTCAAACCTGACATTGGTGCGCAAATCGTTCCGGTGCGCTTTATGCACCCCTGGCGAGCAAAAGGCGCACCGGAACGCGGAGATCGTGGAGAGGCGGGAGCTCGAGATACATAGCGGGCGACCGGAGCGGCGGGCGATGGCATTCACCCGCATCGCGATCGGTGCCGGTGCTCACCTCTGCATTGCCAACCTGCACGCGACCAACGACCGACCGGACCTCGCCATGGTCGACGTACTGCGGGCGGCTGAGGCGGCGGTCGAGTGGGCTGGGGACTCGCCGCTGCTCTTCGGTGGCGATCTCAATCTGCGGCCCGGTAACGATGCCGCCGCCTTCGAGGCCCTGCGGGAGCACTTCGGCCTCACCGGTCCCACCCACCCCCATGCGATCGACCATCTTCTCGCCCGCAATCTCGACGTCGTCGAGCCGGCGACCGCCTGGCCGGCCGAGCGGCGCGAGCTTCCCGAGTGCGGCATGCGGCTCCGGCTCTCCGACCACGCACCGGTCCAAGCACGTTTCAAAACGGGTAGTCGATAGCCGCAAGACCGGCAGGAGTGCGATAGTCAGGCGGGAACACCGCCAAAAACGACCAGGAGGCGAAACGGAATGGCCGCGAAAAAACAGTCCACCGGCAAAGCGACGAAAAAAGCCAAAGCCGGCACGCGAGCCAAAAAACCGGCCGCTAAAAAAGCAGCCTCCAAAGCCGCGTCAAAACAGGGCAAAGCCAAAAAAGCGAAAGCGAAAAAACCGGCGCGCGGCGGGTCGACCACCGGTCTCGACAAGAGCGTCGAGCAGTTCCGCGACAGCCTCGAGCGCAGCGTGACGCTGAGCCGGGAGCGACTGCAGGAGGTCGTCGACGACGCCGTCAAACGTGGCCGGATGACGCGTGGCGACGCGGAGAAAATGCTCTCCGAACTGGTCAAAAAGGGTCGGCGCCAGACCGATTCGCTGCTGAAGGAGCTCGAACGGCTGGTCAAACAGGCGCGGCGCGAGGTTGGCGGCCGGGCCGAGCCGGTGCGCAAACAGGCGACGCAGGCCGCCCGGCGCGCACGCAAGAAACTGAGCTAGATGGAGCACGCCACCGGGGAGAAACCGGCAGCACGCCGGCGCCGGGGCGAGCAGCTAGAGGTCGAGATCGACTCGCTCGCCTTTGGTGGGCGAGGAGTCGCCCGCGTCGACGGGCTGGTCGTCTTCGTCGGCGGCGCCCTGCCCGGCGACCGCGTGCGCGTCGAGATCACCAAAGCGAAGAAGCGCTTCGCCGAGGCCCGAACGGTCGAGCTGCTTCAGCCAGGCGCCGATCGCATTGCCGACCACTGCGTCCACGACGGAGAGCCCTGCCCCGGGGCGCCATGGCAGGGACTTTCCTATGAGCGTCAGCTGGCCCAGAAGGCCGAGCAGGTGGACGAGGCGCTGCGCCGCATCGGCGGCCTCGATGGCTTCGAGCTGGAGGAGATCGAGCCGGCGACCGAACAGTGGCGCTACCGCAACAAGCTCGAGTACTCCTTCGGCGATCGCGACGGCGAGCCGATCCTCGGCTTCCACGCGCGTGGTCGCTGGGACCTGATCGTCGACGTCGAGGACTGTCAGCTCGCCTCCGAGCGCGGCAACGCGGCGCGCAACGCCGTCCGCGAGTGGGCGCGGCTCGAATCCGTGCCCGCCTACGATGCCCGCGAGCGGACCGGCGTGCTGCGCAACCTGGTCGTGCGCGAGGGCTGGCGCACGGGGCAGATCCAGACCCGCCTGGTCACCT
The DNA here is from genome assembly GCA_033856195.1 of Solirubrobacterales bacterium. Lineage (GTDB taxonomy): Bacteria > Actinomycetota > Thermoleophilia > Solirubrobacterales > 70-9 > VRUE01. Next base: position 12,209 of record JAWVFL010000033.1, on the reverse strand, counting down.
CGGCGGCACGGTTCCCGAAACCCCCCGTCGACCTGCACACCGTGATCGAGGGCGACTCCGGCGGCACCGACGGCCCCACCGGCGCACTCGGCGAGGAACGTTTGCGCGAGGAGCTCCTTGACCTAAAGCTGGAGATGTCGCACGGCGCCTTCTTCCAGACCAACACCGAGATGGCCGAGCGGCTCTACGGGGTCGCCGCCGAGTACGCCGACCTGAACGGCAGCGAGCGCGTCTTCGACCTCTACTGCGGCATCGGCACGATCGGGTTGACGATGGCGAAGCGGGCGGGCGAGGTCTGGGGCCTGGAGATAGTCCCCGAGGCGATCGCCGACGCCGAACGCAACGCCGAGCAGAACAAGATCGACAACGCCCACTTCCTGGCCGGCAGCGCCCGCACCGGAGTGCGCCCACTGATCGAGAAGGCCGGCAAACCCGACGTCGTCGTCATCGATCCCCCGCGCGCGGGCCTCTCCCAGAAGATCGTCCGTCGCGTGCTCGAGTGCGAGGCGAAGAAGATCGTCTACGTCTCCTGCAACCCGACCACGCTGGCGCCAAACGCCGCCCAGATGGTTGAGGCCGGCTACACCCTGCGCCGCGTCAAGCCGGTCGACATGTTCCCCCAGACCCCGCACATCGAGTGCGTGGCGCTGCTGGAGAAGACTGGACCGGGCTAAGAACTGCAGCTGCGCGTTGTGTTTCGTTTGAAGCGCAGGTCGATCATTTCCCGTCTCAGAAGGTTGAGTTCAGACCTCATTTCACGCCGCAGATCGTGCATGCAATCGTTGACGCGCGCGAATTCACGATCGACCCTTCTTTCCAGATCCTCAACTCGCCTTTCGGTCCATTTCGGTGCCATTGCCATGATGATGTCAGGCTAGCGAGAAATGTTTTGTCTGAGGTTGAGGCGGGATTACGAATGCGTCACAGCTTCCGCACGAAAGTCAGGCAATAGGCTTCTTCGCCGTGAGCGAGGGGCAAAGCAGAGGCTTCGGAGTCGCCGCCGGGCTCGATCCGGAGGTGGCGCGGCCACTGGCAGCGCGCTGCGCGGAGCTTGGCTACGGATCGATGTGGTCAAACGACCATCCGGGCGCAAAAGGGCTGGAGACGCTGGCCGAGTTTGGTGCGGCCGCACCCGGCCTCGATCTCGGCGTCGCTGTAATCGCCCTCGACCGCACGCGGCCGACGGTTATCGCCGCTGACATCGAGCGACTCCGCCTCGATCCGGGTCGACTCTGGCTTGGCGTTGGTGCTGGCTTCGGCGAGAAGCCGCTAACCCGGATGCGTGAGGAGGAAGCGAACCTTCGCGACAAGCTGCCTGGCATCCGCCTCGTCCTAGCGGCGATGGGGCCGAAGATGTGCGAACTGGCAGGCGAAAGGTTCGACGGCGCCTTCTTCAACTGGATGACCCCCGAGTTCGCCGCCGGCGCCCGCGAAAAGGTCGAAGCAGGCGCCCAAGAGGCCGGCCGGCCGACCCCACCGATCTTCGGCTACGTCCGCACCGCCGTAGGTCCCGACGCCGCTGAGCGCCTGGCTAAGGAGGAGTCCTTCTACCGCGACCTCCACCCCGGTTACCGCAACCACTTCGACCGCCTCGGCGAGCCCGAGGGCACCGTAGGAGTAGCAGCCGTCGACGCCGCTGAGGCCCAGCAGAAGCTGGCCGCTTACACAGCTTTGGACACGGTCGTGGTCAGAGGCCTCGCGAGCGCAAAGGTCGATCCGATGCTGGCCGTAGCCGAGTCCGCCGCCCCCTGAGCCATCGAGGAGGGACCGGGGTGCCCTCCAGCGCAGCGGCGTCCTGGTTTTCGCACAGACCACTCAGCAAGAGCCCCTCACTTAAAGGCGAAAACCCCAGCAAGCCGGAGGGCACCCCGGTCCCTCCCCCACCTCAATAGGGCGGCAGGTCCTCGTACCACTCCCCGAGCATCTTGAACGACCGCCAAAACCGCGCCTTGGCGTCTTCTTCGTCGAGCGATTCGTCGATGTCGGGCGTGTAGAGGGCGTCGACGGTGGGGGTGAAGGCTTGGACCTCGCCCTCGCGCGGCTCGATCGTGCGCGAGAGCGGGACTTGGAAGTTGTTGAGCACGCGTAGGGCCGGCTCACCCATGACGACGACGATCTTCGGCTGCACGATCGCCATCTCCTCGATCACGCGGCGCATGCACTCTTCGGCGGCGAGATCGGGCTCCGCGATCGGGCACTTGACGCAGAGGGTCCCGTAGACGACCAAGGGATCGATGCCGAGCCGCTTGAAGCTCTTCATCAGTGCGTTGCCTGCACGGCCGTAGAAGGCGACGCCCTCTTCGATCTCCGCCGCGGCGGGGGCGTGCTTGAGCATGAAGACGTCCGCCTGCGGGTGGCCGGAGCCGAGCACCGGCATCAGCTTGCCTCGCGGACAGTGGGGGCAGGACTGAAGGTCGTGGGTGAGCTGGTTGAGCTCGCGGATCGCGCGCTCGAGGTACTTCTCCTTGATCTCGTCGTCGGTGGCGGGCATGGGGCTGGACGCTCTCTTTGACGAGCCCGCCTCGGCTCCTCTCGCGCGCCCCGACTGCATCAGCTCTTGCTCGCGGGACGGCGTTTGCGCGACCGCCCCCCGCGCACCGGCTTGGCGTCGGGAACGCTGCGTTTTGGCGCCTTCGGCCGCCCGGTCGTCTGCAGCAGCTTCAGCGCCTGCACGTAGACGAGGTTCTTGTGCTTGCGGGTGATGTCGGCGTCGCGCATCGCCTCGAGGAACTCCTGCGGCCCGTCGAAATCGTGGATCCGCACCCGCACGCTGCCCAGGCCCTGGGCGACGTGGCTGTCGGAGCCCGCTCCCGGCACGATCCGGTACTTGCGGGCAAAGCGTTCGGCCTCCTCGTTGAAGGCGGTCAGCGCCACCCGCGGGTTGAAGACCTCGAGCACGTCGATCTCCTCGACGATGTCGAGCAGGTGCTCGTAGTCGGGCACCGAGTGGAAGCGGTCGAACGGGTGAGGGACGTAGACGAGCCCCCCCTGCTCGCGGATCGCCGCGATCGTCTCCGCCATCGTCATCCCGCGCGGGATCCTCTCCTCGAGGAAGAGGCCGATCACCTCGCCCTGCTCGGCGGTCTTCACCTCCTCGGCCACGATCACCTTGATGTCGCCCATCTGCGCGGCGATCTTGCGGGCCTCCAGTGCCCCGGAGACCTCGTTGTGGTCGGTGATCGCGATCGCGCCGAGGCCGCGGTCGCGAGCGGTCTCCAGCAGCACCTCCACCGGAGTCGCGCAGTCGGGCGAGTGGTCGGTGTGCATGTGCAGGTCGACCTCGATCAGCGGCCGCTTGGCGATCCGTCGTCGCACCTCCTCGTTGCCGCCCGGATCGTGACGGCGGGCCGCCAGGCGCAGGTAGATCGCCTCCAGCTCGGCAGCGACCTGCGACCACTCACGCTCCTCTCCCCCGGGAGCGACCAGCTCGTAGGACGCCGGGAAGTAGCGCTCCAGCAGCAGCCCGGTCTGCGGCGAGCTGACCGTGCGGGCGTCGAGCCGGCCGAAGAAGATCTCGACCAGCGGCCGCGCCACTTGGGTTGAGAGCACGCGCTCTTGCGGCGCGTGGAAGGTGGCGACGTTGAGCGAAGAGGAGTGGCGCAGAGCCGTCGAGGAGACGCGCGGGGCAAAGGGGTCATGGACATGGACGATGTCCGCCGAGGACGCCCGCAGGAGCTTTTTGACCTGATCGCCGACGCCGGCGATCTGCACGCTGTGGCCGCGCCGCTCCAGCTCCGCCGAGACCCGCTCGATGTAGAGATTGACCGGGTTCTCGGTGCCACGCCGGTAGGGCGTGACCTGGACTATCGAGAGGCGCTCAGCCGGCACAGGCAGGCAGCATAAGAGCCCGCGCGATGCGGGCTCTTACCTCAGGTCTCGGCCTTCGTTGCCGCGTCGGGTGCCTTCGCCGCCGCGGGCGCTCGGGACTTGCCACGCGTGTTGGCCGCGATGAACTCCTCGGTCTGCTCGCGCGCCTCGTCGTCGGGGCGCTGCGAGTGCGGCGACTTCATCAGGTAGCTGGAGGGACCGTCGAGCTGACCGGCGATGCCGTTGTCGAGCGCCAGCTTTATGAGTCTCACGGCGTCGATCACGACACCGGCCGAGTTGGGCGAGTCCCAGACCTCGAGCTTGAGCTCGACGTTGAGCGGCACGTCGCCGAAGGCTTTGCCCTCGAGGCGGATATGCGCCCACTTGCGGTCGGTCAGCCAGGCGACGTAGTCGGAGGGACCGACGTGGACGTCCTCGGCAGGCAGCTCGTGGCCCATGATCGAGGTGACGGCGTTGGTCTTGGAGATCTTCTTCGAGTCGAGCCGCTCGCGCTCGAGCATGTTGTAGAAGTCCATGTTGCCGCCGACGTTGAGCTGCGAGGTGCGCTCGACGCGGACGCCGCGGTCGTGGAAGAGACGGGCCAGCTGGCGATGGACGATCGTCGCCCCAACCTGGGACTTGATGTCGTCGCCGATGATCGGCAGGCCGGCCTCTTTGAAGCGCTTGTCCCAGTAGTCCTCGCGGGCGATGAAGACCGGCAGGCAGTTGACAAAGCCGACGCCGGCCTTGAGGGCCTGCTCGACGTACCACTTGGTCGCGTCCTCGGAGCCGACCGGCAGATAACAGACGAGCACGTCCGCCTTGGTCTCCTTGAGGATGCCGACGACGTCTGCGGTTTCCCCCGGCGCCTTGGTGATCTTCTCCTTGAGGTACTTGCCGAGGCCGTCGAGGGTCATCCCCCGATCGACCTTGACGCCGAGATTGGGCACATCGGCGAACTTGATCGTGTCGTTCTGGCCGGACCAGATCGCCTCGGAGAGGTCCTTGCCGACCTTCTCGGAATCGATGTCGAAGGCGGCGACGAACTCGACGTCGCCGACGTGGTAGCCACCGAGGTCGACGTGCATCAGGCCGGGCACTTCCTCGGTGGGGTCGGCGTCCTTGTAGTACTGGACGCCCTGGATGAAGCTGTTGGCGCAGTTGCCGGTGCCGACTATCGCGACGCGGACCTTCTCGTCCGTGCGGGCGGCGCCGTTGCTGCCGTTTGCTCCGTTGCTATCGCTCATGTAATTCGAAGTCCTTCCTCGATCGGGCTAGGTGGCAAGGGACACCCGGGCCCGGGACTGGTTACAGGTCAGGCGGGGTGGCCGCCTCGTTTGAAAGCTGGTTTCGGACGTGCCATACACGCTGGATCGTCGTGACGATGGTCAGCGCCGCGATCAGGTAGACGGAGGGCGCCAGCAGTTCGAAATCGCCGAGCCCGGCACCCTTGGCGAAGACCAAGCCGATGGAGAGTATGACTACCCGCACAGGACGCGTCGCCAACCCCACCGTGCACTCGACCCCGAGCGCCTCGGCGCGGGCGCGCGTGTAGGAGACCATCAGCGAGCCGAGCACGGCGACGACGCACATCGCGGCGGCGAAATCCTCGCCGTTGGCGGCGAAGTAGCCGGCCACGGCGGCGAGCACAATCCCCTCCTCGATTCGGTCGAGGGTCGAGTCGAGGAAGGCGCCGAAGAGCGTCCCCTTGCCCGACATGCGCGAGTAGCGCCCGTCCAGCGTGTCCATCACCGAGCCGATGATGAAGGCGATCCCGCCGAGAAAGAAGAGGTGCTGGGTGACGAGGACAGCCGCGACCAGGTTGCCGATCAGGCCGGCAGCTGAGATCGCATTCGGCGTCAGCCGCGACTCGATCAGGCGATCCCGGGCATAGGCGCGCAGCTCCTGGCCGTTGCGGGCCTGGCGACCGTTGCGGCGACCGCCGGGGGCCCTCGGGGGCGCCGAAGAATCCATCGCGGTGAGGCTACCGGGCGAGGCCGCGGCAGGTCACGCCTCGGCCTCCTGCGGGGTGGTGGCCGAACGCCACGACCAAGCGTGGGGTCGGGCGCGCGCAAGCAGGCGCTGTGCGACGAGGGCGGAGGCAGCCGCGACCATCCAGCCGAGCGCGACGTCGATCCAATAGTGGTTGCCGGTAATGATCACGACCCAGGCGATCAGCAGCGGCCAGGCTGCCCAGAAGCCCTTCGACCACCAGTTGCGGCAGACCCGCACGCCGGTACAGCCGATCATTGCCGCAAAAGCACAGTGCATGCTCGGCACCGCCGCATAGGGATTGATGAAGACCTTGGCCAGCGACGAATCGTGGCCGACGTTGGAGAAGTCGGTGATCGTGTCGACGAAACCCTGGTCGGGGAACATCCGCGGCGGCGCGGTCGGGTAGAGCGTGTAGCCGACCAGGGCGAAGCCCATCGAGACGACGAACATATTGCGCACGAAGTAGTAGGACTCGTTGCGGAAGAGGTAGAGCCAGACCAGGAAGCCCAGCGCGATCGAGAACTGGGCGTTGAGATAGAGCTGATTGGCAATGTCGATGACCCAGTGCGCGGGCAGGAAGAAGGCCTGCAGGCTGGGCTCGAAGAGGGAGTTCGTGGAGCGCTCGAAGTCGATCACCTGCTGGCCGTGCGCGATCGCCTCGGCGCGCTGGCCGTCGGCGATGCCGCGCACGAGCTCGTAGGCGACATCGACCAAGACGAGGATGCCGAGCTGGCGTCCGGCATCGCCCCAGCCCTGGGGCAGCTTGGTTCCGATGCGGGCGAGGGCGCGAGACACGGACGGCCAATTGTAATTCGCCCGTTAACGGGGCGGAAACGGCGGACGGGTCCTGTCACGGGGGAGGGGGGCCTGCGGGCCGTCCACGGGCTGTCCTCGACCCCCCACCCCCGCGCCACCCGTCCGAGTTGCCGTCTCGACTAACGGACGAACTCCAAGACGTCGTCCACCACGCGAGCGTCGTCGATCCAGGGCCAGTGGCCGGCGGCTGGGACGACTTGGAGCGTTGAGCTTGGGAGGGCTCGGGCGTAAGCGGCGGCGAATTTGGTGGGGAGGTAGGGATCTCGGTCTCCCCAGAGGACTAGGGAGGGGCAAGTGAGGCGGCTGAGGTCTTTGCCGGCCGCTGCCAGGCGGTCTGAGTCGGCGTGGCGGTAGAGCGCGAGGGTTGCCTGGCTGGTTCCCTTGTCCCAGTAGCGCCAGGTCGCGTCGACGAACTCCTTGGGCATGGCGCCGCGGTCGCCCTTTGCCTGGCGCATGATCAATCCCATCGAGGACTTGGTGGTGGTCGCGTTGGCGAGCTCGCCGAGTCCACGGCGACGCCAGATCTGGGCTACCCAGTGCCAGCGGTAGCCGGGCAGCAGCGGCACCGCGTTGATCACGACGAGCTTCTCGATCAGCTCGGCGCGCCGCTGGGCACCTATCAGTGCCAGCCCGCCCCAGTCATGGACGACGAGCTTGCGCTTCGTGATCCCGAGCCGTCGAGGCACTTCTCGAGGAAGACCGAGAGCCCGTACATCGAGTAGTCGAAGCGGGCGGGGTCGGGACGATCGGAACGGCCCCAGCCGGGCATATCGATCGCGACCGCCGGCCCACCACGCTCGAGGAAGGGCAACCAGTCCTCGCTGTGAGTCGGGTTGCCGTGGCAGTAGACGGTCGGCGTCCCCTCGCCGGCGACTCGCCGGTAGAAGACGCCCACGCCGTCGACCCGTATCCGCCCCTCTTCGATCGCCCCGGCCACGCCCGAACCATATGCCTGACTAGGGTCCGCGGCATGGATTGGAAGCGACCGCCGAAACGGCGCATCCGGGCGATCCGCGATCGGCTGCGAGAGATGTACGGGCAGCCGGCCAACGAGCCGCACGGGCAGCCGATCGCCGAGCTGATCAAGACGGTGCTCTCCCAGCACACCAACGACCGCAACCGCGATCGTGCCTTCGCCGCCCTGCGCGAGCGCTTCCCGAGCTGGGAGGAAGTGCGCGATGCCCCGGTCAGCGCGATCGAGGAGGCGATCCGGCCGGGCGGCCTGGGCAAACAGAAGGCGCCGCGGATCCAGGCGATCCTCGAACAGCTCGGCGACCATCCTGACCTCGGCTGGACCGAGACGGCCCCGCCGCGGGAGTCGATGGCCTACCTCGTCTCGCTGCCGGGCGTGGGACGCAAAACGGCGGCCTGCGTGTTGATGTTCACCTGGGGGATTCCCGAAATCCCCGTCGATGTGCACATCCACCGGGTCGGCGGCCGGCTTGGCTTCTTCCCCCTGAAAGCGTCCTTCGAGCGTGCCCACGACGAGATGCTGGCCGTCGTCGATCCCGAGGATGCATTCGAGCTGCACATGAATCTGATCCGCCACGGGCGTGAGGTCTGCCGGCCGAAACCGCGCTGCGGCGAGTGCGAGCTACGCCGAATGTGTCCCTGGTACCGTGCCGGGCGCAAATGAGCAAAAAAACGTTCATCGTCTTCGGGCTGCTGGTGGTTTTCCTCGCGGTCCTGATCCCCTGGCTCGCCTTCCGCTCGGACGGCGACGCCGCACGAGGAGCCCAAGAGGTGCCCGACGACCTGAAGAGCGGCCAAAGCCTCTTCCAGACCAACTGCGGCACCTGTCATGCGCTCTACGCCGCCGGCACCGACGGCAACTACGCGCCCGACCTAGATGAACTGCTGGCCCCCTCGGGCCCGCCCGAAGGACCAAGCGCCGCCTCGACGATCAAGGCGACCGAAGGCCGCGTCCTCAACGCGGTCGAAAAAGGCGTCGACAGCAGCACTACAACGGGCCGGATGCCGGGCGGCATCCTCAACAAAGAGCAGGCAAAAGAAGTCGCCGAATTCGTCGCCCGCACCGCCGGCGAGGGCTAGCGGTCGCCGATCCCGGGAGGGGTTCCACTTAACTTTTTCGGTGGATCGTGGTCGGGCTGACGCCCACTCGCCTCGACGAAAAAGTACAAGACGTTCCACCCCTCCCGGGATCGGCTTTGCTTGAGCTCCTTTAGTTGGCAAACCTCAATGCGCTGAAGAGGCCTGCGTGGTCTGAGTTCCAGAAGCCGTTGACCGGCAGCAGGCCGGTGACGGCCGAGCTGTCCAGCGTCACTTCTTCAGGGTCGGCCGTCATCACGTGGTCGACCTGGTGGTCGAAGTCGGCAACGCTGCCTCCCGCCCCTTCGGCCAGCAGGCTGGAGTTGAGGCAGCAGCTGAGCGGATCGGCGGTGCTGCGCTCGACCAAGCCTGCTTTGAGCAGCACGCCGTAGGCCAGCGTGTCCGCCCCCGCGACGGTGTCGTCGTCGGAGTTGAGGTCGCCGAGCAGGACAACGGGCAGTTTGCTGCTCGCCGGGCCGCCGAGTGCGACTAGCTCGCCTGCCTGTGCAGCGCGGACTTCCGGCTGGAACGCCTCGAGGTGCGTATTGACGAAGTGGAACGGGTGGCTGCCCCGCACCTGGGCGTCGGTCGACGTCCAGCCGCGGGCGATCGTCAGCGGCTGGCCCAGGATCGGGACCGCGAGCAGGGTTTTGAAGTTGGCGCCCTGTGGGTTCCAGGTATGGACGCCTCCCCCAGTGCGGGCGAGGATCACGTCGCGCATCGTCAAGCGTCCGTTGATCTCCGCATCCGGAATGCCCTGGGCCGCCGGGCCATCGCCCGGTTCGCCGTTCTCGTCAGCCGGCGCCTCGAGGTCGAACTCCTGCTGGACCACGACGACTCGATAGTCGTCCGGCCCTTTGCCCGCGTTGAGCTGGTCGAGCAGTTCCCGCAGGTAGTCGTAGCGAACGGTCGTCGCGCTCGGCCCCGTCTGCAACGGCGCGATGCTGGGCGGCGCCGTACGCCAGAGAGCAACCTCTTGCAGGCCGACCAGGTCGGGGTGCTTTTCGCGAATCTCCGCCGCCAGTCCCTTGGCGCGCGTCGGGAAGTCGTTGGCGGTGACTTCGTTGAGGATGTCGCCGTTTGCTTCGGCGAGAGCCTGAAGGCTTGTGGTCCCGATAGCCGGGCCAAGGTCGGCGCCGAGGTAGAGGTTGCGGGTCATCACTCGGACTTCCTTGCCGTGGCCGGGGCCGGGGCCGTGGTGGCCGTGGCCATGGTGCTTGGCGTGGTGGTGGCCGTTGCCGTGGTGACCGTGGTCGTCGTGCGCCTTGCCCGCAGCCAGCGCCGGCAACAGGGCGAAGACGAGTGCGGCGACAAGGAGGACCAGCGCCGGCAAACGAGATGCGTGAGATCGATTCACTTTGGCTCCTCTTGGTTGGCGACCCGCCGCCAGCCGGCGAGTCGGTTTCCGTAGAGGCGCCTCCCACCCGGCGCCCGCCCTTCGCGAGTGCCCGGCTTGACGAACTGCAAACCCACTATAGGCGCCGGATTTGCATCCCCAAACAAATCTGCCATACTGGCGCTTAGATTTCTTAGGCAGATGAACTAGAGCTGGAGGTACTTGATAGTGGGTAAGACGATCGGGATCGACCTGGGCACGACCAACTCCTGCGTCGCCGTGCTGGAGGGCGGCGAGCCGACCGTACTGGAGAACGCCGAGGGCGGGCGCACGACCCCGTCGGTGGTCGCCTTCACCGACTCCGGCGACCGCCTCGTCGGCACCGTCGCCAAGCGCCAGGCGGTGATGAACCCGGAGAACACGATCTTCTCGATCAAGCGCTTCATGGGCCGCAAGGAGGCCGAAGTAAAAGAGGAGGAGACGATCGTCCCCTACAAGGTCGTGGCCGGCCCCAACGGCGACGTTCGCGTCGACGTGCGCGGCAAGCAGTACAGCCCCCCGGAGATCAGCGCGATGATCCTGCAGAAGCTGAAGGCTGACGCGGAAGCGAAGCTCGGCGAGACGGTCGACAGCGCCGTGATCACCGTCCCCGCCTATTTCAACGACGACCAGCGCCAGGCGACCAAGGACGCCGGCAAAATCGCCGGGCTCGAAGTGAAGCGGATCATCAACGAGCCGACCGCCGCCTCGCTCGCCTACGGGCTCGACAAGGAGACGGCGGACCACACGATCCTCGTCTTCGACCTCGGGGGCGGCACCTTCGACGTCTCGGTGCTCGACATCGGCGACGGCGTCTTCGAAGTGAAGGCGACCGCCGGCGACAACCACCTCGGGGGCGACAACTGGGACAAGGCGATCGTCGAGTGGCTGGTCGCCGAGTTCAAACGCGACCAGGGCGTCGACCTGGCCGCCGACAAGAACTCGCTGCAGCGCCTCTACGAGGCGGCGGAGAAGGCGAAGATCGAGCTCTCCTCGGCGCAGGAGACGCAGATCAACCTGCCCTTCATCACCGCGGTCGAGGGCCAACCCAAGCACCTCGACATGAAGCTCAGCCGCTCGAAGCTGAACGAGCTGACCGCCGAGCTGCTGGAGCGCATCGTCGGCCCGGTCAAGCGGGCGCTCGACGACGCCGGCGCCGCGGTCGACCACGTCGTCCTGGTCGGCGGCATGACCCGGATGCCCGCGGTGCGCGAGCGGGTCAAGGAGCTGACAGGCAAGGACCCGCACCAGGGCGTAAACCCCGACGAGGTCGTCGCCGTCGGCGCCGCGATCCAGGCCGGCGTCCTGGCCGGCGACGTCAAGGACGTGCTGCTGCTCGACGTCACCCCGCTGACCCTCGGGATCGAGACCAAAGGCGGCGTGATGACGAAACTGATCGAGCGCAACACGACGATCCCGACCAGGAAGTCGGAGACCTTCTCGACCGCCGACGACAACCAGCCCTCGGTCGAGATCCACGTCCTGCAGGGCGAGCGCGAGATGGCCGGCGGCAACAAGAGCCTGGGCAAGTTCCAGCTCACCGGCATCCCGCCGGCGCCGCGCGGCATGCCCCAGATCGAGGTCACCTTCGACATCGACCCAAACGGGATCATCCACGTCACCGCCAAAGACCTGGGCACCGGTAAAGAGCAGAAAATCGAGATCCAGTCCGGCTCCGGACTCTCCGAGGAGGAGATCCAGGGCATGGTCTCCGACGCCGAGGCCCACGCCGAGGAGGACCGCAAGCAGCGCGAGCTGGCCGAGGCGCGCAATCTCGCCGAGAACGCCGCCTACCAGTCCGAGAAACAGCTCGAGGAGCTGGGCGACAAAGTCGAGGCCGCTGACAAGGAGGCGATCGAGGCGGCGATCAAGGACGTGCGCGAGGCGCTGACGTCCGAGAGCGTCGAGGAGATCAACTCGAAAACGGAAGCGTTGACGGCAGCGTTCCAGAAAGTCTCGGAGCAGATCTATGCGGCGGCGCAGGAGGAAGCACAGGCGCAGTCGGCTGACGGAGGTTCTGCCGAGGGCGGCGACTCTGCCGATGAGGAGGAGGTTGTCGACGCCGAGGTCGTCGATGAGGGTGACGACAAGTGAGTCATCGGGACGATCAGGGACAAGACCCCTCGGCCGCGGGTCCTGTCGTGGGGGGGGGGGGGGGGGGGGGGGG
>JAWVFL010000032.1:0-3863 GCA_033856195.1 Solirubrobacterales bacterium | reverse complement strand
GGCACGTCCAGGGTCGAAGAGGCGGCAGCTCGGGGCAACCCCCGCGCACAGGCGGTGGCAAAGAGGAAGGCCAGCAGGATCGCGGCGGTGTGGCCGACTGTGCTCATCGTTGGCGAAGCTATCGCGTTGCGGGCATGCAGGCTAGATGGACGCTGCAAGCGCTTGCACTTGCTTGACGGCCTCGCGACGGCTGACCCATCTTCAGACATCCCCTAAACGACCAGCCTCACCACTTGCCTTGCAGGTAGAGACGCCATGATCCGGACGTCATCGCTCGTGGCCGTACTGTGCTTGCTCGGCGTTTCTCGCCTGGGCGCGCAGCGGATTCCTGTCCCGTTCCCCCTCAAGGTGCTGGAGGAATCGGCGGCGCGGGATTCGAACGATGCCATCGCTCATTACTTCGTCGCCCTGGCGTACTGGAACGAGAAGCGATACGAGGAGGCGGAGCGGTCGCTGAGGCTGTCGATGATGCTCGACCCGAAGTACGCCGAGCCGCACCTGGCGCTGGCGTATCTACCCTACGCACGCCGGCCGAAGCTGTGGCAGGAGCGGGACAAAGTCCCGGAGGAGTGGAAGGCGCGGGTGGAGGAGTCGGACCGGGAGTACCGACGCGCCTTCTTGATCAACCCGTTCGTCGATCTCCGCATCATCGGCGCCGTGACCCCGCGCGACGAGGGGTTCTGGCGCTTCGACTATCCCGAGCTCTACGAGTTCTTCCAGAAGCCCTACGACGACATCTTCACCGGGCGCTACCCGCAAGCCTGCCGGGGCTTCGAACAGCTGGAGCGGCGATGGGCTGTCGTCGCCCGCGGTCCACTCCCGCGAAACGTCTACTGGTTCAAGACGCTGTGTGCGGCCCGGATCGGCCAGGTGGATCAGGCGATCGAGGCGATGGACCTGTTGCTCAAAGAGCAGGAGAGGTACGAGGACGAGAACAGCAAGAAGCTCGTCTTCACGGAGTTGCGAACCAACGAGTACCGCTACATCAAGGCGATCCTGCTGCAAGCCCAGGGCAAGAAGGAGGATGCCATCGCGCTGTTCCGCACCGTGCTGGAGCAGGACATTGGCGTGTACATGGCGCACGTGCGGATGGCCAGCCTCTACCAGGAGGACAAGCAATGGGCCGAGGCAATTGCAGAGCGGCAGCATGCGGTGAACGCCAATCCCGACGACCCCAGCCTCCTCCTCGATCTCGGCGTCACTGCCGGCCTGGCCAATGACCTTGACCTGTCGATCGACGCCCTCAGCCGCGCCGGCGAGGCCAACCCACGGCTGGCCGAAGTCGCCTTCTGGACCGGAATGGTCGAGCTCCTTCGGGGCAATCGTGAGGAGGCGAAGCGATCGCTTACCCTGTTTCTGGCGATCGCGCCGTCTCGCTGGCAGGGAAAGATCGAGGTCGCACAGAAACGGCTGGAGGAATTGCAGTAGTCGCCGCCGGTTCCGCCCTTGCCTCCGCGCAAGGGGGGACGCACTATAAGGGCACGGGCGAACGATCCGCGCCCAACCTCGTCGGCCCTGCCCCAGCCAGGGTCCTCGTGAGGCAAAGGGGGGCACACTCCCGGATTCGTCTGATTGAGCCTTTGGGACGCCGCGGGCGTCGTCGCTGGGGGGCGTGTCGCCTGTGGCCTGACCCAAAGGACCACACCGATGCCTACCGATAAAGACTTCAAGCGCCTGGTTCGCGGGCGCATGCAGAAGACGGGCGAATCCTACACCACCGCCCGCGCACATCTCCGGAAACAACGTCCAACTGCTGTCGCCCCCGTCCCTGCCCCGGCCGACTATGCCACGCTCGCCGGCCGGAGCGACGCGATCATCAAGGAAAGAACCGGCTGCAGCTGGGAGCGCTGGGTCAAGGCGCTCGACCACAAGAAGGCCTACACCTGGCCTCATGGTGAAATAGCGAAGTACGTCCACGAGAAGTACAAGATCCCGGGCTGGTGGGCCCAGTCAGTCACAGTAGGGTACGAGCGCATCAAGGGACTTCGGGCCGTGGGGCAGCGCCGGGACGGCTCGTTCGAAGCCAGCAAGAGCAAGACGTTTCCGGTGTCGCTTACGCGGCTGTACGGCGCTTTCCACAACGCGCGGGTGCGGACCCGTTGGCTTCCGGGGGTGAACCTGACGATCCGGACTGCTACTCGCGGAAAGTCGATGCGGATGACCTGGCCCGACCGGACTTCCGTCGTCGTGGGATTCGAGGCCAAAGGGCCCGCGAAGAGCCTGGTCGCGATCCAGCACGGCAAGCTTCCAGATAACGCCTCGTCGGCGCGCATGAAGGAGTTTTGGGCCGAGCGGCTGGGCGCGTTGGGGGACATGTTGGCGCCGGAGTAGATTCGCACGGAAATGGCGGGGCCGGCACTCTTGCCGGCCCTCGTCGCGCCGGCTCTGAGGACCGACCATCTTCGTTAGATTTTTCCCATGACCCTGCCTCCCGAAGTCTGGCTCCGCGGGCCGATCACCGGCATCCAGCCGCTTCTCCAGCCCGCAGCCCACACGCTGCAGCAGGTTAGAGAAGATGTACTGCTGATCGTTGAGCACCTGACGCCGGCCCAGCTGTGGGCCCGGCCTGGCGGCGCGGCCTCGATTGGATTCCATCTCGCCCACCTGCCCGGTAGCCTCGACCGGCTGCTGACGTATTCGCGGTCCGAGGCGCTCAGCGCCGATCAACTCGCCGAGCTGGCCGCCGAGCGCACCGTCCATGAGGATCGGCCTGAGCTCGCGCGTTTATTGGCGAGATTCAACGCCGGCTTGGAGGCGGCCATCGACTATTTGCGGACTGTATCGCCCGACAGTCTTTTCCTGCCGCGAGAGGTCGGGCGCAAGCGGATGCCCTCGACGACTCTAGGCCTGATCTTCCATGCCGCCGAACACTCGTCCCGGCACGCCGGCCAGATCGTGACCCTCACCCGCGTTGTGCTGGGCTAGGCTGCCCGGCAACTCGAGTGACGCCAGAACGATCCGCGCTCGCCGCAAGACTTGGCGCCCTTGCCGCGATCATTCTCTGGGGACTCTCGTTTGTCGCCACGAAAGCGGCGCTCCAGGAAGTCTCGCCCATCACGCTGATCTTTACCCGTTTCGCGCTCGGAACCGCAGTCCTCTTCCTGATTCTCGCACTCAGGCGCGAGTCGCTTCTCCCGCCCCGAGATGCGTGGCCGATGCTGGCGCTGATGGGCTTCGTCGGCATCTTTCTGCATCAGATGATCCAGGTTCACGGGCTTACCCTGACGACTGCGGTACGGACGGGATGGCTCATCGGCCTGACCCCGATCTGGTCGGCGGTACTGGCCTCGGTTTTTCTGGGCGAGCGCTTTGGCCCTCGCAAGGTCTTCGGCCTGGTGCTCGGGACGGTTGGAGCGCTGCTCGTCATCACGCGAGGTGATCTCTCAGCTCGGGTCCTCGCCCTCCCTTCCGCCCGAGGGGACCTGCTGGTCCTGGCCAGTACGGTGACGTGGGCGATCTATACCATCCTGGGCCCAAAGACCCTCAAGCGCCTGGGCAGCGCCAAGGCAACCGCCGGAGCCATGTTTGCCGGCTGGGTCATGATGATCCCCTTTTTCGTCAGCACGGCTGGTTGGCAGGAGTATCGATCCTTGTCATCGACCGCCGTGACCGCCATTGTCTTTCTGGGTATCGGGTGCTCCGGGTTCGGCTATCTCCTGTGGTACGCAGCGCTGGAACGCATCGAAGCCTCACAAGTGGCAGCCTTTCTGTACCTGGAGCCGTTGGTCACCCTGGCGGCCGCTGTCGCGTTGCTGGGCGAATCGGTTTCTGTCTCGACCATTCTCGGCGGTGTCCTTGTGCTGGTGGGGGTGCTTATCGTGCAGACCGCCAAAGAGCGAAGCCAGTGAGCGCCGATATCGAGG
>JAWVFL010000031.1:0-3995 GCA_033856195.1 Solirubrobacterales bacterium | reverse complement strand
GTCCTGCTCGATGAAGAAGCGCAGGTAGCGGTTGTGCAGGTACTCGGTCAGCGGTGCCGCCAGCGGCAGGATGTCAGCCGCGAGGTCTCCCATCTCCTCGGCCATCTCGAGCTCGGGAACGCCGTCGCGGATCAGCGGCTCATGGACATAGAGGTGGAAGAGGCGCACCTCGGCGTCCGCGATCCGCCGCATCGACTGGGCGTAGACCCGCACCAGCTGCAGGAAGGCGACCAGCGGCAGCCCCGCCGCCAGCACCCGCGCGCAATGGCGCAGCGCCACCGCGTCCTCCGGCGTCAGGTGGGCCTGGCGCCCTTTCGGGGTGCCGAGGATGGCGAGGATGCGCTCGATCAACTCCGGCTCGAGGGCGGTGTCGCGAGCGATCATCTCGACCGTGACCTCGCCTTCGCCCTCGGAGAAGAGCTCCTCGGCGAAGGCAAAGGCCAGGCGCCCCTCACGACCAGCGTTTTTCAAGTCCTCCAGCGAATAGCCGCGCTCGCGCATCCGCGCCACGACCCTTGCCTGGGCCGCCGCGGTGGCGGTCCAGCGGCCGCGGCGAACCGGGACGATTCGCTCCTGCGCCCAGCGTTTGAGGGTCGAGGCGGGGACCCCGGAGCGGCGAACAGCCTCGCTCAGCGATATGCGCTCGTCGGCCATTCCAGCTTCGAGGCTAGTCGCAGGGGTGGATAAACGACGAGCGGGGCGGCCGAAGGCCGCCCCGCTGTGAACCGCACTCGTGTCCCGGTCTGCCCTAGGAGGGCGTTTCCGACTCCTCGTGCAACTGCAGGACCTCCAGTCCGTCCTCACCGGTGCGGATGCGAATCGCCTCCTCGACCGGCAGCACGAAGATCTTGCCGTCGCCGACCTCGCCCGTGCGGGCGTGTTTGAGGATCGTTTCGACGACCACATCCTTGTCTTTGTCCTCGACCACGATCTCCAGCTTGACCTTCGGCCGGACGTTGACGGTGAGAGTCGAGCCGCGGTAGCGCTCGACGATCCCTTTCTGGCGCCCCGAGCCCTTGGCCTCGAGGATCGACAGGGACGGGAATCCCCTGTCGAGCAACTCGGCCCGGATCGGCTCGAACGCCTCGTGGCGGATGAACGCCTCTATCTTTTTCATGCGTCCAGGCCCTCCTAGGACTCGGTCGTGGACATCGGATTGACAGGCGCCGCCGCTGCTGTGGGAGGCGTACTCGGCGTGGGCGGCAGTCCGCTGCCGAACTGCAGCCCCGTCGAGTACTCGGGCTGCGGGATGAACTGCTCCGGGTATCCATACATCCCGTGCTCGGAGATGTCGAGGCCGGCGTCCTCCTCCTCGGGAGTCACGCGGATGCCGATCGTTTTCTTGAGGATGAAGAAGATCCCGTAGGAGACGACGAACACGCATCCGAACGCGACTCCGACGCCCAGCGCCTGGGCGCCGAGCTGGTGCAGCGAGCCGCTGTACCAGAGGCCAGGGTCACCGACTTCGTTGAATTCGGCCAGGCGGGGAGAGGTGAATATCCCGCACGACAGGGTGCCCCAGATACCGGCGAGACCGTGAGCCGAGGTTGCCCCGACCGGGTCGTCGATGATCTTCTCGATCGCGATCACGCCGAAGACGACGATCACACCGGCGACCGCGCCGATGATCGGCGCCGCCCAGTACTCGACGTAACCGGATGGAGCGGTGATCGCCACGAGACCCGCGATTGCGCCGTTACCGGCCATCCCGATGTCGATCGTTTTCGAGAGCAACCACATCACCGTCACCGCTGCGATCACACCGGCCGCGGCGGCGAGGTTGGTGACGACGACGACTTCGGCGAAGCGGCCACCGATCGCCCCCAGGGTCGAGCCCGGGTTGAACCCGAACCAGCCGAGCCAGAGGATCAGCACACCGAGGCCGACCAGCGGCATCGAGTGCCCTGGGATCGCCCTTGGTTTGCCGTCTTTCGTGTACTTGCCGATGCGCGGGCCAAGCAACAGCAGCGCCGCGAAGGCACCGGTCGCGCCGATCAGGTGGACCACGGTGGATCCGGCGAAGTCCTGCATCCCGATGTTCACCTGCAGCCAGCCGCCACCGAAGATCCAGTGGGAGAGGATCGGGTACAGCACGGCGCTGAAGATGACCGCGTAGATGATGTAGGCGCTGAACTTGATCCTCTCCAGCGTGGCTCCCCAGACGATCGCCAGCGAGACCGCGCAGAAGACGAACTGGAAGAACATGAATGCTGCCGGACTGATCGAATAAACTTCGACGAACGGGATGCTTTCGCCGGCCTGTTCGATCGAAGAGCCGACGTCGAGGAAGAACCCGTGTTCGCCGATGATCTCGCCGGAGCCACCGAAGGCGAAGGCGAAGCCGCACGCCCAGTAACAGAGCGAGGCGATCGAGAAGTTCATCAGGACCTTGGCGACCCCGGCTCCTGCGTTCTTCGCCCGGGAGAACCCGACCTCCAGAAGCAGGAAGCCCGCCTGCATGAACATGACCAGGCAGGCGGCGACGATGACCCACATCGCGTTGATGCTCGCCTCTGGGGTTTCCAGGATTGGGGTCGCTTCGGCACCGAAGGCGAGCCCAGGCACCACAAGCGAGGCAATCGCGGCCACAGGGCCTGCGATCAAGAGCCTCTTTTTCATTGATTTCCTCCTATGCCCGACGCAGCGCACGCAGCGTCGGTCGCGGGTTTGGCGATTCGATAGCCACCGTAAATTCGGCCAGCCAGCCTGTGTTTAGACGGTTGGAGGAAATACGCGGAGCCCGGTTGTCCCGAGTGGAGAGACCGCGCCGGAGAGCAATCCGGACTCCTGGGATCGGATTCTTTTAGGGTTGCCTAATCCAAGGAAATAGGGCGCCCTTAAGTAGGGGGCTCCCCAACTCAGGAGCAGTCGACTCGAGCCGGAGGCGGAGCCCGAGCCGCCGGGGTATGGTCGGCCGACGATGCCGTCGCGCCTGCGCCCCGTAGCCTCAGTCGCCGCTGAGGCGATCCTGGTCGGCGACCCCGGTCGCTCGCTGCTGCTCGCGCAGGAGCTGCTCGAGCAGCCGAAGATGAGCAACCACGCCCGTGGGCTCTGGGGCTACTTCGGGCGGACCCCGGAAGGGCGCGAGCTGACCGTGCAGGCGACCGGGATGGGCGGTCCCAGCGCGGCGCTGGTGCTAGCCGATCTGGCCGAGCTGGGAGTGCGGCGGGCGGTGCGGATCGGCAGCTGCACCGGACTCGCCGCAGAGCTCGGGGTGGGAGATCGGGTGGTGGTCGACGAGGCGCACGCCTGGGGCGGGCCCGGCGGCCGCGAAGGCGAGGCGGTCCTCCCCGACGCCGAGCTCACCGACGCCTTGCGCACTCGCCTCGCCACCGAGGCCCGGTCGGGATCGGTCGCCAGCCTGGACACCCTGCACAGCGACCTCGCCGAAGCCGCGGCCGGGAGCCTTGCCGCCGACGTCGCCGACATGCAGACGGCGACCCTGCTGGCGCGGGGCTCGGAGCTGGGCGTAGCGGTGGCGGCGGTCCTGATCGTTACCGAGACGCGCGCCGGCGAGCAGCTGGACGAAGACGAGCTGGAGACAGGGGCGATACTCGCTGGGACCGCCGCCGCGGCCGTACTCTAACCCTCAACTCGAAGGTTAGGCTTGGCCTTTTTCTCTTTTTTTCCTTCTTTTTTCGCGAGCTGCCGGCGCACGGCGCCAAGCTCACGGCTGAGGTCGTCGATCTGCTCCTCGACCTCCTCCAGGCGCTGCGAGAAGGAGCGCAGCCGGCGCTCGACCCGTTCGACGTCGCCAGCAGAGGGGATGTCGAGGGCGCTCATCGCCGCCCGTTGAGCATCGATCGCCTTCTCGCGAGCGCCGAAGGCGGCGGAGATCGCGTTGTGCAGGGTCGGGTTGTCGATCAGCGCCTGAGCGAGCTCCCCGATAGCCTGCTCCGAGCGCGCCCGGAGACCATCCTGCTCGAATTGCTGACTTTCTTGATCATGAAACTCATTCACAACGAGAACGCCCCCCTTTTGCATCTCAGTTACGT
>JAWVFL010000030.1:0-77043 GCA_033856195.1 Solirubrobacterales bacterium | reverse complement strand
GCGTGACTTTGCCGTAGGAGCCGTCTGCCAGGCAGACCACCGAGCCGACCGCGGCGGAGGAGACGGCGGACTGGGCCGCGGAGGTGCTGCTGACCGTGGTGGTGCATTCGGTTGGCGGAGGGGGTGGCGGGGGCGGGGTTTCTTCGTTGGGCGGTGGCGGTGGCGGCGGTGGGGTTTCTTCGTTGGGGGGTGGAGGAGGGGGAGGCGGAGCGGGGGCTTCGATCGTCCAGTCCCGCACCGCCGGCGTGACATCGACGTTGCCTTCCAAGTCGATCGCCCGAGCGGCAAATTCATGGCTGCCGGGTTCGAGCCCTTCATAGACAGGCGAGGACGGGCATGCTTCCCATTCTTCACCGTCGAGATTGCAGACGAAGGTCGAGTTAGCCTCGTTCGAGGCGATCACGAAGCTTGCGCTCGTTGCCAGAGTGCTCTGGGCGGGACCACCGACGATCGCGGTCTGTGGCGGTGTCGTGTCCTGGGGGGGAGGCACCCATTCGACCGGGTCTTCGGGCTGAGGTTCGACCGGTACTTCCTCCGCGGGCCCAGGCTCGGTGGCAGATTGGACGATCGCGACGCTGCCAGCGGCCCGTGGCGCGCTCGGATCCGCAGGCGGCACGTCGCGGATTGCCAGAGGCTGCTTGGGGTAGGGGCCAAGCGCCACACGGCGCGTGACCCCCCGCCGGCGATGTCTTCCGTCGAAGCAGTGCCTGCGTTCGGGCGGACTGGCGAACCGACCGGTGGCCCGGCTCTGGGCTAGCCCTCGACTGACACAGCTGACAGCGACCCGGGAGCTCTGCAGCAGGGGGGCCGCGGCAAAGGCGAGTCCGGCCAAGGCGAGGCTTACGGCAAGAGCCGCGACAATCCCAAGTCTCATCGGTCGGCGGAACCTCATACCCGACACGTTCCCTACCCTCCCAGGTCGGATCTCGAACCCGACCCTATCGCACTACCTGGCGGCGAAGTTACCTAGCTGAGAAGTGCTGGGGGATCTGGGTCGAGGTCAGCGCCTGGTTGTAGATCGCAACCTCGTCGAGGCTGCCTTTGCCGAACAGCGAGCTGCCGTTGCGCGACATGAAGTTCAGCGTCGAGTTGGCGAAGTTCCCCGCCCCCGTGCCGCTGGACCCCTTGCTGAAGGTAACGGCTTTGCCGTCGACGTAGGGAACGATCTGCTGGGAGCCGGTCAGCGTCGTGTTGAAGACGAAGGCGTAGTGGTGCCAGGCGCCGGCCGAGGGCCGCGCGAAGAAGACGTTGTTTCGAGAACTGCCGCGCCCGATCGCGACTTCGAACTGGCCGCCTGAGGTGCTCGAGTTGGGATTGACCAGGAAACCACCGCTGGTGTTGTTGAAGTTCGACGTGTACTCGAAGGCGAGCCTGTCGTCGTTGGCGTAGCTCGTCCAGTTGAGCCAGAACTCGATCGTCAGGCGTTGCGTGTTGGGGAGGTTGAGTGACGCTTTGGCGTTGTCGTTGACGCCGTCGAAGCTTGCCGCCGTGTCGGAGTCCAGGGTCAACGGTCCGGTGGTGGCGAGGACGACGCCGTTGGCCGCCGTCGCGTCGCGGCTGCCGGCGCTGTCGTTGAGGTTCGTCCCAGAGCTCTCACCCAGGCGCCAGTAGTCGACCAGGCCCGAAGTGCCGCTGACGGCGGCGTTGTAGGGGCCGCGGACGGTGACGGTGCGAGTCGTCGTCGCGGTGGCGCCCCTGTTGTCAGTGACACGTAGGCCGACCGTCGGGTCGCCTGCGGTCGAGAAGACATTGGTTGTCGATGCCGTCGTACCGGTGTCTTTCTCATAGGTCCCGTTGCCGTCGAGGTCCCACTCGTATTTGGCGATCGTGCCGTCGGGGTCTTTGGAGCCCGAGCCGTTGAAGCTGACGCTGGCGCCGGCGGTCGCGGGGCTCGGAGTGAAGGTGAAGGACGCCGTCGGTGGTTGGTTCTGGACCGTGATCGTCCGCGTCGTGGTTCCCTGCAGGCCTTTGTTGTCGGTGACCCGCAGGCCGACGACGATTTCACCGGGCGTGGAGTAGGAACGGCTGGTCGTTTTGGTCGTGCCCGTGTTGGTCTCGTAGGTCCCGTTGCCGTCGAGGTCCCATTCGTATTTCGAGATCGATCCGCCGGGATCGCTGGAAGCGCTGGCGTTGAAGCTGACCGTGGTGTTGGTGTTGACCGGATTGGGCGTTGCCGTGAAGGAAGCCGTAGGAGGCTGGTTCTGGACGGTGACGGCGCGCGTCGTCGTCGCGGTGCCGCCGTTGTTGTCGGTTGTCCGCAGGCCGACCGACACCGTGCCTTCGCTGGTGTAGGTACGGCTGGTCGTTTTGGTCGTTCCTGTATTCGTCTCATAGGTCCCGTTGCCGTCGAGGTCCCACTCGTATTTGGTCACCGTTCCGTCGGGGTCGCTCGAGGCCGAGGCGTCGAAGGAAGTGGAGACGTTGGGGGAGACCGGGTTGGGGGTGGCGGTGAAGGATGGCGCCGGCGGCCGGTTCTGCACCGTCAGCGTGCGCGTCGTCGTCGTGGTGCCGCCATTGCTGTCGGTGACCCGCAGGCCGATCGTGCGGTCGCCCGAAGTTGGATAGGAGGCGGCGGTCGTCACGGTGGTGCCGGTGCCGGTCTCGTACGTGCCGTTGCCGTCGAGGTCCCATTCGTATTTGGCGATCGTGCCGTCGGGGTCACTCGAAGCCGAGGCGTCGAGCGCCGTGCTGGCGCCGGTCGGGACAGGATTGGGCGAGACCGTGAAGGAGGCGCTTGGCAGCTGGTTCTGGACCGTCAGCGCCCGGGTGGTCGTGGTCGTTGCACCGCTGTCGTCGGTGACGCGCAGGCCCACCGTGAGTTCGGTGGCGCTCGGGTAGGAGCGGCTGGTCGCCGCCGCCGTCCCGGTGTCGGTCTCATAGGTCCCGTTGCCGTCGAGGTCCCACTCGTATTTGGCGATCGTGCCGTCGGGGTCCGCCGATGCGGAGGCGTCGAAGGAAACCGCGGCGCCGCTGAGGACCGGGTTGGGAGTCGCGGTGAAGGAAGCTGAGGGTGCCCGGTTTTCGACCGTCAGCGCCCTGGTGACCGTCGTCGTCGCGCCGCTGTTGTCGGTGACGCGCAGGCCGACGACGCGTTCTCCCGGCGTTGCGTAGGAGGTGACCTTCGTTGCCGTCGTCCCGCTGTCCGTCTCGTAGGTCCCGTTGCCGTCGAGGTCCCATTCGTATTTGGCGATCGTGCCGTCGGGATCGCTCGATGCGGAGGCGTTCAGGGTCGTGTTGACCCCGCTGAGGACCGGGTTTGGCGAAACGGTGAAGGAGGCGAGCGGCAGCTGGTTCTGGATCGTAAGCGTTCTCGTCGTCGTCGCCGTGGCGCCTTCGTCGTCGGTGACGCGCAGACCGATCGCCCGGTCGCCTGGGATTGAGTAGGAGCGGGTGACGGTCGGGGTCGCGCTCGTGTTCGTCTCGTTGGTCCCGTTGCCGTCGAGGTCCCATTCGTATTTGGCCACGGCGCCTTCGGGGTCTTTGGAAGCCGAGGCGTCGAAGCTGACCGTGGAGTTGGTCAGGGCGGGGTTGGGCGTGGCGGTGAAGGAAGGTTCAGGCGCGTTGTTGTGGGCCGCGACAAGGTAGTGGCCCGCAACCGTCGCGCCGCTCAGCGCCCGGTCGTAGATCGCCACCTCGTCGAGGTCGCCGCTGCCGAACAGGGCCGAGCCCGCCCGTGACATGAAATTGAGCGTGGAGTTGGCGAAGGGCGGCGCTTCGGTGCCGCTACCGGCCTTGCTGTAGGAGACCGCTTTGCCGTCGACGTAGGGCACGACCTGTTCGGCCGCCGGCGCCGTCGTGTCGAGGATGAAGGCGTAGTGGTGCCAGCGCCCGGCGGTGGGTCGGGAGAAGAGGGTGATGTTGCGCGAGCCGCCGATGCCGAGCGCGACAGCGAAGTTGCCGTAGCTGCTGTTCGGGTCGACCAGGAAGCCACCCGCGGCTTCGTTGAAGTTATTGGTGAACTCCATCGCCAGGGCGTCGTCGTTGGCCCAGGCGTTCCACTTCATCCAGAACTCGACCGTGATCGCGGTCTTGCCCGAGAGGTCGACCGCGGCGCTGGCGGCGTCGTTGACACCGTCGAAGCGCACCGCCGTGTCGGGTTCGTTGAAGACGCTGCCGGGGATGCCGAGGGTCGGTTCGCCCGAGGTCGTCGCCGGGCTGGGACCGATGCTGTCGGCGAGCAGGGAGTCTGAGGGCTCGCCCAAGCGCCAGTAGTCGGTCAGGCCGGAGGTGGCGAGGACGGCTTTGTTGTAGGTGGTCGGTTCGCCGCCGCCGCCGTTTTCGCCTTCGATCGTGATCGCCTTCGTGGTCGTTGCGGTCGCGCCGCCGTTGTCGGTCACCCGCAGTCCGACTTCGGCGTTGCCGGCGGTCGGGAAGGGGTGGCTCGTGGTCGGAGTCGTTCCGGTGTCCGTCTCATAGCTGCTGTTGCCGTCGAGGTCCCATTCGTATTTGGCGATCGTGCCGTCGGGATCGCTTGAGGCCGAGGCGTCGAAGCTGACCGATTCGCCTGCTTTTGCGGCCAGGGGCGCGATGAACGACGCGAGCGGGCGTTTGTTGGTGACGATGCCCGCGTAGTTGCCGGCGATCGTGGCGGCGCTCAGGGCGCGCCCGAAGAGCGCCACCTCGTCGAGGTCGCCGCTGCCGAACAGGGCCGAGCCCGCGCGTGACATGAAGTTGAGCGAGGAATTGGCGAACGGCGGCGCTTCGGTGCCGCTCGCGGCCTTGCTGTAGGAGACCGCTTTGCCGTCGACGTAGGGCACGACCTGTTCGGCCGCCGGCGCCGTGGTGTCGAGGACGAAGGCGTAGTGGTGCCACTGCCCGGCGGTGGGACGGGCGAAGAGGGTGACGTTGCGCGAGGCGCCGACGCCGATGCCGACGGCGAAGCTGCCGTAGCCGCTGTTCGGGTCGACCAGGAAGCCGCCCGACCCTTCGTTGAAGTTGTTGGTCAGCTCCATCGCCAAGCGGTCGTCGTTGGCGTAGCTGTTCCACTTGAGCCAGAACTCGACCGTGACGGCGGTCTTGCCCGAGAGGTCAACCGCGGCGCTGGCGGCGTCGTTGATGCCGTCGAAGCGCACAGCCGTGTTGGCGTCTCCGGCGAGGGCGCCGGCGGCGCCCAGGGTCGGTTCGCCGGACGTGTTTGCCGGGCTGGGACCGACGCTGTCGGCCAGCACGGAGCCGCTGGTCTCGCCCATGCGCCAGTAGTCGGTCAGACCGGGAGTTCCGAGGACGGCTTCGGAATAGGTGGCCGGGTTTCCGCCGCCTTCTTCTTTCGGCGGTTCTTCTTCTTTGGGAGGTCCTTCGCCGCCACCTTCGGGCACGATGCCTTTGTAGTTGTCGGCGACGGAGGCGGCGCTGAGGGCGCTGCCGAAGACCGAGACCTCGTCGAGATCGCCCGTGCCGAAGAGGGCGGAGCCAGCCCGCGACATCAGGTTGAGGGTCGAGTTGGCGAAGTTGCCGGCCCCGGTGCCGCTGTCGAGCTTGGTGTAGGTGACGGCTTTGCCGTCGACGTAGGGGGTGATCTGCTGGGCGGCGGGGGCGTTCGTGTCGAGCACGAAGGCGTAGTGGTGCCACTGTCCCGCCGTCGGCCGGGCGAAGAAGACGTTGTTGCGCGAGGCGCCGACGCCGATGCCGACGCCGAAGCTGCCGCCGAGCTGCGGCGCGTTCGGATCGACCAGGAAGCCGCCCGGAACTTCGTTGAAGTTGTTCGTGAACTCCATCGCCAGGCGGTCGTCGTTGGCGTAGCTGTTCCACTTGAGCCAGAACTCGACCGTGACGGCGGTCTTGCTGGCGAGGTTGAACGGAGCCGCAACGGAGTCGTTAACGCCATCGAAGCGGACGGCCGTGTTGGCGTCGCCTTTGAGGCTGCCAGGCACGCCGAAAGTTGGTCCTCCCGTTGCCGTGCCCGTGCTGGAGCCGACGCTGTCTGCGACTGTCGGCCCCGTCGCCTCACCCAGCCGCCAGTAATGGAGGAGGGCTGGGGTGCCGAGAACAGATTTGGAGTAGGTCGCCGGGCCTTCGCCGCCGGTACCGCCGCCTTCTTCTTTCGGCGGTTCTTCGCCGCCGCCACCTTCAGGGCCGCCTTCGCCGCCGCCGGGCGGGATGATCGCGTTGTAGTGGTCGGCGATCGTGGTCGGGCCGAGGGTGCGTTTGAAGATCGAGACCTCGTCAAGGGCGCCGATCCCGAACAGGCCGGTCGTTGCCCGTGACATGAAGTTGAGGGTCGCGTTGGCGAAGTTGCCGCCGCCCGTGCCGCTGTCGCCCTTCTGATAAGTCACGGCTTTGCCGTCGACGTAGGGCGTGATCTCCTGCGCCGCCGGCGCCGTCGTGTCGAGCACGAAGGCGTAGTGGTGCCACTGGCCGGCGCTGGGACGTTCGAAGTAGGCGGTGTTGCGGGACGCCCCGTTGCCGATGCCGACGCCGAAGGTGCCGCTGAACTGGGGCGCGTTCGGGTCGACCAGGAAGCCGCCCGACCCTTCGTTGAAGTTGTTGGTCAGCTCCATCGCCAAGCGGTCGTCGTTGGCGTAGCTGTTCCACTTGAGCCAGAACTCGACCGTGACGGCGTGAGTCCCGGAAAGGTCCATCGCGGCTTTGGCGGCGTCGTTGCTGCCGTCGAATTCAGCCGCTCGGTCGGGATCGTTGGGGACGCCGCCGGGGACGCCGAGGGTCGGTTCGCCCACGGTCGTCGCGGTGCTGGAGCCGGCGCTGTCGGCGAAGGTGCTGCCCGACTGCTCGCCCATGCGCCAGTAGTGCACAAGGCCGGAGGTGGCGAGGACCGATTTGCTGTATTCGCTCACTTCGCCGCTGTTGACGCTGACCGGGCGGGTCGTCGTCGCGGTCTTGCCGCCGTTGTCGGTTACCCGCAGGCCGACCGTGTAAGCGCCGGGCGTCGAGTAGATATGGCCGATGACGGGATTGCTGCCCCCGTTGGTCTCATAGGTGCCGTTGCCGTCGAAGTCCCATTCGTATTTGGCGATCGTGCCGTCGGGGTCGCTGGAGCCCGAGCCGTTGAAGCTGATTTCGCCGCCTTTGACGATCACCGAGGGGTTCGCGGTGAAGCTTGCCGTCGGCGGCAGGTTGTTGATGATCGTCAGCGTCCGCACCGCCGTGTCGGTGGCGCCACCGTTGTCGGTGACCCGCAGGCGCACCGTGTATTCGCCCTCGGCTGAGTAGCTGTGGC
The DNA here is from genome assembly GCA_033856195.1 of Solirubrobacterales bacterium. Lineage (GTDB taxonomy): Bacteria > Actinomycetota > Thermoleophilia > Solirubrobacterales > 70-9 > VRUE01. The sequence goes on along the minus strand of JAWVFL010000030.1, from coordinate 69,869 downwards.
TGGCTTTGGGGTTGGTGCCGGAGTTGGTCTCGAACGTGCCGTTGCCGTCGAAGTCCCATTCGTATTTGGCGATCGTGCCGTCGGGGTCGTGCGAGGCCGAGGCGTCGAAGCCGATCGAGGTGGCGGTTTTGGCCGGGTTCTGGGAGATCGTGAAGCCGCCGTTGGGCGCCCGGTTGGAGCCGGCCGGATCGAGTTTTATTTCTTCTTCGGGAGTGTTCGGCTGGACACCCATGTCGGAGAGGACGTTGTAGGTGGCCTGCTGGATCCGCTGGTCCGGATCGCTGCTCAGCCCGCGCGACCATTCCATCGAGCCGCCGGCGAAGACCTGGGCTCCGCTGGGTGCCCTGTATTCCACGCCTCCAACCGTCGGCGGCTGGCCGGGCGGCGGTTCGTTGTTGCGCAGGCGACCCTCGTCGAGCAGCCAGGAATTTGTGTTGACCGTCTGCACGTTGGTCGCGTAGACGCTCTTCACGCCGCTGGGCTGGCGCGAGAGGTACTGGGCCTGGGTCGGGATCGCGTCCCACTCCCAGCCGACGAGCGAGGTGCCGATGTCGGTGCTGGAGTTCTCCGAGATTCCGCTGTTGCGCCAGATCCTGTTCGCGGCGAATTCTTCGTTGGCGTTGCCGGGCGCGACCGTCAGCGGGTAGTTGTGCGAATCGTTGTCGCCGAAGTACATGACGCCGAAGAGCTGGTTCTCGGGCATGTCGGGGCCGACGCGGCCACCGGGCGGGGCGCCGGGGTCGCCCGAGGGGGCGCCGTTGTCGCGGAAGGTCGTGGTCGAGTTCTGCGGGTTGTCGTCGGCGGTGCCGGCTTTCCCGTCGAGCCCGAGCGCGTCATCGGCGGTCCCTTTGATCCCGTCGGGCCCCCAGTCGTTGTCGCTGATCGAGCCACTACCGCTGGTGCCGGCGCCCTCGACGGTCTTGTAACAGACCAGGGTGCGGTTGCCGTCCTCGTAGCGGACCTTCCAGTAAGCCGTGTTGGCAGAAAAGGAGGCGATGTTGACGCCGGCGTCGCGCGCCGCTTTAAAGGCTTTGAACTCCTGTTCTGTCCAGTACTCGGAGTGGCCGGAGATGACGTCGGCTTCGTGGTCGAGCAGTTCGCCCGGGTGGGTGGCGACCTGGACGTCGTCGGTGTAGGCGACGTCGTAGCCCTGCTTCTCGAGCCAGGCGAGCAGGTCGAGGTCGGGGCCGGCGAACCAGTTGAGGTGGGCGCCGGCCTGGGAGAACGGGCGGTCGAAGGAGACCTTGACCGCGCGGCTGGTGCCCGAGGCGGTGTTGCCACCCTCGGTGCCGAAATAGAGCGACTTGCCGCCGAAGAGGTTGTACGCCGCGTAGCTGTCGATCGGCAGGACATAGAGAAGCTCGGAGCTCGGCTGGCGGTCGTCGTCGCGCATCGTGAAGACGACCTGGGTTTCGTCACCGGTCGACGCTCTCAGCGTGGCTAGGTAGACGCCTGAAGCGGAGAAGGCGCTGGCAGGGATCGTGTAGGTGGGGCTCCAGTTGGCGCAGCTGACCTCGCCGGTGGCGGGGTCCATCGGTTCGCATTCGAAGCTGTTGTTGATCGCGACGTTGCTGGCGCTGTTGACGAGGCGGCCGTTCAGCCCTTCGTAGTAGCCCATGCGGTAGACGGAGACGCTCACGGTTCGCGTCGGCGAGACCGGGCCGTCGCGACCGATCTTCAGAGTGACGCTTTCGCCGAGGTCGAAGCTCGTCTTGGTGGTGAAGCCACCGAGGCTGTGGCTGTATTCGTCAATCTGCCAGGAGGAGGTGCCGCTGTGGCACTGGTTCTCGTTGACGACCGGGACGGGGTTCGGGCAGACGACGTCGGCTTTCGCTTCGGTCGGCCGCATCAACACGAGCAGGAGGAGAGCGCCGAAGGAGAACGCAATCGTCAGCTGAAGTGACCGAGGCATCCTGCCGCGAGCATTCGATGGCCGTGAATTTGGCACGTTCGCATTCTCCCAGCGAAATGCCGGTGCAAAGGCCGAAAAAAGGTCACATATCGCGTTCACGAGCTCGCTCCCTCTGCGGCGCGCCGCGGGATTAGTGCGTTGATTGGGGTGGTTCTGTCCGGCAGGACGCGTCGCGTCAGCTGCGCGACGTCGTTCCAGATCGCCGGGAAGAGGCTGTACAGCGCCGCCAGATAGGCCCAGGCGCCGACGATGCCGACGCTGAGCAGCAGCAGGAAGACGGGGACGCCGTTGCTGCGCAGCAGTTCGGCCACCGGGTTGGCGACGGCGAGCATCAGCACGCTGCTGGCGACGGCGGGGAAGAGGTCGGTGACGAGGCGCCGGATCGGAATCCCGAGCACGCGCTGGAAGAGCACCGTGTAGACCGAGACGAGCAGCACCACGTGCACGCCGACCACGGCGATCGCCAGCGCGGCGATGCCGTAGGGCGCCGCGATCCAGGAGGCGAACACGTAGAGCGCCAGCAGGAAGACGTTGAAGACCAGCAGCACCCGGGGCTTGCCGGCAGCGAGCATTATCTGCGCGTAGCCGGTGAGGATCGCGGCGATCATCCCGGCGACGCAGAGGATTTGAACCGGCTCCACCGCCGGCGCCCAGCGCTCGCCGAAGAGCCAGGGCACGAGGTCCGGGGCGGTGACGATCAGCAGCGAGAGCAGCGGCAGCAATACCGCCGCGTGGATTCGCGTCGCCCGCTCATGGAAGCGGCGCAGCTCGTTCAGGTCGGTGGTGCGCGAGTAGACCGGGAAGGCGAGCCGGATCATGATCCCGCTGATCTTTTCCTGGTAGATCACGCCGAGCTGGAAGGCGCGCCAGAAGAGACCCACCTGGCTCGGTGCGAGGCGCACCGCGGCAACCGCGAGGGTGGCGTTGGTGATCGCAACCGAGGTCAGGCCGGCGGCCGAGGCCGGCAGTCCGAAGCCCATGATCTCGCCCAGCGCGCCGCGGTGCCAGCGGGGCATCGGCGGCGGCGCGGCCGCAAGCAAGAGCAAGGCGGTGACGGTGGAGCCGAAGAGCGCCGCGAGCACGATCGCCTCGGCGTCGAGGCCGGCGACGGCGAGCCCGACGGCGGCCACGGCGGAGAGCGCCAGGGCGACCATTTCGATCAGACTTACCCGGCGGAAGTCGAGGCGCCGCCAGAGCAGGCTGCGCGAGACCGCGCAGAGGCCGGCGAGGAGGAAGACGGGGGAGATCATCATCATCAGCTCAGCGGTGTCGGAGCCGAAGAGCGGCTTTCCGACCGGCTCGGCCAGTGCCAGGGTGAGCGAGGTGAGGACGACCCCGGTGAGCAGGCTCGCCAGCATCGCCGCCTCGACGTGGACGCGGCCGATCTCCTTGCGCTGGACCAGGGCGCTGCCGAAGCCCTCGAAGGTGAGGATCACGGCCAGCGGCGCGAAGATCAGCGGCACCACCGCCTGGCCGAAGCCCGACGGGGCGATCAGCCGGGCGAGCACGACGGCGGAGGCGAGGGTGATCACTTCGATGCCCACGCGGGCAGCGGTCGTCCAGCGCACGCCGGCGACAGCGGCATCCTTCAGCTGCTCGGACGAGAGCTCTTCCCGGGCGAAGTCCTGGTCGTTCATCCAGGGGACAAACGGCGGCTGCGCCTGGCAACTTGCGCCGCAAGCGGGGTCACACCGGCGTCGTTTGTAGATTAGATGCCGGTCCGAACCATGGAATTGCCAGCGAACGAGCCACAAATCCGGGCCTCGGGCCGGGCCCGGCAGGTCATCTTCAGCTTCGACGACCTGACCTGGGCCGCCGCCCAGGCGCGCGAGATGTTCTCCCCTCAGGATCAGCTGGCCCTCGCTCTGCTCGACGATCCCGAGATCGATCGGGTGCTGATCTGCGACCGCCCGCGAAGCGCCCCGATCAAGCTGGCAAGGGACCTGATCGACCGTCCCCTCAAGTTCAACTCGAGCCTTAGGGAGGGGCACTGGCAGCCCCTGCGCTGGCGTCGCCGCGAACCGGTTTCGATCGCCGCCCTCGAACGCGTCTACCGCGCCTACGACCGCCGCCTGCGACGGGTCGCCGAGCGCCACGGCATGGAGCGCCCGGCGGTGATCACGGGTCAGCCTTTCATCGCCGCCTTCGCCCCGCTCGAGTGGGCCGGTCCGGTTACCCTCTTCGCCACCGACGACCTCTCCGCCCACCCCGACTACCAGCGCTGGCGCCCCAGCCTGCTCGAGGCCTACGAGCGGGTGGCGCGCGACGGGCGCCGCCTCTGCGCGGTCAGCGAGGCGATCGTCGAGCGGGTATCACCCCGGGGGCCGGCCGCGGTCGTGCCCAACGGGGTCGACGCGGGGATGTGGCTCGCGCCGGGGGCGCCGCCAGCCTGGTTCGACCGCCTGCCCGGGCCGCGGCTGTTCTACGTCGGCACCGTCGACAGCCGCATCGATACCGAGGCCCTGCGCTCGGTTGCGCGGGGCTGGCCCGACGGAACGGTCGTCCTGGTCGGGCCCGTCACCGAACCCGACCACCTCGCCGCCGCCCTCGCCGAGCCCAACGTCGTCACCCACGAGTCGGTGCCCCGCGACCAGGTCGCCGCCCTCTGCCATGCCGCCGACGCCTGCCTGCTGCCGCACCGCCAGACACCGCTGACCGAGGCGATGAGCCCCTTGAAGCTCTACGAGTACCTCGCCTCCGGCACCCCGACCGTCGCGACTGACCTCGAGCCGGTGCGCCGCGCCGATGCCCCAGTCATCCGCGTCGCCCCCGGCGGCGACTTCGTTGCCGCTGTGCGCGAGGCGCTTGCGGCCGGACCGGCCAGCGAAGCCGAGCGCCAGGGCTTCGTCGCCCGCAACTCCTGGGCGACCCGCAGCGCCGAAGTGCTGGACCTCGCGCTGGCTCTCTAGGGGGTCAAGGTGGTAGCGCTCATCGCGTTTCTCCCCGTGCGATCCAGTCGCGCCCGCAGACGAAGGCGATCGCGGCGATGAAGCAGAAGAGATATGGAAGCTGCGGGAAGGAGAGGAAATCGAGGATCGCGCCGGCAACCAGCGAGACGACGATCGCCGCCGCGGCTGCCAGCGCCGGCGGCGCCCGGTCGCGGTCGCCCGAGCGGGCGACGGGATGGGCGCTGAAGAAGGCGGTGGCGAAGATCGCCAGATAGGCGAGCACGCCGAGCAGGCCGACCCCGATGGCGAGCGACAGGTACGCGTTGTCGAGTATCCGGTGCTGCTTCTGGTCATAGCTGCCGTAGCCACGACCGAGCAGCAGGTGACCGGCGAGGTCGGGCTTGATCGCGCTGTAGTCGCTGACTCGGTCCTGGGTCGTGTTGACTTTCGTCACTGTGCCGGGTGCGAACTGGTCGACCACGGCGCCGAACGCGCCCGGGGCAATGACGTGGATGACGCCGACGAGGACGATCGCGAGCGGCGCCAGGCGGGCCATCGCGCGTGGCCGGTAGGCGCAGAAGACGGCAATGCAGACCAGCGGGCCGATCATGCTCGTCTTCTTCTGCGTCGCCACCGCACCACCGATCAGCAGCAAGACCGCGGTGGCGTAGAGCAGGCGCTCGCGCCGCTCCTTTGCCTTCAGCAGCCAGGCAAAGGCGAACGACAGCGCCATCGAGAACATCACCGCGACCGCGAGCGGCTGCACGGTGGGCCCGTAGACCAGCTTTCGGCCAATCGCGTCGTAGGCGCCGATTCCTTCGGGGCGGACGTAGCCCGGGAACAGCGGTCCGATCCAGTCGTGAAAGACGTTGGCGCCGGTCCTGTACTCGACGATCACCGCGAAGGCGGCGAAGCAGGCGAGGGCGAGCACCGCCTTGATCAGTTTCGGCAGCTCGCCGGGCCGGATGATCGAAGCAGCGAGGGCGAAGAACACTCCATATGAAGCGAGCAGGGCCAATTGCTTGATCGCCGGGTCCAGCCCGCCGATCCTGACCAGGGTCTCGTCGCGGAACAAGACGGAGAGCAGGGCGACCAGGGTGAAGATCGCAAAGGCCCAATGGATCGGGCTGTGGCGGACCGAGCGGTCGCGGGGCTTGGCGTTGTCGCTGAACAGCCAGATGCCGACGAGCGCGACGAGGAAGACCCGGTCCAAGGTGGCGTCGACCGGCGTTCCGATCGGCAGGATCACGCTGTCGAACGGGACCACCCACAGCATCGCGAGGAAGCCGAAGAGGGCCCAGGGCAGCAGGCGGGTGGTTTCCGGCCAGTCCGCAAGTCGACTCGCGGTCGCAGCTGCGGGCAGTGGCCGGGAGGCGGTCGCTGCCGCGTCGGCGGCGGGTTGCCCGAGGAACGGGCGGGCCCCGGTCGTGGCCTCCATTAGCCCAGGTGCTGTGCCGGGCGCCGGGTCAGCGGCTCCCTGGCCTCATCCTCGACCAGGGGCGATGCGTCATAGCCGTGATCGGCCCGCGCGGGCGCCGGATCGGCGACCGGGGCGGGGTAGGGGTCGGCGAAGCCGGCCTGGTGCTGGGCCCGGTCGACGTCGTCGAGTGCTCGCCAGCGGCGGGCAAAGCCCGGGACGATCAGGATTGCGGCGCAGCCGAGGCCGGCGACGGCGAGGAAGGCAAGCACCATCAGGATCAGGCCGTTGGAGTCGCCGAGGGTGCCGCCCTGGGGTGCGCCCAGCTCGCGCACGGTGACGCCGCGGCTGACCGGCTTGCTCTCGGCCTCGAGCCTGTCGACGTAGTCGGTGAGCGTATGGAAGGACGCGCTCGCAAGGGCGATCGCCCGGTCCGTCGTCGGCGCCTGGGAGCTGACCGAGAGGATCGGCACGCTTTCCTGGGCGGTGAAGACAAGCCGGTAGACGGCGCCTTCCTTGAGAAGTTCGCTGGCCCGCTCGCCGGCCGGCTGGGCTTCGTAGCTGACGCGGCCCGTTTCGGGGCTGAACGGCCCGGCAGTGGAGATCGTCTCCGGCGCGACGCCGACCTGCTTGGCGATCTGGCGGCGCGCCTCGAGGCTGCTCAGGTACTGGCCGTAGATCTTCGCCCGCGTGGCGAGCGCGTTGAAGGTCTCCGCCGAGGCCCCGTCCACCAGCGTTGAATTGGGAGAGTCGATGAGGATCTGGCTGGACGCCGCGGCTACCTGCAGCGTGCGCTTGTGCAGGCCGACCGGGGAGACGCTGACCCGATAGGCCGTGAGGATCGCCGCGAAGACGGCAAGGGCCAATACGAGCGCCACCAGCGCTTTGCGTTGCCAGAGCTGTCTGATTGTGTCTACGAATGCCATGTGGCCAATGAACGGGTGAAAAACGCAGGAACTTTCACGGTCACGCGGTCACGCAGCTCCCTGGCGACGAAACGGCGGAAGCGCTCGTCTTCGACCCGGTCCTCACGGCGCCCCGCGGCGCGGATGTAGCCGTAGAGGAAGGCGATGCCTGAGAGGCCGTAGGGTCGCGAGCAGGCGACCTTTAGCGCGCGCAAGGTGACCCACCAGCCGCCGTAGCGAAGGATGTAGGCGCACTGGCCGTGGCGTGCGCGGCCGCGCAAGGCGCCACCGCGGGTGGCGACGGGACGGTGATGGCGGGCGGCGAGCTCGGGAAAGGAACGGGTGGAGAAGCCCTCCATGCGAGCGTAGGTCTCGTCGATCGTGTCCCAGCCGAGTCGCACCTCGATACCGCCGATTGCGGCGAAGCACTCGCGGCTGTAGAGCTTCACCGCGCCGCGCACGTGGTACGCGGGGACCTTCGCCAGTTGCCAGCCGCTGCGGCCGCGCTCGAGCAGACCGCCGCCGGCGACGCCGAGCGGCGGCTCGCGATCGAACCGCTCGAGCAGCCGCTCGAAGTACTCGGTGGGCAGCTCGATATCGGCATCGAGCTTGCCGACGTGCGTGTAGTCGTCGAGGTCGATCGTCTCCAGGGCCCAGTTGAAGGCGCGCGCCTCGGCGGCGACCGCGAGCCGGTCCGAGCCGTTGCTCTGCTCCTGTGGCGCGCGCAGGACGCGCACGAACGGCAGCTCGGCGGCGGCGCGGGCCAGGATCTCGGGCGTCGCGTCTGCAGAGCCGTCATCGACGATCAGCCAGAGATCGGGGCGCTGCGTCTGCGCCGCAACGGCGCGGATCGTGCGCTCCAAGTGGGCGGCCTCGTCGCGGGCCGGGGTGACGAGCAGAAGCTCGGCCATCTCAGTGGCTCCGCGCGCCGGCGACCAGTCCGTCGACCAGGTCGAAGTAGCCCTGGCGCTGCTGGCGCCACTCGATCTTCGCTAGGCGCTTGGAGGCGCGCTCGGCCCGGGTCCTCGCCGCGACCGGATCGACTCGCACGCCTTCGATCGCGGCGGCGATCGAAGCCGCGTCGCCAGGCTCGGCCAGCAATAGGTCATCGCCGAAATAGCGCTCGATCACGGGCAGGCGGGAGGCGACGACGGGCAAGCCCATGTGCACGTACTCGAGCAGCTTGACCGGCAGCAACAGCTCGGTGAAGCCGTCGCGAAGCGTCGGCACCACGCCGAGATGCGCCTGCGCGAGTCGCGCCGGAATCTCCTCCACCGGCGTCGGCTGGGGAGCGATGCGCACGCCCTCGGGTGCAACTGCGGCCGCAAAGGAGGCCAGTTGTCGGGCGGCTTCGGCGTCGGAGCCGTAGACGTCGAGGGAGATCTCCTGGTCACGGTTGCGCAGCAGTGACACGGCCCGCACCAAGGTCTCCACACCGAAGCGATCGGCCAGGCCGCCGTGGTAGACGACGCGCAGCTCGTCCTCGCTGGGCGGGGCGCCTGCCTCGCGCCGCTCGCCGAAGACCCGCTCGTCGGGTGTGTTCATCACGACTTGGCTGTTCTTGGCGTCGATGCCACGATCGCGCAGCAGCTCGCGGGCCTCCTCGGTGACGAAGATGTGGCCGTCGGCAAGGGCGGCGCTGAGCCGCTCCTCGGCGCGGATCAGGCGCACCAACGGATGACCCGGCGAGCGATCGAAGAGTGTGGCGAAGAGCTCGGGGAAGGTGTCGTGGAAGTTGAGCATCAGTGGCACGCCACGCAGCTTCGGCCACAGGGCGGCAAAGACCAGCGCGTCGGGCATGTTGTGGATCTCGATCAGGTCGAAGCGACCGCTGCGGTCGAGGGCGCTGACCTTGCGCGCGGCTCCGGCGAGGAAGCGCGCGTTGCCCTCGAGATAGGCACGGGCGCCGCCGCGCGGCTTGCTCGCGGCAGCGCGGTGCAGGGCGATGCGGCCGCTGCCGACGCTTAGCTCGGCGTCGTCGTTGAGGCAGACGCAGTCGACCCGATCGCCGCGTTCGGCCAGTGCCCGGGCTTGGCGCTGGATGCGCGAGTCAACCTCAAAGTCCGAGTAGTGGACCATGCAGATTCTCAAGCCCTGGCGCCCGCTCGGCGCCTGCCGTTCAGCTGTTGCCGGCTGCGCCAAAGCTCTGTACGGCCGCGGCGGTCTCGGCAATGTGCCAGTCCTCGATCGCCGGGAAGATCGGCAGCGAGCAGGATTCGCTCGCCAGCCGCTCGGCTACGGGAAGCGAGCCGAGCCCGAGGCCGAGATCGGCGTAAGCGGGTTGGAGGTGGACCGGGGTGGGGTAGTGGATCGCGCTGGCGACGCCCTCTGCGTCGAGGTGGTCGCGCAGCGCGTCGCGCTGCGGCGTGGTGACGACGAAGAGGTGGTAGACATGATCGCCGTTTTCGGCGGCCGGCTCGGGAAGCACTACGTCGCTGCCGGCAAGTGACTCGGCGAAGGTTGCGGCGGCCCGCCGGCGGCTCTCGTTCCAGTCGTCGAGGTGGCGCAGCTTGACGTCGAGGATCGCCGCCTGCAGCGCGTCGAGCCGGTGCGTGCCGGTGACCAGCTGGTGGTTGTGACGAGGCGACTCGCCGTGCGAGCGCAGCAGGCGCACCTTCTCGGCGATCTCGGAGTTGTTGGTGACCAAGGCGCCGCCGTCGCCCCAGCCGCCGAGGTTCTTGGTCGGATAGAAGCTGAAGCAGCCCGCGTCGGCGAGCGAGCCGACGCGGCGGCCGCGGTAGCGGGCGCCGTGGGCCTGGCAGGCGTCCTCGATCACGGCGATGCCACGGGGGCGGCAGAGCTCGAGGATCGGGTCCATCTCGACGGTGCGGCCGAAGAGGTGGACGGGGATGACGCAGCGGGTGCGGGCGCTCAGCGCTTGCTCGACGATCTCCGCCGTAATCGTGGCTGAATCGGGGTCGATGTCGACCAGGACGGGGGTCGCGCCGACTGTGCTGACCGCCTCGGCGGTGGCGATGAAGGTGTAGGTCGGCACGATGACCTCGTCTCCCGGGCCGATGCCGAGCGCGCGCAGCGCCAGCTCCAGCGCCATCGTTCCCGAAGAGACGCCGATCGCCTCCTCGCTCTCGCAGTAGGCGGCGAAGTTTCGCTCGAAGTCCTCGACCTCGGGACCGAGCGTGAAGGCGGCGTCATGGGCGACCCGCTCGACCACCTCGAGCAGCTCGGCCATCAGCTCGGGATGGGCGGCGTCGAGGCGGATGAAGGGAACGCGGCGCCCCTCGGTTGCCGCCTGCGGCAGCGCGGTGTTCGGCTCGGTCGCGGTGGTCATGCGGGCAACCCTTTCGTTTGTTCAAGCTCGAGGAAGAGTGCGGCGGCCTCCTTGCGCGAGCGCACGCCGAACTTGGAGAAGGCCGAAGAGAGGTGGCTCTTGATCGTGCTCTCGGAGAGGAAGAGCTGCTCGGCGATCTGGGCGTTGGTGAGACCGCGCGAGACGAAGGAGAGCACCTGGCGCTCGCGATGGGAGAAGGCGGGTCGCTCGACGCTGGCGCGGAGCTTGCGTGGGACTACCGACTGGCCGCTTGCCACCGCGCGCACGGCGACCGCCAGGGTTGACTCCAGCTCCGACTCGAAGACAATCCCGTCGGCGCCGGCATCGAGGGCGCGGCGCACGCCCGTGCCGGTGGCCATCGGTGAGACCGCGACGACTGCCGGCTCGCGCAGTTCGCGCCGCAGGCGCCGCAGCGCGGCCATCTCGCGCGGCAGGTCGACATCGCAGGCGAAGACGACGATCGAATCCTGATCGAGGTGGTCGAGCTCACAGAGCTGCTGCGGATCGTCCATCTCGGTCAGCGAGACCTGCAGGTCGTGCTCGGTCAGCGCGTAGACGATGCGGCGGCGCATCGCCGAGCTGTCCGCGCAGAGGATCACGCAGAGTTCCGCATCTGCGGTGCTGGCACTGTTGGTCGGCTCGCTCAGGACAGCCATGCAAATCCAACGGCCGAAGACCGTGAAAGCTTGCGTCTGAGCTAAGTGCGGGTGCGCGGCGCGGTCAGCGCCAGCGCTCGAGCAGGTCCTCGTCGGGCACCTCGCGCACCGCGCGGGCTGGCACCCCCATGACGACGCTGCGTGCGCCGACGTTGGCGGTCACCACGGCCCCCGCGGCGACGAAGGCCTCTTCGCCGATCTCGATCGCCGGGCAGACGACGACGCCGGCGCCGACCCGGCAGGCGCGACGCAGCAGCGGGCCTTCGAGGCTCATCTTGGGCGGATGGCGATCCATCGTGTTGTCGTTGGCCAGGGTGACGCCGGGCCCGATGAAGGCGTCCTCCTCGACCACCGTGCCGGCCGAGAGGTAGCAGCGCGCCTGCACGCTGGCCCGGTCGCCGATCCTGACCTCGGGATCGACCGAGCTGAGGCTGCCGACCGTGGCGCCGACGCCGAGGAGGGCGCCGTCGCGGATCTGGGCGTGATCGCCGACCCGGGCGCCGTCGCCGATCCTGACTCCGGCGTGGATCACGACGTTGCCGCCGATCAGGACGTTCTCGCCGATCTCGACTCCAGCGCCGAGCAGCAGGCCGGGGGCACGGTCGGATGGCTGCAGCGCGCCGCCGCCCATCACCCGATCCTCCCGCTGTTGCCCGTCCGCTCGATGACCGGCGGCATGGTAGCGACGATGGGGGAGCCGCAAGCTCGGCGCGGGGGGGACCGTTGTCCATATATGTGTGAGTGCGGAGGACGTGGCGATGCATGACGTTTGCGCCATCGTCGTTTCCCACAACGGCAAGCGCTGGCTCGATACCGCGCTGAGCAGCCTCTACGCGCATGCGGGCGAGATCGATCTCGACGTGGTGCTCGTCGACAACGGGGATGACGACTCCGCTGCGTACGTCGCCGAGCGCTTTCCCGAGGTGCGCATCGTGCGCTGCGAGAACCGGGGCTTCGGCCACGCCAACAACCGCGGCCTGGAGATCGCCGAGGCCCGCTACCTGCTCTTCATCAATCCCGACACCGAGGTCCTCGAGGGGGACCTCGCCGGGCTGGTTGCCGAGCTCGACCGCCAGCCGCGGGTGGGACTGGCAGGCGCCAGGCAGCTGCGCGCCGACGGCTCGCTGGCGCTCAGCATCAGGCGCTTCCCCTCGGCGCTGCACATGCTTGGAGAAGCGCTCGGCGTCGAGCGCATTCCAGGCGCCAGGCGGTTCCTCGGCGAGCGCGAGCTCGATCCGCGTGAGTACGAGCGGCAGCGCCCGTGCGACTGGACCTCGGGCTCCTTCATGCTCGTCCGCCAGGCAGCCCTCGAGGACGTCGGCCCCTTCGACGAGCGCTTCTTCCTCTACTCGGAGGAGACTGACCTCTGCTGGCGCCTCAAGCGCGCCGGCTGGGAGATCGTCCACATGCCGCAGATGACGATCTGCCATTTCGAGGACGACCGGCGCGGCAGCGCCGAGCTCGAGGCGCAAGCCGCCTATGCCCGCATGCAATTTGCCCGTAAGAACTTCCCCGACGCGGCGGCGGACTATCGCTGGGCAATGGGATTGCGCTACGCCTTGCGGGTCGGCCTCTACTCGCTGCGCGGACGGCGGCAGAGCCCGCAGCGGCTTGGCGCCAGCGCCGCGTTGAGCACGGTGATCCACGGCGATGCGCCATTCGGAAGCTGAGTCACGTGACCGACGTTTGATTTTGCGATGACGCGGATCGGCATCGCTTTCCCGGGGGATCCAAGCCACAAGGCGACCTGGTCGGGCATTCCCTCTGGCTTGATGGGCGCCCTCGAGGCCGCTGGAGTCGAGGCCGTGCCGGTTCGGGTCGAGCCACCGGCGCCGCTGCTTGCGGTCAGCTCAAACGCGGTCGCGGCCGCCTACGTGCGCCCACAGCGGGATCTCAGGGCAGCGGTGCAGCAGGCGCGCGCCGCCGCGCGGGCCTCCGCCAGTGTCGCGCAAGTCAACAGCTGGGCGGCGCCGAAGGCACTGCGACGGGCCGGCCGGCTCGACGGGATCATCCAGATCGGCACCGGCTACACGCTGCGCAGCAGCGCCCCGGTGGCCACCTACGAGGACATGACGATCCCGCAGACCAGGTCCCATCCCTACACCGGATGGGGCCTTCTCACCCGTCGTTCCTTCGACTCGCGCATGGCCCGCCAGCGTCGCGCCTATGAGCAGGCTGTTGCCTGCTGCGTGACCAGTCCCTGGGCGGCCGAATCGGTGCTGAACGACTACGGCATTCCGCCGCAGAAGGTTCACGTGATCGGGATCGGCTGCAATCACGCCGCCCCGGTTACGCAGAGGGATTGGAGCGAGCCACGCTTCCTCTTCGTCGGCCTGGATTGGGAGCGAAAGAACGGCAGCGGCGTGCTGCGCGCCTTCGCCCGCCTGCACGAGCAACTGCCTGCGGCCCGCCTCGACCTGGTCGGCGGCCACCCCCCGCTGTCGCAGGCGGGGGTGACTGGGCACGGCGTCCTGCGACTCGACGTTCCCACCCAGCACGAACATCTGGAGCGGCTCTTCGCCGAGGCCACCTGCTTCGTCATGCCTTCGCACTCGGAGGCGTCGGCGATCGCCTACGTCGAGGCCGCGTCCGCCGGGCTGCCGAGCATCGGCACCAGCGCCGGCGGATCGGAGTACCTGATCGGGGACGGCGGCCTGATCGTCGACCCGGGGGACGACGAGGCTCTTTTTGCGGCGATGCGGCGCCTCGCCGATGCACAGACTGCAGAGCGGATGGGTGCGGCAGCGCAGGAACGGTCGGGGCTCTTCACCTGGAGCGAGGTGGCGGGCCGCCTGATGCGCGCGCTCGGGGGCGAGCCGGCGGCGCCGGTCGAGCCCGGGCGGGCGACGATCGGGGGTCCCGTTGGCTGAGAGACAGGGACCGTCGGCGGTGCATTCCACCTATACGGAGACTTTCTTCCAGGGCATGGCCGAGCAGTCGGGAAGCTCGGCCGCCGTCGTGGCGCCGCTCTTGTGCGAGATGTTCGAGCCCAGCTCGGTTGTCGATGTGGGGTGCGGCACCGGTGCGTGGCTGGCGGAGTTCCTCGGGCACGGAGTCGATGACGTCCACGGCATCGACGGGCCTTGGGTTGACCCGACGCAGCTGAGTATCGACCCGGCTTGCTTCGAAGCGGCCGATCTGTCGGCGCCCCCGAAGCTGGGCCGCCGGTTCGACCTCGTCACCTCGCTGGAGGTAGCCGAGCACCTCTCAGAGCAGGCGGCAGGGCCGTTCGTCGAGTACCTGACCAGCCTCGGTGACACCGTGGCGTTCTCCGCCGCGATCCCATTTCAGGGCGGCAACAACCACCTGAACGAGCAGTGGCCGGGCTACTGGAGCGCCCTCTTCGCCGAGCGGGGCTACCTTGCCTTGGACGTCGTGCGGCCACGGATATGGCTGAACACGAACGTCGAGTTCTGGTACCGGCAGAACCTGATCGTCTACATGACCGAGGAGAGAGCCGCGCAAAGCCCTTACGAACCGACCGGCACCGTCTTGCCTTTCGTTCACCCCGACCTGTTCGTCCACCAGGCATCGTCGTCGCCGGCGCGGCGATCGCTCGAGCGGCTTAGAAGGAGCCTGCGCCTGCGAACGAGATTGAGAAACGGGCGGGATCGACTGGCTCGGCGCGCTTAGAACGCCGGCGGCCCCTTCTGGGTCAGGCCACGATCGTCAGCGCGCCCGGGTTCACACTGAGCTCAATCTCGGTGCGCTCACCGATGTAATCGCCGTCAACCTGGACGGGGAAGGGGCGGGTGACGCCGTCCTTGGTCTCGGAAATCGAGGCGATCGTGGCCTCGGTGACACCGGCGAAGTGTTGAATCTGGCGATGGCGGGCGGCGGGGCGCTGCTCGCTGAAGATCCGTGCGATCAGGGTTGGCATATCGCGCTGGGCCGCGCGCTTCAGCACGCCGAGCGCCAGCGTGCCGTCGTCGAACGCGACGTTCTCGCAGACCCGTACCGGGCGACTCGCGAAGTAGGTGAAGGGATCGGAGTTCTGGGCCAGCGCGGTTATCCCCTCAACCGTCTCCCCGTCGATCTGTGCCCGCAGGCGCACCGGGTTGTACAGGTAGGAGCGATAGAAGGCGGAGACCGCCGACCAGGTGAAGTAGTAGGGCCCGGCCGCCGACTTGAGCCTCGGGTGGGCGTCGACTCGCTTGACCACGGTGGCGTCGATCCCGGCCCCGCAAGAGAAGACGAAGTGACGGTGATCGACCTTGCCGAGGTCGATCCGTCGCGGCTGCCAATCGTCGACCAGCGCCAGCAGGTGCTCGGTCGCGTCGACGACGTCGTTCGGGATCCCCAGCGTCCGACAGACCACGTTGGTCGAGCCGCCCGGGATAACCGAGACCGGCACGTCGGTTCCGGCGAGCCCGTTGACGACCTCGTTCAGCGTCCCGTCCCCACCGAAGGCGACGACCACGTCATAGCCGTGATCCCGTACCTCCCGCCCAATCTCGGTCGCATGGTTCTGCGCCTCGGTCAAGATCGTTTCGACCTCGTAGCGCCCCTGCAGCGCGTAGACCACCAGGTTCTTGAGCCGATCCGAGACCGTCGTCGCGTAGGGATTGACGATGATCAGCATCCGCTTCTTGGCGGACCTTCGGAGGCTTCTGGAGCGAATTCGGCTGGTCATCGGACGCTGCTGCCGAACTCGGATCTCGGCAGCGCAAGCGGCGCAAGCCTATTGCGAATGATTGATGGCCCGTATGCCAGGACGGCGCCGCGCATCCGACATTGACCACACCAGGGCGGGGTCGATATCGGATGCGCGTCCTGCTTATTGACCAACCTTGGCGGAGCGGCGGTTATCTGGCCGCCTCGTAGCGGATCACGTCCCCGTCTTCAATTTCGCGGACGCGGCCTTCGTTGACGAGCAGGTCGGCGTGGCCGATCACCTCGGAGAGGGTGAGGAAGGCCTGGGTGACGGCGACGTTGCCCCAGATTGCCTGGGCGATGTCGAAGCCGCTGCGCGGCTGCTCGGCGATCAGCTTGTAGATCTTCTCCTTGCGACGTTCGTGCTTGGCGATGCGGTCGTCGATCAGGGCGGCGTGGTCGACGACCGGCTCGCCGTGGCCGGAGAGGACGATCTCGGCCGGCATCTTGCGGGTTTTGCGCATCGACTCGATGTAGGTGACTAGCGCTTGCGGGCGCTCGGAGGATCCGTCGAGCGGGCGGCTGATCAACGGGTTGGAGGAGATGTGGGCGATCAGGTGGTCGGCGGCGATCAGGATCCTCCGCTCCTCATCCCAGAAGACGGTGTCGGAGGGGCTGTGGCCGGGGCGGTGGATCGCCTGCAGGGTGCGGTCGCGGAAGGCGAGCGACTGACCGTCCTCGAGCGGATGTGTCACCTCGACGTGGGATCCCCAGCCGCGGAAGCTACGCGAGACGCTGCGCAAGGCAACCGTCACCTCCTCGGGAATGCCGTTGCGCAGCATCAGCTCGACGGCGAAGCGGTCCTCGGCCTCGGCGTCGTCGTCGAAGTTCGCCAGCCGCTCGCTGGCGATGCCGAGCGCGGCTACTTTCGCGCCGGAGCGCTGCACGACGATCTCAGCCAGGCCGAGATGGTCGATGTGCTGGTGGGTGATGACGAGCAGTTCGAGGTCGTCGATCGAGTGGCCGCGCTCCGCCAGCTGCGATTGCAGCTCGTCGAGCGCCTTGCCCGAATTCGGCCCGGTGTCCACCAGCGTGAGCGGCTCGTCCTCGATCAGGTAGCAGTTGACCCGCCCGACAGCGAACGGCGTGGGGATGCGCAGGCAGTGGATTCCGGCCAGCGCCACCTGCTCGAGCGCCTGCTCCGGCGTCAGCGTCACGCGCGGATCAGCCCGAGGACCTCATCGCGCTTCGCCTCCATGTGCTCACGCGAGACGAGCGACTCGAGGTTGAGGCGCAGCAGCGGCTCGGTATTCGACGGACGCACGTTGAAGTGCCACTCGGGATAGTCGACTGAGATCCCGTCGAGGGTCGTCTGCTTGCCGTCGGAATAGCGCTCGGTGATCTCCGCGATCTTCGCCTCCGGGTCGGCCACCTCGGAATTGATCTCGCCGGAGATGAAGTAGCGGGAGCGGAACTCGGCCATCAAGTCGTCCAGCGAGCGGCCGTCGACGGAGAGCAGCTCGAGCATCAACAGAGCCGGGATCGTCCCCGAGTCGGCGTTCCAGAAGTCGCGGAAGTAGTAGTGCCCCGAGACCTCGCCGCCGAAGGCCGCGCCCTCTTCGCGCATCCGCGTCTTGAAGAAGGCGTGGCCGACGCGCGAGAGCTCTGAGCGGCCGCCCTCGGCGGCGACCAGGTCGGGCACGGCCCGGCTCGAGCGCGGGTCGTAGAGGATCGTCGCGCCAGGGTTCTTGACCAGCGCGGCCCGCGCCAGCAGGGCGCAGATGAAGTCGCCGTCGCAGAACTCGCCGCTGCCGTCGATGAAGAAGCAGCGGTCGGCGTCGCCGTCCCAGGCGATGCCGAGATCGGCGCCGGCGCCGCGCACCCGCTCCATGATCATCGCCCGGTTCTCCGGCAGTAGCGGGTTGGGCTCGTGATCGGGGAACTCGCCGTTGGGCTCGAAGTACATCTCCTCGAGGTCGAGGCCCAACTTGTGCAGGATCGGCCCGGCCATCGGCCCGGCCATGCCGTTGCCGCCGTCGACCACCACCTTCATCGGCTTGACCTTTGCTGGGTCGATGAAGGTGAGCGCGTGCTCCCGGTATTCGTCCCAAACGTCGACCTCTTCGAACGAGCCTCCCCCGGGGGCGTGGCCGAGGCCGGCCTCGATCTCGCGCTTGACGTCGCCGATCCCCGCATCGCCGGAAAGGGCGAGCGCGCCCTCCCGCACCAGCTTCACTCCGGTGTAGGCCTTGGGGTTGTGCGAGGCGGTCACCATCGCGCCGCCGTCGAGCTCGCGCGAGCCGACCAGGTGGTAGAGCATCTCGGTCGCGACCATGCCGGCGTCGAGCACGGTGGCGCCCTCGAAGATCAGCCCGTCGCGCAGCTCGGCAGCCATCGCGGGCGCGGTGAGGCGCATGTCGCGCCCCAGCCCAACGTGCAGCTCGTTCGGCTGCTTGCCGCGCAGCTTGCCGAGCACGCGGGCGAAGGCGCGGCCGATCGCGTGCGCGGTGGTCTCGTCCATTTCCGTGCCGTACAGGCCGCGGATGTCATAGGCCTTGAAGATCCCCGGCGGGGCAAGGACCGGCTGCTCGCTCAAAAGGCCTCCTTCAGCGCTGTATAGCTCTGCTCCAGTGTCTGTGGCATCACCCTGGTGTCGGCGATCACCGGCATGAAGTTCGTGTCGCCGCCCCAGCGGGGCACGACGTGCATGTGGATGTGGTGCTCGACCCCGGCGCCGGCGACGCGGCCCTGGTTGAAGCCGACGTTGTAGCCGTGCGGTTCGTAGACCTCCTCCAGGTGGCTCATCGCTCGCTGCGCGAAACCCATCATCTCGGCCACCGTCTCCGCCGGCAGCTCCTGGATCCGGCCGACGTGGTCGTAGGGGGCGACCATCAGGTGGCCGTTGGTGTAGGGAAAGAGGTTGAGGATCACGAAGCTGCGCTCGCCGCGGTGGACGATCAGGTTCGCCTCGTCATCTCCCGCGGCCGGCTTGGCGCAGAAGATGCACTCCTCCTCGCTGTCCTTCGATGCGTCCTTCACGTAGGCGAGGCGCCAGGGTGCCCAGATGCGGAAATTTGCCACGGGTCGCGCAGGCTACAGCCAGCCGCGCTTGCGGAAGTAACCGACCATTCCGACCAGCAGGACCACCATCATCCCGACGACGATCCAGAAGGCGGTCATGCTCTGCTCGCCCGGGACCGCGACGTTCATCCCCCAGATACTTGCCAGCAGGGTCAGCGGCAGGACGATGACGCTGATCGAGGTCAGCACGCGGAGGATGTCGTTGACGCGGTGGGAGATCACCGACTCGTTGGTCTCGGCGAGCGCCTCGACCACCTCCTTGTAGTTTTCGAGCATGTCCCAGATCCGCTCGTGGGCGTCGACGATGTCGTCGAAGTAGATCTCCAGGTCGAGATCGGTGGCGAGGTAGCGCTGCTTCACCTTCTCCAGATCGCGGAGCACGGGCCGCTGCGGCCGGATCACCTTGCGGAAGTTGATGATCTCCTGCTTGACGTTGGAGATGTCTCGCACGACCTCCTCCGAGCGCCCCTCGAAGATGTCGTCCTCGAGCGCGTCGAGCTTGTTGCCGATCTTGCGCAGCATCGGGAAGCAGTAGTCGAAGCTGTCGTCGACGAGGCGGTAGAGCAGGTAGCCCGAGCCGCGCGAGAAGAGCTGCTCGCGCAGCTCCTCCTTGGCACGGCAGCGCTCGAAGAGGTACTCGACCGGCTGCAGGGGTTGGTTGGGGATCGTCACCACGTAGCCGGGGCCGACGAAGAGGTCGAGCTCGCCCGTCCCCAGCCGCCCGGCGGCGGGGTCGAAGACGGGGAAGTGGAGGACGATGAAGAGGTAGTCGTCGTAGACGTCGATCTTCGGTCGCTGGTTGCGCGAGAGCACATCCTCGAGGTCGAGCGCGTGGAAGTCGAAGTTCTCCTCGAGCCAGGTGCGCTCGAGGGCGCCCGGCCGCTCGATGTTGACCCAGCGCAGCCCGCTGGAGTCGATCTGCTCGACGTTGGGTGTCTGGGGCTCAGCCTGCGGTGCCGCTGAGATGAGCTCGCCGCGCCGGCCGACGCGCCGCAGCCTCGGCTTCGGAAGGTTCGGCATCGTTCACGCTCATCGTCTCGTCGGGCATGGGCGACAAGGTTAGCCGTCGGTCCCCGCATTGGGTGAATGGGATTTCCCCTGGTAAGGTTCATGCCTACATAAGCGCCACATCTAGAGGGGTGGAGGGACTGGCCCGAAGAAACCCCGGCAACCGCCTCGAACCATCAGGTTCGAGGGAGGTGCCAACTCCAGCAGGTCACGCGACCTGAAAGATGTGGGGAAAGTCCGATCGGACCTCTGCCCCACAAAAGGCGGAGGTTTTTTTGTTGGCGGTGACGCAACGAGAGGGAAAGATCGGATGGCAATCGAAAACCTGAAGTGCAAGGAGTGCGGGGCGGCATACGACCTCGGCGCGCACTTCGCCTGTGAGAACTGCTTTGGGCCGCTCGAAGTCGCCTACGACTACTCGGCGCTCGACCCCGCCGAGACCAAACGCAAGATTCAGGCCGGATCGCAGGGCATCTGGCGCTACGCCGACTTCCTGCCCTTCGAGGGCCGGCCCGGCGATCCGCTCGAGCCGGGCTTGACCCCGCTGCTGCGTGCCGATCGCCTTGCCGATCGCCTCGGAGTGGATGCCGAGATCTGGATCAAGAACGACGCCGCCAACCCGACCCACTCCTTCAAGGACCGCGTCGTCGCCGTCGCCGTCGCCAAGGCGCAGGAGCTGGGCTTCGACACCGTCGCCTGCGCCTCGACCGGCAACCTCGCCAACGCCGTCGCCGCCCACGCCGCCGCCGCCGGCCTCACTTCTTACGTTTTCGTCCCCGCCAACCTCGAGGAGCAGAAGCTGCTCGCCACCGGCATCTACGGCACCAACCTGGTTGGCGTGCGGGGCAACTACGACGATGTCAATCGCCTCTGCACCCAGCTCGCCGAAACGCGGCCCTGGGCTTTCGTCAACGTCAACCTGCGCCCCTACTACGCCGAGGGCTCCAAGACGCTCGCCTACGAGACGGCCGAGCAGCTCGGCTGGGAGCTGCCTGACCGCGTCGTCTGTCCGATCGCCTCGGGCTCCCTCTTCACCAAGGTCGGCCGCGGCTTCCAGGAGTGGCTGGATATCGGTCTGGTCGAGGGCGACCAGCCGGTCTTCAACGGCGCCCAGGCGGAGGGCTGCAGCCCTGTCGCCACTGCGTTTGCCGAAGGTTGGGATGTCTGCAAGCCGCAGCGTCCGGAGACGATTGCCAAGAGCCTGGCGATCGGCGACCCCGCCGACGGCCCCTACGCGGTCGAGCACGCGCGCCGCACCAAGGGCGCGATCGACTCGGTCACCGATGCTGAAATTCGCGATGGGATCAGCCTGCTGGCCGAGACCACCGGAATCTTCACCGAGACCGCCGGCGGCGTCACCATCGGGGTGCTGAGGAAGCTGGCCGAGCGTGGCGACATCGCCAGCGGTGAGCGCGTAGTCGTCTACATCACCGGCGAGGGGCTGAAGACCCTCGACGCGACCCGCGATAGGTTCCGCATGCATGAGATCGACCCCGACCTCGACAGTTTCGAGACCGAGTTCGCCCAGGAGGTAACCGTCTGATGTCAGTCACCGTGAAGATCCCGACCCAGCTGCGCGCGGCGACCGGGGGGGAAGCCGAGCTCGAGGTGGGCGGCTCCACAGTCGGCGAGGTGCTCGACGCGGTCTTCGAGGCGCACGGCACCCTGCGCGAGCGGATCACCCAAGACGGTGACCTGCGCCGCTTCGTCAACGTCTACGTCAGCGGCGAGGACATCCGCTTCCAGCAGGGTCTCGAGACGCAGATCGACGATGGCGCCGAGGTGACGATTCTGCCGGCCGTCGCGGGTGGTTGAGCGGTCATCCCGGCAGGGGTTTCGCTTAACTTTTTGGATGGAGACGGACTTGCTGTCGCCTCGGGGGTGGGCACCCAAAAAGTACAAGACGCTCCACCCCTGCCGGGATGACCGCTAAGCCCCCGGTGGTGATCCTCTGCGGAGGTCGTGGGACCCGACTTCGTGAGAAGACCGAGACGGTGCCTAAGGCGCTCGTGGAGATTGGGGCAAAGCCGATTCTCTGGCACGTGATCGGGATCTACGCGGCACAGGGGTTCGAGCGGTTTTTGCTGGCGACGGGATACCTGGGGGAGATGGTGGAGGGGTTCGTTGCCGCCGAGAGCTGGCCGGGTGGGGTGGAGGTCGAGTGCGTCGAGACCGGGCTCGACACGCCTACCGGCGGGCGGATCGCGCGGCTCGGCGAGCGGCTCGGAGGCGAGGGTTTCTGTGTGACCTATGCCGACGGGGTCGCCGACATCGACCTTGGCGCACTGCTCGGCTTCCACCGGGCGCAGGAGGCGCTCGGCACGGTGACCGTGGTGCAGCCGCACCTGCAGTGGGGCGTGGCCGAGATCGGGGATGACCACAAGGTCGTGGGCTTTGTGGAGAAGCCGCGCAGCGAGCACTGGATCAACGGGGGGTTCTTCTGCTTTGAGGCCGCCACGCTCGACTACATCGGCGAGGACAGCGTGCTCGAGCGCGAACCGCTGGAGCGGCTCGCCGCGGACGGCCAGCTTGGGGCGTACCGGCACGAGGGCTTCTGGGACTGCATGGACACCTACAAGGATGCGGTCGAGCTCAATGACCTCTGGGCAGGCGGCGCGCCACCGTGGACCGTCTGGGCCGAGGTGCGGGCAGAGGCACGATGAGCCGCTCGCTGGTCACCGGCGCGCATGGCTTCGTCGCCTCCCACCTCGTCCATGCCCTCTTGGAGCGGGGTGAGACCGTCAGGGTTCTCGACCGCCCCGATCCGCGCCTCGCCGACGTCGGCGGCCCGCGCCGCTCTGGTCTCGATCTGCTCGGCTTGCGCGATCAGGTCGAGCTGGCGGAGGGCGACCTGCGCGACGCCGAGGCCGTGGCCACGGCGGTGGCCGATTGCGATTCGGTCTTCCACCTGGCGGCGCAGACGATCGTCGGCGTCGCCCGCGAATCGCCCGTTGACACCCTCGAAGTCAACGTTCGCGGCGCCTGGAACGTCTTCGAAGCGTGTCGCGATCACGACGTTTTCCGCGTCGTCTTCGCTTCTTCCGACAAGGCTTACGGGTCGAGCCTCGAACTTCCCTACCGTGAGGACTTTCCGCTGCGCGCCGCCAATCCCTATGACGCCAGCAAGGCGGCCGCCGACATCGTCGCCCGCAGCTACGCCAACGCATACGGCCTGCCCCTCGCCGTCACCCGCTTCGCCAACATCTACGGCGGCGGCGACCTCAACTTCTCCCGCCTGATCCCGGAGACCACGATCGCCGTCCTCGACAGACGAGCGCCGGTGATCCGTTCTGACGGCAGCCCTGAGCGTGATTTCCTCCACGTCGACGACGCCGTCGCCGCCTATCTGGCAATCGAGGCGGCGCTCGACGGCGAGGGAGCGAGGGGGGAGGCGTTCAACGCCGGCGGCGAGCGCCCCCACTCGGTGCGCGAGGTGGTGGATCTGATCGCGGCCGCGGCAGGCACCGGCATCGAACCCGAATACCTCGGCACTGGCACCCCCGACGGCGAGATCGACCGCCAGTACGTCGATTCGAGCAAGCTTCGCAAGCTGACTGGCTGGGCGCCGCGGGTGGCTCTCGCGGACGGCCTCAGTCAGACCCTTGGGTGGTATCGAGCACATCCCGAGGCGCGGCCGTCCAAGGGGGTTGCTGCAGCACGGTAAAAGTAATACCGGTGTTACTCTTACCGCATGTCGAGGGTCACCAGCAAGGGCCAGGTCACCATTCCCAAGGCGATCAGGGATGCTTTTGGGCTCCTGCCCGGCACCGAGGTGGAATTTGTTTCGGATGACGAAGGAGTTCGCGTCCGGAGGTCGCGTAGCGGGCGGAGGCGGGGAGAGGAGGTCGTCAAGCACCTGCGCGCATCGGGGAAGAACTTCACGATGACGACCGAGGAGATCATGAGGCTCACCCGGGGTGAAGATTGGGGCACTGGGCGCTTGGAGGAGGGTGGCGGCGACCCTCGTTGACTCCAATGTCCTGATTGACATCGTGGCCGACGACCCATATTGGGCTCCTTGGTCAGACGAGGCATTGATCGACGCTCTCGACGAGGGACCGGTCTTCGTCGACCAGATTGTCTTTGCCGAGATCTCGATCGGCTACACCACGGCCGAGGCCTGTCAACAGGCGCTCGCCGTGCGAGGGATCGAGCTCGTCCCGATCCCTTGGTCGGCCGCCTTCCTGGCCGGGCGGGCCTTCGCCGCATACAGGCAGCGCGGCGGTCCCAAAGTCGCCCCCCTGCCGGACTTCTTCATCGGCGCCCACGCGGCTGTCGCCGGCCTGCGCCTGCTCACCCGCGACGCATCCCGCTACCGCACCTACTTCCCGACCGTGGAGTTGATCGCGCCCGAGTAGCCGAGCCGCGCGCCCGGTTACCCTGAGCGCCATGTGCGGACGCTTCACGGTCACGGCCAAGAACGCGAAGAAAATCGCCGACCACTTCCAGGTCGAGCTGGAGAAGGCGCTGGAGCGGAACTCGGAAGGCAACGCGCCGCCGCCGACGGCTGAGCGGGTGAAGAAGATCGAATCGGGGCTGGGGCGCTTCAACGTCGCGCCCAGCCAGGAGGTGCTGACCATCCGCTCCTCTCCCGATCCCGACGAGGCTGCCGAAGGCGAGCGCGAGGCTCGGCTGATGCGCTGGGGCCTGGTGCCGCGCTGGGCCAAGGACCTCAAAGTCGGCTATCGGATGATCAACGCCAAGGCTGAGAACCTCGACTCCAGCCGCGCCTACTCGCCGCTGGTCGGCAAGTTCCGCCACCGCTGCCTGATCGTCGCCGACGGCTTCTACGAGTGGATGGTGGCCGAGGATCCCAAGCAGCCGCGCCAGCCCTGGCGCTTCACGGTCGACGGTGGCGAGCCGTTCGCCTTCGCCGGTATCTGCACCCGCAAGGAGTGGGAGGATCCCGACGATCGCGGCTTCGACGACGGCTGGCTCTACAGCTGCACGATCGTCACGACGACGCCGAACGAGCTGGTCGCCAAGGTGCACGACCGTATGCCGGCGATCCTGCCGAATGCCGAGGCGGAGGCCGCTTGGCTGCGGCCCGACCTGGGGGCGGAGGACGCGATCGCGATGTGCGGCCCGCTGCCCGCCTCCCGCATGGACAGCGCCCCCGCCAATCCGAAACTCAACAAGGTCGGCAAAGGCATCGAGGGGCCGGAGCTGCTCGTCGCTCCCTAGACCTAGAGAGCGCCGGCGGTGCGGACGGTCGCGGCGCCGTTCGAATTTTCGATCGTGCAGGCGATTGTGGCCGCCGGGCTGGCGGTCGTCCGCCAGATCGAGGCGAAGGGCAGGCGCAGCTCCTCCTTGGGCTGGCCGGCGGGCATGCCGTATTGCCAAATCTGCTGGCCGATCCGGTACGGCGCCCATTCGACGACGATGCCTTTCACTTCGGTGTAGCGCTTGCCGATCGCGTCGCCGAGCTCGACCAGGGCGAGGTCGGTGCTGTGCGAGCTGAACTCGACCAGGGAGTTTTCCGGCGCCTCCTGCTCGCTCAGCTCTTCGCTGGAGCGGGGGTAGGAAGCGCGGCTGCTCGGCGTCTTGGCGACGATCGTCCGTTTCGGCACCTTGATCGAGCAGCGCAGCCGGCCGTGGCCGATCGCCGAGCCGGCGGAGATGGTCAGCACCGCCGAGGTGCGGTAGAGCGTGTACTCGCTGACGTTGGCTTCGGTGGACCGGATGCCCGCGTCGGTGAGCTGCATCTCGCCGCCGCCCGGGATCGTCACTCGCTTCGAGTCCGGCATCGGGGCTTCTTCCACCCATTCCAGGGTCGCCGCGCCGATCAGCTTGTCGGTGCTCAGCACCGCTGCCGCAACGGTGGCCAAGAAGCCGATCGCGATAACGATCAGGGCGCCGCGAGGCGGGCGGATCTTGCGTTCGTCGGCCACGGCTGGGCCGCAAGCTACCGTTTACGTCGTGGCCAAGCGCGCAACGCCGACTCATCCGGCCGAGGTCAGCTTCAAGACGGTGACGCTGCACGGTCGTGAGACCGGCTATCTCAGCGCCGGGGCGGGCCCGGTGTTGCTGCTGGTGCACGGCATGGCGGGTACCTGCGAGAACTGGCGCGACGTGATCGAGCCGCTGGCCCGGCGCCACACGGTGATCGCGCCCGACCTGCCGGGGCACGGCGTCTCGGCCGGCGGGCCGGGCGATTACTCGTTGGGCAACCTTGCCTCTGGACTGCGCGACCTTCTGCTCGTCCTCGGTCATGAGCGGGCGACCCTGGTCGGGCACTCGCTCGGTGGCGGCATCGCGATGCAGTTCTCCTACCAGTTCCCCGAGATGGTCGAGCGCCTCGTACTCGTCTCCAGCGGGGGTCTCGGGCTCGAGGTCAGCCCTGTCCTTCGCGCCGCTGCGCTGCCCGGCGCCGAGCTCTTCATCGCCGCCACCGCCAGCGCCGGCCAGAAGATCGGCAGCGCCGTCGGTCGCGGCCTCTCGAGGGTGGGGATGAAACCCGCCGCCGACGTGGCCGAGGTCGCGCGTGGCTACGGCTCGCTGGCGGAGCCGGGCCACCGCAAGGCCTTCCTCGCGACCCTGCGCTCAGTGGTCGGTACCGGGGGCCAGCGCGTCTCCGCCTCCGACCGCTTCTACCTGGCCGAGGAGGTGCCGATGCTGATCGTCTGGGGCGCCCGCGACCCGATCATCCCCGCCCGCCACGGCGAAGAAGCCCACCGTGCCCTTCCCGGCAGCAAGCTGGAGATCTTCGAGGGGGCGGGACACATGCCCCAGCTCGAGCAGCCCGGTCGCTTCATCGCCGTCCTCGAGAGCTTTCTCGAGGAGACCGAGCCGGCCCGCTTCGACCGCGACGAGTGGCGCGCCCGCTTCAAGATCGCCTGACGCGAAATCGGCGCACCAAACGCGCCCGACAGGATTCGAACCTGTGGCCTCCGCCTCCGGAGGGCGGCGCTCTATCCAGCTGAGCTACGGGCGCTCGTGGCTCAGTCTAGCTTCGAGTATCCGAGTCGCTCGTCGCGTAGGCTCGCAGGCTCGCATGGATCT
The DNA here is from genome assembly GCA_033856195.1 of Solirubrobacterales bacterium. Lineage (GTDB taxonomy): Bacteria > Actinomycetota > Thermoleophilia > Solirubrobacterales > 70-9 > VRUE01. The sequence goes on along the minus strand of JAWVFL010000030.1, from coordinate 43,118 downwards.
CTCGGCGGTCTTCCTCGGTACCGGTGGGTCGGTGCCCTCGGCGCGGCGCTCGACCGCGAGCGTGATGCTGGTCCGGGGCGGCCAGCGATTGATGTTCGACTGCGGGGAAGGGACGCAGCGCCAGCTGCAGCGCTCGCTGGGCCTGAGCCAGGTCGACGAGATCTACCTGACCCACTTCCACGCCGACCACATCCTCGGCCTGCCCGGCCTGCTCAAGACCTACGACCTGACCGCTCGCGAGGAGCCGCTGACGATCTTCGGGCCGCGTGGCCTGCGCGACCTCTTCAAGACGCTTGGCCGTCTTATCGGCCGCACCGACTACAGCATCGACCTTGTCGAAATCGACCCCGGCGAAGCCGTGCGGCACGACGGCGCCGAGGTGCGCGCGTTCGCGGTCGAGCACAGCGTGCGCGCCAACGGCTACGTCCTGATCGAGGAGGAGCGGCCGGGACGCTTCGACCCGGAGGCGGCCAAGCGCCTGGGCGTCGCCGAAGGCCCGGCCTTCGCCAACCTGCAGCGTGGGGAGGAGGTCGCCGGCAGCGCCGGCCCAGTGCGTCCCGAGGACGTGATGGGCAAGCCACGACCCGGCCGAACGATCGCGCTCACCGGCGACACCGCGCCTTGCCACTCGACCGTGGCGGCCGCGGCGGATGCCGACCTGCTGATCCACGACGCGAGCTTCTCCGAGGAGGAGGTCCAGCGCGCCGCCGACACCGGCCACTCGACGGTCGACCAGGCGGCCGCGGTCGCCCGCGAGGCCCACGTGAAGATGCTCGCACTCGTCCACATCTCCTCCCGCTACCACGTCGGCGCCGTCCTCGACGAGGCCCGCGACGTCTTCGAGCCCTCGTTTGCCCCCCGCGACTTCGACGTCATCGAGATCCCCTTTCCAGAGCGTGGAGAGCCAAAGCTCGTGCCGAACGGGGCGCGGGACCAGGACGATCAGGTCCCCGAGCCGACTGCCTAGCGCCGCATCTGCTGCTAGCCTCGTGGCCGTCCTTTAACCCGGCCCTGTGAGGCCAGGAAGGAAGCAAACGAAGTGAGCGAGACGGTCGTGCTTGAGCGCGACGATTTGAGGCGGACGCTGCGGCGGATCGCCCACGAGATCGCCGAGAAGAATCCGGATCCCGATGCGTTGGCGATCGTCGGCATCCACACGCGCGGCGCCCTGATCGCCCGCCGGCTCCACGCTCTGCTTAGCGAGCTGACCGGATCCGAGGCGCCGATCGGCGACATCGACATCTCCTTCTACCGCGACGACGTCGGCACGAAGGCGCCCGCCGGCCAGCCGACCGTCCACGCCTCGCACATCGACTTCGACCTCACCGGCCGCACCGTCGTCCTCGTCGATGACGTCCTCTTCACCGGCCGCACCGTGCGCGCCGCGGTCGACGCGCTCTTCGACTACGGGCGCCCCCAGCGCGTGCAGCTGGCCGTGCTCTGCGACCGCGGCCACCGCGAGCTGCCGATCCGGCCCGACTACGTCGGCAAGAACCTGCCAACCGGACGCGAGCAGCGGGTCAACGTCCACCTCGAGGAGCTCGACGGCAGCGACGAGGTGGCGATCGTCGATCCGCAGACGATCGAGGTGGGCGCATGAAGCATCTGCTCTCGATTGAGCAGCTCTCCAAAGCCGAGATCGAGGCGATCCTCGACCGGGCCGAGAGCTTCGCCGAGGTCGGTCGCCGCGACATCAAGAAGGTCCCGACCCTGCGCGGCCGCACCGTCGTCACCCTCTTCTACGAGGCGAGCACGCGCACCAGCTCCTCCTTCGAGCTGGCCGCCAAGCGCCTCTCCGCCGACCTCGTCTCGGTCAAGGCCGCGGGTTCCTCGGTCGACAAGGGCGAGTCACTGAAGGACACCGTCGCCACTCTCTCCGCTTACGACCCGGCGGCAATCGTGCTCCGCCACCCCTACGCCGGCGCCGCCCAGCTGGTTGCCGAGTGGGCCGACGCCGCCGTCGTCAACGCCGGCGACGGCAAGCACGAGCACCCCAGCCAGGCGCTGCTCGACGTCTACACGCTGCGCCGCCGTCTCGGCTCGCTGGAGGGCAAACGGATCTGGATCGTCGGCGACGTCCTGCACAGCCGGGTCGCCCGCTCCAACCTGATCGCCTTTGCCGCGATGGGCGCCGAGCTGACGGTCTGCGGTCCGCCGGCGCTGATCCCGCGCGGGCTGGAGCAGCTCGGCTGCTCGGTCGAGTATTCCCTCGACGGAGTCGAGGAGGCCGACGTCATCTACGCCCTGCGCCTGCAGCACGAGCGCATGTCGGAGAGCTTCGTGCCCTCGATTCGCGAGTACGCGGCGCATTTCCAGATCGACTCACGTCGCCTCCGCCCACGCCAGCTGCTCATGCATCCCGGCCCCGTCAACCGTGGCGTCGAGCTCTCCGGCGAGGTGATCGACTCGCCGCAGTCGCTGATCAACGAGCAGGTGGCTTCGGGCCTGGTCGTCCGCATGGCGATCCTCTACGAGTTGCTTGCCGCCGGCGACGAAGAGCCGGCGCCCGTCGCCGGCAACCGCCTCGCCACCCCGATCGGGCAGCCAGCGTGAGCGGCCCAATCGTCACGGTGATTTCCGGTCATTCGAGTCCGGGGCGATTGGGCCGCGAACTCAAGGTGGTTCTGTGAGCGCGCCGCAGCTCGAGATGCGCGCCGGGGAGAGCGCGGACCTGGTCCTGCGCGGCGCCACCGTGCTCGACCCGGTCGCCGCGATCGACGCCGCGCACGACCTCGTCGTGCGCGGCGGCAAGATCGCCGAGCTGCTCGCTCCCGGCGAAGCCGATGCCGACGGTCTCGAGGAGATCGACGCCGGAGGCCTGCATGCCTTCCCCGCCTTCTTCGACCCGCACGTACACCTGCGCACTCCCGGACAGGAACACAAGGAGGACATCGAGACGGGCTCCCGCTCGGCGGCGGCAGGCGGCTACTGCGGGATCCTTGCCATGGCCAACACCGAGCCCCCGGTCTCCACGCCCGCAGACGTCGAGGCGCTGCTGGGGGCCGCCCGCGCCGCTGCGTCTGTCCGCGTCGGCTTCCTTGCCACGGTGACGCGCGGCATGAAGGGGGAGGAGCTGACCGAGATGGCCTCGCTACGCGATGCCGGCGCCGGCGGCTTCAGCGACGACGGCTTGCCGATCCGCAGTGCCCGCGTGCTGCGCCGTGCGCTCCAGTACCAGCATCTCTGCGGCGGCACGATCGCCCTGCACGAGGAGGACCCGGAGCTCTCCGGCTCCGGCGTCATGCACGAGGGCCCTGTCTCGGCGGTGCTGGGGCTCGAGGGAGTTCCCTCCATCTCCGAGTCGACGATGATCGCCCGCGACGCGGCGATCGCCGGCTATGAGGGCGGGCGGATCCACGTCCAGCACCTCTCCGCGGCCGAGTCGGTCGAGGCCGTGCGCGTCGCCAAGGCCGCCGGGGTCCAGATCAGCTGCGAGGCCTCACCGCACCACCTCTGCCTCACCGACGAGGCGGTCCGCAGCCTTGACCCGCACCGCTTCAAGATGAACCCGCCGCTGCGCGGCGAGGCCGACCGCCAGGCCCTGATCGAGGGATTGCGCGACGGCACGATCGAGTGCATCGCCACCGATCACGCTCCCCACGCGGCGGAGGAAAAGGAGGTGCCGTTCGAGCAGGCCGCGATGGGCGTAACCGGGCTCGAGACCGCCTTTGCCGCCCTGCACACGCACCTCGTCCTGCCGGGCACGATCGACCTCGCGCTCCTCGTCGAGCGCATGACCGGCGGCGCGGCGCCCTTTGGGGTCGAGCGCCCGACGCTGGCCCCTGGCAGCGAGGCCAACATCGCCCTCTGCGACCTCTCCGCCCGCTGGACGGTTGGCGAGGACGGCTACGAGAGCCGCTCCTCCAACTCCTGGTGCGCCGGCGAGGAGCTCACCGGCCGGGTGCAGATGACGCTTGCCGGCGGCCAGGTCGCCTACCGCCTCCGCTCCTTCTCGCTGGGAGTGGCGGCATGACCGCCGTTCCGGTGCGCTTTATGCGGCCCATGACCACAAAAGGCGCACCGGAATGAGCGAGGGGTTCCTGTTGCTGGAGGATGGGGCTCGGTTCGACGGCGTGCCGTGCGGCGCCGACGGGCCGGTCACCGGCGAGGTGGTCTTCAATACGGCGATGACCGGCTACCAGGAGTCGGTCACCGACCCCTCCTACGCGGGGCAGATCGTCGTCTTCACCTATCCGCTGATCGGCAACTACGGCGTCTCCGCGGCGGCGATGGAGTCCGATCGCGCCCAGGCCCGCGGTGTGGTCATGCGCGACCCCAAGAACGGCGAGGATGTCGCCACCGCCGAGGGCGGCTGGCTCGATTGGCTCGCCGACTGCGGCGTGGCCGGGATCGGCGGAGTCGACACCCGCGCCGCCGTCCGCCACATTCGAGACGGCGGTGCGATGCGAGGCGGCATCTTCCCCGCCGGCGCCTCCGAGGCCGAGGCTCGCGAGCGCGTCGCCGCCGAGCCGTCGATGGACGGCGCCGATCTTGCCCGCACGGTCACTCCGGCCGAGCCGATCCGCTTCGAGGGACGGGGCGGCCCGCACGTCGTCGGCATCGACACCGGCGTCAAGCTCAACATCGTGCGGCAGCTGCGCGAGCGCGGCTGCCAGCTCACCCTGCTGCCGTGCACCTCCTCACCCGGCGAGGTGCTCGCCGAGGAGCCCGACGTCGTCTTCCTCGCCAACGGCCCGGGCGATCCAGCCGCGCTCGGATACGTCGTCGAGACCGTGCGTGAGCTGGTCGGCCGCAAGCCGCTCTTCGGCATCTGCCTCGGCCACCAGCTGCTCTGCCGGGCGGTGGGACTGGAGACCTTCAAGCTCCCCTTCGGGCACCGCGGCGCCAATCACCCGGTCAAGGAGTTGGCCACGGGCCGGATCGACATCACCTCCCAGAACCACGGCTTCGCCGTGCAGGGCCCTGGCGGCGAGGCACGCATCGAGGCCGACGAACCGGTGCGCTGGGAAACCGACTTCGGCGTTGCCGAGCTCTCCCACCTCAACCTCTACGACCGCACGGTCGAGGGCCTCGTGCTGAAGGACGTCGCCGCGGCGACGGTCCAGTACCACCCCGAGGCGGGACCGGGTCCACACGACGCCCGCCACCTCTTCGACTCCTTCCTCGAGCTGGCGGCATGAGCGGAGCGGAGGGAGCATCCATATCTGATTCTTTGCGACCGGAGCGAAGCGAATATCTGTATGCCTAAGCGCACCGACATCGAGAAGATCCTGCTGATCGGCTCGGGCCCGATCGTGATCGGCCAGGCGGCCGAGTTCGACTACTCGGGCGTACAGGCCTGCAAGGTCCTGCTCGAGGAGGGCTACGAGGTCGTCCTCGTCAACTCCAACCCGGCGACGATCATGACCGACCCCGAGTTCGCCACCTCGACCTACATCGAGCCGCTGCTGCCCGGGCCGGTGACGAGGATCATCGAGAAGGAGCGCCCGGACGCGCTGCTGCCGACCCTCGGCGGCCAGACCGCCCTCAATCTTGCGATGACCCTGCACGAGGACGGCACGCTCGAGAAGCACGGGGTCGAGCTGATCGGCGCCGATCACGCCGCGATCCGCCGTGCCGAGGACCGTGAGGAGTTCCGTCGCACGATGAACGAGGCCGGCCTGCGCATTCCCTGGTCGATGACGGTGGAGAGCCTCGGCGAGGTCGAGGCGGCGCTGGCCGACGGCCGCATCACCCTGCCCGCGATCATCCGCCCGGCCTTCACCATGGGTGGCCACGGCGGCGGCGTAGGGGAGACCGAGACCAGGCTGCGACAGGTCGTCTCCGAGGGTCTCGCCGCCAGCCCGATCAACCAGGTCCTGGTCGAGGAGTCGGTGATCGGCTGGGGCGAGTTCGAGCTCGAGGTGATGCGCGATCGCAACGACAACGCGGTGATCATCTGCTCGATCGAGAACGTCGATCCGATGGGCGTGCACACCGGCGACTCGGTCACGGTCGCCCCGGCCCAGACCCTCACCGACGCCCTCTACCAGGAGCTGCGCGACCAGGCGCTCGCGGTGATCCGCGCCGTCGGCGTCGAGACCGGCGGCTCCAACGTCCAGTTCGCGGTGAATCCGGAGAACGGTGAGATCGCTGTGATCGAGATGAACCCGCGCGTCTCGCGCTCCTCGGCGCTGGCCTCGAAGGCAACGGGCTTCCCGATCGCCAAGATGGCGGCGAAGCTGGCTGTCGGCTACGCGCTGGAGGAGATCCCCAACGACATCACTCGCGCCACGCCTGCCTCCTTCGAGCCGACGATCGACTACGTGGTGACGAAGATCCCGCGCTTTGCCTTCGAGAAGTTCCCCGGCACCGAGGGCAAGCTCTCCACCCATATGCAGAGCGTCGGCGAGGCGATGGCGATCGGCCGCACCTTCCGCGAATCCTTCGCCAAGGCGATGCGCTCGCGCGAGCTCGACGCCGAAGCCGAGGTGCCCGAGTCCGACGAGGCCCTGCTGGAGCTGCTCGCGAAGCCCTGCCCGGAGCGCTTCGACCTGATCCTCGCCGCCTTCGGGCGCGGCCTCGAGGTCGATGCGGTGCACGAGCGCTGCCTGGTCGATCGCTGGTTCCTGCGCGAGCTGCAGGCGCTGGTCCACGAGGGCGACGGAACCGAAGGGCTCTCTCGTGTGTACAAGGCGGTCGACACCTGCGCCGCCGAGTTCGAGGCGGCGACGCCGTATTACTACTCCGCCCACGAGCGGCCGTCGGCCGGCGCGGCCGCCTCGGAGATCCGGCGTGGCGAGCGCGATTCCGTCGTCATCCTCGGCGCCGGGCCCAACCGGATCGGTCAGGGGATCGAGTTCGACTACTGCTGCGTGCACGCAGCGATGACGGCGCGCGAGCTCGACCGCGATGCGGTGATGATCAACTGCAATCCCGAGACCGTCTCCACCGACTACGACACCTCCGACCGCCTCTACTTCGAGCCGCTCACCGCGGAGGACGTGCTCGCCGTCTGCAGGCAGGAGCGCCCCGAGGGCGTGATCGTCCAGTTCGGCGGCCAGACCCCGCTGAAGCTGGCCCGGGCCTTGGAGGAGGCGGGCGTGCCGCTGCTCGGCACGCCGGTCGACGCGATCGACCTGGCCGAGGATCGCGGCCGCTTCGGCGCCCTGCTGCGCCGGCTTGGCGTCAAGCACCCGCCCTACGGCACGGCGCTCTCGGCCGAGGAGGCGGCGGTGATCGCCGAGGAAGTCGGGTTCCCACTGCTGGTCCGGCCCTCCTACGTGCTGGGTGGCCGGGCGATGGAGATTTGTTACTCGACCGACGATCTCAGCGCCTATCTGGCGGCGCACGTCAAGGCCGACCAAGAGCACCCGCTGCTGCTCGACCGCTTCCTCGAGAACGCGATCGAGGTCGACGTCGATGCGCTCGCCGACGGCAGCGACGTCCACGTCGCCGGGATCATGCAGCACGTCGAGGAGGCCGGAGTCCATTCCGGCGACTCCGCCTGCGTGCTCCCCCCGATGAGCCTCGGCGTCGAGATGCTGGCGGAGATCAGGGCGACGACGAGGCGGATCGCGCTCGAGCTGGGCGTCATCGGCCTGATCAACATCCAGTACGCGGTCGCCGGCGGCGAGCTCTACGTGATCGAGGCCAATCCGCGCGCCTCGCGCACGGTCCCCTTTGTCTCCAAGGCGACCGGCGTGCCTCTGGCGAAGGTGGCCGCACGGCTGATGCTGGGCGAGAGGCTGGCCGACCAGGAGCTGCGCGATCCGCCCGCCGGCGTGGTCAGCGTCAAGGAGGCGGTACTGCCGTTCGCCCGCTTCGCCGGCGCCGATTCGGTGCTCGGGCCGGAGATGAAGAGCACCGGCGAGGTGATGGGCATCGCCGCCGATTTCCCCGCGGCCTTCGGCAAGGCGCAGGCCGCTGCCGGCGTCTCGCTGCCGACAGAAGGATCGGTCTTCATCACCGTCACCGACACCGACAAGCCGGCGGCGACCCAGATTGCCGCTCGCTTCCATGATCTCGGCTTCGAGCTAATCGCGACCGGCGGCACCGCTCAGGCGATCTCGGGGATGGGCGTCCCCGTCACCCCGATCAACAAGATCGCCGAAGGCTCGCCGCATGTCGTCGACCTGATCCGGGAGCGTCGCTGCGACCTGGTCATAAATACCCCGACGGGCTCTGGCGCCCGCGCCGACGGCTACGAGATCCGCACCGCCGCCGTGCGCCACAACGTCCCCTGTGTGACCACGATGACCGGCGCCACCGCTGCGGTGCGCGCGATCGCGGCCAAGATCGAAGGCGACTCCGACGTCCGCTCCCTCCAGGAGATCCATGGCCTGGAGAGGGCGAAGCAACCCCGATGACCGCCCCCTTCGGGCGCCGCCTCTGCGAGGTCTCCGAGAGCCGTGCCTCGGGCGGCTACCGCCTCTTTTCGCTGATCGACACCGCGGGGCCCGAGCCCCAACCCGGCCAGTTCTACATGCTCGCCACGGAGCAGCACTGGGAGCAGGGGGAGGGGCGTCCTTTCCTCCCGCGCGCACTCTCCGTCGCCGAAACGGGGCCGGCGGCAGGCGGCGTCCGCCTCGACTTCCTGATCGAGGGCATCGGCCCGGGCACGGATCGCCTCTGCGAGCTCGAACCCGGCGAGAGCGTCTGGCTCAACGGCCCCCTCGGCAACTCGTTCTCGGTCCCCCGGAAGCTGGCGCAGGATGCCGCGGGCGCGATCCTCGTCGGCGGCGGCATCGGCATTGCGCCATTGGCGCTGCTCCGCCGCACCTTCGCGGCCAAGAACATCCCCACTCGAACTCTGCTCGGCTTCCGCGACGAGACCCATTCAGGCGGCCTTGACGCCCTCTTCGCCTGCTGCGAGGTCCGCCTCGCCAGCGACGACGGCCACGCCGGCCACCACGGTTACGTCACCGACCTCCTCGCATCGATGTTGGAAGGCGACGATGCCGCCAGGGCCGCCGTCTACGCCTGCGGCCCACCTCCGATGCTCGACGCCGTCGCAACACTCTGCACAGCTGCGGGTGTCCCCTGCGAGCTTGCCATGGAGTCGCCCATGGCCTGCGGCTACGGCGCCTGTTTCGGGTGCGCGGTGCCCAAGCCGGGGGGTGGCTATCTGCGGTTGTGTGTAGACGGGCCCGTGTTGCGTGGGGGGGCGGCGGGTCCTGTAGCCACAGGGGACCCACCGCTCCCTGCGGTAGCTAAAGCTTCCTCGGGGGCGGTCCCCCCTGCGACGCCACCCCCCCGCAGCCGCGAAGCAGCGGGATCCGGGGACGGAGCGGACCAGCCGGCCACGACCGAGCTCTGCGGGATCGAGCTGTCACACCCAGTCGTCAACGCATCGGGAACGTTCGACGCGATTGCGGCACGCCGGGTGTACGGCGACGAGCTTCTGAGCGACTTCCCGTTTAGCGCTTTTGTCTCGAAGACCATCACGCCCGAGCCGCGAGCCGGCAACGACCCGCAGCGGATCTGGGAGACGCCGGCGGGGATGATCAACTCGATTGGGCTGCCCAACAAGGGACTGGACGGATTCCTGGCCGAGGACTTGCCTCAGCTAGCGGATTTGCCGGTACCGCTGATCGTCTCGGTAATGGCAACCGGGCACGAGGAGTTCGCTCGGCTTGTCAACGGCGTGGGCGAGAGGGACGAGGTGGCGGCGATCGAGCTCAACGTCTCCTGCCCCAATGTTCACTCCGGCCTCATCGTCGGTGAGCAGCCAGCCGAGACAACCGCCCTGCTCGAAGCGCTGCGGCCATTGACCGAGAAGCCGCTGATCGCAAAGCTGACACCGAACGTCGCCAACCCCGCGGACATAGCTATCGCCGCGGAGGAGGGGGGAGCCGACGCCGTCTCGTTGATCAACACGCTGAAGGCAAGCGCAATCGATCCGGCGACCGGAGAACCCGGAATCGCGGCTGGCCATGGCGGCCTGTCAGGTCCCGCGGTGCGCCCCATTGCCGTCGCGCAGCTGCGCGCCGTAGCGGCGGCGGTGAGCATCCCGATCGTCGGCATGGGTGGGATCTCATGCGGTGCGGACGCGATCGAAATGCTTTCCTCGGGGGCGACCCTCGTCGCCGTCGGAACCGAGAACTTCAGGGATCCGCGCGCGGGAGGACGGGTGGCGGCAGAGATCGCTGGAGCGCTCAAATTCGGTCGAAGCAACGCTCCAATCGGCAACACCGCCTAAACCTCGACTGGAGGTTCAGGTGAATTTCGGCGCAAATGGCTTGCATGGCCTTGCACGCCCGCGACCCGCGGCTATACTCGCCGCCCACATGCCTGCCCCAGTCAAGACTTCTGCCGCCGCCCCCGAGCGATCGCTCGACCAGCGGATGGATGCTCTCAAACGCGCCAACGACATTCGCACGGCGCGCGCGAAGCTGAAGAAGGACCTCAAAGCGGGCAAGGCAAACATCCACGCGCTGCTGCTCGATCCGCCCGATTACGTGCTCACGGCGAAGGTCTTCGACATGCTGCTCGCGGTGCCGAAGTACGGCCGGGTGAAGACCAACCGGATCCTCAACCAGTGCCGGATCTCACCTTCGAAGACGATCGGCGGCCTCTCCGAGCGGCAACGCGCCGAGCTCGTCTCGCAGCTCCGCCGATAGCGCGGTCAGTATTCCCGGCCGCATGGCCAAGGTCTTCGTCATCACAGGTCCTTCCGGAGTGGGCAAGGGCACGCTGATCTCGACCCTGCTCCAGCGGGTGCCAGATCTCGAGCTGTCGATTTCCGCCACGACCCGCGAGCCCCGCCAGGCCGAGATGAACGGGCGCGATTACCACTTCCTCACGCCCGAGGAATTCGACCAGCGAATCGCGGCTGAAGACTTCCTCGAGTTCGCCACCTACAGCGGCCACCGCTACGGCACCCTCCGCTCCGAGGTGCGCAACCGCCTCGACCAGGGCCACTCGGTCGTGCTCGAGATCGAGGTCCAGGGCGCCCGCCAAGTGCGCGCCGCGATGCGCGAGTCGGTCCAGGTCTTCATCGCACCGCCCGATCCCGCTTCGCTGCGGCGCCGGCTCGAGTCGCGTGGCACCGACAGCCTGGAGGCGATCGACGCCCGGCTTGAGGTCGCCGAGCAGGAGCTGGCTGCCCAGGGCGAGTTCGCCCACACGGTCACCAACGACGATTTGGAGCGCGCAGCCGACGAGCTGGAGGGAATCGTGCGCGCCGAGTTGGGGATACCTCTAGACTCCCGGGCCGATGATCAAACCACGCGTTGACAAGCTCCTCGATCACACCGACTCCCACTACGCGGCAGTAGTCGTCGCCGCCAAGCGGGCCCGGCAGATCAACAGCTACTACCACAGCCTCGGCGAGGGCAGCTTTGGCGAGTACCCGCCGCCGATGGTCGACATTCCCGGCGACAGGAACTACCTCTCGGTCGCGCTCGAAGAGGTCGCTGCGGGCAAGCTCAAGTACGAGTACCGCTCCTAGCGCGCCCCCGGCGCAGCCGGAGCAAGGAAAAGCCATGGCCAGAATCCTGCTCGGCGTAAGCGGAGGGATCGCTGCCTACAAGGCGCTCGAATTCGGGCGCCTGGCGACCACCGCGGGCCATGGCCTCCGCGTGCTGATGACCGAGGGCGCCACCCGTTTCGTCGGCGCCGCCTCCTTCGAGGGGATCGTCGGGGCGCCGGTGTTGCTCTCCGAATTCGAACGCGACCCGATGCGCGGCGCGTTTCCGGGCGATCCAGCGCCCTCGCACGATCCGATCGGACACCTCGAGCTAGCCACCAACTGCGACGCTTACCTCCTCGCCCCGGCCTCGGCCAACACGATCGCCAAGCTCGCCGTAGGCACAGCCGACTCGATGGTCACCACCTCCTTCCTCGCCTGCACGGCGCCACGCCTGGTGGCGCCGGCGATGAACGACCGCATGTACGCGGATACCGCAACGCAGGCCAACCTGACGACCCTGCGCGAGCGGGGCATCATCGTGATCGAGCCCGACGAGGGCGCCCTCGCCTCCCGTGGCGAGCACGGCAAGGGGCGGCTGCCCGACCCCGCCCAGCTGCTGGCCCGCGTCGAAGCCGAGCTACCGACCGGCGAGCGCCCCTGGGACGGCCTCCGCGTCCTCGTTACCGCCGGCGGCACCCGCGAGCCAATCGACTCCGTCCGCTTCCTCGGCAACCGCTCCAGCGGCCGCATGGGCATCGCCCTCGCCGCCGCCGCCGCCCGCCGCGGAGCCGACGTAACCCTGATCGCCGCCAACGTCTCCCTTCCCGAGCCCGCCGGCGTCCACCGCATCGACGTAGAGACAGGCGAGCAACTCGCCAACGCCGCCGGCGCCGAGTTCCCCAACGCCCAAGTCCTCCTCATGGCGGCCGCCCCCGCCGACTTCAAGGTAAGCGACCCCGCAAGCGGCAAGCTGACCCGAGACGCCTCCCTGGACCTCCACCTAGAGCCCACCGAGGACATCCTCGCCTCCTTGACCGCGAAAAAGACCGAGCAGCAGACGGTCGTGGCCTTCGCCGCCGAAGCCGGAGAGAACATCGAGCGAGCAAAAGAAAAGCTGGCAAGTAAGAACGCCGACCTGGTCGTCCTCAACGACATCTCGAATCCTCAAATCGGTTTCGAGAGCGCCGAAAACGCCATAACCCTGATCGACTCAGCGAGCAGCGAGCACGTCCCGCAAGCTTCAAAGGATGCCATCGCGGACATCATCCTCGAGAGAGTCGACCTGCTTCGAAGCAAGTCAGCGTCGCCGAGCGGCTGACCGGCGGGTGTCACAGGGGAGGGGGGTCGAGGACGTACACCTCGCCCGCAGGCCCCCCTCCCCTGTGACAGGACCCGCCGGCCAGAACGATCACGCGAGCTATACTCGCCTCAAGCTTTTGTTCGTCCCGATGTACCCGAAGTGGGCCTGGCCCACTTTTTTTACGCCTCAACCCAATGGAAGACCTCCAGCAAGACATCCAGCAGCAGCTTCGCGAGCTCGACGCAGAGCTCGATCTGGTCGCGCTCGAGCAGCCGAGCAAGGAAGCGCTGCGCCTCTTCATCGACCACCCCGGTGGCGTCGACCTCGCGCTCTGCGAACGGGTCACCCACCATCTCAACCACCTGCGGGCCGACTACACGCTGGAGGTGTCCTCGCCCGGCCCCAAGTACCGCAACCGCAAGGAGATCCAGTGAGCAAGGAGATCGTCGAAGCAGTCAAGGCGCTGGAGCAGGAGAAGGGGATCTCCGCCGACAAGCTGATGGACGCGCTCGCCGATGCGCTCCTCTCCGCCTACAAGAAGACGCCCGGAGCGGCCAAATACGCCCGCGTCGACCTCGACCACGAAACCGGCGACTTCCGCGTCTTCGAACTGATCCTGCCGCCTGAGCTGGAGGAGAAGCTGCTCGCCGAGGCGGCGGAGGCCCAGGAGGAGGAGGAGCGCGAAATCGACCCGGAGACGGGCGAGCTGCGCGAGCCCGAGGACCCCGAGCTCGACCCGGAGATGATCGCGCCCTACGAGGACCAGATCGAGACCCGCGACGTCACCCCCGAAGACTTCGGCCGCATCGCCGCCCAGACCGCCAAGCAGGTGATCCTGCAGCGGATCCGCGAGGCCGAACGGATGATGATGTTCGACGAGTACCAGGACCGGGTCGGCGAGCTGATCACCGGGATCATCCAGCAGTCCGACAAGCGCTACACGCTGGTCCAGCTGCGCGAGCGGGTCGAGGCGCTGCTGCCTAAGTCCGAGCAGGTCTACAACGAGCGCTACGACCACGGCATGCGGGTCAAGGCCGTGATCACCGACGTCTCCGACTCGACCAAAGGGCCGGCGATCGTCGTCTCGCGGCGCAGCTCCGAGTTGATCAAGAAGCTCTTCGAAATGGAGGTCCCCGAGATCGCCGACAAGCTGGTCGAGATCGTCGGCGTCGCCCGTGAGCCGGGCTACCGCTCGAAGATCGCGGTGATCTCCCACGCCGACGGCGTCGACCCGGTCGGCGCCTGCGTCGGCCCGCGCGGCTCGCGGGTCCGCATGGTCGTCTCCGAGCTGCGTGGTGAGAAGATCGACATCATTCCTCACAACGACGAGCCCGCTCGCTTCGTCGCCAAGGCGCTCTCGCCGGCACGCGTGCGCGAGGTGATCGTCGACGACGGCGAGCGCCAGGCGACCGTGATCGTTCCCGACGACCAGCTCTCGCTGGCGATCGGCCGCGACGGCCAGAACGCCCGCCTCGCGGCCCGCCTCACCGGCTGGCGGGTAGACATCAAGTCGGAGACCGAGTTCTCCCAGGAGGACCAGGACGTCGAGTACGAGGGCGAAGAAACCTTCGACGGCCGCTGCATGGCGGTGCTCTCCAACGGGCGCCGCTGTCCCAACGCGGCGATCGAGGGCTCGACCTACTGCGGCCTGCCGCAGCACCAGGCCCTGAGCCGCTTCGACACCAACCAGATCGCCGTGCTGACCGCGGTTACGGAGACCGAGGTCGAGATCTTGGCCGATCCGGATGCGGATCAGGGGCAGGTGGACGAGATCGTCGCCAAGGCCAAATCCGAGTTCGTCGAGGAGACTCCGGAGCCCGAAGCGGCAGAGGAGGCCGAAGAGCAACCGGCCGCCGAGGGCGACGGCGCTGAGCCCGAGGTCGCCGAAGAGCAACCTGAGGCTGAGCCAGTTGCCGAGGAGGCAGAGCAAGCGTAGTGGCGAAAAAACGGGTTCACGAGATCGCGAAAGCGCAGGGGCTTGAGAGCAAAGAGGTTCTTGCCGCGCTTAAAAGCGCGGGCATCGATGCGAAAGCCGCGGCTTCCAGCGTCGAGGAGGCCGATGCCTTGAAGGCGATCCAGGCTGCCAAGGGCAATGGCGGAGCCGCCACTGCTACGGAGGCCAAGCCCGCCGCATCACCCGAGGCGCCCGCCGAGGCGGGCGCGAAGCCCGCGCCCGCGGCGAAACCCGCCGCCAATCCGGCTGCGAAGCCCTCCGGTGCTTCCAAAGGCCCGGTTCGCCCAGCCGGCAAGTCCTCAGCCGGGGGCGCGGAAGCCGCTGCCAGCGGGAAGAAGCGCCGGGTCGTGATCGATTCTCAGGCCGCGCGCAGGGATCAGATGGGCGGCCCGCCGCCACAGCGCCCACCGCGCAGGCGCGGGGGACGGCGTCGCCGGCCGCTGCTGGAGGAGCCGCCGCCCAAAGTCGAGGCGGCGGAGCCCGAGGCGACCAAGGTGCCGGCGGGGGCCACGGTCCGCGAGGTCGCCGAGCTGCTCGGCCTTGGCAGCGCCGAGGTGATCAAGAAGCTGATGACGATGGGGGAGATGGCCACCCTCACGCAGACCCTCACCGACGAGTCGATCGCGGCGATCGCCGACGAGTACGACCGCAAGATCGACATCGTCAGCGCCGCCGACGAGGAGCCCGAGGCGCCCGAGTTCGAGGACTCTGAGGAGGAGCTCGCCGACCGGCCGCCGGTGGTCACGATCATGGGTCACGTCGACCACGGCAAGACCTCGCTGCTCGACGCAATCCGCGAGACCGAGGTGGCCGCGGGGGAGGCCGGTGGCATCACCCAGCACATCGGCGCCTACCAGGTCCATCACGAGGAGAAGACGATCACTTTCCTCGATACTCCGGGCCACGCCGCCTTCACCGCCATGCGGGCCCGCGGCGCCAAGGTCACCGACATTGCCGTGGTCGTAGTTGCTGCCGATGACGGCGTCATGCCGCAGACCAAAGAGGCGATTGACCACGCCCGCGCTGCCGACGTGCCGATTCTGATCGCGGTCAACAAGATCGACAAGGAGGGTGCCCAGCCCGACCGCGTCCGCAACGAGCTTGCCGCCGATGGCCTCACTCCCGAGGACTGGGGCGGAGAGACCGTCTACGTCGACGTTTCCGCCAAGACTCGCGAGGGGCTCGACAAACTGCTCGAGATGATCCTGCTCGTCACCGAGCTCGAGGAACTGGGCGCCAACCCCGATGCGCCCGCTTCCGGAACCGTGGTCGAGTCCCAGCTCGATCCCGGCCGTGGCCCCGTGGTCACGATCCTGGTCCAGCGCGGCACCCTCGAGGTAGGCGACTCGCTCGTCGCCGGACCGCAATGGGGCCGCGTGCGGGCGATGCACGACTTCACCGGGAAGCGAGTGCAGAGCGCCGGGCCGGGGATGCCGGTCGAGGTTCTCGGCTTCGACGGCGTCGCCGACGCCGGCGAGTTCGTGCACGCGGTCGAGAACGACCGGCGTGCCCGCCAGGAGGCCCAAGAGCGAGCCAACCGGCTCAAGACCGAGCAGCTCGCCCGCCGCCAGGCCCGCAAGGTCAGCCTCGAGGAGGTCTTCTCGCGCGTGCAGGAGGGCGACATCAAGGAGCTCAACATCGTGCTCAAGGCCGATGTCGCCGGCTCGCTGGAGGCGCTCCAGGACGAGATCGCCAAGGTGCCGCAGGAGCAGGTCGGGATCAACATCATCCACTCGCAAACCGGCGGCATCAACGAGTCCGACGTGATGCTGGCGGCGGCCTCGGAGGCGATCATCATCGGCTTCAACGTGCGGCCGCTGGCCGACGCCCGGCGCGCCGCGGAGCGCGAGGGAGTCGACGTGCGCACCTACTCCGTGATCTACAAAATCACCGAAGACCTGCGCAACGCGATGGAGGGTCTCCTGGAGGCGGTCGAGGTCGAGGAGACGCTCGGCGAGGCCGAGATCAAGCAGACCTTCAAGGCCTCCAAGGTCGGCCGAATCGCCGGCTGCATCGTCAACGAGGGCAAGGTCACCCGCACGGCCAGCGTTCGCCTGGTCCGCGAGGGCACGGTGATCTGGGACGGCAAACTCGGCTCCCTGCGCCGCTTCAAAGACAACGTGCAGGAAGTGGAGGAGGGGCAGGAGTGCGGCATCGTCCTCGACGGCTACGCTGACGTCAAGGAGGGGGACATGCTCGAGTTCTACGAGACAAAGCAGGTCGAGCAGACGCTGGAGTGAGTGGCTGCGCGCAGGCCCCCACGCACCCCTGGCGGCGCCGGACACACTTCGCGGAGCGGCGTCCTCGGTCGGCCAAATGGCGCTGCCATTCGGCCTCCCTGCGTCCTGCCTCCGCTCGGTCCGGCACTCGCCAGCGGCACGCGCGGACCCGCGCGCAGCCACTAAGATGGCCGCTCCTCGCATGCGCCGCATCAACGAGGTGCTTCGCGAGGTGATTGGCGCTGCCATCGCCGAGCTGAGTGACCCGCGTATCGGCTTCGTGACCGTGACCTCTGTGGAGACCAGCCCAGACCTGCGCGCCGCCAAGGTGCACGTCAGCGTCCTCGGTAGCGAGGAAGAGAGAGAGGCGACGATGGCCGGCCTCGCCTCCTCACACGGCGTCCTGCAGGCGAAGATCGCCGCCGAGACCCGGATGAAGCGCACCCCGACGCTGAGCTTTCGCTACGACGAGACCGTCGAGCAGGGCATGCGCATCACCGAACTGCTCGAGGGGGAAGAGCCGTGAGCGACGGCGCCGGGGTGGCAACGGCGGGGATCGAGCAGGTGGTCGAAGAGCTGCGTGCCCGCGAGCGTTTCCTGCTCACCGCCCACGAGGGGCCGGACGGAGACGCGCTGGGCTCGCTGCTCGGCATGCACCACCTGCTCGGCCAGCTCGGCAAGGACTCGGTGATGTTCATGGCAGCGAAGGAGTTTCCGCTGCCGATCGAGTACCGCTTCCTGCCGCTGGAGGAGGTCTTCCACGAGCCACCCGCGGACATGTCCGACCGCACCGTGGTCTTTCTCGACTGCGGCAACATCGACCGCATGCCGGTCGAGTTCCTCAGCGAGGGCGACAACTTCCGCATCAACATCGATCACCACCACGACAACACCCGCTTCGGCGACGTCAACCTGGTCGAAACCGCAGCCTCCTCGACCGCCGAGATCGTCTACGAGCTGGCGATGGCTCTCGGTGCCGAGATCACGCCAGAGATCGCATCGGCGCTCTACGTCGGCCTGATCACCGACACGGGCAAGTTCATGTACGAGAACACCAATGCCCATACGCACCGCATAGCCGCCGAGCTGATCGACGCCGGCGTCGCCGTCGACGACACCTACCGCCGTCTCTACGAGCACGTGCCGATCGAGAAGCTGCGGCTGCTCTCGCGCGCCCTCGACGGCATCCAGCGCTTCTGCGGCGAGCGGCTGGTGGTCTCCTACATAACCACCGCCGACTACGAGGCGAGCGGCGGTGGCGAGGAGATGACCGAGGGGATCATCGATCACCTGCGCTCGATCGAGGGCGCCAAGGTGGCGGCCTTGGTCCGTGACCGGGGCGATCGTGGCCGCGCCGCCCGCAAGGTCAGCCTGCGCTCCAGCGGTGGCGAGATCGACGTTTCGGCAATGGCCCGCGTGCACGGGGGAGGGGGCCATAAACGCGCCGCGGGCTTCTCCACCGACCTCGAGCTCGACGATCTCGTCACCTTTCTCTGCGGCGAAGTCAAGACACAGCTCGGTCCCTGAGCATGGCCGCGGACAGCGAAGGCTCGGTGCTGCTCTGCGACAAGCCGGCCGGCAAGACCTCGCATGACGTGGTGCTGGCGGTTCGGCGCGAGCGCAGCGGCAAAGTCGGCCACGCCGGCACGCTCGATCCCTTCGCCACCGGCCTGCTGCTGGTCCTGATCGGTCGCGCGACCCGGCTGCAGCGCTTTCTAACCAGCTTGCCGAAGACCTACGTGGCAAAGGCAAAGCTCGGCTGGCGCTCCAGCACCGGCGATCCCGACGGCAAGTTGACGGAGACGGGTCAGGTGCCGGGCTCACTCGAGCTTCCAACCGGGACCGTGCGCCAGCGCGTGCCGATGACCTCGGCGGTGCGGGTTGGAGGCGAGCGGCTCTACCGCAAGGCCCACCGGGGCGAAGTCGTCGAAACGCCCGAGCGCGAGGTCGAGGTCTACCGGGCCGAGCTGCTCGGCAGCGACGCCGAGGGCGCCGAGTACGAGATCGAATGCGCAGCAGGCACCTACATCCGCACCCTGATCGAGAGCTTGGACGATGCCTACTGCGCGGAGCTGCGCCGCACTGCGATCGGCCCGTTCAAGCTCGAAGACGCCAGCCAGGAGCTGAGCCTGAGCCAGGTCGCGGAGCTCGTCCCAGCCACGGCGGAGGCCCTGCGATGAGCTTCCGATGGGCTTTTTCCTCCCTATGCGTGGATAAGGCGCACCGGAAGGGCTTGCAGTGAGCATCCAGGTCACTTCGCTGCCCGACGCCGAGCCGCGTCCGCGCCACGTCGCGATCGGCACCTTCGACGGCGTCCATCGCGGGCACCAGGCCGTGATCAAGGGCGCGGACACCGTTCTCACTTTCGACCCGCATCCGCTCGAGATCCTGCATCCGGCTGCACTGCCGAAGCTGATCATGCCGTTCGGGGTCAAGCGGGACGTGATCGAGGGCCTGGGCGTGCGGGAGCTCGTCGTGATCCCCTTCGATCGCGAGTTTGCCCAGCGCAGCGCCGAGGAATTCATCGAGGACGTGCTGATCGCCAAGCTCGGCGCCGAGCAGGTCTCGGTCGGCGAGAACTTCCGCTTTGGCGCCAAGGCCAAAGGCGATCCGGCGATGCTTGCGGAGCGGGATGAGTTCGAGACGCGCGTCGTGCCCTTGGTCGAGGTCGACGGCGAGACCGTCTCCTCGACCCGGATCCGCGCCCTCGTCGCCGCCGGCGACATGGAGGGCGCCCGGCACTGCCTTGGCGCTCCCTTCATGGTCGAGGGCGAAGTGGTCAGCGGGGACCAACGCGGTCGCGAGCTCGGCTTTCCGACTGCCAACCTCGTTCCCGACGATCGCCTCGCGATCCCCGGTCACGGCGTCTACGCCGCCTTCGCCAACGGCGTCCCGGCCGCCGTCAACGTCGGCGTGCGGCCGACCTTCGAGAGCGGCCGCGGGGTGCTGATCGAGACCTACCTGATCGACTACGAGGGTGACCTCTACGGCACCGAGCTGCGGGTCGCTTTCGTCGAGCGCCTGCGCGGCGAGAAGCGCTTTGCCGGGGTCGAGGAGCTGATCGTCCAGATGAAGATCGACGTCGAGGACGCGAAGAGCGTCTGTGCCGGCTTCACCGGCGCGGGGGGGGGGCCGTGATCGGCGCCCGCCCCGCGGCGGCGCTCGCCGGACTCGTCGCGATCGTTTGCCTGGCCGATGCGGCAGCGGCTCCGGCTGCAGCCGGGCGGGGACCCGAATACTCCCTGGGCCAGGGGATGCACGCATCTGCCCTGGCCGTCGGGCCGGACAGGAACATCTGGTTCGCCGGAACGAGATACAGCCCCGGGCAGTCAGTCGACGTCGTCGGTTGGTCGACAGCGGACGGTCAGATCGCCGAATTCGCCCTGCCAGCGTGCGGCGAGGCCGAACTGGGAATCTCGTCGATCACCGCCGGGGCCGACGGCAACCTCTACTTCACCGAGCCGAACGCCAACCGGATTGGCCGCGTCAGCACCGCCGGGGAGATCTCCGAGCTGGACCTGCCGAACCCGGGAAGCAGGCCGCGCACGATCGTCGCCGCTCCCGACGGCGGCCTCTGGTTCACCGAGGAAGGCGGCGACCGAGTCGGGCGACTCAGTCCCGTCACAAGCTTCCTCCGGGAGAGGCAGCTGACGCCGGGGGCGCGGCCTACCGGCATCGCCGCCCGGGCCGACGGGACGATTTGGATCGCGGAGCCCGGCGTGGACGGGCTCGCCATAGTGACGGCGGCGGGGATCAGCACGTTTCGAATCCCTTTCGACAGCCCCGGGCTCAACGCCATCGTCCCGGGCCCCGAAGGCAATGTCTGGTTCACGGAGGAAAACGGGCCCTGGCTCGGCCGGATCACTTCCGCTGCGCTCACCAAGGCCGATTACGAACGGCTGGAGCTGCAGATCAGACAGGGGACGCGGTGGCTCGCCTTCGGTCCCAGCGGGGACTTCTGGTTCACGACCGGCAACCACATCGGCTCGATATCTCCGGACAAGCTGGGGTCCGAGCCGGCCTGCCTCGCGGCGGGCTGTGACCTACCCGTGACGGCGCTCGCGGCCGGCCCGGAAGGGGGCCTCTGGTACGCCACTGGAACGGAGCAAGCCGGCGCCCTTCTTGCCCCGGGAACGATCGGCAGGTTTCTGCCGCCTCGCATCATGGCGACGGTCAACCGGCGCACAGGGCGCCTCGCCGGACGGTACGTCAAGCTCGGAATCGCCTGCCAGGGGGGAGCCGCGGGTCAGTTCTGCCGTGGTCAGGTGCGGATCCGCGGCCGGCTTGGCGGCAACGGCAGCACGGCCCTGCTCGGCTCTCGCGGGCTTGAATTCCACGTGTACTCGAGCCGCAGCTTCCGAGTTCAGCTCTCGCGGCCGGCGGCCACGCTGCTCAAGCGTGAAGGGCAGCTGTCCGCGCGAGTGAGCGTCTCGCTCTCGGGCGGACGGCGTACGAGCAGGCAGCTGGTTCTCCGGGCGAGCGGGCGAGCGCATGGACCGGCTCACGGTTGACGGTCTCGGACCGGGCCTGTGCTAGCTTCCAGCGGCCGTAAGCTCCCCTGGGGCGCGGCACTTTTTACGAGATGAGCCTGACCAAGGAGAAAAAAAGCGAGCTGATCGGCAAGTACGGCCGCGTCGACGGCGATACCGGCTCGGCCGAGGTTCAGATCGCCCTGCTCACCGAGCGGATCAACGAACTCACCGAGCACCTGCGCACGCATCCCAAGGATCACCACTCGCGCCGCGGCTTGCTGATGCTGGTTGGCAAGCGCCGCCGCATGCTGCGCTACCTAGAGCGGCACGACCTAGAGCGCTACCGCGCCTTGGTCGCAGAACTCGGCCTGCGCCGATGATCGCCGCCGGGGAGCCGGCGCCCGAATTCACCCTTCGCGATCAGGACGGCGAGAGGGTCTCGCTCTCCGACTTCCGCGGCAAAAAGGTCCTGCTTGTCTTCTACCCGCTCGACTTCAGTCCCGTCTGCAGCGACCAGCTCGCGATCTACCAGGAGGTCAAGCCGGAGATCGAGGCAAAGGGCGTGACGATGGTCGGGATCAGCGTCGACAGCGGCTTCGCCCACAAGGCCTTTCAGGAGAAGCTCGGCCTCGACACCCAGCTTCTAGCCGACTTCGAGCCCAAGGGTGAGGTAGCGCGCGCCTACGGCGCCTACATCGAGAAGATCGGCCACGCCAACCGCTCACTCGTGCTCGTCGACGAGGGGGGCAGGGTCGAGTGGGTGCATGAGTCGCCGACACCACTGGAGATTCCCGGCGCCAACGTGATCTTCGACGCCCTCAGCTCTGACGCCTGAACTGACCAGCGCCGCAGTGCCGCCGGCGGGTCCGGAGGATCATCGCCGCGGCGAGGGCCCGGAGCTGATCGTCTATGCCGACCTCGGCTGCCCACACTGCGCTTCCGCCTGGGCGGAGATCGCCGCCCGCGAGGCGACGATCGTCTTTCGCCACTTTCCCGTAGCCAGCAAGCACCCGCGCTCTCCCGCGTTGCACGCCGCGGCCGAGGCAGCGGGTCTGCAGGGCGCCTTCTTCGAGATGGTCGACTCGCTCTACGCCGACCGTGGCCACGTCGATGACCCGCACCTTTGGCAACGCGTCGAGCGGCTTGGCCTCGACCTCGACCGTTTCGAGGCCGACCGCCGCTCCGAGGAGGTCGCCGCCCGGGTCCGTCGCGACTTCGAGTCCGGAATACGCGCCGGCGTCACCGGCACACCGGCGATCTTCGGCTGAACTCCGCGCCGCTGTTCCTTTGCACGACGTAGCAGGGAGAACGAACAGCGCGGGGCTGTGTACTCTCCTAGGCGAAAGAGAACGAGAGTTCTGAAAGCAGATGGCCACCATCCGGGTGGCCGGAGGTAGGACAACTAAATGAGCATGTTTGACGTAACCCGCGTTTCGGCGGACATCGGCGATAGCCAGATTTCCTTCGAGACCGGAAAACTCGCGAAGCAGGCGGGTGGCGCGGTCGTGGTCCAGGCCGGCGACACGATGGTGCTCTGCACCGCAACCGTCGGGAACCTTCGCGACGTGGACTTCCTTCCCCTTACCGTCGACGTCGAGGAGCGGATGTACGCCGCGGGAAAGATCCCCGGCTCGTTCTTCCGTCGCGAGGGTCGCTCCGGCGAGAAGGCAACCTTGACCGCCCGCATGATCGACCGGCCGATCCGGCCGCTCTTCCCCAAGGGCTGGCACTACGAGACCCAGCTGGTCGCGATCCCGATGTCGGTTGACCAGGTCAACCCCTACGACATCCTCGCCATGAACGGCGCCTCCGCGGCCCTGGCGATCTCGCCGGTCCCCGTCGCCGCCCACGTCGGCGCGGTGCGGATCGGCAAGCTCGACGGCGACTTCGTCGTCAACCCCTCCGAGGAGGACCTGGCCGAGCTCGATCTCGATCTGATCGTCGCCGGCACCGACGAGGCGATCCTGATGGTCGAGGCCGGCGCCAGCGGCGTCACCGAGCAGGAGATCCTCGACGCCCTCGACATCGCCCACGGCGAGATCAAGAAGCTCGTCGCCGCGATGGAGGAGCTGCAGCAGAAGGCCGGCAAGGAGAAGCTCACGGTCGAGGCGCCGCAGATCGACGAGTCGCTGCTGGAGCAGATTCGCTCCGACTTCGGCTCGAAGATCGACGAGGCGACCTCGGTCAAGGACAAGCTCGCCCGCCAGGACGCCGCCAACGCCGTCAAGGTCGAAGTGGTCGAGGAGCTGGTCGACGCCGACGCCGATGGCGAAGTCGCCGAGATCCGCACGGCGGAAGTCAAGGCCGCCTACTCGGCGGTCGAGAAGGACATCATCCGCAAGCGCATCGCCGTCGACAAGAAGCGCCCCGACGGCCGCGCCCAGGATGAGATCCGGCCGATCGAGTGCGAGGTGGACATATCGCCCCGCGTGCACGGCTCGGCCCTGTTCACCCGCGGCGAGACCCAGATCCTCTCCAATGCCGCGCTCGGCACGACGCGCATGGACATGCGCATCGACACGCTCGGCCTGGAGACCTCGAAGAAGTTCTGGCACCACTACAACTTCCCGCCCTTCTCGGTCGGAGAGGCCGGCTTCATGCGCGGCCCGAAGCGTCGTGACATCGGCCACGGCGCCCTCGCCGAGCGCGCCCTGGTGGCGACGATTCCGGGCGAAGAGGACTTCCCCTACGTGATCCGGGTCGTCTCGGAGACGCTGGAGTCAAACGGCTCCTCCTCGATGGGGTCGGTATGCGCCTCCTCGATGGCGCTGCAGGCAGCGGGTGTGCCGGTAAGCGCTCCCGTCGCCGGCGTTGCGATGGGCCTGATCAAGGAGGGCGACGACTACATCGTCCTCACCGACATCGCCGGCGTCGAGGACCACCTCGGCGACATGGACTTCAAGGTCGCCGGCACCGCGGACGGGATCACCGCCCTGCAGATGGACATCAAGATCACCGGCGTCACCTTCGAGATCCTCACCGACGCGCTCGAGCAGGCCAACAAGGGCCGCCAGTTCATCCTCGGCAAGATGGCCGAGGCGATCGACGGCCCGCGTGAGCAGCTCTCCCAGCACGCGCCGCGGATCGAGTCGATCAAGATCGACCAGGAGAAGATCGGCGCCGTGATCGGCAAGGGTGGCGAAACCATCCGCGCCCTCTGCGAGGAGTTCGAAGCCGAAATCGACGTCGAAGACGACGGCACGATCCGGATCTACGCCCCGACCGGCTCGCTGGTCGAAGCTTGCGTCGCCCGGATCCAGTCGATGACCAAGGAGGCCGAAGTCGGCGATCGCTACAACGCCGCCAAGGTCGTCAAGACGACCACCTTCGGCGCCTTCGTCGAGCTGGTCAAGGGCACCGACGGCCTGCTGCACATCTCGAACGTCAAGCCCGGTGAGCGAGTCGACTCCGTCGACGACGTCCTCACCGCCGGCGAGGAGATCGACGTCACCGTGGTCGAGGTCGACCGCGAGCGCGGTCGCATCGGCCTGCGCCTCTCCGACGATCCCTCGGTCGCCGGCAAGAGCCCCGAGGAACTGGCCGCGGTCGGTTCTGGTGACGGCGGCCAACGTCGCAATGGTGGAGACCGCGGCGGTCGCGAGGGACGTCGTCCCCGCGGCGGCGACCGCGAGCGCCGTTAAGCACGAGCATTGAGCGCACCCCAGCTAACTGAGCAGGGCACGGGCGTCCGGGTCGTCACCGAGGGGGTTCCCTCGGTGCGCTCCGTGGCGCTCGGGCTCTGGGTGCGCACCGGCTCGCGCAATGAGACGCCCGCCCAGGCGGGCGTCTCCCATTTCCTCGAGCACCTCCTGTTTAAGGGAACCGCGCGCTTTTCGGCAATCGAGATCGCCGAGAAGCTCGATGGCCTCGGTGCCTCGGTCAACGCCGCCACCGGCAAGGAGACGACCCACCTGCACGCCCGCTTCCTCGATGAGCACACCGAGGAGGTCTTCGACCTCCTGGCCGAGATGCTGCAGGCTCCGACCTATCCCGAAATCGATTCCGAGCGCGACGTCGTGCTCGAGGAGATCGCGATGTATGAGGACGAGCCGCAGGATCGTGTCCACGACATCCTCGCCGGCGCGGTCTTCGGCGAGCACCCGCTGGGTCGTCGTGTGCTCGGCGAGGCCGAGGTGATCAGCTCGGTGCCGGTGCCCGAGATCGAGGCCTACCGCAGCACCCACTACACCGGCCCCAACATCGTCGTCGGCGCGGCCGGCAACGTCGATCATGACCGCATCGCGGCGCTCTCCGAGCGCCTGGTTCAACCGCCAAGCGCGACGGCCAATGGCCGCGGCGGGGCGGAGACCGACGACGTCGCGCGCCTGCGCTTCTACGAGAAGGACACCGAGCAGTACCACATCTGCTTTGGCGCTCCCGGCATCATCCGCGAGGACGAGCGGCGCTACGCGCTCGCCGTCCTCGACTCGATCTTCGGCGGCTCCAGCTCTTCCCGCCTCTTCCGCGAGGTGCGCGAGAAGCGCGGCCTCGCCTACGCGGTCGGCTCCTACAACGAGCAGTACACCGACTCCGGCCTGGTCGCCGGCTATGTCGGCACACGCGAGGACAACGTCGAGGAGGCCTGCTCGATCTTCGGCGCCGAGCTTGCCCGCCTGCGCACCGAGCCGGTTTCGGCCGAGGAGCTCTCGCGCGGCAAGGAGAACGTCAAGGGCCGGCTCGTCCTTTCCTCGGAGTCGACTGCGGCGCGGATGTCGCGGATCTCGCGCGCCACCCTCTTCGACCTGCCGATCGACAGCCTCGACGAGATGCTGACCAAGGTCGACGCGGTCAGCGTCGACGACCTCACCGCTTTGGCTGGGGAGCTCTACGGGCCCGAGCGGCTCTCGGCTGCCTGCGTCGGTCGCGACGAGAGCCGCTTCCGTGAGGCGCTGGGCCCGGTCAGCGAAAGTCTGGTGGCGGCATGATCAAGATCGCCGTCTCCGGTGCGGCCGGGCGCATGGGACAGGCGGTCTGCGAGGCAGTCGAGGGGGCCGATGACACCGAGCTGAGCGGTAGAGCGGATCCGGCTCTCGGCGTCGAGCTTGCCGATGTGCTCGGCAATGCTGAGGTCGTCGTTGACTTCACCACGCCGGAAACGGCACTGGCCAATGCCGAAGCCTGCCTAGCTGCGGGCATACACGTGGTCGTTGGCACGACTGGCTTCGATCTCGACGCGCTCAAGACCGCTGCCGAGGCCTCAACGGCAAACTGCTTCGTTGCGCCCAATTTCGCGATCGGTGCGGTGCTTTTGATGCAGGTCGCGCAGACGATTGCTTCTCACATGCCGGAGTGCGAGATCGTCGAGCTCCACCACGACCGCAAGCTCGACGCACCGTCCGGCACTGCCAAGCTCACCGCCGAGTTGATCTCCGCGGCGGGCGGCAACGTCCACGAGCCGATCCACTCGGTGCGCCTGCCGGGGCTGGTTGCCCATCAGGAAGTGATCTTCGGTGGTGAAGGGCAGACCCTCGTTCTACGCCATGACTCAATCGATCGCCGCTCATTCATGCCGGGCGTGCTGCTTGCGGTGCGCAAGGTGGGGAATTTGAACGACCACTTCACCGTCGGTCTGGAAAAGCTCCTCTGAGCGACCCGCGATACCCTGGCGCCATGAAGGAGATCCGCGGGGTAATCACTGCGATGGCCACGCCATTCGCCGAGAACGGCGCTGTAGATGAGGGTGCCGCCCTCAAGCTCGCCACCTACCTGCTCGAGCATGGCTCGCACGGTCTGGTGATCTCGGGCTCGACCGGCGAGGCGCCGACGCTGACAGACGAGGAGGCGCTGGTCTTGCTCCGCGCCGTTCGCAAAGAGGTCGGCGACGAGGTGCTGCTGATCTGCGGCACCGGCACCAACTACACACAGCACTCGATCGAGCTGACCAAGGGTGCCGCCGAAGCGGGTGCGGACGCCTCATTGATCGTCACCCCGTACTACAACAAGCCCAACCCGGCGGGAATCCAAGCCCACTTCGAAGCGATCGCCGAGGCCGTTCCGGGCCTGCCGCTGATCGCCTACAACATCCCCTCGCGGGTGGTCGTCAACGTTCCGCCGGAGGGTCTCGCCGCGCTTGCCAAGATCGAGAGCGTGATCGCCGTCAAGCAGGCCAACAACGAGGAGCTGCAGCCGATCGAGGGCCTGGACATCCTCGCCGGCAACGACGACATCTTCCTGAGGACGCTCGAAATCGAGGGAGCCGGCGGGATCTGCGTCGCCTCGCACCTGGTCGGCCCGCAGATGCGGGAAGCCTGGGACGCGGCGCAAGCAGGTGACCTGGACCGGGCATGGGAGATTGACTCCAGCCTGCGCGAGGTCTATGCCGCGATGGGCGTGACCACGAACCCGATCCCGCTGAAGGCAGCCTTGGAGATGATGGGCTTGATCCCGTCCGGAACATTGCGACTCCCCCTCGTATCCGCGGATGCGGAGCAGAGGGCGACTGTGCGAGCCGCGCTCGAGAGCGTCGGCCTCACCTCGGTGACTCTCTAGTGCCCGCCGGCAAGCTGCGCGTGCTGCCGCTCGGGGGACTGGGCGAGATCGGCAAGAACATGACCGTGATCGAGTACGAAGGTCGCATCGTCGTCGTCGACACCGGGCTGATGTTCCCCACTGCCGAGATGCTCGGCATCGACCTCGTCCTTCCCGACTTCTCCTACCTGCGCGAGCGGGCCGACAAGATCGAGGCGATCGTGCTCACCCACGGTCACGAGGATCACGTGGGCGCGCTGCCCTACGTGCTGCGTGAGATCGGTTTGCCACCGGTGATCTACGGCGGCCTGCTCACAGTCGGCATGGTCCGTGCCAAGCTCGACGAGCACAAGCTCGGCGACGCGCCGCTGCAGGAGCTGCCAGCGGGGGAGAAGGTTCAGGCCGGCCCCTTCGAGCTGGAGCTGATCCACCTCTCGCACTCGATCCCCGACGCCCGCGGCGTTCTGCTCACCACGGAGGTCGGCTCGGTGCTGATGACCGGCGACTACAAGTTCGACCAGACTCCGGTTGACGGCCGCCCGGCCGACATCTCGCGCCTGGCGGAACTGGGACGTGACGGTCTGCTGTTGCTCTGCGGCGATTCGACCAACGCTGATCGGCCCGGAGTCGCCCCCTCGGAGTCGAGCGTGGGGCCGGCACTGCTGGAGACCTTCGCCTCCTGCGAGGGACGGATCATCGTCACCTCCTTTGCCTCCAACATCCACCGCGTCCAGCAGGTGATCGACGCAGCGGTTCAGCTTGACCGTCGAGTGGCGCTGGTCGGCCGCTCGATGCGAAAAAACTTCAACATCGCCTCCAACCTCGGCATCGCCAAGGCGCCTTCGGGCCTCTTCATTCAGCCGCGTGAGATCGAGAGCTTCCCCGACGAGAAGGTGATCGTGATCTCAACCGGCAGCCAGGGCGAGCCGCTCTCGGCGCTGCGCCGCATGGCCAACAACGACCACCGCGACGTCGAGCTGCACTCCGGCGACACGGTCGTCTTCTCGGCGACCCCGGTACCCGGCAACGAGCGCGCCGTCAACGAGACGATCGACCGCATCTACGAGATCGGGGCCAAAGTCGTCACCGCCAAGGACGCCCCGATCCATGCCTCCGGGCATGGCTGGCAGGAGGAGCTGAAACTGATGCTCAACCTGACCAAACCGCGCTACGTACTGCCGGTTCACGGCGACCATCAGCGGCTGCGCTTGCACGCCGAGCTGGCGGAATCGGTCGGCATCGAGCCCGAGAGCATCTTCCAGGGCCGCAATGGCCTGCCCTTGGAGCTCGACGGCAACGGAGCACGCTTCGGCGAGGAGATCCACGCGGGCGTCATCTACGTCGACGGCGTCAACGTCGGCGAGCCAGACGACGTCGCCCTGCGCGATCGCCGCGAGATCTCCGCTGACGGCATCTTCATCGTCGTCGCGACGATCTCCTCGGAGGACGGACACGTCGTCGCCGACCCCGAGGTCCTCTTCCGCGGTGTCGCCTTCCTCGAGGAGGCCGATGCGTTGGTCGAGGACCTGCGCGACCTGGTCGAGGACTCGCTCGAGGACGCCGCCAACGCCGGCACGCGTGAGCTGCACCTGGTCCAGGAAGACCTGCATGACGCCGTGGCCAGGTTGGTCTACGAGAAGCTGCGCCGGCGGCCGATGATCATCCCGGTCGTCGTCGAGGTCTAGCGCCGGCGCCGCAAAAAAAGGACCTGCCGGGGATGTTGGGGAGAGCCCGGCAGGTCCTGTGTCTCGTCCACGGATGAATCTAGGTCGCTCCGCTAAAGCGTGGCTAAAAGATTGTGGCCGCCACGTCGGAGCGCTGGAGGGGCAGGCAGACGCGGAAGCGGGCGCCGCCTGAGGCCGATTCCCCGACTTCGACGGTGCCCCCGTGGGAGACCGCGACGGCGCGAACGATGGCGAGGCCGAGGCCGCTGCCGGGACCGACGGCGGTATCGGCGGGACCCTCGCCGCGGACGAAGCGGTCGAAGATCTGCTCCCGCAGGCGCGGCGGGATGCCCGGGCCGTCATCGGCGATCTCGACCACGGCTTCGTCGCCGACGCGGCGGACGTGCAGCTCGATCCGGGCGCCGGGGGGAGTGTGGCGGGACGCGTTGTCGAGCAGGTTCAGGACCATGCGGTGCAGCTCGTCAGGATTGCCGGAGACCGGCAGCGCGTGCTGGTTGTCGATCTCCAGCTCGCGTTCGCCCATCAACGGCGCCAGCTCTGCCGCGGCGTTGCCGGCGATCTCGGCCAGATCGCAGGGACCGTGCTTGCCTGCGCGTCCCGCGTCGGCGCGGGCGAGGAGCAGCAGGTCGGCGACCAGCCGGCTCATCCGTTTGGAGGAGCGCAGGGCCGAATCGACCATCGCCCGGTCCTCGTTCTGGTCTGGCGCTCGCAGCGAGGCCTGCAGCAGCTCGAGGTTGGCGAGCACGCTGGTCAGCGGCGTGCGCAGCTCGTGCGAGGCGTCGGCGATGAACTCGCGCTGCTTCTTCATCGCCGCCTCGCGCTCGGTGCGTGCGGCGTCCAGCGAGCGCAGCATCTGCTCGAGCGTGTGGGCCAGCTCGCCGACCTCGTCCTCTGCCTTGGGGTCGGGCATGTGGCGCGAGGGGTCGCCGGTGGCGCCGATCTGCCGAGCGGTCGCGGTCAGGGCCGCGATCGGGCGCATTGCCCGAGCAGCGATCGCGACGCCGGCGAGGCTGGCGAGCAGGGTGCCGCCGAGGATGCCGGCCGCAACGAAGAGCCAGAGGCGGTCGACGGTCGAATCGACGTGGGCGATGCTGCGCCCGTACTGGACGTAGCCCGTGGTCAGGCCTGTTTCGCCGGTGACGCGCGCGGTCGCCACGCGCAGCCGGCCGTAGTCGGAAAGGCCGGCGGTCGGCGGTCCAAGGGCTGAGGCGCCGTCACTTGCCTTGATCGGGTTCCCGTTGACGTCGAAGACCCGTGCCGAAGCGCCGTCGGGCCGGACGAAATCGTCGAGGTTGGGCCCGCGGAAGAACGTGCTCACGGGCGTGCTGACGATGCGAATTTCACCGGCAAGGCTTTGGGCGGCACCGCTCACCTCGCGGTTGAAGTCGTCGCGGATCCTGCTGGTCGCGACCTGGCCGATCACAGCGCCGAAGACGAGCAGGATGACCAGGGTCAACCCCGCGGAGACGGCCGCCAAGCGCCAGCGGACCGGCCAACTGCTCGGACGCAGCCGGGCTGGCCAGCGGGCGGCCAGTTTGCGAGCGAGTCGCTTCATTTACTCCTTCAGGACGTAGCCGGCGCCGCGTTTGGTGTGCAGGAGGCGCGCCTCGCCGCCTTCCTCCAGCTTGCGCCGCAGGTTGGAGATGAAAACGTCGATCGTGTTGGTCGCCGCCATCGGGTCGTAGCCCCAGACGTCGTCGAGGAGGCGCTCGCGTGATACC
This sequence comes from Solirubrobacterales bacterium, assembly GCA_033856195.1. Classification (GTDB taxonomy): domain Bacteria; phylum Actinomycetota; class Thermoleophilia; order Solirubrobacterales; family 70-9; genus VRUE01. The sequence goes on along the minus strand of JAWVFL010000030.1, from coordinate 11,946 downwards.
ACCAGGCGCTCGTTGCGCATCAGGAACTCGAGCAGCTCGAACTCGCGGTTGGTCAGCTCCAACTCGCGCTCGCCCCGCCTGACCTCTCGCGTATCGGGATTGAGAGTGAGGTCGGCAACCGCGAGCGAGGCGGCGCCTCGGGGAGGGCGGCGGCGCAGCAGGGCTCGGATCCGCGCCAGCAGCTCCTGGCGCTCGAAGGGCTTGACCAGGTAGTCGTCGGCGCCGCTGTCGAGGCCGCTGACCCGGTCCTCGGTCTCCGCCCGCGCGGTCAGCATCAGGATCGGCACGTCGCCCTCGGCGCGCAGGCGCCGGCAGACCTCGACGCCGTCGAGGCGGGGTAGGCCGAGGTCGAGGACGACGAGGTCGGGGACGAAGCCGGTGGCGACGTCGAGCGCATCGACGCCGTCGGCGGAGGTCTTCACCTCGTAGCCCTCCTGGCGAAGGGAGCGGCGCAGGACGTCGGCGATCTCGGCGTCGTCCTCGACGACGAGGACGCGGCCGCCGACGGTTTCGGGATCGGAGGTAAGCATGCCACCGATGTTAGAGGCGGAACCGTGGAATGCCGCCGAGATTTACCTGCGATTTAGGGCGCGTGCAGGGGGAATCGGGGAGGGCTTCCACTTAACTTTTTCGATGGAACGGATTCCGCTGACGCCGCGAGGTGGACGCCGAAAAAGTACAAGACGTTCCAGCCCTCCCCGATTCCCCGTCCACAGACGCAGGGGTATCCGGGCAAGCGTCGAAGGGGCCAGGCATGTTCCAGCGCAAAAAGCGCGGTGCGGCCGCGCGTCGGAAACCAAAGAGCAGAGCCAAAGCCAAGACTCCACGGGGTGGCAAGCTTCATTTGCCGCAGGCCCTAGAGCAGCGGCACCTGGATCTCATCGGCTTGTTCCTGATCGCAGCCGGCGTCTATCTGAGCTTCGTGCTCTTCTTCGGCTGGGAGGGGGGCAAGGTCGGGTACGGGATCGAAACCGGGCTCGTCTACCTGGTTGGCACGGTCGGCGCTCGAATTGTCACGGTCTTGATGCTCGTTATTGGAGGGCTTCTCGTTACCGGGACCTCGATCTCGACTCTGTTCCGCGGAATAGGTCGCGGATTGCGGCGGGTCTTCTTGGGGAGTCGTGGGGTGGCGCAGACGGCGATTCAGAGCCGGCGGGATCGGCAGGAGGAAAAGACTTTTGCCTTTGAGACCCAGGCTGGGCCTACCGATGTGATGAGCGCTTATCCAGAGGAGGATGACGTCGAGCCGACCGTGGCTCTCGTCGAGGAGCCTGTTACGCAGGACTTTGGCCAGGAGATAGCTGAAATCGAGGCCGAGGAAGAGGCGGCGGTTGCCGATCCGATTCCCGAGGCCGAGCAGGTTGCGCTGACGCCGCAGGGCAACAAGCGCGGGGTCACCATCTCCGAGGGGATTGATTACCGGCCACCACCCGAGAAAGCCTTGGAACGTGGCAAAGGCGATAAAGGCGTCGATCCGCGCGATCACGAGATCGTCGGTCGCAAGCTGGTCGAGACGCTGGGCCACTTTGGTGTCGAGGCGAAGATCGTCGGCATCGTCAGCGGCCCCCACGTCTCCCGCTACGAATTGCGCCTGGCTCCCGGCACCAAGGTGAAGAAGGTAACCGAGCTCTCCAACGACCTCGCCTATGCGCTCGCCTCGACCGACATCCGCATCCTGGCGCCGATCCCCGGCAAGCAGGCTGTCGGGGTCGAGGTGCCTAACACGCGCCGCCGCATCGTCCGCCTCGGCGACATCTACGCCGGCCGGCCCGAGAAGACCTCGCCCCTGGTCGCCTGGCTGGGCAAGGGGATCGACGGCAACGCGGTCTGGACCGACCTGGCGAAGATGCCGCATGTGCTCGTCGCCGGCACCACCGGCTCGGGCAAGTCCGGCTGCGTCAACGCGATCCTCTCCTCGATCCTGATGCAGGCCTCGCCCAACGACGTGCGCCTCGTCCTGGTCGATCCCAAGCAGGTCGAGCTCAACCACTACGAGAACGTGCCGCACCTGCTCACGCCCGTGGTCACCTCGCCGCGCCTCGCCGCCAACGTGCTGGCCAACCTGATCGGCGAGATGGAGAGCCGCTACAGAATCATGGGCCAGGCGCGCTGCCGCAACCTCGCCGAGCTCAATCGCGCCCGCGCCAAGGCCGGCGAAGCGCCGCTGCCACACATCCTCTGCGTGATCGACGAGCTCGCGGACTTGATGATGGTCTCGCCGGCCGAGGTCGAGGACTCGATCATCCGCCTCGCGCAGAAGTCCCGCGCAACCGGCATCCATCTGGTCCTCGCCACGCAGCGTCCGTCCACCGACATCATCACCGGCACGATCAAGGTCAACATCCCCGCCCGGATTGCCTTCGCCGTCTCTTCCCAGACCGACTCGCGGGTGATCCTCGACCAGGGGGGCGCCGAGGCGCTGCTCGGCCAGGGCGACATGCTCTTCCGCGGCGCCGGCACCTCGAAGCTGCAGCGAATCCAGGGCGCCTTCGTCACCGAGGAGGAGACGGCTCGCATCACCAACCACTGGGCCAAGCAGGGTGAACCCGAATTCGAGGCCGAGCTGCTCGAGGTCCACGAGGAGAAGGGCGTCGAAACCGAGGGCGACTTCGATCCCGACAGCGACGACCTGCTCGACCAGGCGATCAGGGTCGTCGTCGAGACAGAAACGGCGTCGGTCTCGATGATCCAGCGGCGCCTGCGGGTTGGCTATACCCGCGCCGGCCGCCTGATCGACATGCTCGAGCGGCGCGGAGTGATCTCCGGTTACGAAGGCTCGAAACCACGTCAGGTTCTGGTCACCCAGGCGGACTTGGCCCGCCTCATCGGCGGTGCCGAGGCCCCGGCCGCCGAGCCCGATCCCTCACCCGCCGTTCCCGAGTAATCCACCGCGCCCCTGCGGGGTAGGACAATGCCCCTATGGACAGCGGTGTCGGCACGATCCTGCGCGAGACGCGGAATCGCCGCAAAGTCGAGCTTTCAGAGGTTGAGGCGACGACCAGGATTCGTCTGCGCTACCTGCGCGCGATCGAGGACGAAGAATGGGACGTGCTGCCCGGCGGCGTCTACACGCGCGGCTTCATCAGGACCTATGCCTCGTTCCTCGGCCTCGACGGGGAGCGCCTTGCCCAGGAGTACCGCCAGAGCGTCGAAACCTGGAGCCGGACGCCGGCCGAAGCGGTGGCAGCCGCGGGGCCGAGCCCGGTCGAGCGCAGCTCCAAGCGGCTCGCTACGGCGCCAATCGCTGCGCTGGCCGTGCTCGCGGTGCTCGCCGTGGCGGTAATCGCCGTCGTCGCGATTCCAAGTGGTGACGGAGGAGGAGAGCCCGTATCCGCACCGCCGTCCTCCGCCGACAAGGACAGCGAAGACCAGACAGCACCGCCGCCGACGCGGAAGCTCGGAGTGTCGGTCCTCCTGGCGGCCAGCGCCGAAGTCTGGGTTTGCGTCCTCGATGGCAAGGGCGATGCGCTGGTCGATGGCCAGATCCTCGAAGCGGGAGCCGAAGAGGGGCCCTTCCGCTCCGGTAGCTTCACGGTCTCCTTTGGCAACGGGGAGGTCTCGATGCGCATCGACGGCAGGGAAGCGGAAATACCGGCGACATCCAGCCCGATCGGTTACTCGATCGACTCCTCTGGCACTCTGACCGAGCTCGGCGAAGCGGAACGGCCGACCTGCACATGAAGACATACAACGCTGCCTCCTCTGCTCCCGCGAATGCCTGAAGAATCAGATATGGACAGGGACTCGCTCCCGCGTCCGGGGGCAGCTGTTCGGGCGGGGATAGTCGTTACCGGCACCGAGGTCCTGACGGGGCGGATCAGCGACCGCAACGGTCCCTGGCTCTCCGAACAGCTGGCCGAGCGGGGCGTCGACGTCGCTCACATACTCGTCGTCGGCGACCGGCCCGACGACCTCGAGGCGTCGCTGCGCTTCATGGCCGCCGAGGGCATGGATCTGATCGTCACCTCGGGCGGCCTCGGCCCTACCGCGGATGACCTCACGGCCGAGGTGGTCGGCAGGTTCGCCGGTCGCGAGATGGTCCTCGACGAGGAGGTGGAGGAGAAGATCGAGACGATCCTGCGCAACTTCGCCCGCAGCTTCAAATTCGACCCCGAGGCGGTGCGCGAGGCGAACCGCAAGCAGGCGATCGTGCCCGAGGGTTCAATCGCGCTCGATCCGGTCGGCACGGCGCCGGGGTTGGTGGTCCCTGTCGATGGGCGCGTCGTCGTCGTCCTGCCGGGACCGCCGCGCGAGCTGCAGCCGATGTGGCCGACGGCGCTCGCAACCGAGCCGGTTGCGGCATTGCTGGCGCGTGCGACGCCGCTGCACGGCTACACGCTGCGTATGTTCGGGGTCCCCGAGTCGGAGATCGCCAAGAGCCTGCGCGAGATCGAGGCGGAGGGCGTTGCCCTGCGGGAGGTCGAGATCACGACCTGCCTGCGCCGCGGCGAGATCGAGATCGACGTTCGCTATCGCGACGCGGCCCTGGGCATAGCCGAGGCCGTCAGGAGCGGCCTGCAGGCGCGCCACCCGCGCCATCTCTTCAGCCTCGAAGGCGAGACGATCGACTCGCAGGTCGCGACCCTCCTCGCGGGCCACAGGCTGGGATTGGCCGAGTCGTGCAGCGGCGGCCTGCTGGCGGCGCGGATCACAGATCGGCCCGGCGCCTCGGCTTATATGGCCGGTGGCGTCGTCTCCTATTCGAATCAGGCCAAGACCGAGCTGCTTGGCGTCGATCCGGCGCTGATCGAGGAGAAGGGGGCGGTCTCCCACGAGGTGGCCGAGCAGATGGCGATCGGGGCGCTCGCCCGCTTCGGGGCGGACGTCGCGGTTTCGGTCACCGGTATCGCCGGCCCCGACGGCGGCAGCGAGGAGAAGCCGGTCGGCTACGTCTGCTTTCACGCCCGCCTCGCCGACGGCACGGCCCTCGCCCGTGACCCCGTCATCCCCGGCGGCCGAGCCGACATTCGCGAGCGCTCGGCGCTGGTCGGCATGCACCTGCTGCGCCTGCTGCTCGGTGGCGAAGACGCGCCCCTGTAGACCGCCCGGCACGGATTCGTGACATTGGCGCGTTGTCACACGCGTGGCGGCGGCGTAGCGTGGCGGTGGTGAGCAAGGAGCGACTGAAGAGTCCGCGGGCACGCCTGTTCGTGGCGCTGGACCTCCCGGAGGGGCTGCGCGAAGGGATCGTCACCTGGGGTCACCGTGAGCTCCGCGACTCGGCGCTGCGGGTGGTGGCGCCAGAGTCCCTCCACATAACGCTCGCCTTCCTCGGCTATCTGCCCGAGAAGGAGATCGAAGCGCTTGGCGAGATCGTGCGTGGGCTCCACTCGCCGGCGCCCACGATCGTGCTGGACGATCCGGTTGCCAGGCCCTCACCGCGGCGGGCTCGCCTGTTCGCTCTGCCTGCCGCCTCGCCGGGCGCGGTCGAGCTGCAGTCCGAGCTGGAGGGCATACTCGTCGGGAAGCGTCTTTTCAAGCCGGAGAAGCGATCATTTTGGCCGCACGTGACGGTGGCTAGTGTCAAGCCCGCCGGCAGAGGATCGAAGCGTCCGGCAGAGGTTCGAAATCCGCCAGGAAGACTGGCGAAGGGGCTCTTAGACCCCGCTCTTTGCGTCCGGGTGACGCTCTACCGTTCTGTACTCCAGCCGCAGGGTGCGCGATACACCCCGCTGGCGCAAGTCGAGCTGTCCCGAGACGGGCGGCAGTGAGGTGAAAGAAGAGATGGCAGACAAGAAAACGCCTTTGAACGATGTCTCGGCGAAGGAAGCCAAGGCCAAGGACGCGGCCCTCGAGGCAGCGGTGACTCAGATCGAGCGCGATTTCGGCCAAGGCTCCTTGATGCGGCTCGGCGCCGACAGCAAGCTGCCGGTCGAAGCAATTCCGACCGGCGCCGTGGCGCTCGACCTCGCGCTCGGCATCGGCGGCGTGCCGCGCGGGCGCATCGTCGAGATCTTCGGCCCCGAGTCCTCGGGGAAGACGACGCTGGTCTACCACGTCATCGCCGAGGCCCAGGCCAAGGGAGGCGTCTGCGTCTTCATCGACACCGAGCACGCGATGGACCCGATCTATGCGCGGGCGATCGGGGTCGACACCGACGAGCTGCTCGTCTCCCAGCCCGACTACGGCGAGCAGGCGCTGCAGATCGCCGACCGCCTGATCGCCTCCGCGGCGGTCGACGTGGTCGCGATCGACTCGGTCGCGGCGCTGACGCCGAAGGCCGAGCTGGACGGCCAGATCGGCGACACGACGGTCGGCCTGCAGGCGCGGCTGATGTCGCAGGCGATGCGCAAGCTGGCCGGCAACCTCAACCGCACCAACACGGTCTGCGTCTTCACCAACCAGATCCGCGAAAAGGTCGGCGTCCAGTTCGGCTCGCCGGAGACCCAGCCGGGCGGCAGGGCGCTGAAGTTCTATGCCTCGCAGCGGCTCGACATCCGCCGCATCGAGACCCTCAAGGACGGCACCGAGGCGGTCGGCAACCGGGTCCGGGTAAAAGTCGTCAAGAACAAGTGCGCCGCGCCCTTTCGCCAGGCCGAGTTCGAGATCGAGTACGGCCAGGGGATCTCGCGCGAAGGAGAGCTGCTCGACTTCGGCATCGAGCACGACATCGTCCGCAAGTCGGGTGCTTTCTTCTCCTACGGCGAGACGCGGCTCGGTCAGGGCCGCAACAACGCCAAGCAGCACCTCGCCGAGAACCCCGAGATCGCCAGCGAGATCGAGGCCAAGATTCGCACCGCGCTCGGCATCGGAGACGAGGCAGCTCCAGCCGAGACCGCGACGCAGGCACCACCGGTTGCGGAGGCGCAGGCTGCCTGACGGCGCCTGCGCTTCAGTGGATAGGATGCCCGCCGCATGAGCAACGGCGACCTCTTCTACATCTGCGGGATCGCGCTCGCGGTCTCCGCGGTGCTGGTCAGCTTCGCCGGCCTGCGGGTCAAGAGCTTCCCGGGCAAAGCCGCTCCCCTGGTCGCCCTCTGGTTCATCTTCCTCGTCGGCGCCGCGACGACTTTCGCGGTGCTCCATGCCAAGGACGAGCAAACCGCAAAGGCCGCCGAGCTGACAAAAGCGGGCGAGGAAATCAGCAAAGAGGAGGAAGGCTCCCCGATCGAAGGCGAAACCGAGAATGCGGCGCCGCAGGAATCCCAGCCGGCCGCCAAGGGTCCTGGGGGAACGCTTCAGCTCGCTGCCTCGCCGACCCAGATCGCCTTCGACACCACGCAGCTGACCAGCAAGCCGGGCAAAGTGACGATCGACTTCGACAACCCGGCAGCTATCGAACATGACGTGGCAATCGAACAGAACGGCAAGGAGATCGCCAAGTCGGCGCTGATCACCGAAGGCAAGACATCCGTCACCGCAGATCTTGACCCCGGCACCTACACATTCCTCTGCACGGTGCCGGGGCATGCCGAAGCGGGCATGGAAGGGACGCTCACGGTCAAATAGCGCTGCCTGGGCGCTAACCTCGCTGCCATGAGTGACTCAGCGAGGCGTTACCACGTCACCACGTTCGGCTGCCAGATGAACGTGCATGACTCCGAGCGCATGCGTGGCATGCTCGAGTCGCTCGGCTACGAGGAGGCCGAGACCTGCGACGCCGCCGACCTGATCCTCTTCAACACCTGCTCGATCCGCGAGTCGGCGGATAACCGCTTCGTCGCCCGCCTCGGCGAGGCAAAGCGCCTCAAGTCCGAATTCCCAGACCGGATCGTGGGAGTGGGGGGTTGCTGGGCCCAATCGGTCAAGGAGGAGGTCTTCCAGCGCTTCCCCTTCGTCGACGTCGCCTTCGGCCCCGGCCAGATCCACAAGCTGGCCGAGTTCCTCAACTCCGACTCGCTCAGCGCTCAGGGCTACTTCGAGTTCGAGGACTTCTCCGGGCACCTGCCAACCCGCCGCGTGCGCGAGTTCCAGGGCTGGCTACAGGTCTCCCAGGGCTGCAACTGCAAGTGCGCCTACTGCATCGTCCCCTCGACCCGGGGGCGGGAGGTCAGCCGCGACCCGGACGAGCTCGTCACCGAGGCCGAGGCGCTGGCAGCCGACGGCGTCAAAGAGGTGACGCTGCTCGGGCAGAACGTCAACAGCTATGGCCGTGACCTGCCCCGGGAGACCCGGATCGGCTTTGCCGAGCTGCTCGGCCTGATCGATGCAATCGATGGCATCGAGCGCATCCGGTACACCAGCCCGCACCCCAAGGACATGAAGGAGGACGTGATCCGTGCGCACGCCGAGCTGGCGGCCGTGTGCGAGCACATCCACTTGCCGCTGCAATCCGGGTCGAGCGCCGTGCTGAAGCGCATGCGTCGCACCTACGACCGGCAGCGCTACATGGACCGCGTCTCGCTGATCCGCGAGCACGTCCCCGACTGCGCGATCACGACCGACATCATCGTCGGCTTCCCGGGCGAGAGCGAGGCCGATTTCGAGCAGACGCTGGAGGTGGTCGACGAGGTTGGCTACGACAGCGCCTTCACCTTTGTCTTTTCGCCGCGGCGGGAGACTGAGGCGGCAGAGATGGGCGGCCAGGTGGCGCATCCGGTCAAGGTGGAGCGGATGGAGCGGCTCGTGGAGCTGGTGCAGCGGCGGGCTGCTGAAAGGGCCAAGAGGTTCGTCGGCAGAGAGATGGAGGTTTTGGTCGAAGGGGCCAGCCGGACGGACGAGACGCGGATGCGCGGGCGGACGCGGCACAACAAGGCGGTGAACTTCGACGGCGATGCTAGCCCCGGAGAGTTTGTCAGCGTGGAGATAGACGAGGCGACTTCGCAGTCGTTGCGAGGGGTATCGGCACAGCCCCTCTCTCAACTTTTTCGGTGATGCGTGGTCGGCTGGCCGCGGGCGGATTGCCGAAAAAGTACAAGCCGTTCGGGGCTGCGCCGATACCCCTCCGACGAGCGTGAAGGTAGTCGCGATATTCGGGCCGACCGGGGTTGGGAAGACCGGGGTGGCCATCGAGCTTGCCGAGGAGCTTCGGAAGCAGGGCGAAGACCCTGTGGCGATCTCTTGCGATGCCCTGCAGGTCTACGAAGGGCTCTCCGTTCTCACAGGTGTAGCCACTGCTGAGGAGCAAAGCAGGCTTGAGCACAAGCTTGTTGGGTTCGTGCCGGTTACGCGGCCGTTTTCGGTGGGGGACTACATGCCGTTGGCACATGAGGAGATCGATGGGGCTTTGGAGGGGGGGAGAAGGCCGATTGTGGTGGGGGGAACCGGCCTATACCTACGAGCCGCGCTAGGGGAGCTTTCGTTGGTAAAGGCGCCGCCGGAATCGGAGGATTCGGAGCTTTGGTCACCGGAGACGCGGCATCGGACGGTGATCTTCGGGCTCGATATGGAGCGGGAGCAGTTGTACGAGCGGATCGATGCCCGAACTGCAGCGATCGTCGCCGCGGGGGCGCGGGAGGAGGTCGAAGGAGCGGAGGCTGCGGGTCCGTCCCGAACGGCCCGCAAGGCGCTTGGCTTCGACGAGGTGCTCAGCGGTGACCTCGATGCGATGCAGCAGCGCTCGCGCAACTACGCTCGTCGGCAGCTGACCTGGATGCGCAAGGTTCCCAACCTGCACTGGATCGACCGCACTGGCCACAGCGACGCCGACGTCGCCGCCGGAATAGTGGCGGGGCTCGCCTGATTAGGCAATAATCTCTTAGCAAAACTCGCCGCGGTATCGGCATCCATCTAGAGTCCGCGATCGTCACCCCTGTGAGTAGTCGGTGGTTCGGACTCATTCAGAGTACGGCGAGACAACCGAAAGGGAGAGACATGAGATTCATCAAGATGCTCGGCGTCGCGGTTGCTGCCGCACTCGCTGTCATGGCCTTTGTCGTGGCGAACTCCGCGTCGGCTGCGACGCTCTGCGAATCCAACGCAAACCCCTGTCCCGAAGGGGAAGTCTATCCGTCGAACACCCCGGTCGAAGCGGAAAAAACGGCAGGTGCGGTCATTCATACGGACCTCGTAAACGTCACCTGCGCGACGGCGAAAATGAAAGGGACAACGCTGACGACAGCCTTAGGCGAATCTGACGGCGGTGAAATCACAAGCCTTACATTCGCCAACTGCACTAGGCCATTTGGCGTCGCCTGTGGCGCTGGCGGGGGCGTTACTGCCGTCAACCTTCCCTATAAATTTGCGGTAACGGCAAGCGGCGGAGGCAATGGCACCGTGGCGCTGGCCAGCGGCGGAAAAGGCCCCCCGGGACTGGAAGTCAAGTGCGGATTGATCGAATGCACGTTGACGCCGTCAGCCGCCCCGGTGATCCCGCTCACCATCACCGGTGGAAACCCTGCCAGCGCGAAAGTGAGCGCGTCGCTGCCGGGATGGAAAGGCACGCTCTGCCCGAAAAAATTAGCGGAACTGAACGCCGAATACGAAGTAACAACGCCGAAACTATTCATCGAGTCCGAAGTGGCGCCCCCCGCGCTGTGCTCCTTAAACGTAGCGCCTTGTTCTGCACCAGAGACCTATCCGATCGGAACGGCGATCGAAGCCGAACTCGAAGCCGAAAGCAAGTTCGTGTTCGTCTACAACAAAGCCAAAAAGGAACCAGTCTGCAAAGAATCCACAGCGGAAGGGGAAACCACGGGAACCGGAGAATTCCTGGCTGGGAAATTCAAAAACCTGGAATTCGTAGAATGCGGGACATGCCCCGTGACTACGGCGACGGCGCCATATCCGTTCGACATCGATCGAACTGGGAGCGGAAATGGAGTCATGAGCCTATCCGGCATAAGTTTCACGCTCGAATGCGGCGTTCTCGAAAAATGCACCTACCATGCGACCGGAGTCGATTTCACGTTGACGGGTGGCGCTATCGCGAAACTCGTCTCGCCAAAAATTGCCTTGACAAGGGAATCCGGTCTCCTTTGCAGTGAAACGGCCACCTGGGAAGGCGTTGGAGGGGTCGAACAAGTCAAATACGAAATTACCGCTCCGAGCCCACTCTTCGTCAGATCCTGACGAGATGCTGATTGACGAGCGAGCCGTTAGGCTCGCTCGTCATGAAGTTCGAGAAGTGGCAGGCGCTCGGCAACGACTACCTCATCATCGAGGCTGCCTCGGCCCCCTGGAAGCTCAGCGCGGAGCGGGTGCGCCGGCTCTGCGATCCGCATTTCGGCATCGGCTCGGACGGGGTGCTGCTGCTCTCTCGCAGCGGGGACCCGACCTATGTCGCCGAGCTGCGGATCTTCAATCCAGACGGGTCGGAGGCTGAGCTTTCTGGAAATGGGGCGCGGGAGGCGATTCTCTACCTGCGGCGACATGGCTGGACCGACGCCGAGACGTTTGCGATTCTCACCGCTGCGGGGCCGATAACGCCGACGATTACGTCGGAGCGCACCTGTTCTGTTGCGATGGGGAAAGCCGCGACGGCGTCGAAGGACTTTCCTTCGGGAGCCGGCGACGGTAAGGGATCAATCAGCGTCGCCGGACGCGAGTGGGCCTTTCAGCACGTCTCGATCGGCAATCCGCAGTGTGCGATCGTGGTCGAGGAGGGTCTTGAGGAGCTCGATCTGGGGGCGATCGGGCCGCCGATCGAGGGGCATGAGCTCTTCCCCAGCCGCACCAACGTCTCCTTCCTGAGCATCGACGGCAGTCGCGTGCGGGCGCGGATCTTCGAGCGCGGGGTGGGGGAGACACTCGCCTCCGGCACCGGCGCCACCGGAGCAGCCGTCGCCGCCGTGCTGGGCGGCGCGCGGAGCCCGGTCACGGTCGAGCTCGATGGCGGCGAGCTGGAGGTCGAGGTCGGGCCCGACCTCGAGGTGACCCTGACCGGGTGGGCCGAGCCGGTCTTCAGCGGAGAGTTCTCGGACGAGTTCGTCCAGGCACTGGAGGAGGCGGGGTGAAGCCCTCCGAGCGCCTGGAGCGCATTCCGCCGTACCTGTTCGCCCAGCTCGAGCGGAAGATCGCCGACAAGCAGGCGGCCGGCGTGGATGTGATCTCGCTCGGGATCGGTGA
>JAWVFL010000029.1:0-159547 GCA_033856195.1 Solirubrobacterales bacterium | reverse complement strand
GCTTGATCGAGTCGACCTCCTCGGGATCGATCCCCGTCACCTCGGCGATCTCCTCCGGGGTGGGCTCGCGGCCCAGCTCGGTGACCAGCTTGCGCTCGGCGCGGCCGATCTTGTTCAGCTTCTCGACCACGTGCACGGGGATGCGGATCGTGCGTGCCTTGTCGGCGAGCGCACGGGCGATCGCCTGGCGGATCCACCAGGTGGCGTAGGTCGAGAACTTGAATCCCTTGCGGTAGTCGAACTTCTCCGCGGCGCGGACCAGCCCCAGCGTTCCCTCCTGGATCAGGTCGAGGAAGGGCAGGCCCTGGTTGCGGTAGTTCTTGGCGATCGAGACGACCAGGCGCAGGTTCGACTCGACCATTTTCTGCTTCGCGTCGAGGTCGCCGCGCTCGATGCGCTTGGCGAGTTCGACCTCCTCCGCGGCGGTCAGCAGGCGGACCTTGCCGATGTCCTTGAGGAACAGCTGCAAGGAATCGGTGGTCATGTCCGGTTTCAGGTCGAGCGCCTGTTTCTGGCGGCGGCGGCCTTTTTTGCCGGTGTCGATCGGAAGCGCTTCCGCAGCCGCTTTCTGGGCTGGGTCCATGTCCTCGACCAACTCGATGCCCGACTTCTCGAGGTGCCCGTAAAGGTCCTCGACATCGGACTCGTCCAGATCCACCTCCGACACCGCGGAGGCGACGTCGCCAAAGGTCAGCACCCCGAGCTGCTGCCCGCGGGTAATGAGGCCTTTGACCTCCTCAAGCTCCTGAAGCTCTGCTACCAGCATCCTGTATCCACTCGTTTCTTTGGGCTAGGTGATTAAGTCTTGCGACCAACGCACCGCCGTCGGCGGGGAGTCGCGAAAAAATAGACCGGCTATCCGGTCCGAGAAGCTGAATATCCTGCGCTGGCCTTAAGGCCTGGGACGGGCGATCTGGATTCGCTCAAACGTCTGTTCGCATATTAGTCGCTTCAGTTTCTGAAGTCAATGCCCAAATCTATGCGCCAATCCCGCCCCTGGCTGCGCGCCTTTTGGAACCGCGCCTACCGCGAGAACGTCACCGGACTTTCGGCGATGGTCGCCTACAACCTGATGCTGGCGGTCTTCCCCTTTGCCCTCCTGGTGCTCTTCGTCTTCGGCCAGGTGCTGAAGATCGGCGGCGTAGAGGCAAGCGTGCTCGACGACCTTCAGCGCCTCTTCCCCAACGTCGAGCAGCACACTCTGACCGACGTGCTCAACAGGATCGAGGAAAACTCGACCACAATTGGGATCGCGGCCTTTCTCGGCTCGCTCTGGATCGGCGCCTCCTTCTGGGGCGCGATGGACACCGCCTTCTGCCGCATCTACCACGTCGAGTGCCGCGGCTGGGTCGAGCAGAAGCGCTTCTCCTTCGCGATGCTGGCAGTCGTCCTCCTCTTCATCGCCGCCAGCATCTTCCTGCCGGCCATGGAGAGCACGCTGGTCTCTAGCACCGACCGGCTTCCCTTCGGTCTGTCCAGCATCAAGGCGATCGACACGGCGCTGCTGCTCGGCGCCGCGATCCTGATCGTCTTCTTGATCTGCAGCGTAATTTTCTGGGCGGTGCCAAAGGGTCATATGCCCTGGCGCGCAGTCTGGCCGGGGGCGGCATTCGTCACCTTCTGTGCCGGCTTCGCGAACTGGCTCTTCCCCGTCTACCTCTCCAACGTCTCCAGCCTCTCGCGCTTCGGCTCCACGCTCGGCTTCATTCTCATCGCCCTGCTCTGGTTCTACGTGCTCAGCCTGGCGCTGCTGGCAGGTGCGGTGATCAATTCGCTTCGACACGAGTTGCGAGAGACCGGGGAAATGCCCTACGCGAGCGGGAAAACCGAGGATCCCGGCGACTGTGGCTGCAGCGACTGAGTGAGCCGCGCCGGCCCGAGACAGGAGTGACATGGGCCAACGCGGCTCTATTCCGTCCATCGACACTACGGGTACTGCAACCGTAACTCTGTGAGAGGCGAAGATTCGCTTGACGCGGAACTCCGTCAAAAGGCTTCTACCCGCTAATGGCTGCTCTAATCAAGTTTCTCAGCCGTAACGCTCGCCGATGACCGCGCGCAGCTTGGCGCGATCGTGGCGGGCATGCACGCGGCGAACTGTGCCTGAACGAGAGCGCATGACCAGCGATTCGGTAGTGGCACCCGGACCGCGGTAGCGGACGCCCTGCAGGACGTCGCCATCGGTCACACCGGTGGCGGAGAAGAAGACGTCCTCCCCCGAGCAAAGATCGTTGGCGGTTAGAACGCGGTCGAGGTCGTAGCCGGCGTCAAGGGCGGCGTTGCGCTCCTCATCGTTGCGTGGCCAGAGGCGGCCGAGCAGCTCTCCGCCCATGGACTTGAGCGCCGCCGCGGAAAGCACTCCCTCCGGCGTGCCGCCGATGCCCCAGAGCAGGTCGACCGGAGAGCGATCGCTGACCGCGAGCAGGGCGGCCGAGACGTCGCCGTCGGTGATCAGGCGGATGCGGCCGCCGGCGTCGCGCACTTCCTGCATCGCCTCCTCGTGGCGCGGCCGGTCGAGCATGACGACGGTGACGTCGCCGACGCTGCCGCCCTTGCGCTCGGCGATCAGCTCCATCGTCTTCACCAGCGGTCGATCGAGGTCGAGCAGGTCGGCGATTTCCTCGCCGCCGGCGATCTTTTCCATGTAGACGCAGGGGCCGGGATCGAACATCGTTCCTCGCTCGGCCAGCGCGATCACCGCCAGGGCGCTGGGCATGCCCAGCGCGCAGAGGCGGGTGCCCTCGAGCGGATCGACCGCGATGTCGACGACGGGCGGGCTGCCATCGCCGATCTGCTCGCCGTTGTAGAGCATCGGCGCCTCGTCCTTCTCGCCCTCGCCGATCACGACGACGCCTTCCATCGAGACCGAGTCGAGCACGAAGCGCATCGCGTCGACCGCGGCCTGGTCGGCGGCGATCTTGTCGCCACGGCCGACCCAGCGGGCGGCCGAGAGCGCCGCTGCCTCGGTGACCCGAACGAGCTCCAGGGCGAGGTTGCGATCCGGCTTGGTCCCCTCCATCGGAGGGGACCCTAAACAACCACCGCCTCCTCCGCTTCGCGTCCGGGGCGGTGGCAATCGCAGTATCGGCGCCGCTCACGAAGAATCAGATCGTGACGTTCGCTAATCGGTTGACATAGGGTGCCCTCATGACGCGCTGGGGCTTGACATTGCCGTTGCCCGGGCTCTCGCTCGCCGCGCACGAGGAGCTGGTGAAGAAGGCCGAGGCGGCCGGCTACACGGACTTCTGGAGCGGCGAGACGAACGGTCCTGACGGCTTCACGCCGCTGGCGCTGAGCGCCGCGTGGACCGAGCGGGCGCGCCTGGGCACCGGCATCGTCGGCGTCTTCCAGCGCGGCCCGGCGCTGCTGGCACAGGAGGCCGCCGCGCTCGCCAGCGCCTCGGATGGCCGCTTCGTGCTCGGCATCGGCTCCTCCTCGGACCGCATCGTCGAAGGCTGGAACGGCATTCCCTTCGAGCGACCGCTGAGCAAGGTGCGCGAGACGCTTGGCTTCCTGCGCACCGCGCTTGCCGGCGAGCGCACCGAGAGCGGTTTCAAGCTGGAGAGCGCGCCGGCAGAGCGGGTGCCGATCGTGCTGGCCGCGCTGCGCGGCAAGATGCTGGAGCTGGCGGTGGAGCAGGGAGACGGGGCCTTCACCAACTTCCTGCCGCTCGGCGGCCTGCCCAAGGTGACCGCACAGCTGCGCGACGCCCCGGATGGGTTTGAGCTGCTCTGCCGCTTCTTCTGCCTGCCCGGCGAGCGCGAGGCGGTCGAGCCGCTGGCCCGCTTCATGTTCTCCTCCTACATCACGGTGCCGGTCTACGCCGCCTTCTACCGCTGGCTCGGCTACGGCGCGGAGATCGAGGCGATGGTCGGCGCCTGGGAATCGGGCGACCGCCAGGGAGCCGCGGCCGCCGCGCCATGGGAGCTGATCGAGGAGATGTTCATCTTCGGCTCCCCCGAGCAGATGAAGGAGAGGATCGCTGCGTTCGTCGAGGGCGGAATCACCCTGCCGATCCTCACTCCGATCACGACGCCGGACAAGCTCGGCGAGCTGATCGACGCCCTCGCCCCCTGATTCAGGCCTTTTTCCCTGGGTAACTGCACTTGCGGCAGGCCATTGGGAGACGCAACAGGAGGGAACGATGGCTGAGACGAAAACGCGCGCCTCGAGCAGCAGCGGCGCGAAAGCAAAAAGCAAACGGGCGAAACCCCGCAAAGCGAGTGCGAGCAAAACGAGCATGAGCAAAGCCGCCGGCAAAAGCCGTCAGCGCAAACAGACCTCGACGAACGACGGCGGGCAGATCGATTCCGCTCGCAAAGCAATCGGGTCGACAGCGAAGCATGCCGGCAGCTCGGTGAGCGAGGCCGGACGCAACGTCGGCCGCGTTGCCCAAAAGGCAAAGACGCCGCTGCTCGCGGGTGGAGCCGCGTTCGCCGGTACGGCCGGTGGCCTGGCACTGGGCGCTCGGCAGGGCCGCAAGTCAAAGGCGCTGCGGCGCCCCAAGGTGAAGATCCGTTCGAAGGACCTCGCCAAGGCAGCCCGGAATGTCGGGCAGTTCGGCATGGAGGTCGGGGAGGTCGCCACGGAGCTGCGCCGTAATCGTGAGCAGGCAAATGGCTCGAAACGGCGCTCGCCGGTTGAGGTCGTGCTCGACGGGCTCACCCACCGGGGGAACGGCTCCTAGCTAACGCCAAGGTTCTTCGGCCAGGGCCGCGGCAGTGCGGCCGCGCTGACGCGTGGTCGCACGCCGATACTGTCGGATCCGTGCTCTATTTCAGCCACCCCGCCTGCCTCGGGCACGATCCGGAGGGTGTGATGCCCTGGCACCCCGAACGGCCGGAGCGCCTGCTGGCGATCGAGCGGCGGCTGGCCGAGGAAGACTGGCTCGGCTGGCAGCGGCGCGAGGCTCCGGCCGCAACCGAAGCCGAGCTGGAGCTCGTCCACAGCGCCTCCCACGTGGCGGACATCCGCGAGCTGTGCGCCGGTGGCGGGGGCGCGATCGACGCCGATACCTACGCGGTCGCGGCGTCCTGGGAGGCGGCGCGGCGGGCGGCGGGCGGCGCCTGCGCGATGGCGCGGGCGCTGCTCGCGGGCGAGGACAGCGTCGGCTTCTGCGGCACGCGGCCGGCCGGGCACCACGCCGAACGCGAGCGGGCGATGGGCTTCTGCCTCTTCGACAACATCGCCGTCGCGGCCGAGCTGGCGCTGCAGGAGCTCGGCGCCCAGCGCGTCTTCGTCGTCGACTGGGACGTCCATCACGGCAACGGCACCGCGGAGATCTTCCGGCATCGCTCCGATGCCCTCGTGACCAATATCCACCAGGAGGGCATCTTCCCCGGCAGCGGCCGCCTCGATGACGTCGGCTCCGGGGCGGGCGAGGGCTACACGATCAATCTTCCCGTGCCGGCCGGCTCCGAGGAAGAGCTCTGGCGCTCCCTGCTCGAGCACATCGTCCTCCCCGCGGGTCGCGCCTTCGAGCCCGACCTGGTGCTGGTCTCGGCCGGCTTCGACGCCCACCGTGCCGATCCGCTCGCCAACTGCCGCCTGGAGGCGAGCTCCTTCGCCCAGATGGCCTGTCACGTGCGCGATTTCGCCAGGGAGCTGGGCGTGCCCGTGGGGGCGGTGCTGGAGGGCGGCTACGACATCGACGCGCTGGCGGAGTGCGTTGCGGCGACGTTGGCCGCGTTCGGCGGCAAGGGCGAGGCGGTCTCGACAGTGGCCGATCCGCTTACTTCACGTGCAGCGGCGCAGATCGGCCACCACTGGGAGCTATAGCGGCCGGGCGAGGCTGAGTGCGTAGTCGCCGGCAGCGTCGGTGAACCAGCCGCTCATCTCGAGGCCGGACTCTTCATAGACGCCCCGTAGGCGCTCGCGAGTGAACTTGGTCGAGATCTCGGTGCGCATCTCCTCGCCGCCGACGAACTCGACGCAGAGGTCTAGCTGGTCGAGGCGGACGGTCTGCTTTGAGAGCGAGCGCAGGCGGATGTCCATGCGAGCCTCGACCGCGTCATAGCGGGCGACGTGCTCGAACGCGTCAAGGTCGAAGTCGGCATCGAGCTCGCGATTGAGCACCCGCAGCACGTTCTTGTTGAACTCTGCCGTGACGCCGCTGGCGTCGTTGTAGGCGGCCTCGAGACGCTCCGGCTCCTTGACCAGATCAGTACCAAGCAAGAGCCGGTCCTCGGGCCGCATCAGGCCGGCGAGCCGGGCCAGGAAGTCGCGGCGGGCCTGTGGGTAGAGGTTGCCGATCGTGCCACCGAGAAAGGCGACGAGCCGGCCCCCGTCCCCGTCGGGAATGCGCTCGAGGTGGTGCTCGAAATCGCAGACCAGCCCGCGGATGGCCAGGCCCGGGTACTCGTCGACGAGCAGCCTCGCCGTTTCGTGCGTGATCTCCTCGGAGATGTCGACCGGCACGTAGGTGTGCAGGCAGCCGGCGTCACGCATCGCGCTGAGCAGATGGCGCGTCTTCGCGGCAGAGCCCGAGCCGAGCTCGACCAGAGAGCGCGGCGCGTCGGCGGCACTGACGATCTCGGCCGAGCGTGCCGCGAGGATCGAGCGCTCGACCCGGGTCGGGTAGTACTCGTCCAGCTCGGTGATCCGCTCGAAGAGCTGCGAGCCGCGTTCGTCGTAGAAGTACTTCGGCGCCAGCTCCTTCGGCTCGGCCGAGAGGCCGTCGCGGACGTCGCGGGCCATCGTCGCCGCGGTATCGGCGTCGAGGTGGACCTCGATAGCGATCACGCGTCCCTCGCGAGGCGGATGCCGGAGAAGATCTGGCGACGCGCCGGCAGGTCCCAGTTGCGGAAGCTGGGTCGCATCACATCGCGGCTGGTCGCCCAGGAGCCGCCGCGCAGGACCTTGTAGGTGTCGCCGAAGAAGACCTGGGAGTACTCGGGATAAGGGAACGCTTCGAAACCGGGATAGGCGAGGAAGTCCGAGGAGGTCCATTCCCAGGCCTGGCCGGCGCCCTCGAGCCGCTCGCTTGCCACCTCCCACTCGTACTCGCTGGGCAACCGCTTGCCGGCCCAGCGGGCGAGCGCATCGGCCTCGTGCCAAGAGACATGGAGGACGGGATGGGCCGGGTCGATCGGGTCGCGACCTCCCATATTCGTCAGCACCCACCCCCCGCTGCCGTCGCGCTCCCAGTACAGCGGAGGCTCGGCGGCGGTCTCCTCCATAAACCGTATATACGTGCCGTTGTCCACTGGGGTTCGATCGATCTCGAACGAGGCGAGTTCGACCGCGTGGCGGGGGCGCTCGTTGTCGTAGGCAAAACCTCGGGTGGGGGCGCCGATCTCGTACTCGCCGCCGGGGATCGAAATCGTCTCCGGACCCGGTTCGGGCGCCGGGAGAACACCGAGCTCTGGATCGACGGGCTCATACCCCCCGGCCATCTGCAGCAGCTGCAGCATCGTCTCGTTGTGCTGCTGCTCGTGAGCAAGCAGCATCTCGTAGACGAAGCCTTCGCGCAGCAGCGGATCCTCAGCGTCTGAGCCGATCTCGACCTCGGCCAGGACCTCGAGCGTACGCTCGCGCACGTCGGCCAGGTAGGCGCGCAGCTCGGCATCGCGCAGGATCGGCAGCTCGCCGCGTGCCTTGCGGGGGTTCTCGATCGCGTCGTAGAAGCGGCCGAGCTCGCCGTGCAGCGGCGCGCGACCGCCGATCGTCTGCACCAGCCAGAGCTCCTCGAAGTTGGCTATATGGCCGAGGTCCCAGGCCAGCGGACTGAGAATTGGCGAGTAGACACGGTTGAGCTGCGCGTCGTCGAGCGGCTCGATCAGCTCCAAGGTGAACCGTCGCGCCTCGGCAAGGCGCTCCGCGATCGCTTCCTTGAAGCTCGGGGTCACCTCGGTGGCGATCCGAAAACCCTAGCGAGTTAAGCTGGCGCGCCTGTGAACATCGCTGGAACAAGCGCGCTGGTGGCCGGAGGGGCGTCGGGGCTGGGCGAGGCGACCGCGCGAGCGCTGGTCGAGGGCGGGGCGGCGGTGACGATTGCCGATCTCAACGCCGAGAAGGGCGAGGCGCTGGCTGCTGAGCTCGGGCCGAGCGCTACGTTCGTCGAGGCGGACGTGACGGACGAGGCAGCGGTGTCGGCGGCGGTCGAGCTGGCGGCAACGCACGACGACGGGCTGCGCATCTCGGTCTGCTGCGCCGGCATCGGCTGGGCCGAGCGGGTTGCCCATAAGGGCGGCCCCCACAACCTCGAGTTCTTCTCCAACGTGGTCAAGGTCAACCTGATCGGCACCTTCAACGTGCTGCGCTTCGCGGCGGGGGCGATGAGCGAGAACGTGCCCGACGCCGAGGGTGAGCGCGGCGTCTGCGTCAACACCGCCGCGATCGCCGCCTTCGACGGCCAGATCGGCCAGATCGCCTACGCCGCCTCGAAGGGCGGCATCGTCGGCATGACCCTGCCGGCGGCCCGCGACATGGCCTCGCGCGGCGTCCGCGTCGTCACCGTCGCCCCCGGCCTCTTCGACACGCCGCTCCTGGCGGCTTTGCCCGAGGAGGCCCGCACCGCGCTCGGCGCCGGCATTCCCTTTCCTTCCCGCCTAGGCCGCCCCGAGGAGTACGCGCAGCTGGTCGCCCAGATCGTCGCCAACCCGATGCTCAACGGCGAGACGATCCGCCTCGACGGCGCCCTGCGCATGCCGCCGAAGTAACCGAGCGCTACGAGACGCGGATTTCCCATGCCATGCATGGAAAATCCGCGTCTCGTCCTCGTTAATCGGTGCCTTCGGCCTCGGGATCGCGCCAGACCTCCTTGTGCCAGGGAGGGCTGATTGCGAAATGGGCGTTGCTGGTGGCGGCGATCGGCTCGAGAGGGATCAGGTGGACGCGGTTGCGGGGGGTGAGGCGTTCGATGCGTGGGATTCCGGCGGTATTGCCTGCGTGGCTGCCGCCAGAGACGATCAGGAGGTGGGTCTCGGGGCCCCAGCCGTTCTCAGGGCGGAGGCCAAGCGCTTCGGTCGCGCTCTTGACGGAATCGATGCCGGCGTCCGAGGCCCAGCCGCCGACGGGTCCGGGACGCTGGTTGTAGCCGTTGTGGGAGGAGGCGCGCTCGTCGACCGATCCGTCGGGGCGAATGCGGATCTGCACGCCCTCCCAGTCATCTGGGTGGTAACCGGCATCGCCGAGAACGGGTATCCCGCGGAAGGTCGCCGAGTCGGCGTAGTAGGTCCAATACTGGATGTAGAGGTTGCCGGCACGCCCATCCGAGCAGTCGGCGCCTTCGGCTTTGGAGCCGTCGGCGGCATCTGCCCGGCAGTCGACGACGTGGACGAAGGCGACAACCGGCAGGCCGGCGTTAGTGCGCTTGACGTAACCACGATCAGCGGCGTCGCTGCACCTCGTCTCCCGACAGCGCCGGAAGTCGACCGGCACGGCCTTCGACCCCCGCTCAAAAAGCAGCGACGGCATATGCCGCCTCACCAATTCGCCGACTTCGGTGCCATAAGCAGCGATCAGCACCGGTTCGTCGCCGCAACGGTCGGCGAGCGCCGCTGCACAGAGAATGCGAGACGCGATCGATCGAGCAAGCGCGACACCCGGCACCCGCACGCCAGCAACGACCAACCCCACGACCAACAGCGAGACAAGGCAGACAAGGCCCACCCACTCGACCGTCCCCTGTCCCCGCTCCCCGTCCCCCATGGAGCACCAAGCCGGCGGAGCACCCCACTCTCCCCTCTACAAACGGAATCGCAACCACGAGCAACCTCTGACGGGAGCCGCCACGCGGGGGAATCCGGTCATCCCCCGCCGGAATGTCGCGAAGCGGCGGAAATGCAATCCGATGCTGCGCGGCGAAGCCGCGCTCCAGCACAGTCGCTAAGCGCCGCAAAGCGGCGCGTGCGACATCAATTCCGGCGGGGGATGACCGGATTCCCCCGACAGCGCTTCAGATCAAAGATTCTGAATCTCAGCCGCGATGTCCGCCGCGGCCTGCTTGGCGTCGGCGAAGAGCATCGAGGTGTTCGGTTCGTAGAAGAGGTCGTTGTCGATGCCGGCGAAGCCGGGGCTGAGCGAGCGCTTGATCACGATCACCTGCTGGGCCTGGTCGACTTCGATGATCGGCATCCCGGCGATCGGGCTGTCGGGGTCGTTCTTTGCCGCCGGATTGGTGACGTCGTTGGCGCCGACGATGACCGCGACGTCGGTGCGCGGCATCTCCGGGTTGATCTCCTCCATCTCCTTCAGCTGCTCGTAGGGCACGTCGGCCTCGGCGAGGAGGACGTTCATGTGGCCGGGCATGCGGCCCGCTACTGGGTGGATCGCATAGCTGACGGTGACGCCGCGCTTCTCCAGCTCGTCGCCAACCTCCTTGATCGCGTGCTGGGCCTGGGCGACGGCAAGGCCGTAGCCGGGCACGATCACGACCGAGTCGGCGTAGGCGAGCTTGATCGCCGCGTCCTGGGCGCCGATCGAGGTGTGCGGGCGTTCCTCGGTGCTGCCGGCGGCGCCGCCCGCGGGCGCACCACCGAAGCCGGCAAAGAGGACGTTGGCGACCGAGCGGTTCATCGCAGTCGCCATCTCCATCGTCAGGATCGTTCCCGAGGATCCGACCAGGGTGCCGGCGACGATCAAGGCGACGTTGTCGAGGGCGAAGCCCGCAGCCGCAGCCGAGAGGCCCGTGAAGGCGTTGAGCAGCGAGATCACGACCGGCATGTCGGCGCCGCCGATCGGCAGCACGACGAGGTTGCCGAGCAGGCCGGCGGCGAGCAGGACGGCGATGAAGATCGCCTGCGAAGGGTCGTCGTTGTTGATCGCGATGTCGGTGCAGGCGACGAGGATGCCGATCAGCAGCACGACGTTTATCACCTGCTGCCCCGGCACCGCGAGCGGGCGGGTCGGGATCAGGTCCTGGAGCTTGGCGAAAGCGATGTTCGAGCCCCAGAAGGAGACCGAGCCGACGACCGCGGCGAAGAGGACCGGGATCAGCTCGTCGAGCGGGATGTCCTCGCCGAGCGAGATCCCGTGGCGGATCTCAGACCAGGCAATCAGCGCGACGGCGCCGCCACCGACGCCGTTGTAGAGGGCGACCATCTGCGGCATCTCGGTCATCTGCACGCGGACCGAGGCGATCACGCCAACCGCGGTGCCGACACCGAGGCCGAGCGCGAGCAGGCCCCAGTTGCCGATGCCGTCGAGCAGCAGGGTCGTGACGACGGCGAGCGCCATGCCGACCGCGGCGACCAGGTTGCCCTGCTTGGCGGTCGTTGGGTGGGTACCGCGTTTGACGCCGAGGATGAAGAGCGAGAAGGCGACGATGTAGAGCGCGGTGGCTGCGTCGCCGCCGGGCTCGAAGACCGCGAGGGGACTCATTTACCGCCCCCGGGTTTCGCTTCGGCCTCAGCCTTGGGTTTCGGCTTTTTGGAGAACATGCCGAGCATCCGGTCGGTGACCATGAAACCGCCGACGATGTTGATCGTGCCGAAGGCGATCGCGATCGTGCCGATGACGTACTCGAGCGGATCGTTGGCGTAGCCGACGACGATCAGCCCGCCGAGCATGACGATGCCGTGGATCGCGTTGGTCTGCGACATCAGCGGCGTGTGCAGGGTGGTCGGCACCTTCGAGATCACCTCGAAGCCGACGAAGGCGGCGAGCACGAAGATCGTGATCTCGGTCATCAGGCTCATCGCCCACCTCCAATTTGTTCACACGAAAATCGGCGCGGACTCGAATGACCGGCGATCACCGCGCCGATTTTCGCGTTCACTGGGCCGCCCTCTCGTTCTTGATCTCGCCGCCGTGGGTGATGCAGGCGGCGGCGACGATGTCGTCCTCGAAGTCGAGGGTCAGCTCGCCCTCCTCGGAGATCAGCAGGCCGAGCAGGTTCTCGAGGTTCTTGGCGTAGAGCTGGGAGGCTGGCCTGGGCATCTCGCTGGCGAGGTTGCGCGGGCCGATCACCTTGACCCCGTTCTCGACCACGGTCTGGCCGGCCTCGGTCAGCTCGCAGTTGCCGCCGGTCTCGGCGGCGAGGTCGACGATCACCGAGCCGGGCTGCATGCCGCGTACCGCCTCGGCGGTGATCAGCAGTGGCGCCGGGCGGCCCGGGATCGCGGCGGTGGTGACGATCACGTCCTGCTTGGCGGCGTTCTCGCCGAGCGCGTCGCGGACCTGGGCGTTCTCCTCGTCGGTGAGCGGGCGGGCGTAGCCGCCCTCGCCCTCCGCATCGGGGATGAAGTCCAGTTCCAGCGGCCGGCCGCCGAGCGAGGCGATCTGCTCCCAGGCGGCACGGCGGATGTCGAAGCCGGTGACGATCGCGCCCAGCCGCTTGGCGGTTGCGACGGCCTGCAGACCGGCGACGCCGGCCCCGAGGACGAGCACCTTGGCCGGCGGGACCGTGCCGGCGGCGGTGGTCATCATGCCGAAGAAGCGACCGGACTCGCGGGTGGCGATCAGGGTCGCGGCGTAGCCGGCCGCGGCGGCCTGCGAGGAGAGCGCGTCCATCGCCTGGGCGCGCGTCGTACGCGGGATCGCCTCCATCGCGAAGCTGGTGACGCCAGCCCGGGCCAATGCCCTGTTGGTCTCGGCGGCGGTCCAGGGCGCGAGGTGCCCGATCAGGACCTGGCTGGAGCTGAGGCGATCGATCTCAGCGGCGGAAGGGGCGGCGACGCGAAGGACGACGTCGGCGCCCCACGTAACCTCGCCCTCGACGACGTCGGCGCCGGCTTCGCTGTACTGGGAGTCCGGATGGCCAGCTGCTTCGCCGGCGCCGCTCTCGACCAGCACCTCGACCTTCTCATTGGCGGCGAGGGACTTGGCAACGTCAGGGACGAGCGCGACCCGGCGCTCCCCATCGGCGGTCTCTTTCGGCACTCCGATCTTCATGCAGCGGCGGGGGAGATTATGCGATGAGCGCCGCGAGGCGCTGCAAGGTATGCAGTTGCTCGCCGCGCTCGGCGTGGACCGGGGAGACGATCAGGCGGTCGATGCCGGCGCCGCGGAAGCGCTCGATCCGCTCCGCCACTTCGGCCTCGGTGCCGACCAGCGAGGTGGCCTCGACGATCTCGTCGGGCACGGCCTCGAAGGCGCCGCCGCGATCGCCGTCCTGAAAGCGCTGCTGGACGTCGTCGGCGACCTCGCCGAAGCCGAAGCGATGGGCGAGGTCGACGTAGAAATTGGTTTTGCGGCTGCCCATGCCGCCGAAGTAAAGGACGAGCCCGGCCTTGACCACGGCCTTGGCGGCCTCGAGATCGCCGTCGATCGCGACCTGCAGCGACGGCGAGACCTCGAGGTCGGCGCGCTGGCGGCCGCCCTTGGCGAAGCCCGCCTCGAGATGCTCGCCCCAGGTTTGCTCGAAGGCGTCGACGCTGAAGAAGATCGGGATCCAGCCGTCGGCGATCTCGGCTGCCATCTCGACCGACTTGCGGCCGATCGCGCCGACGAAGACCGGGATCTCGTTGCGCTCGGGGTGGAAGTTGAGCTTCAGCGCCTTTCCCTCGCCACCGGGTAGAGGCAGCTGGTAATGCTGGCCCTGATGATCGACCGGCCCCTCGCGGGCGATGATCTCGCGCACGACTTCGATGTACTCGCGGGTCCGTCCCCAGGGCTTGGCGTAGGGCACCCCGTACCAGCCTTCGGAGACCTGCGGACCGGAAGGACCGAAGCCGAAGAGGAAGCGGCCGCCGGAGAGCTTGTCGATCGTCGCGCCCGCCATCGCCGCGGCGGCGGGCGGGCGGGCGGGGACCTGCATGATCGCGGCGCCGAGCTTCAGCGTCCTGGTCTGCGGCGCCAGCCAGGCCAGCACGCTGACCACGTCGGAGCCGTAGGACTCGGCCGCCCAGACCGACTCGAAGCCGGCGCTCTCGGCGGCCTGGACCACCTCGAGGGCGTCCTCGCCGGCCGGGCCGATGCCCCAGTAGCCGAGGTTGAGTCCGAGCTTCAAAGCCATCCGGCGCTCACCCTATTGAATAGGCGGCGATGACAGACGCCGCGATCGATCAGGGCCTTTCCAGCGCCACGGCGGCGAAGCGCCTGCGCGAGCTGGGCCCGGTGCCGGAGAATTCCTCGCGCTCCGTCTCGAGCATCGTCGCCGGCAACGTCTTCACGCTCTTCAACGCGATCATCGGCGCTTTCTTCGTGCTCGACCTCGGCCTCGGCCTCTACGCCGACTCGATCTTCGGCCTGATCGCGGTGATCAACTCCTACATCGGCATCCGCCAGGAGCTGAAGGCAAAGCGCACCCTGGACGAGCTGGCCGTCCTGGTCGCCCCGCACGCCAAAGTCATCCGCGACGGCGCTGTGGTCAG
This sequence comes from Solirubrobacterales bacterium, assembly GCA_033856195.1. Lineage (GTDB taxonomy): Bacteria > Actinomycetota > Thermoleophilia > Solirubrobacterales > 70-9 > VRUE01. The sequence continues at coordinate 145,292 of JAWVFL010000029.1, read as the reverse complement.
CCTGCTCGCCGAGGAGATCGTCCCCGGGGACGTGATCGGCGTCGAGCCCGGCGACCAGCTCGTCGCCGACGGCGAGGTGCTGAGCACGCGCGGGATGACGCTCGACGAGTCGATGCTGACCGGCGAGGCCGACGGGGTGCGCAAGGAGGCAGGCGACCGGGCGCTCTCCGGCTCCTTCTGCATCAGCGGCTCTGGCTACTACAAGGCCGACGCGGTGCGCGAGCAGAGCTACGCGGGCAAGCTGGCGGGCGAGGCGCGCGCTTTCCGCCACCCGCCCTCGCCGCTGCAGGGCGAGGTCAATCGGGTGATCGTCGCCTGCGTCTACGTGATGGCGCCGCTGGCGGTGCTGCTGATCCTCACCCTGAAGCTGCGCAACACCGGCATCGAGGAGGCGGCCCAGACGGCTACCGCGGGGCTGGTGACGCTCGTCCCCGAGGGCCTGGTGCTGCTGATGAGCGTCACCTTCGCCGTCGCAGCTGTGCGGCTCGCACGCAAAGACACGCTGGTGCAGCAGATGAGCGCCACCGAGAGCCTGGCGGCGGTCGACACGATCTGCGTCGACAAGACCGGCACCCTGACCGACGGTGAGCTGCGCCTGCTCGGCGCCGAGGTCGCCGAGGGCGTCGACGCCAAAGCGGCGCACGCCGCGCTGGGGCGCTTCGCCGCCAGCGCCGGCGATCGCAACCGCACCCTGGAAGCGATCGGCGAGCGCTTCCCCGGCGAGGCCGGCCGGGTCTCGGGCGAAGTCGCCTTCTCCTCGGAGTGGAAGTGGAGCGGCCTGCGGATCGGCCCGATCACCTACGTGCTCGGCGCGCCCGACGTGCTCGGCGCCGCCGGCGCCCTCACCCTGCCGCCAGGCCTGGCGCGCGTGCTCGAGCGCGAGACAGCCGCCGGCCGCCGCGTCGTCGTCTTCGGCGAAACCAGCGAGCCGCTCCCCGCCAACCCCTCCGAGCAAACGGCGCCGCGGCTCGCCCCGATCGCCCTGATCGTGCTGGAGGAGACCCTGCGCCCCGATGCGGCTGAAACCGTCGCCCTGATGCGCGAGGAAGACGTCGACCTGAAGCTGATCTCCGGCGACGCGCGGGCGACCGTTACGGCGGTCGCCGCCGCCGTCGGCGTGCCCCCGGACGCCGGCGTGATCGAGGGCCACGAGCTGCCCGAGGACGCCGAGGGACTGGCCGCGGCGGCGCAGCGCAACACGGTCTTCTGTCGGATCAAGCCCGAGCAGAAGCGCGACCTGGTGGCCGCCCTGGCCGCTTCGGGGCGCTACGCGGCGATGATCGGCGACGGGGTCAACGACGTGCCGGCGCTGAAGCGGGCGCGGATGGCGGTGGCGATGGGCTCGGGGGCGCAGGTGACCAAGGGCGTCGCCGACGTCGTGCTGCTCAAGGACGAATTCGCGCGGCTGCCGCAGGCCGTCGCCGAGGGGCGGCGGATCGCCCGCAACATCCACCGGCTCGGCCGCCTCTACCTGACCAAGACAGTCTACGCGGCGGCGCTGATCCTGCTCGTCGCGATTCCGGGCTTCGCCTTCCCCTTCCTCCCCCGCCACCTCACCCTCGCCGCCTTCCTGACGATCGGCATCCCCTCCTTCGTGCTCGCCCTGGCGCCCTCGGACGGGCCGCTCTACCGCGGCCGCCTGCTGCGGGCGCTGGCCGCCTTCGCCGTGCCGGCGGGGCTGGCGACGGCTCTCGGCTCGATCCTCTCCTTCTTCCTCGTCGACACCGTCTTCGGCGGCAGCCTCGAGGCGGGCCGGACCGCGGCGACGACGACCCTGATCGTGCTCGGCCTCAGCTTCGTGCTGCTGCTCGAGCGCGGTCCCGGCCGCGAGCACATCGCGATCCAGAGCTACATGCTCGCCCTGATCGCCGGCCTCGGCGCTCTCTTCGCCCTGATCCTCGCCGCCACCCCCGTGCGCGACTTCTTCGAGATGGCCCTGCTCAACGCCTCGCAGTGGTTCCTCGCTCTGCTCTCCGCCGCGGTGGGCCTGACGATCGCCAGCGTGCTCTGGCGGCTGCCGCAGATCGAAGCGTGGGAAGCTCCTCTCGCTTCGACCGCCGTCCAATCAGACCCATCCTGATTTTCGACCGCGGGCCATATTGATCGGGGGATCTCGCGCCTAGCGTTCATCCATGGCGACGATCCTCGACCCGGCATCCCTCTCTCCCTGTGCCGGGGAGTACCCGCTCTCCTCGGGTCACTTCGACGAGGTCTTAGCCAGCGCAGGCTCCCACGAGGTGCCTGCACCGAGGTGATGGACGCGCTCGCGCAGCAGGACCTGGTAACGCTGCGCGAGCGCGTTCAGATCTAGTCCCGCGGCGGCAAGACGAACTGGCTGACGATCATGTTCGCCGCGAGGCGCGGCTCTTCGCCGTTCCTGATCCGCTCGAGCTTGACCTCGATCACGACGGTGCTCTTGCCGGCGTGCAGGGGCGTGCCGACGGCGACGATTTCGTCGCCTGGAAGGCCGGCCGAGAAGACGTTCAGCTTCAGCTCGATCGTGGTGAAGTTGTGTTCCGGCGGGATGTTGCGGAAGGTGGCCCAGGCGGCGACCGTGTCGCCGAGGGCGGTCCAGACGCCGCCGTGGACGTAGCCGCCGGGATGCAGATGGCGCTTGTCGACGACGATCCGCCCGCTGGCGAAGGAGTCCTCGATCTCCAACGGCTCGATGCCAAGGTCGCCCGGAAAGCTGTCGCCGATGAAGGCGCGCACGTTCTCCGGCGTGAACGGCGAGCGCTGCTCGCTCATCGCGTTTCCGTCAGCTCATAGGCGCCAGGCTCGATCTGCTCCGTGCGGCGCCGGTAGGTGCTCCAGACCCACGGCCAGTTGCTCGGGTCGTTGCCGTTCTCGTCGACGTACCAGTTGGTGCAGCCGCTGTGCCAGACGGTCTTCGCCAGGGCAGCGCGCAGCTCGCGGTCGAAGCCCTCGGCGACCTCGGGCTCGACCTCGATCCGGCCCGCCCGCGAGCGCTCCATCTCGCGCAGGGCGGCCAGCACGTGGCCGATACCGCACTCGAGCGTGTTGATCACCGAACCGCTGCCGCCGTTCGTGTTCGGCCCGTAGAGCAGGAACATGTTGGGGAAGCCCGGCACGCTCAGCCCGAGGTAGGCACGGGCCACCTCGCCCCACTCCTCGGCCAGGGTGCGGCCACCGCGGCCGGCGATCTCCATCGGGGCGACGAAGTCGTGGGAGGCAAAGCCGGTGGCGAGGACGATGGCGTCGGCGGCGCGTTCGACCCCGGTCGCATCGCGGATCCCACCCGGAGTCACCGTCTCGATCCGCTCCACGGCCAGATCCACGTTGGGTTCAGCGAGGGTCGGGTACCACTCGTCGGTCAGCATGATCCGCTTGCAGCCGAACTCGTCGGTCGGAGTCACCTTGCGGCGCAGCTCGGGGTCGGAGACCGCCGAGTTGATCTGACGCCGACCGACGGCGCGGAGGATCGGCAACAGCCAGCGCTGGTGAGTCAGAGCCGCGGCGGCAAACTCCTGGAAGGCGAAGATCGAGGCGCGGTCGAGGCGACGCAGCGCCGGAATGCCCCGGAAAAGGGCATGTGCCCGCGAGGAGTACTCGAAGTCCATCTTCGGCAGGGTCCAGCCGGGAGAGCGCTGGTAGACGTCGAGCTGCGCGACCACCGGCTGGATCGCGGGCACGACCTGGATCGCGCTGCAGCCGGTGCCGATCACGGCGACGCGCTTGCCGGCGAGGTCCACGTCGTGGCGCCATTCAGCGGTATGAAAGGCGGGGCCTTCGAACTCGTCGAGGCCCGGGATGGCGGGAGTGCTCGGCACCGAGAGCTGCCCGCAAGCGGTGAGGAGGACGTCGGCCTCATGCGGGCCGGCGCTCGTCTCCAGCAGCCACTTGCCACGCTCCTCGTCCCAGCGAGCGCCCGTCACCTCGGTCCCGGTGCGGACCTTGTCGAGCACCCCGAAGCGCCGGGCAACGCCCTCCACGTAGGCCTGGATCTCCGCCTGCGGCGCATAGCGCCGCGACCAGCGGTTCGGTGCGAAGGAGTACTCGTAGAGGTGGGACGGGATGTCGCAGGCGGCGCCCGGATAGGTGTTGTTGTTCCAGACCCCACCGACCCGATCGCCCTTCTCAAAGACGGTGACGTCCTCGTAGCCCTCGCGGCGCAGCATCGCCGCGGCGCCGACGCCGCCGAAGCCGCCACCGACGACCGCGATCGAGCGCTGCTTGGCGCTCATACGCCGAACCCCTCGAGACCGAAGTCGCCGAAGGGCTCGTCGCGATCGCGGACCGCCTCTTTGAAACCCGCCTCGGCGGCGCGGCGGACGAAGCCGTGGCCCTCCTCGGTGTGGCGTGCGACGCCGTCGAAGAAGGTGCCGAGCAGCTGCGTCTGGTGCAGGCCCTGGGCGTAGAGGCCCTGATTGACCAGCATCTTCATCATCACCAGCTGGTTGATCGGCATGCGGGCGACGCGCTCGAGCAGCGCCTCGAAGCGATCGTCGAGCTCGGCGGCGGGAGCAGCCTCGGTCGCCAGCCCCCATTCCTCGGCCTGGGCGCCGGTCAGCGAGTCGCCGGTGAGCAGCAACCGCTTGGCTCGCATCGGGCCCACCCGGGCCGCCCACAGGGCCGTCGTCGGCGAGCCCCAGACGCGCGCCGGCGGGTAGCCGATCTTGGCGTCATCCGCGACCACCAGCAGGTCCGAGCAGAGAGCCATGTCGGTGCCACCGGCGACGCAGTAGCCGTGCACCTTGCAGAGCACCGGCTTCTCGGAATGGAAGAGGCTCATGAAGCCACGCACGTTGCGCCACATGAACTGGAAGTCCGTGACCGGATCCCAATTCGACCCAGGCGCGTGGTTGGCCCCGATCGTCGCCGGGTCGATCGGCGACCCCGGCGGCGCCTCCACCCCACCCAGCTCGCTCATGTCCCCCTCAGCCGAAGCAACCAGGTCGTAGCCCCCGCAGAACCCACTGCCGTTCCCGGCCAGCGCAATCGCGTGGACCGCAGGGTCAAGATTTGCCCGCTCGACACAAGCAGCAATCTCAGCCGGCATCAGCGCCGTAATCCCATTCCCCCGCTCCGGCCGGTTCAGCGTAAGCCTCGCAACCCGGCCGTCGGTCTCGTAGGTCAGCGTGTCCACGATCGGACCTTAGAGCCTGACCTCGGCAGGGGGTGGAGCGTCTTGTACTTTTTCGCCACTGCGCTCCTCGGACGGCCGCAAGCGACGTCGAAAAAGTTAAGCGAAACCCCCTGCCGAGGTCAGGCTCTCAGACTCTTTCGACGAGCATGGCCTTCCCTTGACCGCCGGCCACGCACATCGTCTCGATGCCGACCGCGTGGTCATCGGTCTCCATCACGTTGAGCAGGGTGCCCATCATGCGGGCGCCGGTCATGCCGAAGGGGTGGCCGAGGGCGATCGCGCCGCCGTGCGTGTTGAGCTTCTCCAGCGGGATGTCGCACTCGTCCATGATCGGGATCACCTGGGCGGCGAAGGCCTCGTTGAGCTCCACCGTGCCGACGTCGTCCATCGTCATCCCGGCGCGGTCGAGCACCTTCTTGATCGCGCCGATCGGGGCGACGCCCATGTACTCGGGCTCGTTGCCCCAGGTGGCGGCCGTGACGATGCGGGCACGCGGCGTGAGGCCCAGCTCCTTGGCCTTCGTGTCGCTCATCAAGAGCACCGCGGCGGCGCCGTCGTTGAGCGGGCATGAGTTGCCGGCGGTGACCCCGCCGCCGCCGAAGGATTCGGGAAGTTCGGAGAGCTTCTCCAAGGTCGAGGAGGCACGGGGGCCGTCGTCCTTGGCGACCTCGGTGCCGTCGGGCAGCGTCACCGGGACGATCTCGCGATCGAAGAAACCGTCCTCCTGGGATTTGACCGCGAGTTCCTGGGAGCGTTGCGCGAACTTGTCCATGTCGGCGCGACTGACCTCGTAGCGTTCGGCGACGTTGACCGCCGTCTTGCCCATCTCGATGTAGGCGTTGGGCTGGCCGTCGTTGCCCTGCAGGTTGGTGTTCTGGTCGTCGGCGCCGGCGGGCTCGGTGCGCTCGTTGTAGCGGCTCACCCACTCCACCCCGGCGCCGATGTAGACGTCTCCCTCGCCGGCCTTGATCGCGTTGCCGGCGTGGCGGATCGCGTCGAGGCTGGAGGAGCAGTAGCGCGAAACCGTCACTCCGTTGACCGTCTGCGGCAGCTTCTCGGAGAGAAGCGAGATGATCCGGCCGATGTTGAAGGCCTGCAGGCCCTGGGGCATGCCGCAGCCGCAGAAGACGTCCTCGATCAGAGCGGGATCGACGTCGGGGTTGCGCTCGAGCAGCTGGTCGACCACGTAGGCGCCCATCTCATCGGGGCGCAGCTGGGCCAGCGAGCCCTTGAAGGCGCGGCCGATCGGGGTGCGGATGGTGTCGACGATGACTGCCTCGGGCATGCTGGGTCTCTCCTTGGAAGCTGGGGTCGGGAAGTGCGGGCCGCAGGGTAGTGGATTGGGAGCGCAGGGCTCCGGGGCAAGCTCTAAGTTAATGGCGATGTCGCTGGACGGCCTGCGGGCATGGATAGGGGTGGTGGAGCGCAAGCTCACCATGCGCACGCGCGTCTTCCTTGTCCTCGTCGCGATTGCGATCGGTGGGGCCGGAGCAGGCATATATCTCGGCGCCAACGCCCAGACCGACAAGGTCAGCGAAGCTGACCTGCGCTCTCTCCAGGAAGAGCTGACGGGCAGGATCGACGCGCTCGAATCCCGGGTGGAGACGCTCGAAGCGAGCGAAATACCGGCGCCCTCGCCAGAACCCGGCGTCGAAGAAAAGGGCAACGGCGGCACAAAGCCAAAATAGGTACTTCGTGCCGAATGGCACGTTCTTTGCCCTCGCCGTCCCCTCCCTGCGTTACATTCGCCGCAATTCGATCTCGCGTGCAGCGCGAGCTCTGCCGCCAGGCAGTGAAAGGAGGGCCCTGATGCCCGAGGGTTACTGCGTCAAGGAGCGAAAGAAGGTCGAGATCCAGGACGCCAAGCAGGTGACCATGAAGAACGGTCGCCCGGCGATCCAAGGTGTGTGCCCGGACTGCGGCACGAAAATCTTCAAGATCGGCAAACTCGAGTAGCCAAAGCCTGAACCGGCGCCGGCGGGCATTCGTATCCCGAGCGAATGTCACCTGGCGCGCTGACAGACGAGCGGGACGTGCGTGAGGCCTATGCGGCCCACGCCGCGGAGCTTTATGGCTTCGCGGTCCGCTCGCTTGCCGACGCGGGGCTCGCCGAAGAGGCCGTGCAGGAGACCTTCCTGCGCGCTTGGCGAGCCGGCGATCGCTTCGACCCGCAGATCGGCTCGCTGCGCACCTGGCTTTTCGCCATCCTGCGCAACGTCGTAATCGACCTCGGCCGCGCGCGTGCAGCGCGCCCAACGGTTGCCGACGGTGGCATCGAACCCGCGGTAGAGCCTTTCGACGAGGCCTTGCTCGCCTGGCAGATCGAGGAGGCGATGCGGCGGATCGGCGAGCAGCACCGTCGCGTTCTGGTCGAGACCTACTACCGCGGTCGCCCCTACGCCGAGGTTGCCGAGGAGCTGGGAGTGCCGGAGGGAACGGTGAAGAGCCGCGTCTACTACGGACTGCGGGCGCTGCGGGTCGTGCTCGAGGAGATGGGCTATGAAGACTGACGGCTGCCGCAGCTGGAAGGAGTCGCTCGGGGCCTATACCCTTGGGCAGCTCTCGGAGCAGGAGACAACCGCCCTCGAGGCCCACCTCGAGGGCTGCGCCGCCTGCCATGCCGAGGCCGACTCGTTGATCGCCGTCTCGCGGCTCCTTCCCCACGCCGACCCGGCGCACTTCGGTCCCGCGCCGCAGCCACCGGCGGAGCTGGGCAAGCGGATCGCGGCGACGATCGGCTCCGAGCGGCGAGCGAAACGGCGGCAGCGGCGCCTGCGCTTTGGACTTGGCTTCAGCGGTGCTGCAGCCGCGGCGGCGGTGCTTGCAATCTTCGTCCTCTCCGGTGGAGAGAGTGGCGGGCCCGAGCAGCACATTGCCTTCCGCTCGCTCCCCGACGGAGTGAAGATCGGCGCAACCCTCGAGCCGCAGGCGTACGGCACTGAGATCCACATGTACGTGAAGGGCATCAGCTCGGGCACGCTCTGCCAGGTCTACATGCGCGGTCCCGATGGCAGGGACGTCTCGGCTGGAACCTTCCGCTATCGCTGGGGCGGCGACTCCGCGGCAGTCCTCAGCGCCGCTCTGGATCTCTCTCGCGCCCAGGCGCTCATCGTGCACGCCGCCGGCCAGACCTTCGTCGCACCGCTCGGCAAGGGCGCGACCACCCACCCCAATCGATCCCAAAAGGAGGAATCCACGTGAAGAAGCCCTTTTTCGCATTTGGCGCCCTGGCCCTAACCGCAGCGCTTGCATTCGCCGGCTGCGGCAGCAGCGACAGCTCGAGCTCCGGCGGTGCCTACGGGTCCAGCGGCGAATCAACAGCCAAGTCGGCGTCGAGTGAATCCTCAGGGGGCGGCCCAATAGCGATCGTTTCCGCGACGACAGTGCCAAAGCTGGGCAAGGTGATCGTCGACTCCAAGGGCTTCACGCTCTACGACTTCCACAAAGACAAGGGCGGCAAATCGTCTTGCTACGGCGCCTGCGAACAGGTCTGGCCGCCGCTGACGACTGGAGGGAAACCGCAAGCGGGCGAAGGCGCGATGGCCTCCAAGCTCGGCACGACCAAACGCAAAGACGGCACCCTGCAGGTGACCTACGCCGGCTGGCCGCTCTACACCTACGTGGAAGACAAGAAGCCCGGCGACGCCAAGGGCCACGACTTCTCGTCCTTCGGTGCCCAGTGGTACGCGCTGCTGCCGAGCGGCCAGGAGGCCGCCGACTAGGAGCGCTTGCGGGCGGAGATAGACGGTGGGACGAGCTCGCGGATCTCGGCCAGCAGCCGGACCGCGAGCTCTCCCGGCTCCTCACCCGGCTTGGCCTGGCCGTCCCGCGGCTCGAAGAAGCGGACCCGAAGCCGGGGGCGCCGGGGGAAGCCGGTCAGGTCCGATGTCCCCTCGATCGCAACGCAGACGAGCTTTGCCTCGGGGACTTCGAGGGCGAGCCGCCCGACGCCGCTGCGCGCCCGCAGGACCTTGCCGCGAGAACGGGTTCCTTCGGGGAAGACCCCGATGCACGAGCCGCGCCGCAGCTGCTCGATCGCCCGCGCCAGCGCACCGGCATCGCCCGCGTCTCGCTCGATCGGGATCTGGCCCATGCCGTTAAGGACCGGGGCCAGGCCGCGCACCTTCCAGAGGTCCGATTTGGCCAGCGCCTTGATCTGGCGACGCCGAATCGCCGAGATCCCGACCATCAGCGGGTCCCAGTGGCTGTCGTGATTGCCGACGACCAGCGCCGGGCCGCTCAGCGGCACTGCCTCCATGCCTTCCGCCTGTAGCCGCCCCCAGATCGCCACCGGCCGGCAGACCGCCATCGCGGCTCGGTACATCGGACTCGGCTCGCGCATGGCCTTGGCTGGTGTAGCGGTGTCCCCTTGCGGGGTAGTGGCCTCCACGGGAGCGGCACGGTACTCGATTCGAGACGACCCAATGAGGAATTCAGCAAAGTGATCAAAGTCACGTATTCACCTGGCCAGGCGCTGGAAGGTACTCGTCTCGCTTCTGCAGCACACCACCCGGCGCCTATCTCCAGCTGTATCAATCCCAACTATCTAAAGTGTCATCTGTGACGACGCAGAAGCCCCTCGAGCTGATCCTGGCTCGCAACCTGATGTCCGCGCTCTCGACGCCGGCTTTCCTGGTTGACGAGGGGGGCGTGCTCGTCTTCTACAACGAGGCGGCCGGGGCCCTGCTCGGCAAGCGCTTCGAGGAGCTGGGAACCGTCGGGGCGGATGAGTGGGGATCGCTCTTCGGGCCGTTCGACAAAAGCGGCGAGCCGATCCCGTATGACGAGCTGCCGCTCGTGGTCGCGGTTCGCAACGGGCGCCCCGCCCATGCCGACCTCGAGATCAGCTCCACCGACGGGGCCCGCCACCAGGTCGAGGTCTCGGCCTTCCCGATCCTCACCGCCCACGGCTCGCAGGGAGCAATCGCCGTCTTCTGGCCGGCGGCGTCCAACAACGGGGCCGGTCACTGAGATGAAGGTCAAGCTCTGGGGCACGCGCGGCTCGATCCCATCGCCAGGGCCGGAGACGATCCGCTACGGCGGCAACACCTCCTGCGTCGGCGTCACCCTCTCCGATGGCTCGATGCTCGCTCTCGATGCCGGCACCGGCATCCGCAGCCTCGGCCTCGCCCTCGCCGCCGAGCCGGCCCGCCTGCACATCCTGCTTACCCATCTGCACCTCGACCACATCCAAGGGCTTGTCTTCTTCGCCCCCGCCTTCCGCCCCCAGACCGAGATCGTCATCTGGGGGCCGGCCTCGCCGGAGGCGTCGCTGCGCGACCGCATCGCTCGCTACATCTCCGCCCCTCTCTCTCCCGTCGAGGTGCGCGAGCTGCCCTGCGATGTCTCCTTCCGCCATTGCCCGCAGGCCGAGTGGGAGATCGGCCCGGCGCGGATCCGCGCCGCCTCGGTTGCCCACCGCGGACCGACGCTCGGCTACCGGATCGACGACGGCGACTCCTCGCTCGCCTACATCCCCGACCACGAGCCGGCGCTCGGCGCCGACCTCGATGCGCTCGAGGGGGACTGGATCTCCGGGCTGGGCCTCGCCCGCGGCGCCTCGCTGCTGATCCACGACGGTCAGTACGCCGACGCCGAGTACCCCGACCACATCGGCTGGGGCCATTCCTCTCTCTCCCACGCGATCTCCTTCGCACGCCGCGCGGAAGCGGAGCGCACGGTCCTCTTCCACCACGACCCGATGCACTCGGACGAGCGCCTCGACCAGCTCGGCGCCGAAGCAGCCGAGCGCTGGCAGGCGCTGGGCGGCGCCCCCGGCGGCATCGAGCTTGCCGCCGAGCGGGCCGAATACGAGCTTCCCGCCCGCGCCGCCAGCGTCGCTCCCGCAACTTAGGAACCCCGCGCCAACCGTGCGGTTCGCGGCACGACTCTCCCGCTACGCTGGCACGCGGGATGTCATCGACCCCTGGCATCGATGCGGCAGTCGAGAGATCCGAGCGGGTCAAGGGCGCGCTGGAGACAGCGCGAGCGGCCCATGCCGGCCAGCTGCGCCGCGGCAGCGACGGGCAGCCCTTCATCGAGCATCCGCTTGCGGTCGCGGAGCGGCTGGTCGATCATCGCTACGGCGACGAGGTGCTCGCCGCGGCCCTGCTCCATGACGTGGTCGAGAAGAGCGAGACCAGCATCGCCGAAGTGCGCGAGCAATTCGGCGAGACCGTCGGTGACCTGGTCGAGGCGATGACCGAAGACGAGTCGATCCCGGTCTACGAGGAGCGCAAGGAGGAGCACCGGCAGCGCGCCGCTGCTGCCGACCCAGCGGCCCTGGCGATCTTCGCCGCCGACAAACTGGCCAACGTGGCGATGCTGCGGGAGGCCTACGCGCTGATCGGCGAGGGCGTCAGCGAGGAACTCGCGGTTACGCTCGACCTCAAGATCTACGTCTGGGAGGCTGACCTCGACATGCTCTTCGACGAGGCGCCCGAAATGCCGCTGACCGACGAGCTGGCTGACGAAATGGTCAATCTCTGGGGCGATCGCTCAAAGAGCGTTCGCCCCCAGTCAGACTGAGCCGGCGTCGCAGCGGCAGCACGTACCAGAGCACGGCGAACGTGGTGGCCGCCCCAACCCCGGTGATCACGGTGACCACGCCGCTGAAAAGGACGTCGGTGATCAGCACTATCGCTCCCGTCATCGCCAGCGCCAGGAAGGTGAGCCCGGCGATCGTGAAGCGGTTGGCGAGCTTGATCAGCTCGCGCTTCTGCTGCAGGCGGAAAGTGACGCGGTGATAGGAGGACGGCGCGATCAGGAGGATCGCCGACAGCGCCGTGCAGAGCAGCGTGAAGAAGTAGACGTCCTTCTCAAAGCTGTTGATTTTGGTGAAGTTCTGCTGGAAGGGGACGGCGAGCAGAAAGGCGAAGAGGACCTGAACGCCGGGCAGGGCGACCCGCAGCTCCTGCAGCAGCTCGCCGAGGTTGCGGTCGAGGCGTTCGCTCTCGCTCTCGTCCCTTCCCGACGGGCGTTCCTCCATCACTGCACCATAGGGGCTTAGGATCGAGCCGTGGGACGGCTTGCGGTTGTGCTCGGCAGCAGTGCGCTCGGCCCGGGGGGCGAGACGATTGCTGCGGCGGGAGCGGAGCACGGCGCCGCGATCGTGCAGCGGCACGACGGCGGTGCTTACGTGCTTCCCCACGAGATCGACCATGCCGCCAACCTCGCCGCGCTGGCCGAGCAGGGATGCGACCGCGTGCTGGCGATCGGCTCGGTGGGCTCGCTAGATGCGGAGCTGACGGTCGGCAGCCTGCTCTGCCCGGACGACTTCATCGCCCTCCACCTCGGCCTGACGACCTTCGGCGACGAGCGCGCCCACCGCGCGCCCGCGTTCGACTCCACCTGGCGCGAGGAAATCCTCGCGGCTTGGACCGCGAGTGGCGGCAGGGTGCGCGACGGCGGCGTCTACTGGCAGGCGATCGGCCCCCGCTTCGAGACCCCAGCCGAGATCCGGCTGATGGCGGCTCACGCCAACGTGGTCGGGATGACGATCGCCTCGGAGTGCATCGTCGCCGCCGAGCTGGGGCTCGCCTACGCGGCGATCTGCGTCGTCGACAACCTCGCCAACGGGATCGGGCCGCGGCCGCTGGAGATCATCGAGCTGGAGGCGGCGCGCGCCGCCAACGCCCTGCAGCTCCACGACGGCCTCGCCGCCGTGCTGCCGCAGCTGGGCGCCGTCGGGCCGTGAGCGCGAGTCCGCTCACCGTCACCGCCGCCGTGCTCGACGGCGAGACGGTCGGGCTGCGCTGCGTGGACGGGACCATCACGGCGCTCGGAGCGGATGTGGCGCCGGAGCCCGGCGACGAGACGATCGACGCGGCCGGGGCGCCGCTGGTCGCCCCGCTCGTCAACGGCCACACCCACGCGGCGATGACGCTCTTCCGCGGCTATGGCGGCGACCTGCCGCTGCTGCGCTGGCTGCGCGAGGTGGTCTGGCCGATCGAGGCAAAGCTCGAGCCGGAGGACGTCTACTGGGGCGTGCGGCTGGCCTGCGCCGAGATGATCCGTACCGGCACCACCCGCTTCTGGGACATGTACTGGCACCCGGGGGCAACTGCGCGGGCGGTGGCGGACGCGGGACTGAGGGCGACGATCGGCGGGCCGCTCTTCGATGCCGACGGCGGCACCGAGGCGATGCGGGAGACCGCGCAGCGCGACCTCGACGAGCTGGCGGGCTTCGGCGAGGGGATCGACTCCGCCCTCGCCCCACACGCCATCTACACGGTCAGCGAGGGCCTGCTGCGCTGGGCCGCGGAGCTGGCGGCCGAGCGTGAGCTGCCCATCCACATCCACCTCTCCGAGACCGAGCAAGAGGTCGACGACTGCATCGAGCGGCACGGCGTGCGGCCGGCCGCCTACCTCGACCGTCTCGGCGTGCTCGGCGAGCGGACCGTCCTCGCCCACGGCGTCTGGCTCGACGAGGCCGAGCTGGAGCTGATCGCCGAACGGGGCTGCACGGTGGTCACCAACCCAGTCGCCAACATGAAGCTGGCCGTCGGCGGCGTCTTCCCCTACCCGGCCGCGCGCAAAGTGGGAGTCGCTGTCGGTCTCGGCACCGACGGGCCCGGCTCCAACGACTCGCTCGACCTGCTCGCCGACCTCAAGGTCTTCGCCCTCGCACAGCGTCACGCCAGCGGCGACCCCACCGTCCTCCCCGCCGAAGAGGCCTGGCGAATCGCCACCGGGGTTGCGGGGCCGATGCTGGGAGGCGAGGTGAACGAAACCCACATTTCCCATGTCAGGCATGGAAAATGTGCGTCGCTTGAGATCGGGGCCCGGGCCGACTTCCTGCTGCTGCGGGCGCGCTCACCGGAGCTGAGCCTTGGCGAGCTCTATTCGGATCTCGTCTACGCGGCGAGCGGATCGGTCGTGGACACCACAGTGGTCGGCGGGCGGGTGCTGATGCGCGGCGGCGAGGTTCCCGGCTGCGAGGAGATCGTCGCCCGCGCTGTCGAGCGCTCGCAACGCCTCGGCATCGGTGCCACGTAGATACCCCCTGGGGGTATGTGCTACGTTCTCGCCATGGCCGACGTCGTTAGCACGATCCTCGAGGGCTTCAGGCAGTCCTTCCTGATGGCCTATGAGGTCTGGTGGGCGCTGGTGCTGGGCTTCGCGATCTCCGGGATCGTCCAAGCCTGGGTACCACGGGAGCGGATCGAGGCGACGATGGCGGGCGACGGCGCCAAGCCGATCGCCTGGGCCACCGGCCTGGGCGCCGCATCGTCCTCCTGCTCCTACGCGGCGATCGCGATCGCCAAGAGCCTCTTCCAGAAGGGCGCCTCGGCTGCCGCCGCGCTCGCCTTCCAGTTCGCCTCGACCAATCTCGTCTGGGAGCTGGGCTTGGTGCTCTGGGTGCTGCTCGGCTGGCAGTTCACCCTCGCCGAGTACCTCGGCGGCATCGTGATGATCGTGCTGATGACGGCGCTGCTGCGGTTCTTCGTCTCGCCACGGCTGGAGGAGCAGGCGCGGGCGCACGCCCAAGCCGCCGACGCCGGATATGAGCACGACCACGGGGGCACCGCCGAGGAGGCGGTGGGCTGGCGCGAGCGGCTTCTCTCGACCGAGGGCTGGAGCGAGGTCGCGCTCAACTTCCGCGGCGACTGGCAGATGCTCTGGAAGGAGATCGGCGTCGGCTTCCTGCTCGCCGGCTTCATCGGCCTACTCGGCGATGACTTCTTCAACAGCCTCTTCCTCAGCGACGCGCCGGGCTGGGTCGTCGCGATCGAGAACGTGATCGTCGGCCCGCTCATCGCCGTGCTCAGCTTCGTCTGCTCGATCGGCAACATCCCACTCGCCGCCGTGCTGTGGTCGGGCGGGATCAGCTTCGCCGGCGTGATGGCCTTCATCTTCGCCGACCTGATCGTGCTGCCGATCGTGGCGATCTACCGCAAGTACTACGGCTGGGCCTTCACCGCGCGGATCGTCGCCCTGATGCTTCTGACGATGATCGTCGCCGCGCTGGCGATCGACGCTCTCTTCAGCGCCACCGGCCTGATCCCCGAGACGCGGCCCAGTCGCGAAGACGTCTTCGGCTCGGTGCAGCTCGACTACAAGCTGGCGCTCAACGTCGTCGGCCTGATCGTCTTCGCCGCGCTCTTCTGGCTGAGCAGGCGGGGCCGGCCCGCGACCTCGAGCTGCCCCGCCCACACTTAGCGCGCCGCAGCGCGGGGTATAGGCTCGGGCCGAGTGCCCAGCGACGAGGTGACTGACCGAGGGTCGAATGCCGGGGCTTCCGCCGTCCGGTACGCAGGCGCCACCAAGCGTTATCCCGGCTCTGCCGTCGCCGCCGTCGACGACCTCACGCTCGAGCTGCCGGCCGGCGAGATCTGCGTCCTGGTCGGGCCCTCGGGCTGCGGTAAGACGACCGCGATGCGGATGGTCAACCGCACCGTCGAGCTGACCGCGGGCGACATCTTCATCGGCGACCGATCGGTGCGCGAGCGCAACCCGGCGCAGCTGCGCCGCGAGATCGGCTACGTGATTCAGCAGATCGGCCTCTTCCCCCATCGCACGATCGCCGAGAACGTCGCCGCGGTACCGCAGCTGCTGGGCTGGAAGAAGGAGCGTGCGGCGGCGCGGAGCACCGAGCTGCTGGCCCTGGTCGGCCTCGATCCCGGCCTCGCCGACCGCTACCCGGCGCAGCTCTCCGGTGGCCAGCAGCAGCGCGTCGGCGTCGCCCGCGCCCTCGCCGCGGACCCGCTGGTGATGCTGATGGACGAGCCTTTCGGCGCGATCGACCCGATCAACCGCGAGCGCCTGCAGAACGAGTTCCTCCGCCTGCAGGCGGAGATCGGCAAGACCGTCCTCTTCGTCACCCACGACATCGACGAGGCGATCAAGATGGGCGACCGGATCGCGGTGATGCGCGAGGGCGGCAAGGTCGCCCAGTACGCGACCCCGGCCGAACTGCTGATGGCCCCGGCCGACGAGTTCATCGAGGACTTCGTCGGCGCCGACCGGGCGCTGAAGCGGCTGGCGCTGATGCGGGTCGCCGACATCGACCTCTGGGAGGCCCCGCTCGCCTACGTCGGCCAACCGTGCAGCGAGGTGCGGGCGAAGCTGGTGGGCGCCGAGGTCCCCTACCCCCTGCTGGTCGACAGCGAGCGCCGCCCGCTCGGCTGGCTCTCCGAGCGCGATCTCGCCGGAGAGCTGGTTCCCTCGCGGCCGGACTCGCCGCTCGGCCCCTTGCTCGACCTCGACGACGTGATGCGCGACGCCCTCGCCGACCTGCTGCAGGGCGAGGCCCAGTACGCCGCCGTGGCCGACCACGAAGGGCGCATCGCCGGCGTCCTCTCGGTCGAGATCATCTCCGAGTTCCTCGCCTCGCCGAAGGCGAAGACCGAGGATCACCCGGCGGCGGAGCGACCCTTTGAGCGCGGAGCGAGTGAGCGAGATCGCCGGTGATGATTAGCGCGAGCGAGCGGAGCGCGAGGCATTGTGATGGCTAGCGGCGTCCTCGTTGCGGCCGTCGGCGAAGTCGGCAAGGGGTTCGTTCAGGAACGCACGTCGGAGACCCTGCCCTGCCAGGCGACCGACAAGCTCTTCTGCTTCGACTGGGCGAAGGACCACATCGACCGCTACGGGACGCCGACTGTGCAGCATCTGGAGCTGGTCGTGCTCTCGGTCGGGATCGGTTTCCTGATCGCCTTCGGCCTCTCGCTCCTGGCCCACCGCCACGCCTGGTTGCGACCGCCGCTGCTGGCCGGCACCGGCGTCCTCTACACGATCCCCAGCATCGCCTTCTTCTTCCTGCTGCTGCCGATCACCGGCCGCGGCAGCGAGACCGCGATCATCGCGCTCAGCGCCTACACGCTGCAGATCATCTACCGCAACACGACGACCGGGCTTGCCAACGTGCCGGGCTCGGTCAAGGACGCGGCACGCGGGATGGGGCTCACCGACCGCCAGATCCTCTGGAAAGTCGAGCTGCCGCTGGCGACGCCGGAGATCATCGCCGGGATGCGAATCGCGACGGTGAGCACGGTCGCGATCGCGACCCTCGCCGTCTTCGCCGGAGGGGGCGGACTGGGCACCCAGATCTACGGTGGCGGCAACCTCAACTTCGCTACCAGCATCATCATCGCCGGCGGCATCGCGATCCTGATCGCGCTTGCCTTCGACGCGATCCTGCTGCTCGTGCAGCGCCTGACAACGCCTTGGCGCCGGGTGGCCAGCGCATGAGCATCCCCCTCCCCCAGCCCCTGCTTGCCTCCTTCGGCGGCGCGATCGAATTCATCTTCACCCCGCAGACCTCCAACGTGACCGGCGGCAAGACCGTTGGCGGCTTCTCACAGGTGGTCGAACTGACCCTTACGCAGCTCGAGGTGACGGTGCTGGCGCTGGCGCTCTCGCTGCTCGTCGCGCTGCCGATCGGCCTCTATCTCGGCCACCGCGGCACCGGTGAACTGCTGGCCGTCGGCCTCGGCAACGCCGGCCGCGCGGTGCCCGAGCTGGCGCTGATCGCCCTGATGGCGACTGCGATCGGGGTCGGCGTTCTCAACCTGACCGTCGCCCTCGCGGTGCTGGGCGTA
The DNA here is from genome assembly GCA_033856195.1 of Solirubrobacterales bacterium. GTDB lineage: Bacteria > Actinomycetota > Thermoleophilia > Solirubrobacterales > 70-9 > VRUE01. The sequence continues at coordinate 127,646 of JAWVFL010000029.1, read as the reverse complement.
CCGCCGATCCTGACCAATGCCTTCGTCGGCATCCGCCAGGTCGACCGCGCCAGCGTCGATGCCGCTCGCGGCATCGGCATGACCGAGTTCGAAGTGCTGCGCAAGGTGGAGGTGCCGCTGGCGATCCCCACCCTCTTCACCGGCATCCGCGGCGCCACGATCGCGATCGTCGCCACCGCCACGATCGCGCCGCTCGCCGGCGTCCTCACCCTGGGCGACTTCATCATCAACGAAAACGTCTACGGCGATAACGGTGTGCTGGCAGGGGCGATCCTGGTCGCCCTCCTGGCTCTGGCGCTCGAGTTCGGCCTCGCCGCAATTCAACGTCTGCTCACCTCGAAAGGCTTGAAGCCGAGCGCCGCTTGAATCTCGTCCATGCAAAACGACAAGAGAGGAATCCAATGAGGTCTCAGTTCACTCGTCTGCGTGCAGCTGCTGCCCTGCTGCTCGCCCTAGTCCTCAGCCTTGGCGTCGTCGCCTGCGGCAGCAGCGACGACAGCACCAGCAGCAGCGAAGAAGGTGGGGGCGGTGGAGCGATCGTCTCCAACCCGAAAAACGCCAAAGTCAGCCTGACGATCGGCTCGAAGAACTTCCCCGAACAGGAAATCCTCGGAGAAATCTACGCGCAAGCGCTGAAAGCCGCCGGCTACAAGGTGAAGAGCGACCTCAACCTCGGCTCCGAAACCGTGGCGCACCAGGCGGTCAAATCGGGGGCCATCTCCGGCTATCCCGAGTACGCCAGCACGGCGCTGACCTCGTTCTTCGGCGTCGAACCCGAAGAAGTGCCGGCCGGCGCCACGCCGGCCTATGAAAAGGCCAAGGCCGAATTCGAAAAAGAAGACCTCACGGCCTTCCCACCGACGCCGTTCGCCAGCGCCAACGCGGTCGGCACGACGAAGAAGTTCGCCGAAGAAGAAGGGCTGGAGACGGTCTCCGACCTCGAAGGCAAGTCCGAAGCGATGAACCTGTACGGCTCGCCCGAGTGCCGCCAGCGGATCGACTGCCTGGCCGGGCTCGAAAAGTACTACGGGCTCAAATTCAAGTCGTTTCACCCGGTCGACATCGGCCTCCGCTACACCGTGCTCGAAAAGGGCCAGGCCGACCTCTCGATCCTCTTCACCACCGACCCGCAGCTCGCGGCGGAGAAAGACAAGTTCGTCATCCTCGAAGACGACAAGGAAGTCTTCCCGGCGGGCAACGTCATCCTCGTCAGCAAGAAGTCGACGGTGGAAAAAGCGGGGCCGGACTATGAAAAGACGATCGTCGACGTGCAGAAAGGCCTGACGCTCGAAGTGATGCAGGAGCTCGATGCGCGGGTCGAACTCGAAAAGCAGACGCCGAAGGAAGCGGCGGCGGCTTACCTCAAGTCGGCGGGGTACACCGGCTAAGGGTAGGCGCGGGGGAGGGGGTTCGCCGGACAAAAGCGGGGAGTGTCCGGCGAACCCCCTCCCCCGCGCTCCAACACGTACCCGGCGGGCTCCCCGGAGGGGTCCAAGTCGGGCGCTTTGCCGCGGTCGTCGAAGCGGTCAAGTCACGCCGCCGCTGGTTCTCCTTGCGTTTTTGCCAGCTCTGTTCGGGTACGCATGCGGGCGAAGCAGATGCGAGCGGCCCAGGCGGCGGATAGGCCCGAGATCGCGGCGAGGAGCAGGGCGAAGCGGGGGTCGTAGGTTTGGGATAGCCAGCCGGCCAGGGGGCCACCGATTGGGGTCGAGCCTAGAAAGACGACCGAGTAGAGGGCCATTACCCGACCGCGCATGTGGGGGGTGACCGCGAGCTGGAGGGATGAGTTGATCGTCGCGGCGAAGGTCACCGAGGCGGCGCCAAGCAGGACCAGGGCACCGATCTCTACCGCCATCGCCGGCGCCGCGGCCGCCAGCAGGGCGGCACCGCCGAAGGCGAGCGCCGCACCGGCGATCAGCCGCGGACTGGTGCGGCCGTGCGAGCCGGTTACCAGCGCCCCAGCCACCGAGCCGACCGCCATCGCCGAGACCAGCGCCGCGTAGACCCCGGCGCCGCCGCCGAAGCTGAAGCGGGCCAGCAGCGGCAGGACGACCTGGAAGTTGAAGCCGAAGGTTCCGACGAGGGCCATCAGCGCCAGCGGGATCGCCAGCTCGGGCGTGGAGCGCACATAGCGCAGCCCGGCGCGGATCGCTCCGGGCTCCCGCGTCACAACCGGCCCGCTGCGCAGCTTGGTCGGATCCATCCCCCAAAGGGCGAAGATCATCGCGCCGAAGGAGAGTGCGTTGACGGCGAAGCACGGCCCGAGCCCCAAGCCGGCGATCAGCAGGCCGGCGAATGCTGGGCCGACGATTCGCGCCGACTGCACGATCACGCTGTTGAGACTGACCGCGTTGACGACCCGGTCAGGGCCGACCATCTCGATCGCAAAGCTCTGCCTGGTCGGGTTGTCGACCGCATTGACTGCGCCCATCGCGAAGACGGCGAGGAAGACCATCCACGGGGCGGCGATCCCGGCCACGGTGACAGCGAAGAGACCGAGTGCAGGGATCGCCATCAGCGCCTGCGTCGCCATCAGTAGCTTCCGCTTCGGGAAGCGATCGGCGAGCAGCCCACCCCAGGCGCCGAAGAGCAGCATCGGCAGGAACTGCAGGGCGGTCGTCAGACCGACGGCGACCCCACTGCCGGTGAGGCTGAGCACGAGCCAAAGCGCCGCCACCGTTTGCATCCAGGTGCCCGAGAGCGAGATCAGCTGGCCGACGAAGTAGCGGCGGTAATTGGGAACGGCGAGGGAGTCGAAGCTACGCCGCAAACCGGCGCTCACCGGCGCTCATCCTCCAGCATCCGCTCGAGGATGTCGGCCGCCCGCTCCAGGGCAGCGACGTCATCGGTGGGCAGGTCGCGCATGCGGCGCGCCAGGTAGGCGTTCTTGCGGCTGCGCAGGCGCCGCAGGCGCTCACGGCCGGCGGCATTGACGCTGACCAGGGAGCTGCGGCCGTCGCTGGGATCGGGCGTGCGCTCGATCAGTCCCTCCCGCTCGAGGCAGCTGAGGGTGCGGGTGACGGTCGGACGCTTGACCCGCTCGAGCTTGGCGAGCTCGCTGGGCGTCAGCGGACCGTGGCGCTCGATCGTCGCCAGTGCTGCGGTCGAGGTCGGGGTGAGGCCGCTCGCCTCGGCGGCCGCCTCCTGTCGCAGGCGACGCGCCGTGCGCACAATGCCCATCCGCAGCTGCGCCGCAGCGTCGGTAAGCGTGGTGTCTTTGGTCTTTCGCGTCATTGATTAGCTTTGGTAATTAGTTTAGCAAACTATCTTGGCCGGACCGTTTCCGCTGGGAGCCGCAGGCGGGGATTGGCTGACTGCCGGTTAACTAAGCATCACGTCGGTGTGCCAATTCAGACACACCACGATTTGAGAACCATTTCGCCTCTAGCATCGCCCACGGGAGGGTGATGGAGGCAGGTGCCTCCAGGCGAATGACATCCGCACTGTCCGGTTAACCCCCGGATCCGGTTCGAGTCCGGCGGCCTCCGCAGAGGATCCAACGGAATGGGTCGAGTCTGGTGGTAGCCTTCGGGAGGTGGGTGTCAGTCGCCTGGAGGTACCTGCGGGGTGGTTCCCCGCGCAACCTTGACTCGACCCGCTCCGGCGGGTCTTGTCGTTTCTAGTACCGGTAGTGGTCCGGCTTGTAGGGGCCCTCGGTGGGGATGCCCAGGTAGGCGGCCTGCTCGGCGCTCAGCTCGGTCAGCTGGACGCCCAGGGAGGCGAGGTGGAGGCGGGCGACCTTCTCGTCGAGGTGCTTGGGCAGGACGTAGACCTGCTTGGCCTCGTACTGGACGCTCTTGCCGAAGAGCTCGATCTGGGCGATCACCTGGTTGGTGAAGGAGTACGACATCACGAAGCTCGGGTGGCCGGTGGCGTTGCCGAGGTTGAGCAGGCGGCCCTCGGAGAGCAGGACGATCGAGTGGCCGTCGGGGAAGCGCCACTCGTCGACCTGGGGCTTGATGTTGACCCGCTCGGCGTCGCCGCCTTCGAGGCCGGCTACGTCGATCTCGTTGTCGAAGTGGCCGATGTTGCCGACGATCGCGTTGTGCTTCATCCGCGCCATGTGGTCGAAGGTGATGATGTCCTTGTTGCCGGTGGCTGTGACGAAGATGTCAGCCGTCTCGACCACTTCGTCGAGGGTCCTGACCTCGTAGCCCTCCATCGCCGCCTGCAGAGCGCAGATCGGGTCGATCTCGGTGACGATCACGCGGGCTCCCTGGCCGCGCAGCGAGGAGGCGCACCCCTTGCCGACGTCGCCGTAGCCGCAGATCACCGCGACCTTGCCGCCGATCATCACGTCGGTGCCGCGGTTGATCCCGTCGACCAGGGAATGGCGGCAGCCGTAGAGGTTGTCGAACTTCGACTTGGTGACCGAGTCGTTGACGTTGATTTCCGGGAAGAGCAGGTCGCCGGTCTCGGCCAGCTGGTAGAGCCGGTGCACGCCGGTGGTCGTCTCCTCGGTGACGCCCTGGATGCCCGCGGCAACCTCGGTCCAGCGCTGCGGGTCCTCCGCGAGCGAGCGCTGCAGGGTCTCGAGGATGATCCGAAACTCCTCCGAGTCGGCCGATGCCGGGTCCGGGACCTCGCCCGCCTTCTCGAACTCGACGCCCTTGTGGACGAGCAGGGTCGCGTCGCCACCGTCGTCGAGGATCATGTTCGGGCCGCCGCCCTCAGGCCAGAGCAGCGCCTGCTCGGTGCACCACCAGTACTCCTCCAGCGTCTCGCCCTTCCAGGCGTAGACGGGGATCCCGGCCGCGGCGATCGCGGCCGCGGCGTGGTCCTGGGTCGAGAAGATGTTGCAGCTGGCCCAGCGCACCTCGGCCCCGAGCGCCACCAGCGTCTCGATCAGCACCGCCGTCTGCACCGTCATATGAAGGGAGCCGGTGATGCGGGCGCCCTTGAGCGGCTGCTCGGTGGCGAACTCTTCGCGGGTCTGCATCAGGCCCGGCATCTCGACCTCGGCGAGCGCGATCTCCTTGCGCCCGAAATCGGCGAGGTCGATGTCGGCGACCTTGTAGTCCTGCGTGGCGGTGCTGGTGGTCATCGGCTGCACGTCTCCTGGCTAGTTGATTGCCAGGCAATGGTACGAAGCCGTCGAAGAAAGCGCCGTGAGGTGCTCAACCGTTGGCCGCGACAATGACCGTGCCGACGAGGATGAGAACGCTGAGGACCACGATTGCCGCGGTCAGCCGGAGGAGCCCCTTTTGCGCCTCTTTCTCGAAGCGTGCAGACGTCTCGCGGTACAGAGCGTCGAGCTTGCCGTGCAGGGCCTTGTAATCGCTTGTGATCCCGAGATGCTCGCGCAGGCGGCGGTAGCGCAGCCTGTAGGCCTCCCAGGTGATGTCGAGGTCGTAGATCTCGTGGAGATCGACAGCGACATCGTGCTCGATCGCGACGATCTTGCTCGGGTCCGACCGCTCCACCTTTTCCAAATCCCGGCTGATGGCGCGCATCGTGCCGATCGCGCTCGCGGCCGCGATCACCGTGTAGGCGATCCACCCAGCCTGCATCAGCCCCGAGTCCCAGCGCCCCCACTGGGCCTCCTTGTCGGAAGCGACCACCAGGCACCGGTTGGAGGGCAGCACCCCGATCGCGTAGTCGCCGTGATCGATGTAGGGGCGGTCGAGCCGGTATTTGCGGCCCTTGCCGACCGGTTGGTCTAACGGGATTCGAACTCGGCCTGCGAGGGCTGGCATGAGCATCCCCAGCGCGCCCGGAAGGGCCATGGCAGGCACCGGCTCGTCGAGACCTTTCTCGTCGTTGTCGAGGCCGCCCTCGTTAAAGTCCGGGTCGACGACCGTTGCCGAGGACACCCGCGAGTTGCCGAGCGAGCTCACCACCTCGTCGCCAACCTCCTGCCGGGCTCGCTTGCCCGCGGCGGGAGTCGACCCCTGCGCCATCCTCAGCGCCACCGCGTATGTGATCGCCTCGGTCGCCTTCCGCAGTGTGAGGCCCTCCCACGTAATTTCCTCCGCCTCGTCCTCGGACGCGCTGTCGGGGTCGAGGATCTGCCCGAGCGATGGCTCGATTCGGGTGGCGTAGCGAGGCAGGGGGCCGCTCACGTCAAAGCGCGGGAGGTTGGGTGGACACGTCGAAAGGCCCCACCCGGCGTTGACCATCTTCTTGACTTCGCGCTTGCGCATCTCGCGCGCTTCGAAGCACGGGCCCTTCACCGGAACCAGGAAGAAGCTCAGGCAGTACATCCTGCGAAAATCATCGCCATCGGGTGGCATCCGGATCAGTGAGACCACCGGCTGCAGAATCCATGGTTCGACGGGCTTGGGTTCGCTGCACTCCGAGTCACCTCTAGACGCCGGCTTCAGAATGGCGTAGGGAAGCGTCACGTTGACGAAATTGTTCGCCAGCGCCAGACCGAACAGCATGGAGCGCCTCGCCGCCAGCAGCTCGCAGAGCATCCGGGAGACCGCCTGCGCTTCACTTGCGCCCGAATCGCATCCCCTGACCAGAAGGTCGTTGATGGACGGTGGACCGCTCTCCTGCGTCTTCGCGAAGACGACCCTCTCCCAGTGCTTCTGCCGCTCCTTTTTCGCCTCCTTGCCATCCCCGTCGGCCCATGAGAACGCATTCGGCAGGGGTCTCTCGTACTTGCAGTGCTCCCCATCCCACTCGAAGAACCTTGCTCTCGACTGGGGATCCAGGGTCGTCAGCCCATGTTCGAGCAGCGGGCTGCAGGCGGGTCCACGCTCGCACTTCTGAACGGGGATCTCCACGACTCGAAAACCGCCGCACCCGGCCGCCTGGTGGGCAAAGCGCTCGCTGACCATCTCCTTGACGCTGCTGCCCCGAAAGGGCAGGCGTAACTCGTGATTTTGCAGTGCGAAGGAGTGTTGGATCAGCCCATTGAATCTGGGCATCGCGGATTTACTTCTCCGTCGCGACCTTGCCGGGTCCCGGTGCCAGCAGGCCGATGAGTGCTGCGCCGCTTGCGCCAGCGAGCGCCTGAAGCTGGGTGGAATCGGTGGCCACTCCGAATCCGACCGCGAACGCAAAGATGAAAAGGAGAATCGCGACAGACCGATTTGCCCCGATGTCTTTTACCAGGATCGTCCACGTACGTTTCAGACCTCCCGGTATTTCCTTGACCTTATCTTCCTTGGCAGCTGACGGCGCTGGCGAAGGTGCGAGAAGCCCCAGCAGTCCACCGCCAAGTGCACTCGCGATGGTCCAGAGTTCCTTCGGGATTTCAGTGTCTTTGATGCCGACGGCGACGATCACGCACAGACCCGCCAAGACGACGATCAAGGCGCAACCGATGGCGCCGACGGCGATCCGGTATGCGCCCTTGTCACGCGGTTCGTTCACGATCGGGAACCCAAAATTTCTCTTATTGACACCACGATAATCAAACTATCAATAAAAGTCAGTAATTATTATTTGATATACGAAATTCAGCCTTTTTATCGCTAAGTAGGCACGGGCGCGGCGACGTCGAATAGTCCCGGATGGCCTCTGAGGAGCCACAGAAGACCATGCTCTACGCACCCGGCATGGACGCGCGCAGCACCCGGGTGGCGGAAGCGCTGAACACGCCGATGCTGATCGCGGCGGCGCTGACGCTGCCGATGGTGGCGATCAGCGAGTCACACCCGGGCGGCGGACTGGAGGACGTGGCGCGTGTGCTCAACTGGGTCACCTGGCTCGCCTTCGCGATCGAGCTGGTGGTGATGCTCGCCGTCGTCCCGAACCGGCGCACGTGGCTGCGACACCACCCACTCGACCCCTTCATCGTCATCTTCACGCCGCCGATCCTGCCCGCCGGCCTGCAGAGCCTGCGCGTGCTGCGGTTGCTGCGGCTGGTCAGGCTGCTGCGGCTGGCGCAGCTCTCGCGCGAGGTCTTCTCGCTCCAGGGACTGCACTACGCGATGTTCCTCGCGTTCCTGACCGTGATTGGCGGCGGCGCCCTCTTCGTCGCCTTCGAGAAGCACAGCCAGCACCTCAACGACTGGGACGGGATCTACTGGGCGATGACGACGATGACGACCCTGGGCTCGAACATCTACCCGACCACGACCGGTGGCGAGATCGTCTCGGTGGTGATCCTGCTCACCGGCATCGGCTTCGTCGCCCTGCTCACCGGCGCTTTCGCCCAGCGCTTCCTCAGCCCCGAAATAGCCGAGGTCGAGGAGGAGCTGGCAGCCGAGCAGGTCAGCGCCGAGGCGCTCGCCCTGCGCGAGCTGAAAGGCGTGCGCGAACAGCTGCAGGCGCTCGAGGTCGCGGTCCAACGGATGGTCGACGAACGCACCGGCTAACTCCAGCGCATTACGTTCGGTACGAAATACATGCCGAGCGCGATGGCCTCAGTCCTCGGCGTCGCGCTGTTCGGCGATCTTGCCCTCTAGCTCCTGCATCACGTCGGGGTCGCGCAGGGTCGTCACATCGCCGAGGGCCCGGCCCTCGGCGATGTCGCGCAGGAGGCGGCGCATGATCTTGCCGGAGCGCGTCTTCGGCAGGTCGTCGGCCCAGATGATCCGCTTCGGCCGGGCGAACTTGCCGATCCGCTCGGCGACGGTGGCGCGGATCCCCTCGATCAGCTCGTCGCTCGGCTCGGTGTCGCCCTGCAGAGTGACGAAGGCGCAGATCGCCTGGCCGGTGTCCTCGTCGGACTGTCCGATCACCGCCGCCTCGGCGACCTTCTCGTGGGCCACGATCGCCGACTCGACCTCGGCGGTCGAGAGCCGGTGGCCGGAGACGTTGACGACGTCGTCGATACGGCCGATCACCCAGAAGTAGCCGTCCTCGTCTTTACGAGCGGCGTCGCCGACCAGATAGGTCTCCTTGCCGAAGCGCGAGAAGTAGGTCTCGACGAAGCGGTCTTCCTCCTTGTAGAGGGTGCGAAGCATCGAGGGCCAGGGGCGCTTGAGGATCAGCAGGCCCTGACCGCCGTCGACCGGCTCGCCATCGTGCTCGTCGACCACGGCCGCCTCGACCCCCGGAAAGGGCGTCGTCGCCGAGCCCGGCTTGGTCGCGGTGATCCCCGGCAGCGGCGTGATCATGATCGCGCCGGTCTCCGTCTGCCACCAGGTGTCGACGATCGGGCAGCCGCGGCTGCCGATCACCGTGTGGTACCAGAGCCAGGCCTTGGGATTGATCGGCTCGCCGACCGAGCCGAGCAGCCGCAGCGAGGACAAATCCGATTCTTTGGGGATCTCCGCCCCCCACTTGATGAAGGTGCGGATCGCGGTCGGCGCCGTGTAGAGGATCGTCACCCCGTAGCGCTCGACCAGCTCCCACCAGATCCCCCTGCTCGGGTAGTCCGGCGCCCCCTCCCACATCACGCTGGTGGCGCCGTTGAGCAGCGGCCCGTAGACGATGTAGGAGTGGCCGGTGACCCAGCCGACATCGGCGGCGCACCAGTACACGTCCTCCTCCGGCTTGAGGTCGAAGACGTAGCGGTGGGTGGCGGCGACCCCGGTCAGGTAGCCGCCGGTCGTGTGCAGGATCCCCTTCGGCTTCGCGGTCGAGCCGGAGGTGTAGAGGATGAACAGCGGGTGCTCGGCGTCGAGTGGCTCGGGCGGGCACTCCGGCTCGGCGGCCTCCATCAGCTCGTCGTAGAAGCGGTCGCGGCCCTCGCGCATCGGGCAGTCGATGCCAGTGTGGCGGACGACGACGATCGTCTCCAGCGTCTCCAGGTCGTCCATATGCTCGTCGACCTGCTGCTTGATCGGCGCCGTCTTGCCCTTGCGGCGAGCGCCGTCGACGGTCACCAGCGCCTTCGCCTCGGAGAACTCCATCCGCTCCCGCACCGCCTCGGCCGAGAAGCCGCCGAAAACGACGTTGTGCGGCGCGCCGATCCGCGCACAGGCCAGCATCGCCACGACCACCTCGGGGATCATCGGCAGGTAGATCCCGACGATGTCCCCGGGCACGACGCCGACGTCCTTGAGCGCGTTGGCAAAGCGCTGCACATCGGCGAGCAGCTCGACGTAGGTGATGTCGCGCTCCTCGCCTTCCTCGCCGCGCCAGTGGAAGGCGACGCGCTCGCCGTTGCCGGCCTCGACGTGGCGATCGAGGCAGTTTGCCGAGGCGTTCAGCCTGCCGTCGGCGAACCATTTGTAGAAGGGAGGGTTGGACTCGTCGAGCCCTTCGCTTGGCTCCCGCGCCCAGTCGAGCAGCTCGGTCGCCTGACGCAGCCACCACGCCTCGGGATCGGCGGCCGCCTGCTCGTAGATCGCGGGGTCGCTGAGCAAGGCCCGCTCGCGAAACTCCTCGGGTGGCTCGAAACGCTCCACCTCGAGCAGCTCGCTCAGCTCATGCTCCAGACCGGTTTCGGCATCGCTTGCCATCTATCTCCCTTCCCTCGCCGCTACCCTGCGCCAACGGTATCCATTCGGCTGCCCATTCGAAACCGCAAACATGCTCTTCCGCCAAATCATCCACGAGGATCTGGGCTGCGCCTCCTACTTGGTCGGCGACACCGCGTCCGGCGTCGCCGCGGTCGTCGATCCGCAGTGGGACATCGATCCCTACCTGCACCTCAGCCGCCTGCACGGGGTGCGCATCGAGCACGTGTTGGAGACGCACAACCACGCCGACCACGTCTCCGGGCACGGCCGCCTGGCGCGGGCGACCGGTGCGACGATCCACATCCAAGAGCTGGCCGAGGCGACCTACCCGCACGAGCCCTTCGCCGATGGTTGGACCCTGCGGCTGGGCGAGGGCGCCAGCATCGAGGCGATCCACACCCCGGGCCATCGCCCCGAGCACACCTCCTTCCTGCTGCGCGACGCGGCCCGCGGCGATGACCCCTGGGCGGCGCTGAGCGGCGACTGCCTCTTCGTCGGCGACGTCGCCCGTCCCGATCTCGCAATCGAGCCGCGCGACGGCGCCGCCGACATCTTCCGCTCCCTGCACGAGCGGCTGCTGGTGCTGCCCGAGGAGACCGAGGTCTGGCCCGGGCACCTCGGCGGCTCGCTCTGCGGCAGCTCCGGGATCGACCTCAAGACCTCATCGACGATCGGCTTCGAGCGCCGCCACAACCGGGCCCTGCGCTTCGAGAGCGAGAGCGAGTTCGTCGAGGACGCCGTCGCCACGATCGGCAGCAAGCCGCCCAACGTCGAGCACATCGTCTCGCTCAACCGCGGTCCCCTCGTCGCCTCGATCGGTGCGCCGACGCGGATGACGCCGCACGGCTTCGAGGCGGCGATCGCCGAGGGCGCCCTCGCCATCGACTCGCGCACCAACGAGCAGTTCGACGAGGCCCACATCCCCGGCTCGATCAGCGCTTCCGCCTATGACACCGGCTTCGCCACCAAGGTGGCCCAGGTGGTGCCGGTCGACGCCGAGCTGCTCGTCGTCGCCGCCTCCGACGGCAACGAGCTGGAGGCCGCCGAGCTGCTGGCCGCGGTCGGCTTGTGCGTGCGTGGCTTCCTCGGCGGCGGCATGACCGCCTGGCGCGCCGAGGACCGGCCCGTGGCGCGGATCGAGGCGATCGATCTGGCCGAGCTGGCGCGCCGCCTCGACGGCGAGGACGGCCCGCAGGTGCTCGACGTGCGCGGCGCCGCCGAGTACGAGGAGGGGCACATCCCCGGCTCGATCCACGTCCCCTTCGGCCAGCTGCTCGGGCGCATCGGCGAGCTGCCGCGTGAGCGCCCGATCGCGACGATCTGCAAGGCCGGCAAGCGCAGCGGCCTCGCTGCTTCGATCCTGCAGCGCGAAGGCTTCGAGAGCGTGATCCACGTCAGCCGCGGCAACGCCGCGACTTGGTCACAGCCCGCTAAGGCCCAAACCCGGTAGGGGTTCCACTTAACTTTTTCGTGCGACGGATGCTGCTGCCGCCTCAGGGTCAGCGACGAAAAAGTACAAGACGTTCCACCCCTACCGGGTTTGGGCCTTAATAGCCTGGGGGATGCCGGGCGATAAAGCCTTCCGTGGAGCTCACGGGGGAGGAGTGCCAGCGGGGACCGGGGCCGCCGACCGTGTCGAAGGCCAGCCCGGCGATGATCATCCAGGCGTGCCCGGCGTTGGCGTAAACCGTGATCCACTGCCCCGGCCCGGGTTCGCCCCAGGTCTCGAGGCCGGTCGAGTCGAGCGGGCTGGAGAGGAAGCCGCCGCCGTTGAGGGCGAAGCTGACCGCGCCGGAGCAGTCATAGCCTGAGGATTCGAAGGAGCCGTGCCCGCCGCCCCAGATGTAGGGGGTGGTGGCGATCGAGTTTGCGGCTTCGATCGCGGCGGCGACCGCGGCCGGCGCCTCGCTCGGCACGCTCGCCTGGCTTTCGGAGATGTAGCCGGCGCTCTGACCGGGGGTGAGCGGCGCCGGGGCGCCGGCGACGGATGGCGGCGTCCCGGTCGTGCTGGCGATCTGTTCGGAGATCGAGGCGAGGTTGTTGCTGAGCGCTTCTTCGCGCGATTCGAGCGATTCCATCGCTTCGCGGCGCTCGGCCTGCGCCGACTTCAATTCGCCGAAGCGAGCCTCGGCTTCCTGGCGGGCAGAGGCGACTTCGCGCTCCTTGACCGCGATCGTGTCGCGGGCGTCCCTGATCTGCAGGCGCGCGGCTGTCATCCGCTTCACCGCGGCCCGGGCCTGGTCACGCAGCGCCTTGACCCGTGAGGCAACCGAGTCGTCGTATTCCTGGATCTGGCTCAGGTAGTCGGCGCGGGCGTTGACTTCCGACCAGCTCGCGGAGTCGAGCACGACGTTGAGCATGTCGGGGCTGCCCGCCTCATAGATCGCGACGAGGCGGTCGCGCAGGACGTCGAGCGCGCGCTGCAGGCGGTCGCGCACGCGCGCCAGATGGCGCTTGTCGGCCTCCAGTTTTGCCGTCGCCGCGTCGAGTTCGTCCTGCTTCGCCGATAGTTCAGCCTCGACCGCGGCCTGTTTCTGCCGCAGCGCCGAGACTTCGCCGATCATCGAGTCGATCGCCCTGTTCTGTTCGGCGAGCGTCGCCGCCAGCGCGCTCTGGCTTTCGCGCACGTCGCTGAGCTTCCCCTGCGTGTCCTGGAGCTTTTCACCGAGGTTCTTGGCGGGCGCCGAAGCGGCCACGCAGAGCACGGCGAAGAGCAGCGCCGCGGGCAGCAGCAGCCGCCATGAATTGCCGCGAAGGGGAACGCGCATCGGCGGCGCACGGTAGCGAAACCGTGCCCAGATTGTTAGGAGTTGCTAATAACCTGCAACTTCGCTTGCAGAAAATGCCTGCAAGGAGGAGAAATCACGTGCGCGCCGACTGCTTGGCGCGCACGTGGAGAACCTCGCTAGGCCAACAGTTTCGCCTTCGCCTTATCGAACTCCTCAGCCGAGAGGGCGCCCTTTTCCTTCAGCTCGTTCAGCTTGTGCAGTTCGTCCGCCGGCGTCGTGTGAGCCTGTTCGCGGACGTAGGAGTCGAAGTGCTGCTTGGCCTCGGCCTGCGCCTTGATCGTGCGGTCGCGCATGCCGCTGCCGCGGGCGATCAGGTAGATCAGCGCGGTCAGGAAGGGGATGAAGACCAGGAAGAGCACCCAGGCCGCCTTCACCCAGCCAGACGTTTCATGGTCGCGGAAGAGATCGGTGAGGATCGTGATCAGGATCCAGATCCAGATCACGAAGAAGAAGACCTCGAAGGCTACGAGGAGGGCTTCTCCGATGTTGATGTCGGCAAACGGCACGGGCAATCCTTTCGATGGTGACGGGAGGTGACCGTCAACCTATCTCAGCCGACGACGATCTTGCCGTGCATGAAGGGGTGGATCTTGCAGTGGTAGCTGAACGTTCCCTTCTGTTCGAACCGTACGCCGGCTGCCTTGCCGGCCCTGATGCGGCCGGTGTCGAAGGCGCCCTTGTCGGTCGCGGTGTGGGCGGTTTTCGACGAATTCGAGAAAACCACCCTCGTCCCCTTGCTGACCTGGAGCGTGGGCGGGTGGAATTCGAAGTTGCTGATGTCCACCGTCTTCGCCCCGCTCGCCTGTGCCGGCCCGGGGGCGGCGGCGGGCGCCGCCTGGGTGGCGACCAGCGCGGCGGCAAGGGCGATGCAGGCGACGGTTCGCTTCATCGGCCCTTTCTACGCAGCCGTGGCCGCCCAGGTTCAAAGGCGCTGCGAGAAAAGCACGGCCGCAACCGAGGTGGCGAGATTGAGGCTGGAGACGCCCTCGCGCATCGGGATCGCCAGGCGGGCGTCGGCCCGCTCGAGCAGGGCGTCGCTGAGACCGTAGCGCTCGGTTCCAAAGGCGAGGATCGAGCGCGGATCGAGCTTCCTCTCCCCCAGCTCAGCGCCATCGGGGTCGATCGCGATCAGGGGTCGGCCCGCGGCTGGAATCGATTCCACCTGGGCCACCGGCAGGGCGAAGTGCAGGCCGGCCGCTCCGCGCAGGGCCTCCGGGTGCCAGGGATCGTTGCTGCCGGTAGTCAAAACCGCGGCGGCATCCGCAGCCGCGGCAACCCGCACGCAGGCACCCATGTTGCCCATTGTCCGGGGGTCCTCGAGCAGCACGATCGGCGCCGGACGTTCGCAGCAGAGCACCGCGGCAACGTCGACGCTGGGCCGGCGAGCGATCGCGACCACACCGGTGCGGGGAGCATGCGGCACGAGTTGAGCGAGTAGCTCTGGGTCGACCGAGGTCGTCCGTTCGGCCAATGAACCGGCGAGATCCGGCGCCAGGTCTTCCGCCAGGCGGTCGAGCTCGTCGGGTTTCTCAGCGACGGCCTCGATCACTTCCGCCCCAAAGCGCAGCGCGTGCTTGAGCGCGTGGAAACCCTCCAGCAGGGCGAGCTCGCGATCGCGGCGGGCGGCGCGGTAGCGCTGGACGACGGGGTCGCTCACCGCCCCATCATGCCCGGATTCAGGATGCAGAAGGCGCTCGGGCGGCGAGATGCGGTGTGCCATTCGACTCCGATTCGGCCGAGAGCGAGTCGACCAGCGGCGACAGGTAGCGGGCTGTGACTTTGCCACTGCGCAGCGGCCCGTATGGCTGCTCGCTGAAGCTCGACGCTTCGCCGTGCCCGCCGGTCGGCCTGCCGTAGAGGTAGCGGGGCTCGTGCCCGGTCCAGAGGACCGCGCGCAGGATTGGATCGAACGGTTGTGCCTGAAGACCGCCCCCCATCACAGCGGCGATCGTTTCCGCCACCGCGTCGGCCTGCTGGGTGGAAATGGCGCCCTGCTTGAACGGAAAGGTGGTGACGTCGCCGACGGCATAGACCCCCTCCAGGCCGATCACGCCACCATGCTCGTCCACACCGATGAAGCCGCTGTCGTCATGGGGAACACCACCCACGGGCCTGCCTTCGAGGCGCGGCAGGCTCACCACGGCGTCGGCGCTGATTCTCTCGCCCGGAACAACGCGGAGGCTGCCGTCCTCGAACCTCATCGGGTGCGTACCGGCGAGCATCTCGATGCCCCGTTCCGTCAGCAGAGCGCTCATCTGCTCTCCGACGCGACGGCCGAACACTCCAAGCGGCAGGTCCTCGGGTGTGACGATGGTGACCCGAGTCGCATCGATGCCGACCTTGTCGAGCTCGGTGATCGCGCGCAACGCCAGCTCGTAGAGCGGCAGCGTCCAGCTGTGCCCTCCTGGCATCGTGAAGACGATGTGCCGCAGGCGCCCGGCGCGCAAGTCCTCGAGTACTTCGCCGACCTGGCCTTCGTCCGCGGCCCCCCAGAAGGTGACTGTGCCCGGCACCCCCCAGAGCATCCGGGCGCCGGTTGCGAGGATCAGGAGGTCGTAGAGGTGCTGGTTACCGTCCCGCGTGACCACGAGTCGCCGTTTCGTGTCGACCGAGACGATCCCGTTGGGGTGAAACGAGGCATCGCAATGGTCGCTAAGACGTTCCAGGTCGTAGCGAAAAGCGCGCACGGCGCCGTAGGCCTCGCCCACGGCAAAGGGTCGGTAGACGAACTCGAGGCGCGGGTCGAAGAGATGGAGCGCGACTTGCTCACCGGCCAGATCGCGCAGCGCCAACGCCGCCTCGATCCCCGCGACGCCCGCGCCGGCGATCAGCACCTTCTGCTTGTAGTTGCCACGGCCATCAGTTGCCACTCTTCGACCCTAGGTTGATCGCCGCTCGACTCCATCCGGGAGAAGCCGCCAACCGTCTGCGGCTTTCCCGCGACCTGCCCGGAACCGCTTCAGCGCCGTGACCACGTCAGCGTCGCTCACTTGGGTGAAGTCCGCATACCACTGGCCCACGCCATGGAGCAGCTGCGGCTCGACCAGGCAGATCACCTCATCGGCCTCCCGCCGCAACCGGGCAGCAGAGTCGGGAGCGCAGACTGGAACGGCGAGGATCAACCGTCGCGGGCGGAGGCGGCGGATTGCGCGCAGCGCGGCGGTGTCGGTGACGCCGGTCGCCACGCCGTCGTCGACGACGATCACGGTGCGGTCCTGCAAGGGCGGGAAGGGACGCTCGCCCCGGTACGCCTCGACGCGGCGGCGCAGCTCGGCGGTCTCGCGCGCGACGATCTCTTCGAGCACGGCGCCGTTGATGCCCAGTACGGCCAGTGCCTCCTCGTCGAAGACCCGGGTGCCGTCCTCGGCGATCGCCCCGATCCCGTACTCGGGGTTATGGGGAGCCCCGAGCTTGCGCACTGCAAGCGGCTCGAGCCGGGCATGCAAGGCGATGGCGATCTCCTCGGCCACCGGGATGCCACCCCGCGGCAGGCCAACGACGATCGGGCTCTCCTTGGCCAGCGGCAGGAGCTGGGCGGCGAGTTGGCGACCGGCATCGCGCCGGTCGGCGAAGCGCGTGGTCCGAGGCTTTGCCTCTCTTGCGGACATCTCTCTTTCTCGATTCTCCAGGAGTCTGGCCCAGCGGTCATCGGGGTATTCCCAAAGGCCGTGTTCGGCTTTTCCCCGATGCCGAGCGACACAAACAGGCGTCCCACATTGGCCGGAGCGTTTACAGCGGTGCTTTTCGCCCTAGTCGCCGCCGTTTTCCTCCAGCAGGCTCTCAGCGAAGGACTTTGTCTTCGGGCTGCCCGTGAGAGCCAGGGGGTCGAGGGCGAAGAAGTCCTCGGCGGAGCGGAGCAGTGAGTAGGGGTTGTAGGCAGCTGCGTCGGTACCGCCGGGAGTGACGAAGGGTGAGAGCAATAGGGCGCCGGTGCGCAGGGGGTCGCCCGCGGGTGTCGGGGCTCCGGGTGTCGGCGGGTTGATGGCCGAGAAGGTGACGATCAGGACGCCGTCGGCCTTGTAGGCGGGCGAGGCGAGGATCTTGGGCACCCAGGCCGAGAGGAAGGCATCGGCGTTGGCCGGGCCTTCGGTGGCCCCCGCGGCGCACTGGCCGGTGGCGCCGGAGTCGCAGGGTGTCGGCGCGACGAAAGAGTAGGCGGGCGTTTTCTCGGCTTTGCCCAGGTCCTTGCTCAGCTGGTCGATCGGCACGTCGTTGGCTGAGCAGTCGCCGAGGTCGAGCAGCGAGTGGAAATAGGCGAACGGGTTCTGGCTCGCTGCGTACCCACCCGGCTGGGCCGACGTGCTGGGCTCACCGGGATCGGGATGGACGCAGTTGGCCGGCTTGCCCGCTTCGTCGACCATTCCCTCCGCATAGGCCCGCCAGGTGAGGTGGCCGCTGGTCAGCTGGTCCGCCAGGGTCAGCGTTTCGACCGGGTAGGCGCATCCCGCGCCGCTGAGGACTCCCTGGCTGTTCGCCTTGCCGGCGGTGAACTCTTCGTAGCCGGGGCAGCCGGCGCCCGTCGCGGCGTTGGGCGGCTGGCCGCTGATCGCCGCTATCCCGTTTGCGAGCGGTCCGCTGCCGAGCAGCGTGTAGTTGCTGAGCAGCTCCCCCTGCGGGCGCAGGGTCGTGGAGAGGTAGGGCATCTGCGACTGCGCACCGAGTGACTGTTCATAGCCCGGGCTGGTCAGCGAGATCACGAAGACGTGTTTGACCCGGCCCGCTTCGGATTCGGGTTCGGCTGGCGCCGGTGTCTTCTTCTTTGCCGACGGTTCACCCACGGGTTCGCTCGCCGGCGCCGGGGCAGGCGCCGAGTAGGCCGGTTCGGCGGATGGGGCCGGTGAGCCGCTGCCGGAAGCTGCGGGCGAACCGCCCCCCGTCGAATGCACGGGTTCTGGCGCACTCGCGGCCGGTGTGCCGCTGGAGGCAAGGCTGCGGACAAGCAGCGCCGCCAGCGCCCCGCTCCCCCCCGTGCCCGTCATCGCGCTGGCGACGATCGCCGAGGTCGCCACCACCGAGGAGGCGACGAGGAGGCCGAAGCGCTTGCCGGTCAGCGTCGCAGCGCCGGCGACCGCGCGGCGGAACTGTGCGGTGAGCGCTGCCTTCACGGTGCATCACCCGTTACCAGCGAGTGGCCGCATTGAGGGCAGAAACGCACCGCCGGTCCGTATGGCGAGCCGCAGCTGGGGCACATCCCGGCGGCGTCGGAGCGTTGCAGCTCCAGCATCCGCTCGAGCGCGAGCAGGTCGGCATCGACCCGCTGCAGCTCGGCCGCCTTGCGGGTCAGCACATCCATCCGCACGTGGTCGCGGATCGCCATCTCATAGAAGGCGCCGCCGAGGTCGGCCTGCATGATCGTGAACTTCTCCAGCAGCCGGTCGCGCTGGACCCGCAGCTCGGCGTTCTCCTCCACTTTCGCCTCCGCCTTGGCCGGTTGCGGCGCTGGCTCTGGCTGGGGCTGCTGGGGTTTCGTCCGGGCCGACTTCAAGGCCGTCGCCGGCCGGCGCAATGCATCGCTGAGCGCACTCATGGTTCCCCCGCTCCCCCCGACGCCGCTGGGGCCGACCCAGGGTCGCCGCCGACGACGATCACGTCGGGCAGGTTCTGCTGCGCCTTGATGTAGTTGTCCCCGGTCTGTTCGGGGTTGGCTTCGACCAGCCGCGTGTCTTCTTCGACCTTCTTCGCCGGCGGCTTGTAGCCGGTCACCTGGTGGACCGTGCCGTTGCTGGTTTGGGCGACCACTTTCCCCCCACCCTTGGTGGACTTTTTGGCCTCTTTGCCTTTGCCGTCTTTGCCGGCATTTGCCGCGGCCGTCGTGGCGCCGGCGCTCGTGCCCGCCACCGCTGCCGGTTGGTTGCGCAGCGCTTCCAGCAAAGCCTCGTTTTCGCCGCCGTCGTTGCCGCTGCGACCGACCACCACGCCGATCGCGACCGCGATCGGCAGCAGGGCGAAGAAGCCGACGGCCGCCGCCCGGCTGCCCGAGCCGCCTTTGGCGGGCGGGCGCAGCGACGGACGGTGGGCGCGCTTGCTCATCGCCGCGAAGTAGCGGGAGGCGGGGTTGGCGCCGTTGCCCCGCCGCGCCCCGCAATTGACGCAGTAGCGCTGCTGGGGATCGAGCGGCGCGCTGCACTCCTCGCAGGGCTCGTACTGGCTTTGGGCCGTCATCCTTCTTGATCCTTTCGGTCTGCCTTGCGCAGCTTTTGCTTCTGCTCGCGCTTCTCGAGGATTCGCTTCGATTCGGCCTGCTTTTCGGCCGCGGTGTCCTGTGTGGTCGTGCAGCCGCTCACGGCGCCCGTCAAGAGCAGGACGCAGACGACGAGCAGGCCGGCGCGGTATGTCGAACGGCTAGCCGAAGGCACCGCTCACGTACTCCTTGGTCCGCTGCTCGCGGGGCGAGCCGAAGAGGGCAGTTGCGCTGCTGTACTCGACCATCTCGCCGAGGTACATGAAGGCGACGTGGTCGGCGATCCGGTAGGCCTGCTGCAGGTTGTGGGTGACGATCACCACGGCGACGTCGTCGCGCAGCTTCACGATCAGGTCCTCGATCACCTGGGTCGACTGCGGGTCGAGCGCCGAGCAGGGCTCGTCGAGCAGCAGCACCTCGGGTTCGGCCGCCAGCGCCCGGGCGATGCAGAGCCGCTGCTGCTGGCCGCCGGAGAGGCGCAGCGCCGGATGGTCGAGGTTATCCTTGACCTCCTCGAAGAGACCCGCCCGCTCCAGCGCGCTGTGGACTTTCGGCTCCAGCGCCTTCTTGCGCTGGCGCCGCGAGCCCTGCTCACGCAAGACGTAGGCGATGTTGTCGAAGACGCTCATCGGGAACGGGTTGGGCTGCTGGAAGACCATCGTCACCCGGCGCCGCAGAGAGGTCGGCTCGATCAGGCGGATGTCGACGTCGTCGAGCAGGATGCGCCCGCGCAGCGTCGCCGTCCGGGTCAGCTCGGTGAGCCGGTTGAGCGAGCGCAGCAGCGTCGTCTTGCCGCAGCCGGACGGTCCGATCAGCGACAGCACCTCGCCCTGGCGAACCGGCAGCGAGACCGACTTGACCGCTTCGCGGTTGGCGTAGGAGACCGAGACGTCGTCGATCTCCATACGGCGGATCGAGAACTGGGGAGCGCTGATCGAGCGGCGTGCCGCGGTGAATCCACTGGACACGACGGCTCCGTTGCCGTTGGTCGTCGCGACCGGCGGCGCAACCTGCGTTGCCGGCTGAGAATCCTCGAGCGGAAGCCGCCTGATCGGCGGCGGAGAGGGGGTGGCTGAGCTTAGGGGGTCTATATCCCCCCCAAGCTCAGACACGGCTGGGGTTACGAACTCCACGTTCCTACCTTTCGGGCGCGGCGATGGACGACGTCGACGGCCGCGTTGAGGGCCAGCACCATCAGCAGCAGGACGAAGGCCGCCGCGTAGGCCTTCTGCGGCTGGTTGAGGTTCCCGGTCGGGGAGGCCTCGTAGACGAAGTTGGTCAGCGTCGTCCCCGCCCCGCGCAGGTAGTTGAGCGGGAAGGCGCCGCCGACCGGGGCGAAGTTCTGGGTGGCGCCGAGGAGGACGACGATGATCGCGGTGTCGCCGATGATCCGGCCGAGGCCGAGCATCGCCCCGGTGGCCACCTGCGGGCGGGCCGCCGGCAGCAGGATTCGCCGCGTAGTCGCGATCTTGGTCTTGCCGACCGCGTAGGAGGCCTCGCGCACGTGCTGGGGGATCGCGCTGAGCCCCTCGCGGGTGCTGGCGACGACAAGCGGCAGGGCGACGATCGAGAGCATCGCCGCGGCGGCGAAGAAGGAGCGACCGAAGACGACCCCTTCGGAGGTACGGCTGAGGAAGCCGAGAGCGGTGCTGGAGAAGATCACCGTGCCGAAGAGGGCAAGAACGATCGAGGGGATGCCGGCGATCGCCTCGATCGTCGATTCGGTGATCCGCGCCAAGCCGGCGGGGCGACCGTACTCGACCAGCCACACGGCGACGCCAACGCCGGCCGGCAGCGCGATCGCGATCCCCATCGTGGCAACGATCAGGGTGCCGATGAAGGCGTCCGCGAAGCCGCCCGATTCGCTCTCGCTGAATCCGGCGGTGGCGGGAGTGACCAGCATCGAGGGCTTCAGGTACTTGACCCCTTGCAGGAAGAGGTAGACGACGATCGCCACCGCGATCGCACAGAAGAGCAGCCCCAGCGCCCAGCAGATCGCCAGGCCGATCCGGTCCGAGAGCCGCCAGGTGGCGCTGCCCTCGACGGCCTCCTTGCCCGGCTTTTGCGGCGCAGGCGTGGGCGGCCGGCCGGCGGGCGGGGTGGCGACAGAGGACTCCATCAGGCCGTCGCTCCGTATTTGCGCATCGCCCGCCGCGCCACCCAGCCGGCGAGCGAGAACAGCGCCGCCGAGAAGAGCAGGACGGCGGCGATCGCGAACAGCGTCGCGTTCGAAGGAGGCGAGCCGAGCGAGTCGATGTTCTTGACGATCGTCGGCGCCAGCGGTCGCGACGGCTCGTAGATGAAGATCAGCCCGTCGGCGGGGTTGGGAGCGAAGGCGACCGAGCCGGAGACCATCGCCAGCATCACCGCCTCGCCGATCGCCCGCGCCACCGCCAGCACCGTGCCGGCGACGATCGCCGGCCGCGCCGTGCGCACGGCGATCTTCCAGGTCGTGCGCCAGCGGTTGACGCCGAGCGCCAGCGAGCCCTCCAGCCAGCCAGGGCGCACCGAGCGCAGGCCGTCGGAGAAGATCGAGACCATCAACGGCGCGATCATCACGGTCAGGATCAGAACCGCGGCGAGCAGGCTGTAGCCACTCAGCGAGATCACCCCCGCCACCGAGGCCTTCTGCGACTCGGTCACCAGATGGTTGCCGATAAACGGCACGATCACCACCACGCCGAGCAGGCCGTAGATAACCGAGGGCACGCTGGCCAGGAAGCGCACCACCGGCTGCAGCACGTCGCGCATCCACTCGGGCGCGAACTCGACGATGAAGACGGAGACGAAGAGCGAGCAGAAGAGGGCGAGCACCACCGCGCCGCCGGTGATCAGCAGCGTGCTCCAGATCAGCTGCCAGCCGTGGAAGGTGTAGACGTAGTTGGCGCCGCTCAACCCGGAGAGGTAGATCTGGTTGAGCTGTTCTTCGACGCTGCCACCCGAGCCGAACCAGGCGAGGCCGTTGTGGGCGAAGGACGGCCAAGCCTTGACGAAGACGGTGACGATCAGCGCCAGCAGCAGGCCGACGACGGCACAGACCAGCGCGCCGAGCAATCGCCCGGCGCGCTGGTCCGACCACTTGGGGCCGTACTCGGAGGAGTACGCCTCGTCCATCTAGTGTTTTTTGGCCTTCTTGTTGAAGGCGGGAACGCCGCCGGCTTTGGAGATCACTTCCCCGGCAAGCGGATCGCGCCTTGCCCAGTCGATGAACTTGCTGAGAGCCGGCGAGATGCCGCTTCCGTCGCCCGGCAGCACGAGGAAGAGATAGCGCGAGAGCGGGTACTTGAGCGGCTCGACGCTGATCTTGTTGGCCTGGCAGGGGACGCCGTTGACCTTGAGCGCTTTCTGGCCCTTGCCCTGCCAGGCAAGGCCGTCGTAGCCGATCGCGTTCGGGTCCTGCTTGACCGCGTTGACGACGAGGCCATCCGCGGTCAGCGCGTTGACGTTGGAGGCCGGCAGTTCGTTGTTGAGGACCGCCTGGAGGAAGAAGTTGTAGGTCCCTCCGTTGGTATCGCGGCCGACCGGATCGATCGTCGTGGCGAGCCCCGAGCCCGGCAGCTGGCTCCAGTTGGTCAGCAGCCCGCGATAGATGTCGTGGGTCTGCTGGATCGTGATGCTGCTGAGCTTGTTCTTCGGGTTGACGTCGATGCAGAGTCCGTCGAGGAACATCTTGATGTAGGTGGTGCCGGCGTCGCTGGGCAACGGCGTGCGGGCCTGCCCAGCGAACTGGCTGGTGCCGTTCTGGACGTCCTTGACGCCGGCGTTGCCGCCGTTGGCCGTGTAGACGAAGTGGACCTTGTGGTTGACCTCTTTCGTGTAGGTGCTGAAGAGGGCCTGCAGCACCGGCTGCGCCGCCACAGAGCCCGACCCGATCAGGGTCACGGCCCCGGCCGAGGCCGGCAGCGCGAGGGCCCCGAGGGCGATCGCCGAGATGGCGAGAGTCCTGATTCTCATGCTTGTTTTGCTTCCTTCCTTGCCGGGTACCAGAGTTTCTTGATGATCTAACTCGACATCACCCTACCAGCTTCTGTACTTTATTGACCTCTTTACTAATAAAGGCTGCCCCGGCACGCCCTACAACGGAGGTTCAATTGCTCAGAAGAAGACTGTCCACGCCTCGCGCCGCTACCGCGGTCGCATTGGCGGCGGTACTCGCGACGGCGATCGCGGTGGCGCCGTCGTTCGCCGGGCCCTCGATCGGCCGCGCCTTCATCACGAAGAAAGCGGCCGGCCAGATCTACGTCTCCAACAAGAAGGCGTCGACGCTCTACCTGAGGAAGAAAGTCGCCGGCAATACCTACGTGAAGAAAGCCGACGCCCCCCTTCCGCCCGTGGCGGCGATCGCGGCGGGAACCGCCCCATGGTCGAACGAAGGGACGACCGCGGTGTACCTGCCGACCGCCTACACCTCGTTCGGCCTGCCGGGAACCGGCTCGGTCGTGATCACGTTCTCGGGATCGGTGACCTGCACGGCGGCGAAACCGACGGTCGAACTCGCCTGCCCGATCCAGATCATGGTCGACGGTCAGTCGACTGGCAAAGTCAATATCGCCCCGGCGACGGCGAGCTCGCCGAGCCCCGCGGCGATCGTCGAGACGGTGACGCAGACAACCGTCCTCGCCAAGGGCGGTCACACCGTTGCGATCCAGTACGCCGGTGCAAAAAACGTCGTCTTCACGCTGAAAAGCTGGAGCCTGGCGGTCCAGGCCTATCCCGAGCGGCCGGAACTCCCGCCCACGGAAACGACCAAATCGAAATAGGACCCAACGACTTGACCCGACCGCGCCGGAATCGCTCCGGCGCGGTCGGGTCTCGAGGCCAGGGAGAAGGCCTCAGTGCCCGCGCAGCTGGAACCGGCCGGGCCGGGGAAGCGGCTCGCCGAGGATCAGGCGGGCCCGGTAGTAGAGAGCTTCGAAGGTCTGCGTATCCAGATCGTCGACCGCGTGCTGCTCGCGTCCGGGCTGGGTCGCCGCGGCATCCGCCGGCCCCCCTCCCACGGGGTGCTGGCGGAGCACGCCGTTCAGCCTGCCCCGCGAGACGAATTTCGTGTGCCGAGGTGCGTCACTCACCGGCTTCTCCTTTCTTGGGTTTATTGACCATCTAACTCAAGATTAGCAAGAAGCGCTGCCGGTTGCTTGATGTCCGGTTTGGGTAGGTGATCCAAAATGCCTCGACTCGTCCTCGGCCCGCTGCTCCGCTACGTCTCTGAAACCGAGGCGACGATCTGGGTCGAGACGAACGAGGCGTGCGAGGTCGAGGTCCTTGGCCGCCGCGAGCAGACCTTCGGCGTCGCCGGCCGGCACTACGCGCTGGTGCGCGTCGAGGGACTCGAGTCGGGCGGCTTCTACGAGTACGAGGTCGCGCTGAACGGCGAGCGGCACTGGCCCGATCCGCGGTACGACCTCCCCCCCAGCGCGATTCGCACCTTCTCGCCCGGCAAGGCGGTCGACATCTGCTTCGGCTCCTGCCGGGTCGCGGCGCCGCACGAGGCGCCGTACACCGAGAGCAAGGACCAGGATCCCGAGGGCTTCGAGCTCGACGCCCTGCACGTGCTGGCGACGCAGATGGCGCGCGACGACCGTGACGAGTGGCCGGAGCTGCTCTTCCTGCTCGGCGACCAGGTCTACGTCGACGAGGCCTCGCCACGGACGCGAGAGCGGATCCGCGCCCGCCGCGACGTCTCCGAGCCCCCCGGCGAAGAGGTGGTCGACTTCGAGGAGTACAGCTGGCTCTACGAAGAGAGCTGGAGCGACCCGATGATCCGCTGGCTGCTCTCCACGGTCTCCACCTCGATGGCCTGGGACGACCACGACATGAGCGACGACTGGAACATCTCACGCTCCTGGTACGAGGAGATGGACCGCAAGCCGTGGTGGCACGAGCGTGCCGTCGACGGGATCGCCACCTACTGGATCTACCAGCACCTCGGCAACCTCTCACCGCGCGAGCTCGACGACAACGAGGTCTACGCGCAGGTGCGGGGCAACCCGGACGCAACCGCGATCCTGCGCGGCTGGGCTAAGGAAATCGACACGACCGCGGCCGGCACCCGGTGGAGCTTCTGCCGCGACATCGACGGAGTGCGGGCGATCTTCATGGACTCACGTGCCGCCCGGGTGCTCACCGAGGAGCGCCGCTCGATGTTCGACGACAAAGTCTGGGACTGGATCGTCAACCACGCCAGCGGCGACTTCGACCATCTCCTCCTCGCCACGACGGTCCCCTACCTCCTCTCCCCCGGCTTCCACCACCTCGAGGCCTGGAACGAGCGGCTCTGCGACGGCGCTTGGGGCGAACCGGTGGCGCGCGGCAGCGAGCGGCTGCGCCGCGCCGTCGACTTCGACCACTGGGCCGCCTTCCAGTTCTCCTTCCAGCGATTGCGGGAGCTACTCGAAGAGGTCGGCGCCGGTCGCCGTGGCAAGCCCCCGGCCTCGATCGTGCTGCTCTCCGGCGACGTCCACCACGCCTATCTCTGCGACATCGCCTTCAAGCGCGACGCCGGGATGCAGAGCGCCGTCTACCAAGCAGTCTGCTCGCCGTACCGCAACCCGCTCGACTCGCGCGAGCGCAGGGTCGTGCGGGCCGGCTTCTCGCGCCCGTTCGAGCTGCTCAGCCGTGGCCTGGCACAGCTCTCGGGCGCTCCCGATCCCGGCATCCGCTGGCGCCTGCTCGAGGGTCCCCACTTCGACAACCAGGTTGGGACGCTCCATCTCGACGGTCGCACCGCGACCGCGCGGCTCGACAAGACCGTCGCTGGCGAGGAAGATGAGCAGGCGCTCGAGAAGACGTTCGAGCGCCGACTGGCTTGACGAAGAGATGACGAGTCGGGGCGGGGCGCCACCCGGCAAAGCGCACCCCGCCCCGTCGCCTCTTCAAGCGGCTGCAGATACCTCTGCGTCGTCACCGCCGTCTGGGTCGCGGGGAGTCGAGGCCCCGCCACCATCGGGCGGTGAGTCACCGCTGAAGCTCTTGGTCTGACCCGGGCGCAGGTAGACGATCTGGCCCTGGCGCAGCTCCAGCTTCTGCAGCTCGGAGCGGGTCAGCTGGGCCCAGACCTCAGTACCGTCGCCGAGCACGAACTCGACCCGGATCTCAAAGCCAAGGGCGACGATGCGCTGCACCATCGCCTCCTCGGCGCCGTCCTCGCGGTCGAGCACGACGGACATGTCGTGTGGCCGCACGAAGTCCTCGCCGAGCCGGTTGACCTCACCGACGAAGCTCATCACGAACTCGTTGGCCGGGTGGTCGTAGAGATCGTCGGCACTGCCGGACTGTTCCACCCTGCCGTCGTTCATCACGACCAGCTGGCCGGCGACGTCCATCGCCTCCTCCTGGTCGTGGGTGACGAAGATCGTCGTCACGTGCATCTCGTCGTGGAGGCGCCGCAGCCAGGTGCGCAGGTCCTTGCGTACCTTGGCGTCGAGGGCGCCGAAGGGCTCGTCGAGCAGCAGCACCTGCGGCTCGACCGCGAGCGCCCGCGCTAGGGCCATGCGCTGGCGCTGGCCGCCTGAGAGCTGCGAGGGGTAGCGATCTGCGAGCCCATCGAGCTGGACCAACCGCAGCAGCTCGTGGACGCGGGCGGAGATCTTCGTCTTGTCCCACTTGCGGATCTTCAGCCCGAAGGCGACGTTCTCGAAGACCGTCATGTGCTTGAAGGCGGCGTAATGCTGGAAGACGAAGCCGACTTCGCGCTTCTGGGTGGGCTTCTTCGAGACGTCTTCGTCGTCGATCACGACGCGGCCGCCGTCGAGCGTCTCCAGCCCGGCGATTGCCCGCAGCAGCGTCGACTTGCCGCTGCCGCTGGGGCCCAGCAGTGCGGTCAGCGAGCCGTTCGGAACCTCTATCGATACGTCGTTGAGGGCCTGAAAGTCACCGAAGCGCTTACTTGCTCCCTCGACTGTGATTCCCATCAGGCGTCCTCCTTTCTCTTTAGGACGTTCATTGCGAGCAGGGTTGTGAGCGCAAGCACCGCGAGCAGAATCGAGGCGCCGTAGGCTCCGGGGAGGTTGAAGTTCTGGAACTGCTTCTCGACGAAGAGGGGCAGGGTCTGGGTCTGCCCGGTGATCGAGCCGGAGACGATCGTCACCGCGCCGAACTCGCCGAGGACCCGCGCCGTGGTGAGCACGACGCCGTAGGCGACCCCCCAGCGAATCGCGGGCAGGGTGACGCGCCAGAAGGTCTGCCAGGCATTGGCGCCCAGGGTCGAGGCCGCCTGCTCCTGCTCGGTGCCGATCTCCTGCAGCACCGGCACGGTCTCTCGAACCACGAAGGGCAGCGAGACGAAGATGCTCGCCAGGACCATTCCCGGCACCGAGAAGAGGATCTTGATCCCGGCTTCGGCAAGCGCCGGTCCGAACCAACCGTCGGTGCCGTAGAGCAGGAAGAGGGATAGCCCGATCACGACCGGGGAAATCGCGAAAGGCAGGTTGATGATCGCGTCGATCACCGTGTTGCCCTTCCATTTGTGGCGGACCAGCAGCAATGCACAGCCGACGCCGAAGACGGTGTTGAGCGGCACCGAGATCGCGACCATCAGCAGGGTCAGCTTCAGGGCATGGAGTCCGTCGGGCGAGGTGATCGCGTCGAGCGGCGGGCCCAGGCCGTCTTCAAAGGCCTTGAAGAAGATCATCACCAGGGGCGCGAGCAGGAGCAGGGTCAGGTAGCCGAGCCCCAGCGTGCGCAGTCCCCAGCGGCTCCCGCGCGCGCTACCGATGCTCATCGTCATCCCCCTCCGTGGTGAAGTCCTCGCCGCTGATCGGCATCACGGTGAGGCCACCGCCGCTACTGCGTTCGTGGCGGCTGCCCCAGCGCTGGATCAGCGAGACAGCGGCGAGAAGCAGCAGCGAGGCGACCAGAAGCACGACGGAGACGGCGGCCGCTCCGACTTCGTTGCCGGACTCGATCTGCTGGCGGATGAAGACCGAGGAGACCTGGGTTTCGGGCAGGCCGCCGGCGAAGATCAGCACCGAGCCGAACTCGCCCAGGGCGCGGGCGAAGGCAAGTGCCACCCCGGCGGCCAGACCGGGCAACAGGTTGGGGAAGATGATGCGGCGAAAGACGGTAAAGCCGCTGGCGCCGAGAGAGGCTGCTGCCTCCTCCATCTCGCGGTCCATCTCGATCAGCAGCGGCTGCACCGCACGGACCACAAAGGGCAAGGTGACGAAGAGCAGGGCGACGACAACTGCCGTTCTGGTGAAGGCGATGTTGACGCCAAACGGGCTGTCGCTCCCGTAAATGGCCAGCAGGGTGAGGCTGGCGACGATCGTCGGCAGCGCAAAGGGAAGGTCGATCACCGCGTTGACGGCAGCCTTGCCGGGGAAGTCGTCTCGGACCAGGATCCAGGCGATGATCGTGCCGAAGATCGCGTTGATCGCGACCACGATCAGCGAGGCGATCACGGTCAGTTCGAGCGAGGAGACGGCCAGCGGCGAGGTGACCTGGTCCCAGAAGGTGCTCAGCCCGTTTTCAAAGGACTGGCTGATCAGAGCGGCCAACGGCAGCATCACGATCAGGCTCAGGTAGAGCACGACAAAGCCCCGGCCGAGA
Source organism: Solirubrobacterales bacterium (assembly GCA_033856195.1). Classification (GTDB taxonomy): domain Bacteria; phylum Actinomycetota; class Thermoleophilia; order Solirubrobacterales; family 70-9; genus VRUE01. The sequence continues at coordinate 98,826 of JAWVFL010000029.1, read as the reverse complement.
CCGGCGTTGGCCCCGGGCAGGCGGATGCCCGCCCGGGGTGCTACAGGTGCTGAGGGTGCGCTTGCCGGGTGCGCGGACATCAGCCTGAGGTCGAGACCCCGAGTTCGGTCTCGATCTTCGCGACCGAGCCAGTTTCGTCATCGAAGAATTCTTCGTTGACCTTGCCCCAGCCGCCGAACTGGCTGATCTTGAACAGTTTCTTTGGCGTCGGGAACTGCTTCTCGTCGACGAGCTTCGGGTTGACGGGGCGGTAGCCGTTTTCGGCCCAGATTTCCTGGCCTTCGTCGGACCAGATGAACTTGAGGAAATCTTCGGCCGCGGGCTCTGAGGCGTCTTTGGTGACCGCGATCGGGGTTTCGATCAGGATCGTCGAGGGCGGCACGACGTATTCGATGTCTTCGCCTTCCTCTTCGGCCTTGATCGCCTCGTTCTCGTAGCCGAGCAGGACGTCGCCCTCGCCCTGGGTGAAGGCCGCCAGCGCGTCGCGGGCGCTGCCCGGCTGCGCGGTGGTCTTTTCAAGCAGGGTCTTGACGCCTTCGAGCGCCTGATCGGGCGACTTGCCCTCGTTGATCAGGGTCCCGTAGACGGCCATAATGTTCCAGCGAGCCGCGCCGGAGCTGAACGGGTTGGGGGTGACGACGTCGACTTCCTTGCTCAGCACGTCGTCGAGAGTTTGGATTCCCTCCGGGTTGCCCTTGCGGACGCTGATCACGACGACCGAGTCCTGAGCGATGCTGCCGTAGGGCTGCTTTTCCCAGTCTTTGGCGACGATCCCGCCTTCTTCGACCAGCCGTTCCATGTCACCGGCCTGGGCGAAGTGGACGACGGAGGCGGGCTGGCCCGCAACCACCGCGCGGCTCTGGTCGCCGGAGGCGCCGAAGGAGTTGCTGAAGCTGACGCCGCTGCCCGCGGAAGTCTTCTCGAACGCCGGCTCCAGGTCTTCCTGGTAGACGGATTCGGGGGTGGAGTAGCCAACCACGTCGAGCTTGCCGCCTCCCGAGGAAGACGAGGAGCTGTCGTTGCTGCTGCTTCCACATCCGGCAATCACAGCTGCCAGCGCAAACAGCGCGGACAGGAGGGCCGCGTTGACGCTGCGCCGCCGGGTTACCTTGCGAGCGTTCCGCATAGAAAGGAATCCTTTCTTTCTTGACTGATTTAGTTTTTTGACTGACTTAGTCTTTAAAGAGCCCGGCAGGGTAGCACAATGTCGATCGGCAAAGTCGTAAATGCCGGGTGTGTGTGCAATCGGCCCCGCCGATAAAGATCCCGTGAAGATCGGCCCTAGAGCCAGCCGGAGCGGCGGAAGCGCCAGTAGAGGGTCGCGCAGATCGAGGCGATGAGGACGAGCACGGCGTAGTAGCCGTAGCGCCAGTGCAGCTCCGGCATATTGTCGAAGTTCATGCCGTAGATGCCGGCAACCATCGTCGGCACGGCGACGATCGCCACCCAGGCGGAGATCTTGCGCGTGTCTTCGTTCTGGCGGACCGAGACCTGGGTCAGGTTCGCCTGCAGGGCGCTGCTGAGCAGCTCGCGGAAGCCGGCGATGCGGCCGGCGATGCGCTGCAGGTGGTCGTGGACGTCACGGATGTAGTCGTCGAGCTCATCCGGCACCGCCTCGAAGCGACCTTCGGCGATCTCGTCGACGGCTTCGGAGAGCGGCGCGACGGCTCGGTAGAGGTCGAGCACCTCGCGCTCGAGCTTGTAGATCTGCTCAGCCGGGTTGGTCCTCTCGACGGAGAAGACCTCGCGCTCGACCGTCTGGATCTCGCCGTCGATCGTCTGGGCGACGTCACCGTAGCCGTCGACCACGTGGTCGAGAATGGCGTAGAGGACGACGCCGGTGCCGTGCGCGAGCAAGTCGGGGCGCTGCTCGACCCGCTCCCTGACGCTGGTGAGCGCACCGTCGCCATGGCGGACAGTGATGATGAAGTCACGGTTGACGAAGACGAGCAGCTCGCCCACCTCGATGCCCCCATCGGGATGGGTGACGGTCTTGACGACGATCAGCAGGGTGTCGTCGTACAGCTCGACCTTGGGCCGCTGGCGGGCCTTGACGGCGTCCTCGACAGCCAGCTCGTGAAGGCCGAACTCGGCGGCGATCTGCTCGAACTCCGACCCGGTCGGCTCGAAGACACCGAGCCAGACGAAGGCGTCCTCCCGACCGGCAGCCGCCTTTGCCTGCTCCAGGGTCAGATCGCCGGCGCGACGCCGGCCATGCTCGTAGACGGCGCAGTCGACGATCATCGGGGCAGTATCCCCCGCTGCCTAGACGGAGATCCGGTAGCCGACCCCGGGTCGGTGCGGATCGGCCGGTTCGATCTCGCGGCGCAGGATCGCCGCGGCCGGCGGCTTCACCGCGGCCTGGTCGAGCGCCTCCTCCCCGCTGGCGGCGGCGACTGGCTCGTAGCCGGCGTCGCGGAGGATCACCTTCAGCGCTCGGCGGCGCTCGGCCTCGAGCGCCCGCGCCCGCCCGGCGACCGTGCTGCTGATCGCAGCGACGATCGCGAAGACCAGCAGGGCCACCCAGTTCTCCCCGTTGGCGATCTCGAAACGGTGCAGCGGCGGCAGCTGGAAGAAGTTGAAGGCCACCGCGCTGGCGATTGCGGCGAGCAAACCGAGCCGCAACCCCCAGATGATCGAGATCAAGAGGATCGCCGGCAAGTAGACGACGCCCAGGGAAACCACCGGCGCCACCGACTTGAGTGGGTAGACGAGGAGTGTTCCGGCGGTGACCGCGATGAGCGTCGCCAGCAGCCCTTGCCAGGCGGGAGGCGGCTCGCCGCTCAGGCCAAGCGGAAATCGGCGCCGGAGCATGGCGTCAGGTTAGTTAGGCGCCGCCGCTCAGTGAGGACTTGATATGCCTCCGCCAACTGCGGGCGGCGCAGCTTCTGGAGCGGGTTCAGGCGCCGCTTCCGGAGCGGGTTCGCCTTCTGGTTCGGATTCGGACGCGCCGCCTTCGCCCTTGCCCTGCTTCGACGGCTTTTCGGTCGCTTCTTCTTCGTATTCGTTGTATTCGTATTCGTTTGAGGATGAGCCCGAAGAGCCGGAAGTGTGTTCGCTGTCGAGGCCGGAGAGTTCGGGCAGCGTCGAGGGTTCGGGGAATTCTGGGCAATCGCCGGCTACGGCGGATTCCATGAAGGAGCGCCAGATCGGCCCCGCCGTCGGGCCTCCGAAGCCGGTTTCTTCACGCGACTGCGGATGGCCCACCCAGACCGCGGTCGAGTAGAGCGGTGTGTAGCCGACAAACCAGGCGTCGGAGAGGCCCTCGGAGGTGCCGGTCTTGCCCGCCTCTGCGGTGCAGCCCATGTAGGTGTAGCCGGCGCCGGTTCCCTGCGTGATCACGCCCTCCAGCAGCCGCGTCACTTCGTAGGCCTGCCCCTCGGTGAGGACGCGCTCGCCGGAATCGGGATCGGTTTCGTCGATCTTGCCGTCCGGACCGGGAAACTCAACCCGGCTGATTGCGGTCGGGTCGTGGTGAATTCCACCGCTGGCGAGCGTCGCGTAGCCGTCGGCCATTTCCAGCGGCGTGACGCCAATCGCGAGACCGCCGATCGCCTCCGCCGGCACCGATTCGAGCGGCGCTTCGATGCCCATTTCGTGGGCGGTCTCGGTGACGTTCTCGGGCCCGACGTCGAGATCGAGCTGGGCGAAGATGACGTTGACCGACTCCCAGGTGGCGGAGGCGAGCGACATCGTGCCACCGCCGGGCTCGGCGTTGTTGACCGTCCAGGTCCCGCCGCCGGGAGTTTCCAGCGTCTTCGGCGAGGTGCCGTCGTAGTAGGTGGTGTCGGGATCGACCCCCTGCTTGATCGCGGTCGTCAGCACGTAGGTCTTGAAGGAGGAACCGGGCTGGCGATGGGCCTGCCATGCGTAGTTGAATTCGTTTTCGCTTTCGAACCCTTCGGTCGAGGCGAGGGCGACGATCTCGCCGGTCGAGGGATCGACCGATGCCAGGCCGGCTGCCGGGCCGCCTTCCGCGTAACAGACGCTGCACGAGTCGACCGCTTCCTGCGCCCGTTCCTGCAGTTCGGGATCGATCGTCGTGTAGGCCTTGAGGCCGCCGTTGCGCACCGTGTTGATGCCGTATTTGTCGATCAGCTCTTGCTGTACGAGATCAAAGAGGAAGGGGTCGTGGATCACCCGGTACTTGTGCCCCGGGCTGAGGCCGAGGCCCCTGCTCAGCGCCTCGCGATATTCGGCGCCGTCGATGTAGCCCTCCTCGTGCATTGCGTCGAGCACCTCGTTACGACGATTGATGGCAGCATGGGGGTCGAGGAAGGGGTTGTATTCGGACGGCGCTTGGGGCAGGCCGGCGATCAGCGCCGATTCGATCAGGCCGAGGTCCTTGGCGGGCTTGCCGTAGTAGGTCTGGGCGGCCGCCTCGACCCCGACCGCAGTCTCCCCTTCGACCGTGCCGTAGGGCGCGGTGTTGAGGTAGGCGGTGAGGATCCAGTTCTTCGAGTGGGCGTCCTCCATCTCGTAGGCGAGGTGCGCTTCGATCAGCTTGCGCTTGATTGTCTCCTGAGGGTTCTGGATGTAGAGGTTGCGGACCAGCTGCTGGGTGATCGTCGAGGCGCCCTGCACCGGCTTGCCGCCGGCGAGCAGGTCCTTCCAGGCGGCGCGCGCGATCCCGGCCGGGTCAAGGGCGCCGTGGTTGAAGTAGTTCTTGTCCTCGATCGCGACCGTTGCGTCTCTGAGCGTCTGCGGCATCGCCCGCCCGGGCACCGGCTGGCGGATGTTTTCGGCCTGGATGAAGCCGATCAGACTTCCGTCGGCGGCGTAAATCGCCGAGGAGCGCCCCTTCTGCACCGGTTTGAGGCTGGAGAGCGGCGGCGCCGACTCATAGACGTTGACCGCCCAGCTTCCGGCGACCCCGCCCGCGACAACAGCGACGGCGGCCAGGACCCCCAGAGGGACCAGAAACTTATTCCACTTCGAGGTGTGCAACCTGCGTCTGCGCAGGCGCGTTCGGCGAGCCATTCGGCTGCAAATTGTAGGGAGGACGCTAGGCTGCGAAGTCGATGGCGAAGTTCTTGCACACCTGCTACCGAATCGGCGACATCGACCACTCGGTCGCCTTCTACGAAAAGATCGGCTTCGAAGAGACTGGCCGGATGCCGATTGGCGACGAGGCGATCAACGTCTTCATGAACCTGCCGGGCGAAGACCCCGTCCTGGAGCTGACCTACAACCACGGTGTGACGGGCTATGAGCAGGGCACCGGCTACAACCACATCGCCCTCATGGTCGACGACCTCGACGCCACACTCAAAGCCCTAGCCGCCGACGGCGTCGAGCCCGAAAAGCCTCCCTACCGCCCCGGCGGCCGCACCGAGGGCCACTTGATCTGCTTCCTCCGCGACCCCGACGGCTACCGCATCGAGCTGATCGGCGCCCAGTCGTAGCGCCGATCGATGGCTCTGCTCGCAACGTCAACAGGAGTGGCGGTCGCGTATGCGATCGCGCTTTTCGTCGTTTTGATCGTCGCCCCGCTGATCGTCACGGCGTTGAAGCGGCAGTGGCTCCTCTTCGCGGCCGGCTGGCTGACGGTTGGCCTGGTCTGGTGGATCGCGTCCCTTAGGTTGGCCCGACCGGATTCGTGGTGGGCTCGGCGTTTTTACGGACCGGACAAGCTCGCGCGAGCGCAAAGGCGATACGGGGCTGCCGCCGACTGACGCCGTAACCGCGCCGCTGGCTTTGGTGTATCACTTTCGTAACTATTCGCACTATCTCCCTTAGGAGGACGAGATGGAGACGATCAAGCGGCTCGAGCCCATCGCTCTGCTGGTCATGGTCCTGGGTGCTCTCAACTGGGGAATGGTCGGCCTATTCGACACGAACGTGATCTCCGATGTCTTCGGGAGCGGCACGCTCACCGACGTCGTCTACGTCGTCGTCGGCGTCTGTGGCCTCCTCTACGTCCCGAGGCTGCTCGACAGCCTCCACATCGGGCACCACACCCCGCACGCGCGCGGCGCCTGAACGCTGCGCCGATTCCGGAGGACGAAACCAGGCCCGCAGGGGCCTGGTTTCGTCGATCAGCCGACCACCTCGAACTGGGCCATCAGGCCGTGGTCCTCGTGGTCGAGCATGTGGCAGTGGATGACGAACTTGCCGGGGTGGTCGGCGAAGTGGCCGGCGACGAGGATGCGTTCGCGGGGGTAGAGGAAGAAGGTCTCCTTGAGGCAGTCTTCCCAGGGCGGCGGCTTGCGCCCGTTGCGGGAGAGCAGGTACCAGTCGGTGTGGTGCATGTGCATCACGTGGGCGACGTCGGTGCGGTTGACGATCTCCCAGGTCTCGGTGGTGTCGAGCTTCGGGTGAGCGCCGGCGTAGGTCGGGTTGAAGGTGCGGCCGTTGATCTCCCAGGTGGTCTTGAAAAGGCCGCCGATAGTGATCTCCCAGGTGTGCTTTGGCCTCTCGGAGACGTGCTTGGTCCACCTCGGCAGTGGGCGCAGCTTGCGGGGGATGCGGGTGCGATCGGCGCGGCGCGCGGAATCGACGCGGAACTGCATCAACGCCCCGACGTAAGGATGAGTGCCGAGCGGGTTCCTGGCGCCGTGGCGGGGACCGCTGCGCAGATCGACGCTTTCCCCACGAGCCGTGCCGAAGTCGACCATTACCTCAACCCGCTCTCCCGGTCCGATGAAGACCTCTTCCCGGCTCACCGGCTTCGGCATCAAACCGCTGTCGGTGCCGATCTGGATCAGCAGCGCCCCATTGGAGAGGTAGAGGTTGTAGGGCCGGAACTGCGACGCGTTGAGGATGCGCAGGCGGTAGAGCCGCGGGCTGACCCGGTGGTACGGCATGTAGGCCCCGTTGACGAGGACACTGCGAGCGTTGATGCCGTCGGCCGGCGGCCGGCGGTTGGTGAACGGATCGGTGAGCTGGTTGTGCCGATCGAAGGATCGGTCGGCGATCATCAGCGCCAGGTCGCGCTCGCCTTCTGGTAGCGGCAGGCCCGCCTCGAACTCGTCATCGACTATCCACATCCCTGCGAGCCCGTGCCAGATGTTGCGCGACGTCTGGTCCAGGCGGTGGTCGTGGTACCACTGGAATGCAGCCCGTTCGGGCCTGCCGTCCTCGATCAGGTCGTAGACGTAGGTGCGCTGCCCGCCGGGCTCGAGCAGCAGGTCGTTGCCAGACTGCCGCGGCGAGAGGCCGTGCGGGATGTCGCAGTAGAGGGAACGCGCGTGGGAAGGCGTCAAGCCGCCCGGTTGACCGTCGAACTGGGTGCGGTTGTGACCCCCGTGCAGGTGAACGCTCAGCTCCCCGACCGAGCGCGGCAGCTCATGCCGGAATGTGACCTCGGTGCGGTGCCCCGCCGGCCGCCGGATCGTCGGGCCGGGGAAGCTGCCGCCGTAGGTCCACATCCGCGTCGGCTGCCCCGGCATCGCCTGCACATCCGCTTCGCGGATCGGGATCGTCAGCCTCGCGCCACTGAGTACGCGGGGAATCGGCAACGGCAGGCGGAAGGGGACCGCGGCCGGGCGAGGCGCCGGCTTGCTTGCCGGCAGCAGCGAGCCGGGCCTTAGGCCCAGCGGCATTGAAGTGGCGAGGGCGCCGCTACCCAGGGCGCCGAGAAAAGCTCGGCGCCCCAGGCGTGGCGAATCTTCGAACGATCCAGCCGTGCGCTAGCTCGTGGCCGGGGGGGTCACTTCAATCGAACCGTGCATCCAGGGATGGACGGCGCACATGAAGTAGATCGTCGTGCCGGCGGTGGCGGTGACCGGCTCGACGATCGACGTACCGGCTTTCTTTTCGCCGGTGAACCAGGAGTCGCCCGTCTTGCTGACGCTGCCAAGCGTGTCCCAGCCTTCGGCGCCGGCTTTGACCGGGTTCTTGGTGATCGGGCCGTTTCCGTTCGTCCCGTGCCAATGGGCGATCGCCATGCAGATGTGTTTCGGGGTGAAGCAGATCTGCCGCGCTTTGGGGGTCTTGGGGATCGAGCCCTTGGTCACGAGCGAGAAGGTGTGAGGGCCAACCTGTTTCGGGTTGGTCTGGTTCAGCACCTCTAGTTCCTGGCCCTCGGCAATCGTCTTCGGCGCTTCGAAGCGCAGACCGCCTTTGCCCGACTTGATGTAGACCGTGTTCGTGGGGCCCAGTTCACCGGCACCGCTGGCGAGGGCAGGCGCCAGGGCAACAGACGCGGTGATACCGATCGCGATCGCAAGGCCGACCCTGACCGAGATCGCATGGAAAAGTCGCTGCTTCAACTTGCTCTCCTTTCGGCGCCCGCCTCCGCAGCGCACACCTGGACGAATAGACGGGGAAATCTATCTGGGACGAGCGCAGCTATCAAGCGGAATGAGCGCGCAAATCGGGACTCAGGGCGCACTCCGATCACTGAAGCCGCGCTACCGATCGGACGAGGCTGGGAACATGGCGCCGGTGAATGAGGAGAGAGAGGACTTGGCCGAGGCCCTGGCACGACGCAGCCTTACCCGCGATCAGGCGCGCGGCGAGGCGGTCGAGCGCCGCCACGCGGGCGGCGGCCGCACCGCCCGCGAGAACATCGAGGACCTCGTCGACCCCGGCTCCTTCGTCGAGTACGGCCGCTTTGCGATCGCGGCCCAGCGAGGTCGCCGCGAGCTCGATGACCTGATTGCGAATACCCCGGCGGACGGACTGATTGCCGGCACCGCGCGGATCAACGGCGAGCTCTTCGGTGAGCGTTCCGCCTGCGCGGTGCTCTCCTACGACTACACCGTGCTCGCCGGCACCCAGGGCGCGCTCGGACATCGCAAGAAGGACCGGCTTTTCGAGCTGATCGAGCGGATGCGATTGCCGACCGTCTTCTTCGCCGAGGGCGGTGGCGGCCGCCCCGGAGATACCGACTACCCGGTCGTCTCGGCCCTCGACACCCGCGCCTTCGCCCTCTGGGCAAGCCTCTCGGGCCTGGTGCCACGCATCGCCGTGGTCGCCGGACGCTGCTTTGCCGGCAACGCTGTAATTGCGGGCTGCGCCGACCTGATCGTCGCCACCGAGAACATCTCCCTGGGCATGGGTGGCCCGGCGATGATCGAGGGAGGCGGGCTCGGCAAAGTCGATCCCGACGAGGTCGGGCCAATCGAGATGCAGGCCGCAAACGGGGTCGTCGACTTGGTCACCGCCGATGAGGCGGAGGCCACCGCCGCGACGAAGCGGCTGCTCAGCTACTTCCAAGGCCCAATCCCGCCAGGACCCGAAGCCGATCAGGCGAGCCTGCGCGACGCTATCCCCGAGCGCCAGCGGCGTGCCTACGCCGTGCAGCCGATCATCGAGACGCTCGCCGACACCGGCTCGGCCACTTTCCTGCGCGAGCGCTTCGCCCCCGAGATGGTCACCGCGCTGCTCCGCATCGGAGGCCAGCCGCTGGGCGTGATCGCCAACGACACGCGTCACGTCGCCGGGGCGATCACCAGCGACGCCGCCGACAAGGCCGCCCGCTTCCTGCAGCTTTGCGAGGCCTTCGGCCTGCCGGTGCTCTCGCTGGTGGACACGCCGGGCATCATGGTCGGGCCCGAAGCCGAGGCGACCGGCCTGGTCCGGCACGCCTCGCGCCTGCTGCTCGCCGGCGCGGCGCTGACCGTGCCCCTGATCGCGGTGATCCTGCGCCGCGGCTACGGCCTTGGCGCCCAGGCGATGACCGGCGGCAGCATGCACGAGCCGCTGCTGACGGTGGCATGGCCCTCGGCCCACCTCGGCCCGATGGGCCTCGAGGGCGCGGTGCGACTGGCGCTGCGCAAGGAGCTCGGGGCGATCGCCGATGAGGAGGAGCGCGAGCAGCGCGTGCGCGACCTCACCGCCGCTGCCGAGGAGAATGCCAGAGCCCTCAACGCCGCCGCCCTCTTCGAGATCGACGACGTAATCGACCCGGCCGAGACGCGTGCTCTGATCGCCGCCACACTCGCCGCCGCGGGGCTGCGAGAGATCGATCATTCCTCCCGGCCGCGCTTCATCGACGCCTGGTAGCGGCGGAACCACCTGTTTGGTCCCAGACCGATCGCGGGTAGCGGGGCAGCGCCGGCAAGGAGGCCGGAGGACGATGGCGACCACCGTGATCCTCGACGTCGACGGGACTCTCGTCGACACCAACTACCACCACACGCTGGCCTGGCACCGAGCGCTGCGCGCCTATGGCCACAGCGCGCAGATGTGGAGGGTCCACCGCCACATAGGCATGGGCGGCGACCAGATCATCGGGGCCCTGATCGGTGACGATGCCGCGGAGCGCGATGGCGAGGCGATCCGCGCGGCCGAGGCGGAGGCCTATGAAGCGCTGATCGACGAAGTCGAGCCGATGGCCGGCGCCCGTGAGCTGGTACGAGAGCTTTGCGAGGACGAGGCGCTCTCGGTGGTGTTGGCCAGCTCCGCCCGCGAGGAGGAGATCGACCACTACCTCGATCTGCTCGAGGCGCGCGAGCTGGTCGACGCCTGGACGACGTCGGCCGACGTCGAGCGCACCAAGCCCTCCCCCGACCTCGTTCATGCAGCGCTGGAGAAGTCGGACGCAGACGGGCCGGCGCTGATGGTCGGCGACTCTGTCTGGGACGTCAAGGCAGCGAGCGCGGCGAAGCTGCCCACGCTCGCCGTTCTCACCGGTGGCTTCTCGGAGGCGGAGCTGCGCGAGGCGGGCGCAGTCGCAGTGGTCGAAGAGCTCGGCAGGATCGCCAAACCGCGAAGCCTCGTCGCCTCGCTGGCGGCGTAGCGGGCCTAGCTCGCGCCCGCGACCGCCCGCTGCAGCTGCGTCTTGTTCATCTTCGAGCGGCCTTCGATGCCCAGCTTGCGGGCGTCGTTGTAGAGCTGTTCGCGAGTGCGCCCACCCGGCCCTTTGCCAGATTGACTGCCACCTCGACTGCTCGCCGAGCGGCCCCGGGTCGAGCTCCGCGATCTGCTGCGCGATTCGCCCGAGCGGGCCTTTTCCTTGTTGACCGCCCGTGCGGCGATCTCCTCCGCACGCCCCTCGGAGCGACCGGCTTTCTTCTCGCTCTTCCTGATGTGCTCGTACTGACGAGCTCGCTTGCTCCCTTTTTTCACTCCACGCGGTGGCATCGATGCTCCTTTCACGCGTCGATCGTCGACCGCACAGCTACCCGCCGCAGGCAACCTCGAACATCGATTCCGGCGACCGCCCGGCGGGTATATCCCGTCCGTGCACCCGGTCCGAATCGGCTGCTCGGGATGGAGTTACCGCGAATGGCGCGGCACCTTCTACCCGGAGAAGACGCCAGCTCGCGTTGGTTTGAGTACTACGCCTCGATCTTCGACACGGTCGAGCTGAACGCGACCTTCTACCGCCTGCCCAAGCGGGAGACCGTGGCCAGCTGGGCAGAGCAGGCGCCAGACGGCTTCCTCTTCGCGGTCAAGGGCAGCCGCTACCTGACCCACATGCGCCGCCTGCGCGATCTCGCCACGGGGCTGTCGCGCTTCTGGGAGCCGCTCGAGCCCCTGCGCGAAGCCGGCAAGCTCGGTCCCATTCTCTGGCAGCTACCGGAGAGCTTTCAACGCGACGACGAGATCCTCGCGACCGCGCTCGCCGCCATGCCCCGGGCTCGACATTGCTTCGAGTTCCGTCACCCCAGCTGGTTCAAGCCCAGCGTCTACGAGCTGCTCGAAGCGCACGGGGCGAGCCTCGTGCTCGGCGACGATCGCCGGCGGCCTCTTCCCGAAGCCTCCCCAGTCGGTCCGATCGCCTACCTGCGACTGCACTTCGGCAGCCGTGGCCGGCAGGGCAACTACTCGGACGCCGAGCTCGAAACCTGGCGCCGGCGCATCGCCGCCTGGCGGGCACGCCGCGAAGTCTTCGTCTACCTCAACAACGACTGGCAGACGTTCGCACCGCGCAACGCCTTGAAGCTGCGACGCGGCTTGTCCTGATCCCCAAACGAGACCGGCGACAGCCCCGCGCACCAAGAGGGACCGTCGCCGGCAAATCGAGATGAGACGAGCGGTCAGGCGGCAAGTCGTTTGCGCAGCAGGCCCTTGCCCTGCTCGGCGCCCTTGCGGCTCGTCTCCTGCGCGCGGCGGAAAAGCTCGGCCAACTCGCTGTCCCCCTCACGATCGGCGTCTTCGATGTAAGTCTCGAGCCGCAGCACATTGCCAAGGCACTGCTCCGTGAACCAAATGACGTTGTAATCCTTGTCCTTGGTCCCGGTGATCTCGCCAGCCTCTTGAACCGCCATTGTCTCCTCCTAGCAAGTCGGTTACGTCCGTCCTCACGGCTACCCGCTGGACACGCCTCAAACCCTGACTTGGATTTACGCCGAGCCCTCGAACTCGTACTCGCGCAGGAAGCCCTCGAAGAGCCGGCGGTGGGCCTGCTCGTCGCGAAGGATGTCGATCACCATGTCCTGGGTCACGGGGTCGAGCTGATCGGTCTCCTCGATGATCCGCGTGTAGTGCTCGATCGCCCCGGTCTCGGCCTTGATCACGCCGCGGATCACGTGCACGACGTCGATCTGCTCGTCCGGGGGCTGCAGGTACGACTGTTCGGCGGCAAAGGCTTCGGACCCCGGTACGACGCCATAGAGCTCCTTGATCCGCCGGGCGAAGTCGCGCGCGTGGCCGAGCTCCTCTTCGACATCCTCCTCCAGCGACTGCTTGATCTCCTGAGCACGCACACCGTCGAGGTTGGTGGCGGCGGCGAGATAGCTCATCACCGTCTCTATCTCCATCCAGTACGCCTTGGTCAGCAGCTCGATCACATGCTGCCGTGCCTCGGCGTTTGCGCCGTCGAATATGCCCTTGCTGGGACTGGTGCTGGCCTCCATGGTCGCATCGCTCCTCGGTTGCTTGTGGGTGTGCTTCCGGTACCCTGACCATGGACGCGGCAATCGCGGCTATCGTTAGACAGGATCCGTTCAGGGACGCAGCAAAATGCCCAGCGAGCAGCGCGAAATCGCCGATGGAACACTCGTCGTTCGCAGTGTGGAGAACGGCGAAAGCCGCGTGATTGCCTTTGCCGGCGAGCTCGACTTGGCCAACGCGGCCACTGCCGAGAGCGCATTGCAGGCCTCCCTCGAAGATCCCTCCACACCCGTCGTGGTCGACATGCGCGAGCTGGAGTTCATCGACTCCACCGGGATCGCCCTGCTGGTCTCCGCCCTCAGCCGCAACGAGGGCGGCGTCAGGGTCAGCTTCATTCCCAGCGCCTCCCCCGCCGTGACCCGGGTGCTCGAGCTGACCGGCTTGGCCGAGCGGCTGCCTCTCGCCGAGGCGTAGTCGCCAGCCGCCGGGAGATGGCCGAGTACATCCAGGTGCTGACCACCGCCGGCTCGGAGGCGGAGGCGGAGAGGATCGGCGCCGCCCTGCTCGAGCAGCGCCTTGCCGCCTGCGTGCAGACCGTCGGTCCGATCGACAGCCGCTACCGCTGGCAGGGCAAGCTCGAGCAAGAGCGCGAGTGGCAATGCCTGGCGAAGACCGAGGCACGGCTCTACGAGGAGGTCGAGGCCGCGATCCGCGCCGTGCACTCCTACGAGGAGCCTGAGATCCTCGCGATCCCGGTCCTTGCCGGCAGCAAGGGCTACCTGGACTGGATCAGCGCCAGCGTCGGCTAGTCGCGGAGGCGGTAGCCGCGCGAGAAGAGGCGCAGGTTGACGGCGAAGAGCGCCGCCGTGGCCGCGGTGAGGGCCAGCAGGGAGAGGGCGATGCTGACTTCGCTGAAGCCGACGAAGCCATAGCGGACCAGATTGATCATGTAGTAGATCGGGTTGAAGTGGGTCAGCGTCTCGAACGGCTGTGGCAGCAGCGTCGCCGAGTAAAAGACGCCACCGAGGAAGATCAGCGGCGTCAGGACGAAGGTCTGGACGAAGGCGACGTCGTCGAACTGTTCGGCCCGGACTCCGGTCAGCACCCCCAGCTGGGAGAAGAAGAAGCCGACGAGGAAGAGGGACGGGACCAACACCAGAATGTGGTCGACCGGCAGGTCGACGAGCAGCGAGGCGACGATGAAGGTCAGCCCCGCGACGATCAGCCCGCGCATGAAGCCGCCAAAGGTGAAGGCGAGCAGCAGCTCGAGCGGCGAAGCCGGCGAGGAGAGCTGGTCCTGGATCGCCCCCTGGAACTTCTGCTGCAGGATCGAGGAGGAGTTGTTGGCGAAGGCGTTGATCGAGAGCGACATCATGATCAGGCCGGGGATGACGAAGACGACGTAATCGATCCCGTGCAGCTGCTTGATCCGCGAGCCGAGCGCGGCGCCGAAGACCGAGATGTAGAGGAAGGTTTCCAGCAGCGGCGCGCCCAGCGTCTGCTTCTTGATCTTCATAAAGCGGTTGACCTCGCGGCGCCAGAGCGTCGCGAAGCGGATCTGAGCAGCGCTCACGGAGTGATTACCTCGGCGTGGGAGCGGGAAAGCTCCTTGCGGCCGACCAGGGCCAGGTAAGCGTCCTCCAGGCTGTCGACGCCGTAGCGGGCGGCGAGCTCCGAGCTGGTTCCCTTGCCGACGATCTGGCCTTCGTTGATGAAGGCGATCCGGTCGCAGAGCTGTTCGGCCTCCTCGAGGTAGTGCGTGGTGAGCAGGATCGTCGTCCCCTCCTGGTTGATCCGCTGCACGTAGTGCCAGAGCTCCAGCCGCAGCTCGACGTCGACGCCGGCGGTCGGCTCGTCGAGGATCAGCAGGCGCGGCCGATGCATCACCGCTCGGGCCAGGATCAGGCGGCGCTTCATCCCACCCGAGAGGGTGCGGGTACGCTCGTCGCGCTTCTCGGTCAGTGAGAAGGTCTCGAGCAGCTCCTTGGCGCGCTCGCGACGCTCGCGCTTCGGCATCCCGAAGTAGCCCGCGTGGTAGTCGAGCGTCTCCTCGACCGTGAGGAACCAGTCGAGGTTCAGCTCCTGGGGAGCAAGCCCGACCGCCTGCCGCGCCTCGCCGTAATCGTCGATCGCATCGTGTCCAAAGACGTGGATCGCGCCCGACGTCGGTTGTGCCAGCCCGGTCGTGCAATGGATCAGGGTCGACTTTCCCGCTCCGTTCGGGCCCAGCAACCCGAAGAGCTCTCCCTCTTTGATCTGCAACGAGACACCGCGCAGCGCCTCCACCCCGGTCGGGTAGCGCTTGACCAGCTCCTCGATGTGCAGCGCCTCGTCTCTCACGGCGGCGCTAACCGTAGTGGAGCGCGTGCTTCGGCCACCGGCGGTCGACGGGACCGATTCGTCAGCGGCCCCTACTCTTTCGCCGAATGCCCATGCGACGAAGAGCTAGCCGCCTGACCATCGCGAGGCGCAAGCGTGCCGCCCGCAAAGCGGAGGAGTTCATCCTCGCCTACGAGTTCCCGCCGCATATCTCCCGGCGTGTGCGCCGCAAGCACGCCGGGCTGGGCGATGGCGATTGGGCGCTGGTCGAACGTGGCCTGCGCGAGTGGTTCATCTGCTGCGCCTGGCGCGGGCGGATGGTGCTCGGCATGCCGTCGCGGGCGACCGACGAGGCCTGGCATGAGTTCATCCTCGATACGATCGCTTACGAGACCTTCTGCGACGCGGCTTTCGGCGCCTACCTGCACCACACCCCCGATGACGCAATGTCGACCCCGATGGGGGACGCACTCGCTAACACGATCCGTGCCTGGGACCACTCCGATGCGGGCAGCGAGGAGGAATCGGTGCTCTGGGACCTCGACGAAAATCTGGGAATCGACGAACCTCTCGGCATCGACGGTCTCCAGCTAAGCGCCGTGCGCGGCACGACGGCGGTCGCCGGGGCGGGGATCTACGGCGTCGGAGGCTGCGGGGTTGGCGGTGATAGCGGCGGCGGCGGTAGTGGGGGCTGCGGTGGTGGTGGAAACAGCTCAGGCTGCAGCGGGGGCGGATGCGGCGGTGGAGGGTGCGGTGGCGGTGGCAGCTGAGACGAAGAGCGTCGGGCCGCTTCTCGCCGTCGACACGCCATCGATGCTCTTCCGGGCTTTCTACGCGCTGCCGGACTCGATCAAGGGACCGGACGGCAGGCCCGTCAACGCGCTGCTCGGCACGGCGAACCTGGTCCTGCGCGAGGTGGAATTGCACCAACCGCGTGCGGTCGTGCTCTGCTTCGGTCCCGACGCGGCCTCCTACCGAACTGAGCTCTATCCCGCCTACCACGCCGAGCGTGAGGCGGCGATGCCGGATGACCTCGCGCCGCAGTTCGCCGCGAGCCGCGACTTCTTTGCCGCCTTCGGCTGGACCGTTGCGACGAGCGAGGACCTCGAGGCCGACGACCTGCTCGGCACCTACGCGAAAAAGGAGGCCGATTCAGGTGGGCGTGCCCTGCTGCTGACCGGCGATCGCGACATGTACCAGTGCGCCGGGGAGAGCGTGACGGTCCTCTACGTGAAGACCGGCGGCAAAGGGAAAGGCGCCGAAGAGGTCACCGCGAGCGGCGTAAAGGAGCGTTACGGGATTCCGCCCGAGCTGGTACCCGACTTCATCGCCCTGCGGGGCGACCCCTCCGACGGCCTGCCCGGCGCCAAGGGAGTCGGTCCCAAGACCGCCGCCGAGCTGCTGCGCCGGCACGGATCGCTTGAGGCCGTGCTCGAGAACGCGATCCGCGAGCGCCGCCCCGCCCTGCGCGGCGCCCTGATCGAGGCCGACGGCGACCTGCGTGCCTTCAAGGACATCGCCACCCTGCGAGATGCGGGCGTGAAGCCGCCCCCCGACCGCGAGACCGACTGGGTGGGCGCCGCCAAGGCAGCTCACGAGCGCGGCATGAACCGGCTCGCCGAGCGCCTCCTCGCTGAGGCCTGAGCAACTCCGTGGTACTACTTCGACCATCTTGATCGGAGCCGACCCAGACAAGATCGTCGACCTCTCGGTCACGCTCTCCGAGCATCTGCCGGCAACCTGGCCGGAGCACATGCCGTTCGCCCACAAGAACTGGAGCTGGCACGAGGAGACCGAGCTTCCCAGCGGCGCGAGCAGCTGCTCACTCGGCCCTTACGTCACCCACTTCATCATCCTCGACGAGCACGCCGGCACCCACGTCGACGCTCCTTCTCACTACATCCCGCCGCCGGGCTCCGGACTGCCGGACGAGGGCCCGCTGGGCGAAGCCAGCGCTGAGAAGCTCGACCTCTCGAAGCTGATCGGCCCGGCTGCGGTGGTCGACCTCCGCCACCTGGACGGGAAGGCCGAGCCCGGCGCCAGCCCCGCGATCACGGTCGCCCATCTCGAAGCCTGGGAGGCAGAGCACGGGCGCTTCGAAGCCGGCGAGGTCGTCCTCCTGCTGACCGGCTGGTCCAAGCACTACGTCGCGGGCGAGGCCGGCAGGGCCTTCCTGCACGAGCCAGTCGTCCTGCAGTCGCGACCGGCCTGGCCCGCCCCGGAGGCCGCTGTGGCGATCTTCCTGCACGAGCGCGGCGTCGCCACGATCGGCATCGACGCGCCGAGCATGGGCTCCGCCGAGGAGGGCAACGAAGTCCACCGTGCGGGACTCAGCCGCGAGATGCTCTTCGTCGAGGGGCTGACCAACCTCGACCGCCTGCCCGCCCGCGACGCCACCTTCGTCTTCCTCCCGGTCAAGATCGCGGTGGCCAGCGGCGGCCCCGGCCGGGCAATCGCTCTCCTCCCCTGAGCGCATCCGACATTGACCCCAGTCCAAGGGGGTGAAAGTCGGCTACGCGCTCAGGCGCGGTGCTCGGGATTAGGGAAGTCGAAGCGGCAGCCGGCGTCCCACTCGGTGCGCTGGTTGCCGTGGGCCGGGATGCCGCCGGCGTCCTTCAGCATCCGCGCTAGGTGCAGCATGTTCCAGGCGGCGAAGGTGGTGTTGCGGTTGGTGAAGTCGTTCTCCGGGCCGCCCGAGCCCTCATCGAGGTATGACGGCCCCGGTCCCGCCTCGCCGATCCACCCCGAATCTGCCTGGGGCGGGATCGTGTAGCCGAGGTGCTGCAGCGAGTAGAGGACGTTCATCGCGCAGTGCTTGACCCCGTCCTCGTTTCCGGTCACCAGGCAGCCGCCGACGCGACCGTAGTAGGCGTACTGGCCGGTGTCGTTGAGCAGGTGCGAGTTGCCGTAGAGCCGCTCGACGATCTGCGTCGCGATCGAGGACTTCTCCCCCAGCCAGATCGACATGCCGAGCACGAGGATGTCCGCGGCCATCACTTTCTCGAAGATTGCCGGCCACTCGTCGACGTCCCAACCGTGTTCGGTCATGTCGGGCCAGACGCCGGTGGCGATCTCGTGGTCGACCGCGCGGATGCACTCGACCGTCATCCCGTTGCGCCGCATGATCTCCATCGAGATGTCCATCAGCCCCTGCGTATTCGACACCTCGGGACTGCGCTTCAGCGTGCAGTTGATGAAGAAGGCACGCAGGTCCGAGTAGTCCGTCGTGCTCTGCTCGCACAGGTCGGCCTGCTTCTCGGTCAGCTCCGTCACTCTTGCTCAGCCGGCGACGGTCTCCAGCGGCGGCTGGGTCTGCCGCGCCGGGCTGGAGAAGCGCATCGCGCCGTCGTCGATCGAGCCGCGGCGGATCTCCCTGGTGTCGAGCACGTAGTTCTGGCGCAGCTTCCAGGGCTCCTTCGAGCCCTGTTTGGGCAGTTTGTCGAGAGCGCGCAGGACGTAGCCGGCGTTGAAGTCGAGGATCGGCTCCTCGGTGACCGATGGGTCGGTGATCTCCGGAACGCACTGTGAGTATCCGTGCGCGTCCATGTGGTTGAGCAGGCGGCAGACGTACTCGGAGGTGAGATCGGCCTTGAGCGTCCAGGAGGCATTGGTGTAGCCAAGGGTGAAGACGAAGTTCGGGATGTCGTTGAGCATCATGCCCTTGTAAGCCATCCGCGTAGGGAAGTCGACCGCCTCGCCGTCGACGGCGATCTCCACGCCGCCGAGGAAGAGCACGTTGAGGCCGGTCGCCGTGATGATCACGTCGGCCTCCAGCTCGGCGCCGGACTCAAGCTTGATCCCACTCTCGGTGAAGGTCTCGATCCGGTCGGTGACGATCTCGGCGCTGCCCGAGCGGATTGCCTTGAAGAGGTCCCCGTCGGGCACCAGGCACAGGCGCTGGTCCCACGGGTTGTAGGGAGGTTTGAAATGAGTCTCGACGTCATAGCCGGCCGGCAGCGAGCGCTCGTTTCCCTTGCGAATGAGCTTCCTGACGAAGGCAGGGCGACTCCTGCTGAGCTTGTAGCTGCCCATCTGCAGGAGGACGTTCTTCCAGCGGATCAGCGCGTAGGCGGCCTTGATCGGCAGCACCCGGCGGATCGCCCTGGCGATCGGGTCCTCGCCCGGCATCGAGATGATGTAGGTGGGCGAGCGCTGCAGCATCGTCACCTGCGCGGCCATCTCGGCCATTGCCGGCACCAGCGTCACGGCGGTGGCGCCGCTGCCGATCACGACGACGCGCTTGCCGGCGTACTCGAGGTTCTCGGGCCAGTGCTGTGGATGGACGATCTGGCCCTCGAAGCGCTCCCTCCCCGCGAACTCCGGCGTGTAGCCCTGGTCGTAGCTGTAGTAGCCGGTGCACGACCAGAAGTAACCGCAGGTCAGCTGCACGGTCTCACCGCTGTCGGTGCGTTCGGCTTCGACGTTCCAGAGCGAGTCCGCCGTCGACCACTCGGCGCGTATGACACGGTGGCCGAAGCGGATCTTCCTATCGATCCCGTTCTCCTGCGCCGTCTCCCGAACGTAGTCGAGGATCGAATCGCCATCGGCGATCGCCTTCGGGGCGGTCCAGGGCTTGAACCGAAAGCCAAGCGTGTGCATGTCGGAGTCCGAGCGAATGCCGGGGTAGCGGAACAGGTCCCAGGTGCCGCCGAGGTCGTCGCGCGCCTCGAGGATCGCGTAACTCTTCCCCGGGCAGCGCTCCTGCAAGTGGTAGGCAGAGCCGATGCCGGAAATCCCGGCACCGACGATCAGCACGTCGAGGTGCTCGATGGGTTCCCCGTTCGCGATCAAGCCTCGGGCATTCTCGCATGCTGGCTGGTCAGCCAGGCTGAGGGTGCGGATCTCACATAGCGATGGGCCCGCCAAATCCACCTGGACTAGGGTGACTCGCCGTAAACGTGCTGATCGCCGCCGACATGGAGGGAATCACCGGGATCGACGAGTGCGGCGATTGCCTGCTCAGCGAGGTCCGCGTCTACGCCCAGGCCCTGGCCGCCGAAGGGGTGCTGGTGCTGGTCGTGGCCGGAGATCGCTGGATGCTCGATGAGCTCGATGAGGGCGAGCTGGGCAGCGCTCGCCTGGTCGAGACCAAGGAGGGCGACGGTCGTGCAAAGGCTCGCTCACGCGACGTCGCCGCGACCCACGCAGAGCTGGCCGAGGCGATCGGCGCCGCGATCTCCGAGCCGCTGCATCCACCCCCGGCTCGGCAATACCCGGCGGAGCTGCGGATCGCGATCGCCACCGTCTTCAGGACCAGCCAGGTCTCGCGCGAGTACCGCCAGCTCGCCAAGCTCCTCCCCGCCGGCTACGACTCGCGCCTGCGCGCCGCTCAGCGACGCCTCGGCAGCCTGCTCGCTACGCCGGTGATGCGGGCGAAGGAGCGCCGCTGGCTGGATCAGCCGGCTCCTCCTTGATCGCAAGCAGGCGGAAATAGATCGTCGCGGCGGCCAGGGCCGTGATCGGCGCGGTCAGCGTCGACGCGATCACACTGACGAGCACCTGCATGCCGAAGCTGTCGGAGATACTGGCGCCGATTGCATTGAGGACCCGGCCGGCGACTGCCGTGATCAGGAAGGCGATGAAGATAACGCCGAAGACCTGCCAGCCGTTGCCTTTGACCAGCGCCCGGGAACGGCCGAAGGCGTCGATTACGCCGCTGCGCTCGACCACGATCACCGGCGCGATCACGGCCCAGATCGTCAGCAGGATCAGGCCGGGGATGACAAAGAGCAGGATTCCGACGCCGATCCCGAGGCCGGCGAGAATGCCGGCGCCGATCAGCGGCAGGACCACGGGCCAGGTCGCCTCGATCAGCTCGCCGACCGAAGAGTCGCGGCGGCCGTCCTGGACGTCGCGCACCAGTCCCACGACCATGCCCTGATAGAGCGTCCCGGCGACGACGGTGACCGCCACCACGAGCGGGAACAGGATGAGGCTCTGGGTGAGGATGCCGTTGATCAGCGCAACGAGCAGGAAGAGCCCGAAGGCGACGGGCAGCAGCACGCCCGCCTGGTCGCCATAGGTGGAGAAGACCTGACTGAGAGTGCCGCCTACGTCGAGCTTTCTTTTCATGCCCGCAGCTTCGACTCCACGGCCGGCGGACCTGCCGCCGCAAGCAGCTCACCGAGATACGCAGGAGGCTGGGTCCCCGGCGCGAGCAATTCGTCCGGCTCGGGCGTGCCGGTGACCGTGGACAGGCCGACCACCCCTGCCCAGACGGGCAGCTCGAGGTCAGACTCATCGTCAATGGGAGGCCCAGTCCGGACCTTGGCCGAGGCCTCCTCGAGCGGGATCCGGACCAGCGCCGTGGCCCGCAACTCCTTCCCGGTAGGGACGCGGGCATCCGCCCAGCGGCCCGGGACGATCTTCTCGACCAGCGCCTCGAGCGCGACGAGCTTCTCCTCGCTCTCCTCGATCCACTCCCCCGCGCCGAAGAGCATCGCCGAGCGGTAGTTCGCCGAGTGGTGTATCGCCGCGCGCGCCAGCACCAGGCCATCGACCAGGGTCGCGGTCAGGCAGACCTCCGCTCCCTTGGACTCCCGCAGGGCGCGACTGGCGGCCGATCCGTGCAGATAGACGTGAGACTCCACCCGCACGTGCAGGGTCGGGATCACCACCGGCATCCCGCCGTCGAGAACTCCGAGGTGGGAGACGAGCGCCTCGTCGAAGATCGCCTCGATCACGGCCCGCTCGTGGGAGCCGCGCTTCGGCTTGCGGCGCAGCTTGGTCCGCGCCGTCTGCATTACGCCACTTGGTCGCCGTAGGGCGCGTAGCGGTGGTGCAGCATCAGGTCGTTGCCGTCTGGATCGGTGAAGAAGGCCATGTGGCAAACCCCGGTATCCATGACCTCGCCGGCGAACTCGACGCCCTTCGCCTCGAGCTCCGCACGAGTGGCCGCCACGTCATCGACGTGAAGCGCCGGATGCGCGTTTTTCTGCGGCGCGAACTCCATTCCGAACTTGGCGGGCTCCCAGATGCCGAAGCAGGTCTCCCCCGCCCAGAACTCGTACTGGCCTCGCTCGTCTGGCCGCAGGCCAAGGGTCTCCACATAGAAGCGTCGGGTCCTGTCGCTGTCGGTCGAGGGGACGCCGATGAAGTCGGTCTTGCTGATCACGATTCCTCCAGTCTCGGGCGGGCGCATGCGACGGTAGCTCAGCGGGTACCCGGCGAGCAAGCTATGCGATGGGAGAACCGAATCGAATGCCGACAACAACGGAGCTGACCGACAGCTCGGCGGGAACGCTCGAGCTCGGCGAGGACATCAAGGTCCGGCGCCTGGGCTTCGGCGCAATGCGGATCACCGGCGAGGGAGTCTGGGGCCCGCCAAAGGACCCCGCGGAAGCCAGGGCGGTGCTGAGGCGAGTCGCGGAGGTCGGCATCAACCTGATCGACACCGCCGACTCATACGGACCCGAGGTGAGCGAGGATCTGATCGCCGAGGTCCTCCATCCGTACGACGGCATGACGATCGCGACGAAGGGCGGTCTGGAACGAACCGGTCCCGGCGAGTGGCCCCGCAACGGGCACCCGGACCATCTCAAGCAGGCCTGCGAAGAATCTCTGCGGCGCTTGCGGGTCGACCAGATCGACCTCTACCAGCTGCACTCTCCCGACGACGCGGTCCCATACGAGGACTCGGTCGGCGCGATCAAGGAGCTTCAGGACGAGGGCAAGGTCCGCCGCGTCGGCACCTCCAACGTCTCCGTGGACCAGCTCGAACAGGCACGCCAGGTCGTCGAGGTCGTCTCAGTGCAGAACCGCTTCAACCTGGGCGACCGCGACTCCGAGGACGTCCTCGACCGCTGCGAGGAGCTCGACATCTGCTTCTTCCCCTGGTTCCCGCTGGCGGCGGGCGATCTGGCGAAGCCGGGCGGCACTGCCGCCGAAGTGGCCGACGCGCACGGCGCCAGCACTGGCCAGATCGCCCTCGCCTGGCTGCTGCGCCGCTCGCCCGTCATCGTGCCGATCCCCGGCACGTCATCGGTCGAGCACCTGGAGGAAAACGTCGCGGCGACCGAGGTCGAGTTGACGGACGAGGAGTTCGAGCAGTTGAGCAGGGCCGGCGACTGAGCGTCGCCGGCCTGAGAAACACCAGGGCCGCCCGGAGGCGGCCCTGGCCAGGTGCGTGAAACGAACACGGAAACCGCAACCGGGTGGGACAACGCCCGGCATTCCCTGCTCGCCGGTGCCCGGGGTGGATTCCACCGGGCGCCCGAAACAGTGCGGCGCCTAGCGGCCCGGCACCTCCAGAGTCCCATTAAGCATGTGAATCAAGTTAGGACCACCTCCTTTCTCTGGTGATCCGATTGAAGCAAATGAAGCAGTCGGCCGCGAACCGGCAAGGCTCCTTCCCTCAGCAGGCAACCGCGACGCGATGACGGGCTCGCCGCAGAACAGCCGCCTTCGACCGCTTTGCCGCAGCCAGGCGGTGGGCTTCTTTGGTGCTGCCTGCGTGACCCAATCTGGCGCTGAGCACCCGGAGTTGACCGCGGGCTGAATCGCGGGCCGCCTCGGCCGCAAGGCACTGCGCCGACGGAGGGGAGCCGGCCGGCGCGGAACCGCTGCTCGGCCCCGTGGCGATGGGGACGCCGGCGCTGGTTTTTGCAGTCGGCTCGGATGGTTCGGCTTCCGGTTCGCCTTCGCCTTTGGGCCCAGCCGCCGCGATCGTGATCGTGCGCTGAGCGCTCGCCCGGTAGCCGAGCAGCTCGGCGCCGCCGAGGGTCACTTCGTATTCGCCCGGATCTTCATAGACGTGGCTCGCTTCGGTGTCGGCGATGCTTTCGCCGTCGCCGAACTCGAGCAACGGCGCGAACAGGCCCTCGTTCGGCGTCGAGATCTCGATTGGTTCCCCGGCGGTGCCCGTCTCCGGGATTTCAAGCTCGACCTCCGGCATCCCGTCGGGGTCGTAACCGGCTGCCTGCACCACGTCGCTGTGACACGGTTCTTTGGCGCCGGTGCAAGTGTCTTCCTCGCTCACCCAGACTGCGGTGGCGTGCCCATCGGCCGCCGTCGAATCGCCGGGAGCATCGAGGACGACCACGGCGTCCATGCCCTGCTTGCCTTCTTCGGAGAGATCGACCGCGGGCTCCCAGTCTTCGCCAACCGGCCTGTAGGAAGCCTGCACCACGTTGCTCGTGCCGTCCCAGCGCTGCCAGACCAGCGCGGCGTTGCCGCCGGTATCGAAGACCACGTCCGAGGGGAACGAGTTCCCGCCCCCAGCCGACAATTCGGCCGGCGCTTCCCATTCGCCCCCGACGGGCTTGAAGGCTGCGTGGACGATCTCGTGACCCCCTTCTTCGCCGGTGTTGCCGGCCCACGCCACGATCGCGTTTCCGTCCGGGTCCACCGCATCGCGCACCGACTGCACAGCTTCGCCTTCGTTGGAGACATTGGCGGCCGCTCCCCACGACCCGCCCACGGGCCTGTAGGCGGCGCGAACGAATTCCTCTCCTCCGTCTTCGCCCCGCCAGGCGACGAGAGAGTCCCCGCTGGCATCGAGGGCGACGTGCGGATTGCCGCCTTCTTCCCCCGGCTCCGAGACCAGCGTCGGCGATTCCCATGCGCCACCTTCGGGCCGGTAGGCGCTTTCGACCACGTAGTGCGAGCCGTCGAAATGCATCCAGACCACGGTCGTGTCACCCCGGGCGTCCATCGCCGCCTGCGGGACAAAGCTTTCTTCGCCGGAGAGCGGAACCGGCGTTTCCCAGTTGCCTGCAAACGGGCGGAAGGCAGTTTGGATCACCCCATCGTCCTTCCAAACCGCGGTCGCCCGCCCTTCCCAGTCGACGGCGATCCACGGTTCGGGGGCGGCTCCCAGGCCGACCTCCCCGATGTCGACGGGGGAAGTCCAGCTGCCGCCAGCTGGCCGGTCGACCGACTGCAGGACGATCTTCGTACCCGCATAGCGTTCCCAGAGAACCGCCACGTTGTTGTTGCGATCAACGGCGATCCGCGGCGACTGAGCGTCATTGGCGCCCGGCACCACTTCCCCTTCCAGTTCTGGCTCGGAGAGATCGACGGGTGCTTCCCACCCTTCGCCGGCCGGCCGGTAGGAGCTTTCGACCACGGTGTCAGTCCCGTTCCAGCGATCCCAGACCGCGGTCGCGTTCCCTTCGGAGTCGAGCACGACGTGCGGGCTACCGACATGTTCGCTCGCTGCGGAGATATCCACGGGCGGCAGCCATTCCGCCGCGGCTACAGGCGCAAAGGCAGCGCACGCTGTCAGGACCGCCCCCAGGCACCCAAGCACATACCTCGCTCGTCCCCTCATCGAGGCGCGACTATAAGGGACACGCGCAGTAAATAAGCCGACGATCGCGGTCTGGACAATCTGGAGCGTCGGGGCAGGGCTCAGTGGCCGGCGCGGTGGCGCGGCTGCAGCACCGCGAAGGTGGCCTGCGCCGCCTTGCCGGTGACGCCTCCCGCGGTCGGCACCGCGGTGACCCGGTAGCTACCGGGTCGAAGCGGAGCTTGGCTGCGCAGGCGAGCGCTGAAGGGGACTGCGTCTTGGCCCCCGGAAAGCCTCTGAGTGATCGTCTGCACCGCGCGGAAGCCGGACTTGCAGCGCGCTTTCCTGCCTTTGCCTTTGCCGCCGCAGATCTTCTTCGCTTCGATGCCGAAGGAAACCGTGGCTTCGCGCGAGAGGGTCAGCTTCAGTTTCGCGCTGGTGCCTTTGGCCTTGACGCGGAATTTCTTCGGCGCGACTTCGAGGCCGGTGATCTTCGGCGTCGCGGCGGGTGGCAAGTCGTCGATCACGGGGCACTGGCCGTCATGCACGGTAGCGGCGCCAGGACAACTGTCCTGAGTGATGTCACCGAAGCCATCGTGGTCGGCGTCGGGCTCGATGTCGGCGTCGTAGGCCACCTCCCACGCACGGGCAGTACCGGGAGCTGAGATCACGGACCCATCGGCAGCATCGTGATATTCCGTCGCGCTCGCGCCGGAGACGTTGAGCGCGATCGGTGCCAGGGATTTCGTGGGCGACGCCAGGCCGACGTAGGAACCAGCCGGAATCGGCAGCCGCGTCGCGAAGCTCGTGACCTTGCCAATCGGCGGGCTGGGTTCGACGCTGACCGACTCGACCGCGCTCGAGCTGAGGACTTTTAGGGCCGAGCCCTGCGGGCTGAGGACTCGGACGCGGAACTCATCGCTGTGCGAAAAGAGCACGCGCCAGCGAACGACGACGCCGTCAAAGGGAAGGGCAGTCGAGGCCCCATCAACCGTCTTTTGGACGAGGAGGGGTTCGAAGATGCTGCCGCCACCGCCGGAGTGCGCCTCCTGCAGGTCGCTGCCGAAGAGCGCGCCCGAGCAGGGGCCGCCGCCGATCGGCGAGGCCGGGCAGAGGTCCTGCGAGACGTCGCCGTAGGTGTCGTGGTCTTCGTCGGGCTCGAGCACCGCTTCGACGTTGACGCGCAGTTTTTTTGAGGGTGTGGCTTCAAACGAATCGCCCACGGCCAGGCTCGCGGGTGCGCCGAGGACTTCGTCGACGGTGTTCGGGCTGTTGAAGTAGGTCGGCGTCGCTTCGATGAACGCGCTGGCGATGGAGTAGCGGGCACCGAGCGCGCCGAGGGCACTAACCGGCAGGCGCTCGTAGAAGGTGCCGACCGATTTGGACGGCAGGCCCTGGAGCATGTGTTTGGCTCCATCGCCGGTGACGGTTGCGTGATTCGTCCCGGAGCGGGAAAAGGAGCGCATCTGCACCCAATCGGCCGCGTTGATTTCTTCGCCAACGTAGAAGCCGCTCTTGGTGATCACCCCGGAAAAAGGAAAGGTGTAGGAGTTGTTCGCGGTGCCGATGTCCCCGAACTGGACCGACGTGCAAGCGCAGTTGCCGAACGAGGTCGCCGCGGTCGCGGTTTCTCCGAGGTGCTTGGGGACGGGTGCGCCCTGAGCGACGCCGGTCCCGGACGCGAGCACGGCGACGATCATGGAGATGAGGGCGAGGCGCTTCAAGGCCAACTATTCAACATGACTCACGGGCGTGTGGATGAGCAATCGACGAATTGCCTTGTCCACTCGTCCGATGGCACGAGCGACATTCTCCGCAACTCCTCGGCCGGAGGAGAGTCGTACAAGCGTGAATAGGATCGCCGGGGATGCGAGGGCCGGATCTCGAAAGAGGTACGACATGACGGCGCTTGTCGGGCGTCGCGCGATCCGCTGCCTTGGGCCAACTGTGCTCGCGCTCGCCATGGCACTGACGCCGCACGCGGCCCTGGGGAACAGGAAAGCCGGGGTCAATTCACAGAAGACGATCGCCCGCGCCGAGACCACGGTCGGCTTTTGGGCGGGCGAGGCTGTGCCCGGCACCGACTGGGACTCTCCGGACACCTACTGGAAGCGACGCGACACGCACTTCTACACGCCGCGGCTGTGGCGGGTCCTTCGCCGCAACCGGGTCCCCCTTTACTTCAACCTTCGCTACCGGCGGGACTTCGGCCCGGTCCCTCCGGGGAAGCCCCAGCGCCATGACGCACTGAGGATCATCCGCACGGCCAACCGGCTCGGCGTGCCGGTCTGGGGATGGGTCCTGATCCCCTACAGCGACGGCTACTGGGCCTGGGAGGGAGCGGCGGCCGAGCAGTTCAAGGCGGTCAAAGCGCTCGTTCGCTGGGCGCGAGAGAAGCGCGTCCGGCTACAGGGTCTCGCCCTCGACCCCGAGCCGCGGCTCCGCACCCCCTTCGAGGCCACCGCGGCAATCATGGGCGGCAGTGGCGGTGGCGCCTTCTCCTCGGTCTTCCAGCCGACGATCGACCCCGCCGGGCAATGCGCGGCCTGGCGCGGGTACGCGCGCATCCCGCGCTGGGCCAGGCGCCACGACGTCAGGGTCTCGGCCGCGCCAATGCCCGCGGCCCTCGACGACATCGGCGACGGCAGCCTTGCGCTCCAGGACGCCGCCAACTTCATCCTGCCGGTTGCAGGGTGGGACGAGCTGTACTTCCAAGCCTACCGCAGCGTCTTCTCCTACTACTCGGGGCACGACCCCGGGCCGAGCATCATCTCCTCCTACTTCCGCTCGGCCCAGCGCGAGTACGGCAGCGTGGGACAGATCAGCCTCGGGTCCTCGGGCCGCGGCCCCTACCGGCGCCTCTCGAGCCTGATCGGCGACGTCCGCCTGGCCGCGACCCTGGGCGCCCGCGAAGTGCCGATCTATTCCCTGGAGAGGACCCTGCGCGCTTATGGAGGCCCGCGTTCGGTGACCCGCCTCGTCCGGGCCGCACAGCAGCCGTTCGCAGGACCGGCGGCCACCCGCTCGATCGCCCCGACGCCCCGGGCCAGCACCCTCCGCGCCGCAATCCGCCGCGCCGACAAAGCGGCCACGGTCTCAACGCGGCCGATCACCGCCAGCCGCGGCGCCTCCCTCCCGCCGAACCCGTCACGCGGCGGCTGCGGCCAGGGGCCGTTGTCGTTGCGCGGCGACTAGAGTCAGCGACTCCGAGATGGCCACCGCGAACTCCCAGACCGGGGTCGAGCGCCTGCTGCTGGCCCTGACCGTTCTCGGCTTCGTCGTGCCCAACGCCTTTGTCGTCGTGTACCTCGCCGGTGAGGGCATCGACCTCGGCGGCTACTTCTCGCTGTGGACGGCCAGCACCCCGTCAACCCAACTGCTGGTCGACCTGGGCATCGCCGCGCTGGCCTTCTTCACCTGGGCCACCGTCGACGGGCCAAGGGCTCAGGTCAAGCGATGGTGGCTCTGCATTCCCGCCACGCTCCTCGTCGGCCTCTGCTTCGGCCTTCCCCTCTACCTCCTGATGCGAGAGCGCGCCCTAAGGAACCGGGGGCTGGACCCGGCATGACCCTCCCGGCAACCGGTATCGGTTGTCCGCGACCAGCCGGTAGGCCTTCGCCGCCAGCCACGAGATCCCCGGCAGCAGGAGCGCACGGCCGGCGATCTTCCAGGGCCGTCCCGCAGTCCCCAGCGTGACGGCAATTGCCTCGTGTCCCGAGCGAACCGTGCCGTCGGTCGAGACCCACTGCACGGCATCCGCCGCCTGCTCCTCGGTTATCCCCAGCTCCGCCAGGTCGGCGAGCTGCCAGGCGACGATCTCCGCCTCCGGCCCGATCCTCTCCAGGATGCGCGCGCACCGCGTGCAGAACGCGCATGCCCCGTCGTAGACCAACACCGGGCGGGCTCGGCCAGCCATCTCAATCCCACGACTCGCTGAGCAGCCGGTCGATCGCGAGCTGCAGCACCTGGGAGCGGGTCTTGTCGCCGTGCTCGGCCGCGATGAAGTAGCTGCCGATGAACAACGAGAAGGCCAGCATGCTGCGTGCCTCGACGTCGTTCTCGTCCGCGCAGAACTGCCCGAACAGCAAGCGCAGGTACTCCATGCGCCGGGTGTCGATCCGGTGCAGGCGCTCGGCGACGTCGCCGTCGCGGCGCGACCAGTCCCGCAATGCCAGCTCAACGGCAAAATCGACCGACGGGGCCAGCTCGAAGAGCTGCTGCAACTTGGCCCGCGGCTCGGCTGGCTGGCTCTCGACCCGCGCGATGACGTCCTCGACGACATCCTTCTCCCAGGTGTCGAGCATCTCCCCGAGCAGCGCCCGACGATCCTTGAAGTGCCAGTAGAAGCCCCCCTTCGACACCCCCAGGGATGCCGCCAGCGCCTCGACCCGCACAGCATCGGGTCCTCCTGCTGCCAGAGCCTGCAGTGCTGCGCCAACCCAGGCGCTGCGCGGAGTCCGGACATTGGCCATCACCTATCTATACGGCACCGTATTGACAGATGCAAGCGCCCTGCCTAGCATCCATACGACATCGTATGGATCAAGAGAGGACCGGCATGAGGCTTCCGAACGCAGCACACGAATCTCGCCCCTGGCGCATTCGCGAGATCGCGCCAGACTTCACTCTGGAGGACGTCTGGGCCCTCCCCGTGCACGGTGGTATAGAGGATTTCCAAACGCTGCTCGAGATGATGGCCGCCAGCAATCCGACCACAGTGAAGTCCCTCCCCACGCGCCTGCTGTGGAACCTCCGCGATCGCCTCGGCAGGTGGTTTGATCTCGGCAGGATTTCGGCTCCGGTTGACAGCGGTCAAGATGACGCCGCGAGCAAACTGCCGATTCCAGGTCGGCGCGAAGTCTCGCTGACCGACCGGCTGCCGGACGATCTCCGTAACACCGCGGCGGACCTCTGTTTCGACTCCCTGCCTTTCGAACCCCTCTATCGCACCGATGTCGAGTTTGCCGCGGAGGTATCGAACCAGACCGTGCACGGCGTGATGCACCTGGCCTGGGTCGACCAGGGCGAAGGCCACTACCAAGGCCAGATGGCCGTCTACGTCAAGCCGCGCGGCCCGCTCGGCAAGGGATACATGGCCCTGATCAAGCCGTTCCGATATTGGATCGTCTACCCAGCGCTGATGCGCCAGGTCGAACGAGAGTGGAATGCCCGGGTCCCCCAGTAGGGCCGCGTCCTACGGCGACTGGTTCTGCTCCGCCTGTGCCCGGATGCGCTCCTCCTGCTCGCGCAGCTCCGGCGTGAACTCCTCGCCGAAGTCCTCCGCCTCGAAGACCTGGCGAATTTCGATCTCGCCCGGCTCGTCGTGCGGGTTGGGGCAGCGCTTGATCCACTCCACCGCCTCCTCGAAGGAGCGCACCTGCATCTGCCAGTAGCCGGCAACCAGCTCCTTGGTCTCAGCGAAAGGGCCGTCCATCACGATCCGCTCGCCGTCGCCGCCGAAGCTGACCCGGGCGCCCTTCGAGGTCGGGTGCAGGCCGTCCCCGGCCAGCAACACCCCGGCCTTGACCATCTCTTCGTTGAACTCGCCCATCTCGGCGAGCAGATCCTCGCTCGGCATCACGCCGGCCTCGGAGTCCTTGGTCGCCTTGACTATCGCCATCACTCTCATCACGCCGTCCTTTCAATCGTCTTCGCGGAAGGTCGGTATTCCCGATATTCCCGCCTTTACCCACTACGACGAACGGAGCCATCGAAAATCGACACGGCTCGCGAAATCTCTGGAGGCGCGCTAGGTGACCCTGGTTCAACCGGTTGTTGCTTCAACCGATGAGGAGGCACCTCGACGACCTGCCGCGCAGGCAATGTAGATCACCCTGTGGTCGCGCATCTCGTCGGGTGACTCGCTCAGTACCACCTTTCCGTCAACGTCGTGCTGGCCAAGCGCGGCGAGGCATTCCAGGCCCGCGGCTGCCATCGCCCCGCGTACCTGCTCCCCCGTGTAGTGGCGCTCGCGGTGAACGTGGGTCTCGACGCCGTCTCCCGAGACCTCAGCCTCGAGTGTGCCGCCGGGCTCGACGTCACTGCTGAGTCCTTTCCAGGTCCACTGGCCAACGCTCATCCAATCGGAATCGCCGCTGGCGAAGTTCGCCTGGAACAACCCGATCGTGTCGGCGTCGAAAAGGATCAGCCCGCCTGCGGTCAGGTTGGCTCGCATTCCCACCAAAGCCCGCTCGAGATCCCCGTCCTCGGTCAGGTAGTTGACGATGTCGTTTAGCGCCCAGACCAGCTCAAACTTCCCATATACAGGCAAGTCGCGGGCATTGGCCTCATCGAGCGAGACCGCGTCGCCGAATTTCCTCCGCGCTCGCGCCAGCATTTCCCGCGAGACGTCGCAACCCTGAATGCCCCAGCCACGCTGAAGCATTGGCTCGAAGGCTCTACCGGTTCCGCAGCCGACGTCGAGCAGCCGCCCCTTTCGCAGTCCACGCTTTTCAAGCTCCGGCAGCAGAACGCCGAACCACGCCTCGTAGTCATTGGCGTGGTTGAAGTCGTCGTAGATCGGGGCAAAGGCTTCGTAGGCGGCTTTGGCGCTCTTGTCTGTCACCGCGGAGCGGAGCTTACCCTGGGATCCCCTCCATCGACCGCGCAAGGCTCATTTCGAGGTCCGCGTCCTTGACATCCGCGCGCTCACCGCTGCAAGGTCAGCGCCACCGTCCTCCTCGCCGCCTCGCCAGCCTCGTCAGTCGCCTCGCCAGCGATCGCGAGCCTCAGCTCGGGCAGGCGGCGAAGTGCCTTGCGCCCCTTCCGCGACAGCGCCAGCGTCACCCTCTTCTCGCCCGGCCCGACGAAGCCAATCGTCTTGCCTTTGAACACCTCGACAGACCTCGTCCGCCCCGTGCCATGGGTGCGGACCTCGAGCTTCGCCCTGCCGGCCAGCAACACCTTCGCCGCCTTGTTCATACTTATGACGAGGACCAGCTGCCGGGTCCGAAGCAGTTCGGGCAGCGACTCCATCTCGACGCTGAGTGAGAAATTGATCCTGGGCGGCGGATCCTCGGGGCTTTTCGGGGAACCTTCAGTGCTTTTCGGCGGCTCGGGCTCCGACACGACCATGTAGCTGATCGACGCGCTGCCCGTCAGACCGTCCTTGGAGACGGCGGTAACCGTGTAAGCGTGGAGCCCCACCGTCAAGGTGTCCAGGCGACCGGCGCCTCCACTCTTGGTTTTGGCGGCAGTCGAGTCGTTGCAGGAGACTAGGCCGGTCCCACCTGCCCCCTCGCTGCAAGAGAAGGCCGTCGGTGCCACCTGACCGAGCGCATAGGCGCCGCCGCCTGGTGGCGCGGAGATCGACGCCGACGGAGGAGCCGCAACCGTCAGGGTCACCTGGGCGGTCGCATAGTTGCCCGAGGAGTCGGCAACCCGATAGGCGAAGGAGTCCCCGCCGGCATAGCCAGAGGTGGGCGCGTAGGTGAACGATCCGTCGTCAGCCAGCGTCAAGGAGCCGTGGGCAGGAGGACTGACGACGCTCACCGAAAGGGGAACGCCGCTGGGGCCGGAAGCGCCCGAGAGCACGCCCGCGGCGGCGGACACGACAAGCTCTTGGTCTGGCATCGTCATGTATTTGTGAGTCACTGCCGTGATCGGGTTCGAGTAGGAGATCAACACCTGCCCATCACCGGTCCGGGCGGCGGCCGTGTACGTGACCGAGAGTCCAGGCGCGGCGAAGCTGGAGCCGCCACCTCCTCCTCCCGACCCTGCCGCGTCTCCACATTCGTCGTGGGCGCCTCCACCCCCCTGCCCCCCGCCGACGTAACCGCCACCGCCACCGCCACCGGCCGCAGGGGCGCCGCCGCCGCCTACGAAGCTGCCGCCGAAGGTGCCCGCGGCACCGGCCTCAGCGCCCCCTGGGCAGGTGCTGGCCCCGGTCACATTCCCCCCGGCACCCCCTGCGGCACCGTTGCCGCCAGAAGTGCCGCCACCACCCTTACCCAGCGTCGCTCCTAGTGCGTCCGTCGCGCCGCCGCTGCTCCCCGACCCGCCCAGTTCTCCCCCATACCCGCCGCTACCGCCGGTCGGTTGCGCCCCGGTGATCGCGTTGACGCCGCTTGCGCCCCTGCCGCCACCGCCACCGGCGAGCAGCATCAGCGTCGAGTCGAGCTCAACCGAGCTGAGGCCGCCGCCGCCGGCACCGAGCGTGCCATCGCCGCCGCCGCCGAAGCCACCCTCGCCCCCTTCGGAGTAGGGCTTGCCCGCGCCACCGACGCTCAGCGTCGCCGCCTCGCCAGCCGTCAGCGATCCAAGCGTCGCCGCGACGCGGGCCCCGAAGTTGGAGCCGGTGCCACCGCCCCGTGCGCCTTCGACGGTGAAGTCGGCTTTGCCGACGCCGGGCGGCACCGTCCACGTCGCCGTCGTCCCCGAATACCTGAACCCGACCGCGCAGGAAGCGGCCGCGCAGAAGGGCCCCGACATCACGGGGACCGTCACGGACGCCGGCTCGGACGCGTCGCTCCGGTTCCCGGCCGCGTCTTCCGCGTAGACGACGTACTCGTCATCGCCAACGGGGGCGCCTGGGTCCAAAAAGCTGGCGCTCCCTGAGGTTTCGATCTCGCTGCCGTCACGGAAGACGACGTATTGGTCGACGGCGAGGTCGTCGGTGCTCGCCCCCCATTGCAGCTGCACGCCTTCCAGCCCCACGGCCGCCGTGAGGCCGGTCGGAGCGGTGGGCGGCGCTTCGTCGGGCTCGACCGTCCCCGTCGCCGGGTTCGATGCAGCGCTCCGGTTCCCGTTCGCGTCTTCCGCGTAGACGACATATTCGTGATCGCCGACTGAAGCGAGGGAGTCGAAGAGGCCGGCGCTCGCGGGGGTTCCGATCACGCTGCCGTCACGGAAGACGACGTACCGGTCAACGCCGAAGTCGTCGGTGCTCGCTTTCCACTGCAGCTGCACGCCTTTGACCCCCCCGGTTGCCGTAAGGCCGGTCGGCGCGGTGGGCGATTCTTCGTCGAGCTCGACCGAGACGGTCGCGCTCCCTCCACCGGCCGACAGAGTCGTGATCTGCACCGGCCCCCCGGCGTCGAAGGTACGCCCCGCCCCGAGCGGCGCGTCTTCGAACGTGGCGGTTGCGGGGTTGGCATCGAGCAGCAGCGTCTCCGGCGAGAAGCTCGGGTTCGGTGCGATTCGGATCGAGACGCCCGTCATGGAGGGGTCCATGACGTTCTCGAAGACACCGCCTTTCTCCCTCACCTCGAGGTAGTACCAGGAGGTGACGTCGCCGTCGATGGTCCTTTCGCGGGGAATGCGCAGGACCGTCGGTTCCGCGGTGGGGTGAAGCGCGGAGTGCATCGAATAGGTGCCCGAGGCTTCGATCGTCTCGACGTTTTCCGGCGTGAGGATGCCGAGCTTCGCCAGGTTCCAGCCGTTGTTGTGCCGAGCGGCGGTGCTGCCCATCGCGTCGAAGGGGTCCCCGTACTCGGTGGTCGTGCAGTTATCGCTGATCTGGACCCTCACCCCACCAGAGGTGCACGTCCAGCTGCCGGCGTGGAGGAGACCGAGGTTATGGCCCAGCTCGTGCGCGACTATTTTCATCCCGAAGTCCCCGTTGATCATCACCCAGTCGGAGTTAAGGGCCCCAATTCCAAACCAGGAGCACGTGCCCTGAAGACCCTGAAAGGGCATCATGTAGATCAGGTGCTGGTAGCCGCTGAGGTCGATCCCAGCGTCGGCGGCGGCTTCCTTGGCCTTGCTCTGCCATTCCCAGTACGGACAGCCCGCGGTGGACGTGTCGAGGCTGAACCAGCCGAACACGTCGCCGTCTTCGCGCAGCTTCCCGGTCAGGGAGATCCCACCGTAGGACTCCTCCTGGAAGAAGGAGCTGGCCGAGTTGGTCCCGGTGAAGACCTCCGAGCGGGCCGATTCCTGGGACCAGGGTCCGGCGGAATAGCCGGGGAAGGTGATGAGAAGCACCGCAGTCTTTCGCGGTCCCGCCGGAATCGTCGCGGGCTGGCTCGCGGTCGTTGCCTCGACCGTGCCCACGAGCCGATCGCCATGAAGAGCTCCCGTAACAACGACCCGATCTCCCGGTTCCGCCGCCAACTCGGTCGGCCGCACGACGGTCTCCTGTCGTCCGGACTTCAGCGTGTATCGCGTGGTGGATTCGCCGGTCCGGAAGTTGTCGGCCACGGTTGCGTGGAGAGTGCCCGAGCGCATGACCGTCGCCTGGGCGGGGGGACAAAGGCCGAGAACGAAGGCGCAGATGACGCATGCCGCGGCCGCACGCCGTTTGGCGGAGCTCCTGGGCCTATTACGAAGCTGTCCCGTGAACTTCGAGGCCATGTCTCCCGCTTCCCCTGCCCCATAAACGCGAAATTTTGCAGTCCCGAAATTATAGACCTCCTCCCCTGAGTCGATCGACGCTGTTTGGGCCCGGTCAGGTGCCGGCGTAGGCCGCGAGATGCTCACCGGTGAGGGTGGAGCGCGCCGCAACGAGGTCGGCGGGCGTGCCCTCGAAGACGATCCGGCCGCCGTCGTGGCCGGCGCCGGGGCCGAGGTCGACGATCCAGTCGGCGTGCGCCATCACCGCCTGGTGGTGCTCGATGACGATCACCGACTTGCCGGAGTCGACGAGCCGGTCGAGCAGGCCGAGCAGCCGCTCGATGTCGGCGAGGTGGAGGCCGGTGGTCGGCTCGTCGAGGATGTAGACGTCGCCCTTCTCGGCCATCTGGGTTGCGAGCTTGAGCCGTTGCCGCTCGCCGCCGGACAGCGTGGTGAGCGGCTGGCCGATGCCGAGGTAGCCGAGCCCGACGTCGGCGAGCCGCTGCAGGATCTTGTGAGCCGCCGGGATCTGCGCCTTGCCGTCGCCGAAGAACTCCTCGGCCTCGGTCACCGACATCGCCAGCACCTCGCTGATGTCCTTGCCGCCGAACTTGTACTCGAGTACCTCGGCCTGGAACCGCTTCCCCTCGCACTCCTCGCAGATGGTGGCGACGCCGGCCATCATCGCCAGGTCGGTGTAGACGACGCCGGCGCCGTTGCAGTTGGGGCAGGCACCGTCGGAGTTGGCGCTGAACAGCCCTGGCTTCACGCCATTGGCTTTCGCGAACGCCTTGCGGATCGGATCGAGCAGCTTGGTGTACGTCGCCGGGTTACTCCGCCGCGAGCCACGGATCGCGGCCTGGTCGACCGTCACCACCCCGTCTTGCCCGGACACCGAGCCGTCGATCAGCGAGCTCTTGCCCGAGCCCGCCACCCCAGTGATGACGACCAGGACCCCGAGCGGGATATCGACGCCGACGTCCTGCAGGTTGTGGGTGCTGGCGCCCCGCACCTCCAGAGCGCCCGACGAGGTCCGCACCGAAGGCTTGAGGGAGGCGCGGTCGTCCAGGTGCCGCCCGGTGAGCGTGTCGCTGGCCCGCAGGCCCTCGACGCTGCCCTCGAACACCACCTCTCCGCCCTCGGCCCCGGCGCGCGGGCCGAGGTCGACGACGTGGTCGGCGATCGCGATCGCCTCGGGCTTGTGCTCCACGACCAACACGGTGTTGCCCTTGTCGCGCAACCGCAGCAGGAGGTCGTTCATCCGCTGGATGTCGTGCGGGTGCAGCCCGATCGTCGGCTCGTCGAAGACGTAGGTGACGTCGGTGAGCGAGGAGCCGAGCTGGCGGATCATCTTGACGCGCTGCGCCTCGCCGCCCGACAGCGTGCCCGACGCCCGGTCGAGCGAGAGGTAGCCCAGCCCGATCTCCCCGAACGAGTCGAGGGTCTCCCCCAGCGCCTCGAGCAGCGGCGCCACCGACGGCTCGTCGAGGCCGCCGACCCACTCGGCCAGGTCGGTGATCTGCATCGCGCAGGCGTCGGCGATGCTGACCTTCTTGATCTTCGACGACCGGGCCGCCTCGCTGAGCCGGGTGCCGTCGCACTCGGGGCAGGTGGTGAAGGTGATGGCCCGGTCCACGAACGCCCGGACGTGCGGCTGCATCGCCTCCGGATCTTTGGCGAGGAACGACTTCTGGATCTTCGGGATCAGGCCTTCGTAGGTCAGGTTGACGTCGTCGACCTTGATCTTGGTCGGCTCCTTGTGGAGCAGGTCACCCAGTTCCTTCTTGGTGAACTTGCGGATCGGCTTGTCGGGGTCGAAGAAGCCGCAGCCCCTGAAGATGCGGCCGTACCAGCCATCCATGCTGTAGCCGGGGATCGCCAGCGCTCCTTCGTTGAGCGACTTGCTGTCGTCGTACAGCTGGGAGAGGTCGAAGTCGGTGACCGAGCCCCGGCCCTCGCAGCGCGTGCACATGCCGCCGGTGCGGCTGAAGGTCGCCTTCACGGTCTTCTTGGCACCGCGTTCGATCGTGATCCCACCGCTCGCCCGGACCGAGGCGACGTTGAAGGAGAACGCGTTGGGCGAGCCGATGTGCGGCTTGCCGAGCCGGCTGAAGAGGATGCGCAACATCGCGTTGGCATCGGTGGCGGTGCCGACCGTGGAGCGGGTGTCGGCACCCATCCGCTCCTGGTCGACGATGATCGCCGTCGTCAACCCGTCGAGCACGTCGACCTCGGGTCGCGCCAGCGTCGGCATGAAGCCCTGCACGAAGGCGCTGTAGGTCTCGTTGATCAGCCGCTGCGACTCCGCGGCGATCGTGCCGAACACCAGCGAGCTCTTGCCCGAGCCGGAGATGCCGGTGAACACCGTCAGCCGGCGCTTCGGGATCTCGACGCTGAGGTCCTTGAGGTTGTTCACGCGCGCGCCGTGCACGCGGATCAGATCGTGGCTGTCGGCAGCGTGCGCGGCCGGAGACCGCGCGTCCTTCCTCTTGCTCACTGGCTCTACGCGGCGGGCGGCTGGTCGATGCGCACCAGATTGCCGGAGGGGTCACGCACGGCGAAGTCCCGCGTGCCCCACGGCTGGTCGGTCGGCTCCTGCACGATCTCGGCGCCCGAGGCGTCCACCTTCTCGAAGGCGGCATCGAGGTCGTCGCTGTGGAAGTGGACGCCGTTCAGGGCGCCCTTGGCGACGAGGGCGGCAACCGCGTCGCCGTCGGCGGGGCTGCCGTTCAGGTAGTTCGTGAGGACGATCGCGACGCCGGGCTGAGAGGCGGCGCCGACGGTGATCCAGCGGAAGTCCCCTTTGTTGACGTCGTTGCGCAGCTCGAGGCCGAGCGTGTCGCGGTAGAAGGCAAGTGCGAGGTCGGGGTCATGGACGATGACGAAGCATTGGGAGAGAGTGAGGTTCATGGCCCCAACGTTAGGGAGCCAGCGCTCCCTGCGTTTCTCCGATCCTGCTCGGTTCGCGACTGGGGCGGGTGAGGTCCTTGGCGATGCAGCCCGGCACGCCCGCGAGCGCGCCGTGGTCACGGGCCCGGTAGGCCGTCGGCGTCTCGCCCACCAGCTGGGTGAAGCGAGCGCTGAACGAGCCGAGCGACGTACACCCGGCCGCCATGCAGACCTCGGTGACCGACAGGTCGCCGAGGCGCAGCAGCGCCTTGGCTCGCTCGATTCGCCGTGTCATCAGATACCCGTAGGGCGTCTCCCCGTACGTCGCGCGGAACTGCCGCGAGAAGTGCGCGGTCGACATCAACGCAGCGCGGGCGAGCGCGGCGACGTCCAGCGGGCGCGCGTACTCGCGGTCGATCAGATCGCGGGCGCGGCGCAAGTGTGCGAGGTTGGCGAGCTTCTCCGGCGTCACAAAGCCAGTGTAGGAACCGGGGGCTGGCCGCTCGCA
The DNA here is from genome assembly GCA_033856195.1 of Solirubrobacterales bacterium. Lineage (GTDB taxonomy): Bacteria > Actinomycetota > Thermoleophilia > Solirubrobacterales > 70-9 > VRUE01. The sequence goes on along the minus strand of JAWVFL010000029.1, from coordinate 59,884 downwards.
GAACTGGCCAGCCAGCCAGTAGTATCCGGGACGGTGACCGACCAGGCGAAGAGCGCGAAGGCGGCGCGGAGCCTCGAGGACGAGCTCGTGCTCGAGCGCGAGCACTGGGTCGACGGCCCACCCCACGCTTTGTTCGAGCAGATGCGCGGGCGCTGCCCGGTTCACTGGACATCTGAAGTCACCGAGCTGCCGGAGGCCGCGGGCTTCTGGTCGGCGACGACGGCCGACGACGTCCATGCGATCAGCCGTGATTGGGAGACCTATTCCTCCGAACTTGGCGGCGTCGTCGTGATCGACGAGGTCTTCCCCATCGAGCTGGCGCGGGCGATGTTCATCGGCATGGACCCACCCAAGCACGACCGCCTCAAGGCCCTCTTCCAGGCCGGCTTCACACCGAAGCGAATCGCCGCCCACGAGGAGTCGATCCGCAAGATCGTCGTCGACGTGCTCGATCGTCTCGAGGGCCGTGAGAGATGCGACCTCGTTACCGACGTTGCCCAGCCCGCGGTGTCGCGGGTGATCGGCAGCTTCATGGGGATCCCGGAGGAGGACGACGCAGCCTGGGCGGAGTTGATGAATATGGCCCTGGCGGCGAGCGACCCGGATTACAGCCCGGACGGCGCCGACAGCATCGAAGCCGTGATCCAGAAAGCGGTCGCCGAAATCTTCGCCCGCTGCAGCACGATGATCGCCGAGCGACGCGAGAGTCCGACCGATGATCTCACGACGGTCCTCGTCAATGCCGAGGTCGAAGGCGAGAGGCTCGAGGAGCACGAGATCGTGATGGGTTTCTTCCTCCTCGTCGCCGCCGGCAACGACAGCACCAAGGCGACCTACTGCAGCGGGATGCGGGCGCTTCTGGAAGACCCCGACCAGCGTCAACTCGTCCTCGACGACCCGGCTTTGATTCCCGGCGTGGTCGAGGAGTCACTGCGAATGTTCCCCGCCTTCGCCCATTTCCGCCGCACCGCGACCAAGGACACCGTTCTGAACGGCCAAAAGATCAAGCAGGGCGAGAAGGTCGTGATGTGGTACGCGTCCTCGAATCGCGATGCCAGCCGCTACGAGGACCCCGACCGCTTCGACGTCCACCGCAATCCGGAGCACCAGGCCTTTGGCGCGGGCGGCCGCCACTTCTGCCTCGGCACGGCGCTGGCCCGCCTCGAGCTGAAGATCCTCCTGGAGGAGACCCTCGCCCGCTACCCGGACATGACTCTCGATGGCAAGCCAACCTTCGTCGAGTCGGCCTTCCTGAGCCAGCTCAAAACGCTTCCGGTCCGGCTCACGGCCTAGCGGCTCCTCCTGCTGCGCCAGGCAGGGTGTAACAACCGCGCCTGGCCGCACATTTACTCCTAGATGCTTCCAGTCGACGATCCGCCGAACGCGCTCCCGGACATCTACCGCGACCGCTTCGAGCGCTGCTTTCGCAACCATTACGCGCAGGTGCTCGCCTTCTCGATGCGGCGCGTCTCCGGCCGGGAGATCGCCGAGGACGTGGTCGCGGACACCTTCGCGGTCGCCTGGCGCCGGCGCGACCGCATTCCCGAGCCCGCCCTGCCCTGGCTGTACGCGATCGCCGGTCACGTCATCGCCAACCAACATCGGTCGACTAGTCGCCGCCGCAATCTCGACCTACGCCTGGCGCACGAGAGCGGCACCGCCGCTCCGGCATCCGATCCGGCCGAGTCGCTCGGCCGCCGCGACTCCTTCTCGGCCGCCTTCGCCCTCCTCGCCGAGCCGGAGCGCGAGGTCCTGCGCCTGATCGCCTGGGACGGGCTCGACACACGCGACGCGGCACGGGTTTTCGGCTGCTCGCCGGGCGCCTTCCGGGTGCGGCTGCACCGTGCCCGCCGCAAGCTCGCGAAACAACTCGAAGCGGCCGGACATTTGCCCCGAGAGGACCGCACCGCGGTATCCAACCCCGCCGAGGAGATTCAATGACCCGCAGGAGCCGAAACGACGATGCGCTCGCCACGATGCGGGCGGCCAACCCCTCCTCCGCGACGGAGCTGCGCAAGGCGACCACCGACGCGGAGCTCTCGCTCGCCATGCAGGGGGCGATCGCTGTCGGCGAGTCTCCTTCGCGACCGATCCCGGCCGGCGACCGCGTCGCTTGGGAGCACGCCGTCGGCACCCGCGCGGCCCACCGTGGGGTCTTCTCGCGGCATCGCGGCGCCTCGCTCAGCCTCGGCGGCCTCGCCTGCGTTGCGGTAATCGCTGCGCTGATTCTCCTCTCCGGCGGCTCCGTCAATTCCGTCAGGGACGGCGCCCACCCCACCTTCGCGGCCGCTGCGGTCAAGGTGGCCGAAGCAAACCCGCGCCTGCTCGTCACCGCACCCGGCTGGTCGATCGTCCATGCCCGCAGCTTCGAAGTCGATAGAGGCGAACTGATCTACAAGCACGACGAGCACCCGCTCTACGGCCCCGGCGGGCGCCAGCTCAACCTCACCTGGCATCCCGCTCGCTTCTACCGAGACAGGCTGCGCGAAAACGATCATGCCTGTTGTCATGTCAGCACGCCGGTGACCTCGACTCTCCTCGGCCAGAGGGCGACCACCTTCGCCTACGCCGGACAACATCCGAACTACGCGACGATCCTCTCGCCCCAGGGGAACGTCTTCATCGAGGTCAACGGCTCGTTCGGCAACAAACAGGAATATGAGGCCGTGCTGCATTCGCTGCGGCCGGTCGGCGTCGACGCCTGGCTCGGTGCGATGCCAGCCGAAGTCCTTCGTCCCGCGGCACGCTCGGCAGCGATCGCGCAGATGCTCCGAGATATACCTGTGCCGCCAGGCTTCGATGCCTCCGCCCTTCATTTCCGAGGCGTACCTGTGCCGTCAGGCTTCGCACTGCAGAGCGAAAGCGCCCTCACCGATCGCTTCATGCTCGGCAAGTCGGTGACGGGAGCAGTTGCTTGCGGCTGGCTCCAGCGCTGGCTGTCCGCGAGCCGAACCAGGGATGACGCCGCGGCGCAGGAAGCGGTTGACGCGATGGCCACGGCTCCCCACTGGCCGGTCCTCCTGCAGATGGTCCGGGAAAAAGGCTATCGGGGGAATGCCTTGCCGCCCCACGGCCAGGGTTGGCCGTCGGAGATTCTTACCGCGGCACGTGAAATCGCCCGCGGCCACCTCAGGCGCAAGCCGGCAGTCAGGACGATCTACGTGAAGGGACGCCCGGCCGGGTACATGGCCCCGGCCGGGGCGGCCCCGGCGAGCGTCATGGGGTGCCTTTAGCTAGGGATTGCCGCAGTTGCCACACCGAGGCGTGCCGACCCGGCGATCCTCGTGGCAACTCGAACAGCTGGCGATCACCGCTCGCCCGCACCCCTCGCAGTGCGGCTTGTCGCGGAGGGGGAATCCACAGAAGGGACACTCTCCGCGGCGAACCCGCCGTGCCGGGACTCGTTTTGCGAGGAAACGCTGCAGGGCGACGAATGCAACCAGGGTCACGGCTATTCCAGCGATCGAGATCGCCAGAGGCCCGACCGCGGCGAACTCGATGTAGTTGTCGGTGTAGTCCGCTGCCATGACGGCTGCAAGAACCGCGGTGGCCCCGATCCAGGCAAGCGCGGCAGGGAGATAGCGCGAGTTCCGGGACCGCAGGCGGATTAGCAGCCAGTAGGCGGTCGCGAGCATCAAGATCAGCAAGACCAGGCGCAGGAGGAAGACGATCCGGTCGTGGTGGGCGCGATCCTCGTCTTCCTGCTCCGCGGCGCGTTGTCGCAGCTCGCTCAGTCGCTGCTGTGCCTCCACCGCGCCCGGACGAGTCTGCGGCTCGATCCTGACGGCGCCTTCCAGCTCTCTCGACGCAGACGTGAGCCCGGCCTGAGCGGACTCGTACTCAGCCCGCAGCCCAGCCGACGGTTCGTTGGCGTCCAGAGCCGTTCGGTAGGCCTCGCGGCGGAGCTCCAACCTGCGAGTGGCCGCCCGCCGCTCCCGCCGAGCCCTTTCGACCGAACGAATCGCCTGCCGGTGCTCCTTGATCGCCGAGAACTCCTCCGCACCGATGAGCTTCTGGGCCGGCACATAGGCGATCGAGTCGCTCTTGGCAATCTCATCGAGCTTGAAGTAGCCCCAGATAGCGCCGATCGCGATGAAGACGGCGAGGACGAGGGCAAGGACCTTCTCGGCGGTGCTCGTCTCGATCTCCCCCTCCCCCACGCGGCTACCCGCGGGCCGGAATCTGCTGCTGCGCTCGCTCATCCTGTCTCTCCTCCTTTGCCGCCGTGAGGCGGATTCGTTCTGGGGCGAAGCTCGATAACCAGCTCGCAGTCGAGGGCCGTGGCAATGCGCGCCAGGGTGTCGATCCGGGGCGGCCGCGCGCCCCGCTCTACCCGGGCGATCGCGGACTGCGTCGTCCCGCAGAGCTCAGCCAGTTCACGCTGGGAGACGCCCCAAGCTTTCCGCCGCTCGGCGACCAGCTCCGCAATCAGGCCGAACAGCTCCCGTTCGTCGGCGTTGGACGCGCCGCCCACAGCCCCGCGGAGGGACGCGATTCGCTCGTCCAGCCGGCGAGAAGATCTTGGCTCCTGCTTTGCCATAGCAAGCTTGCTATGTATAGCAGTATTGCTATGCGCCAGTCTTTCCGCTGCCCTGGCCCCACTACGCGGACAAGCGCCGCGGCCGCGCGTCAACCAGCGATGACGCCGGCCTCGGCGGCCGGCGCCGCATAGGCGGCGGCGAGTGTCGTGACCGTCTCGTGAGCGTTGAGTCCGCTCGGGTTGGGGACCACCCAGAGCGCCGCATTGGACCAGCGGATTGCGCTATCGAGCGTGTCCGGCTGCCGACCCAAGACCGCGCCTCGCTCGCCGAACGCGTCGCGGTAGGCGGTGACGCCGGCGATCGCGACGACCGCAGGCCGATGTTTGGCGACGAACCGCTGCAGCCGCGCGCCGCCCTCGCGCAGCTCCTCGCGCGAGAGCTCGGAGGCGCGCGCCGTGGCCTGTCGCACGAGGTTGGTGATCCCGACGCCCCGCGCCACGAGATGCGCGCGATCGGCATCGGTCATCCCGGCGACCCGATCGACCTCGTAGTCGGTGATGCCCGCAGTGGCCAACGCCGGGTAGAAACGGTTGGTGGGATGCGCGAAGTGGGTTCGGACCGCAGCCGTCCACAGGCCTGGGTTGATGCCGACGAACAGCAGCCTGAGCCCCGGCCCGACGAGATCGTCGACCTCGCTGCCGCGGAATGCCTCCAACTCCAAACGCGTGAACCGCATACCGCGATCCTGTCGAATTCGCGCGTCCTCGTTCGTCTCATGGGTAGAGGAAGCTCAGAGAGCTCCCGCAACCGAAGGAGAATCGAGATGGGAAAGCTGATCGCGTCAACGCAGGCCACCCTCGACGGCGTCATAGACCCGGTCGGCGAGTGGGTGCAACCGAACGGGGACCACGGCGACTACTCGTTCGAGCGTCAGGTGAGATCCAGCGGGCTGGTGCTGGGCCGCAAGACCTACGAGGGGCTGGCGGGATACTGGCCGAGCCAGTCGGGCAAGTGGGCGGACATGATCAACCCGATGCCGAAGTACGTCGGCTCCAATACCCTGTCCGGCGATCTCGAGTGGAACGCGACCCTGCTCGAGGGGGACCTCGAGGACTCGATCCCGAAGCTGAAGGACGAGGTCGACGGTGACCTGTTCATGCACGGAAGCGGCGAGTTCGCGTACGCCCTCGCCGAGAAGGGCCTGATCGACGAGTACGAGATCTACCTGAACCCGCTCGTCTGGGGCGAGGGAAACGTCCACGTGCTCGGCGATAGGGGAACCGTCCGGATGGAGCTCGACGACGTGAAGCGGTTCGACTCCGGAGTGGTCCTTCTCACCTACCTCCCGGCGTCTTGACCCAGGCTGGCTACTGCTTTTCGGTGTCCTTACCGGGGCCGCCGAGCAGCTTGTCGCTCCCGGTGCCGCCCTTCAAAGTGTCGCGGCCGGGCCCGCCGAGCAGCTTGTCCGCCGCAGAACCGCCGCGGAGAATGTCATCTCCGCGCCCGCCGTCGATCTTGTCGCTGTCCGCGCCGCCACTCAGGCTGTCGTTGAGGTTGCCGCCGGTGATGGAGTCGAAGCCGAGTCCCCCGTCGAAGATGTTGATGTGACCCGGAGCCCCGATGAACTTGTCGTCGGAGAATTCGGTCGGATCGCTCACCGTGGAGATGGCGTGGATCTCGATCGGCCCCTGGCCGCCGCCGAGGCTATCGGGCAGCTGCGAGAAGTCGAAGAGGGTGGACACGGACGAAGAAGCCTCGATTCGCCTCAAGTCGCGGCAGTAGGCAGCACCGTTGTCGACGAAAACGCCGCTGACGGTGATCTCGCCGTCGCTCGCGCAGCGAGGAACGATTTTTCCCTCGCCTCCATTAATCGTGAGCACACCGTTGGTGAAGGTGCCAAAGGCATCCGCCCTCGCCGGTATGAGCACCGCGATTGTCAGCGCGAGCGTCGCGCCGATCAGCGCCCAGCAGGATGATCCGCCGAACCGAAGCCGAAGCGCTGTCATCGCTGCCACACATCGGGAGTTTAGATTGTCTCGAGAAAGGAACAAACCCCTGATCTGGGGCGCATCGTCCTAGCGGGTGAAGCCTCTCATGTCAACGCACCTTCAGTCAAGTCAAGGGAAGCGGAGCTTTTGCTCCGATAAGCCCATAGCGGGGGCGGATTCGCTGAAGAGAAGGCAGAAATGCGATCACTGAAACCACAGCGCGCGATTCGACGACGTCCCCGGCTCTAGGGGCCCGGTGTTTATAGCTACAGCGCCAGGAGCGGCGCATATCGATCGCGCCTTCTCTTCCAGGAGGAGCCTGATAACTCTTCTCGGCCTTTCGGATTGGCTACCGAGAATTCCCGCTCGACGCGGCAAGCGCGACCTTTACCTGCTCAACCACAGCTGTGAGGTCCTTTTCGATCTCGAAATCCCAGAAGCGCAGAACGGTCCACCCCAGTCCCTCAAGTTCGGACGTAACTCGGCGATCTCGTTCCTGGTTTCCTCTGATCTTCTTATCCCAGTACGAGCTGCTACGACCCTGCCAATACTTAGTTGGGTGCCCATGCCAGAATCCGCCATCGACAAATACGACGAGGTGAGCCCGCCCAAATGCGAGATCCGGCTTACCGGGGAGGGACTTTCGATTGCATCGCCATCCTCGAATCCCATCAGCAAACAGCGCTCGGCGCAACGCTAACTCCGGGCCAGTATCGCGTCCTTTTATGCGAGCCATCACTCGACTTCGAACCTCAGGAGAGTAGGTGTCGGCCATTAGTCGTTAAGACGCTGCCGAGCCAAATGCTCAAGGCGCTGAGCCTGTACTAGCAGGGTCTGTCGTATGTTGTCTTCGACTGACCGTTCGGAGATCAGGCGCGCGAGATTGGCAATCGTGCCCGCTCGCCGCGCCAAACGAATGTCTGGATGCTTGCGCTCCTCATGCAACTCCTCCGGAATGATCCGGCCTTTCCAAGACTGGGGAAGCTTGATTCGCTGGAACGGCTCGGGAATATCGCCCTCGTTGAGTACTGCGCCAAACTTTGACTCAGCGAGAACCTTCTGAAACACCTCGTACTCGGCCGCATCCACAACCAGCTTCCTCGCTTCAACGGAACTATCCTCAAGCGAGAACATCGGCCAGATCTCAATCGAGAGCACCTCGAATGGATCGAGCACATACTTTGCTACGGCATCAGAGCGACGGCCAGTTAGATGACGACCGATACGACCACTTAGATTCTCAATCGTCTGCCCCACATAAATAGGCTCGTCTTCGTAATCGTAGAACGCGTAGACGCCACACTTCGCGCTCCCAATCTTTCTTCCGCTGGCCTCATCAACGGTGTCGAAGAACGTACGAATCGCCTTTCGAATCTTTGCGACCTCAGCCGGTGGATTCTTGGCCACTAAGCAGCCTTGGTAAGCGCCGACCGGGCTGAATATGCAATGGCGGACTCCGCTGCAGGGCGCAGACAATGTCGCGCGACCCAAACGACAGCGGGGACACAAACAGCATCGCCAAACCCGAACATAGCCTGATTATCCGTGACGTCTGCAAGCTCGTATCCATCAGCACCTTGTAGGCGTGCATACTCCCTAGGGGTCATCCACCGAACTCTCCATTGTCCGCGGCCGGCCTCGACCAGCGCCTGGCGACTCGAGCCCCCGCGTGGGGTTCTCAAGCAGCCGCTGAGAGCATCTCCGCGAATCTCCCATACAGCCCTGCCGCGTCGCGTCCGTCGGTATGCAGTCGCCCAAGTCTTGCGCCGCGCGTGTTCCATAGTCTGCAAGCGCATAGCCTGAAGCGGCGACAGTGATTGCAAAAATCGCTCGGCTCGCTCGCCATCCCACCATCGCGGATCTGCGGATCGCAGACGCTCGACGATAGAACGCAATGTCTTCTGAGCCGGAAGAGGTGCGGGAGTCGCCATATCGCACCATGCGAGATCTGGGTTCCGAGACATAAACCTCAGAAGCCATTCTGGACGAAGCGGAGAAGGGCTCCAATCGGTCGTAGGCTCTACCGGCCTAGTCGTACCAACAACAAAGAGTCTCGGTCGACTCTGGGGCACGAACCAACTCGCGTCCATCAGAAAAACATCGCAGCTGTAGCCCAGGCGGTTCAATTCGCGCAAGGCGGCAGCGAGATCGTTGCCGTCCCTCGACGTTGCAAAACTCGGCACATTCTCAAGCAAAATGACCGGCGGACGACGATCACCCATCTCATCAAGTATTCGTGCGAACTCCCAGAACATGCTGGATTCGCTGCCATCGAGGCCAGCTCGATTCCCAGCCAGCGAGAGATCGGTACAGGGAAATGATGCAGTGGCGATATGAATATCTGGAAGGTCGCCTCCAGCAATGCGACGAACGTCAGCCAGAACAAAGTGCTCGTCGGGGTGATTTGCGCTGTAGAGGCGATGCTTGACAGGCTCGATGTCATTGGCAAAAACGACATCGATCCCCGCTTGCTCAAGGGCAGTTCTGACTAGCCCGATTCCGGCGAAGAACTCAGCCGCCAACAACCGAGGAGACAGGGCCTTTGGGAGCGAGGTCGTGGAAGTGATCTCCATCCTCGCAAGGACTCTAGGAAACCCGGTAGACGCGAATCCGGAGGCTTCGAAGAGCGCGAGGTGGGGCGTCAGATGCCGGTCGCCCATAAGGCTATAGCGGGGGCAGGGATTCGAACCTGCGACCTTCGGGTTATGAGTCTGAGCCTGGAGATCAGCTGGGCTACGTGGAGCTAGGTTTCAAGCGGATTTCGGGCGATCGAACTACGCTGAGATCGGCTGGAATCTGTGGGGCATGTTGCCCCATTTGTTGCCCCAGCTCGAGATTGCGTAGCAAGGAATGCTACAGTCGTGCACATGGCGCGCGCCGTTTCGATTCGGGAGCTAAGGAACTCCACCTCAGCCGTTGTCTCCGAGCTGGAAGCCGGTGAACGACTGACGCTAACGGTAAACCGTCGCCCAGTCGCGGACATCCTTCCCCACGCCGAGAATCGCGATCCCTGGGTCCCGGCCAGCGAGCTGCGCCGCATCGTGACCGAGGCGCCCGCCGACGCCGGCCTGCTGGACGATCTCGCCGATGTCCGGGGCGCCGAGCTCGACGATTGAGTCGGGCAATCGCCGACACCTCGATCTTCATCGCCCAAGAGACCGGTCGCGAGCTTGGCGAGCTTCCCGAGCAGATCGCCGTCTCGGTGATCACCGCCGCCGAGCTGGAGCTGGGCGTGTTGCGCGCCACCGACCCAGATGCACGAGCCATTCGTCTCTCCACGCTCTCACGCGTCCAGGCCACGTATACCCTGCTTCCCATTGATGCAGAGACCGCGAGCTGCTTTGCGCGCATCGCATCGGCCGAGCGGTCTCGCGGCCGACGCCTCCGCCGCCACGACACCTGGATCGCCGCGACCGCGCTTCGACACGATGTAGCCATCGTCACTCAGGACGCTGATTTCTCTTCCTTCGATGAAGTTCCAGTTCTCCGCGTCTGACACGCCGAAGCAACGCCAGCAAGACCGAGACCGACTGGAATCTGGAGGCACATTGACCCATGCTCCAGCAGGGGCGACCCGGCGCAGCCTCGTCGATCGCGAGTCATAATGGCGGACATGAAGAGGGCTGTTGTCTGCACTCGGCTGCGCCGCCGAGCCAACCGAGCGACGGGGATGCGGGCCTTGTTGCAACACCCCCGGCCTCATGGAGGTAACGCCGCCGAGCGGGTGAAGCGAATGCGACCTCACGATCGCGGCGCCGATTTCACGCGCTAGGAAAGAGCTACACCGACGAACCGCCAGGACGGAGACAACGTCGTAGGCAATCGCCCCGCGCTTCTGAGCTCGTGCCGTCACAAGCCCCGGCTTGCCGGCTCGCGGGCGCCACGTCGAGCGCGAACTCGATCCCTAGATTCCGGACAGCGTTGATGATCGTGTCGATCTCCGGGTTGTGCTCCCGGACTCGAGCTTGACGACGCGCGGCCGTGAGACGCCCAGCTTCTTCGCCAAAGCCCTCTGGCCCAGTTTGTGCTCAGCGCGATAACGCAGCAGCGTTGCCGCAAACTCCCGCGCAGCGGCGAGCCTTTGCCACTCCGCTCGGAAGCTCCGGTCGGCAAGTTGCTCCTGGCGAAGAGGGCATCGGAGGCCCTGGGGAAGTCGTATCGCAGTGACTTCGAGGACGCGTTCGTAGGGTGTTGAATTTCGGAGGGAACCCATAATTTGATTGCGCTCTCACCGTGCATTTCTCCTGGGTCAACCCGATGTCGCGTTTAGGGTGGGGCACATGAGCGGCCCTCCGCCCGGCCTCAGTGCCGAGGATCTGATCTCTAACCGTGCCCTATCTAAAGAGGATGCGGATGACTTTGGCTATAGCGCGATCTCGGGGCGCGTCGCAGAGACCATCCTCGGGCTGGAACCCCCTCTGACTCTCGGCCTATTCGGCCCGTGGGGCTCTGGCAAGTCAAGTTTCTGCGAGCTACTGCGACGCGACCTGGCGAATCGCGACCGTTCGGTTCGTCTAGTGAAGTACGACGCTTCCACCTACGGCGGCGAGGCACTGAAGCGCAACTTCATCTCACACATCGCGACTCAGCTCGGCTACAAGGCCGACAGCAAGGCCCACTCTGACTTCCACCGAGGTCTCTATGAGAGCACCCGGACGACTGGCCTGGATTTCAAGGCGGTTCAAAAGTCAGTCTTGGCCGCGCTAGGGCTTCTGGCGGTGACGATGACTGGGTTCCTCCTGATCTCGTGCCTGCTCGTCGGCATCGCCTCTATTGGCACCGACGAGAACTTCCTCGGTCAAATCAGCAAGACCCTGCCCGACCTGCTCGCGCCTTCGGCGATCGGGGGGTTGATCCTCGCGGTGACTCAGCTGCTCCTCAAAGGGGCAACGATCGAGGCCGAACAGTCTCAACCCGCGTCCGATGAGGCGTTTGCCGAGACCTTTAAGGAACTAGTTGACGCGGGGCGCACCGACAAGAAATTCGATCGCCTGGTCGTGTTCGTCGACGAGCTCGATCGTTGCTCCGCAGATGACGTCGTGGCAACGCTGACCGCGATCCGCACCTTTCTCAACCAAGATCATGCGGTCTTTGTGGTCGCAGCGGACCGAGCCGCGCTCGAGCAAGCCCTAGAGGAAAAACTACCGCAGCCGACGCCGGTCGACATAGAGAACCCCTACTACAGCTCGGCGAGCTCGTTCTTCGACAAGATCTTCCACGACCGGGTCCCCCTCCCCCCACTACGCGGCTCGCGCCTCTCGCAGTGGGCCTTCGACAAAGTCAAGGATCGGGGTGGATATTGGGGTGAGCTGCGCGAGTCAGACGAGCGGGCCGTGCGACGGGTGCTGTTCTTTTTGATTCCCTCCCACGTGACGGCGCCGCGGCGGGTCAAGGTGCTACTCAACAGCTTCATCCGCAACGCCGCCATTGCGGCTCACAGTGGTTTTGACTGGATCGAGCGAGTGAGTGAGATAGCGAAGCTGACCGCGATCGACGTCGAGTATCCGTCGTTGGGAGCAGACATTCGGATCGAGCCGCGTCTGCCGGGCTTCCTCCTAAAGCCACCGTCGTCTCAATCGAAGCGCCTTGAGAGGCTGCTCGACAAACACGGCGTTGGTCAAATTTCGCGGCGCCCGGGCGAAGAGGTTGAGATATCGGCGGAGGCCGAGCCCACCGATGCGATTCTGCCCGCCGTCGATGAGGAGGAAGCCAAGGCCCTGACCGAGGCCGAGCATGAGCAGTTGCGGCGCTACCTGGCGAGAACGCGTGACATTTCGATCGGCCGGGACCTGCTCTTTCTGGATCTTGCCGGCGCCGCCTTCGGCATCGAAGACCCCGAGCTCGGAGCACTGCTTGATCGGGCCGTGGATGTACCGACGGAGGTCGTCGATGCGCTTGCCGACCACGAGCCCGAGGTCCGTCGCCAGGCGGTCCGCGTTCTCGCCGACATGGCAGAGCGAGAATTTGGCGAGGAGCGGATCAACGCGATGAGCGCATTGTCAGGGGCAGTCGCCCAGCTCGAGAACCTAGACGGGATCGCAGATGAGCTGGCGGGCAACTTGGAGAGCTTCATGCGAGATGAGGAGCTGAGCGAGGAACAGCTGCCTGGGGCCTTGCGCATTGCGATCGCCGCACCTGGCTATCGCCAGCTTCGCAAGGACCTCCTAGAAGACCCACGCCTCACCGAAGACTCCGAGACCTTGGTGGAGACGGCGAGCCTCTTGCATCGAATCCCGACCGAGGAGCGGGCCCCAATCGAGAAGGCGTTGGCTGCCAGCGTCGCGAGGGGCGGGGCGGAGCTGGTGAGTAGCCTGCGCTCGTTGCCGTCGCAGACGGGCGCCGAGCTCCTTTCGAAGGAGCCGGTGTACGGAGCTGTGTTCCGATACATCGCCCCAAACACGGAGCCAGAGGGCGAACATGGCGAGTTGGCCGAGTCGATCTTCGAGGTGGCCGCTGACAAGGAGGACGGTCAGGCGTTGAGGCGAGCGATGTACGAGTTGCTGGTTCGGGAGGAGATTGCGTATCTGCCCCTGCGAGCCAACGCCGAGGAGGTCCTGGAGGAGCTGGGGATGCAGGCGCGTGATCTGGAGTTGATGAAGATCCTGGTGCGCTTTCCCGGCCAGGAAGCCAGGCACTGGGCCGAGCAGCTTTCGGGGGACGAGGGTGGCTCGGCAGCGCACGGAGGATACGCCGCCGCAGTGGCGGGACAGGTGGTCGAAGGGGTGACGTTCACGGACGCTGAAGCGAGCGGGGAGGCGGAGGAGATCCTCAAGAAGCTGGCGGCCTTCCTCGGCATGGCGGAGAGCGAGGATCGGGAAAAACTGGGAACCGCGCTGAAGACGCGTCTCGATGAGTACGAGTGGTGGACGAGCGAGGATGCCCGGGTCCGACAGGAAGCGGCTCACCGGATCGGGCACCAACTGGGAAGGGGCGGTGAAGCGCTTCGGAGCGAGATCGATCGGGTTCTAGGAGAAGACCTCGTCCGCGCCCCGAGCGGGGAAGTGGCGCTGCTTAGCGAAACGATTGTGCGAGGCCTCGCGGAGATGGGGAGCGAGCTCGGAGCCGGTGCCGTCGCGATCCTCGCGGCACTGCCGAGGGCCGAGGCAGAGGGGAACCCGGTTCTGATCTGGACGGCGCGAGCCCGCGCCGGCCTCGCTCGCGCGGCGGCGGAGGCCGGTAGCGCGGTCGAAGATGCCGGCCTCAGCACGGCGACAATGGTGGAGGCCGCAAGATCGAACTCTGAGCAGGGGAACGAAGCGGTCGCCGACTGGCTGGCGCTCGGGCCTGCGGCTGAGGATGTGGCCTCAGTGCTAGGGGCCCTACCCGGCGGATGGACGGCGCAGATCGAGAGCGGCTTCGAAGCTTGGGGCAAAGAGGCGACGCGAACGCAGCGTACCCGCCTCTGCCAAGAGCTCCTAGGCGTAGCGGACTGGGAAGCCCGGGCGCTGGAGGTAATCGTGAGCCTGGGAGTCGATGAGCCAGCGCTCGTGGAGAGTATCGCGGTGGCGGTTAGGGAAGAGGGCCGCGGCACGCGGCGCGAGGAGCTGATGGCGAGGCTGGGGCGGATCTCGCCGGTCGACCCGGCGGCGCAGAAACTCGTCGCGGAGCTGATCGTCGAGTTGGCATCTTCGGAGAAGCAGGTGAACTTCAAGGCCGCCGTGAAGGCGATCCCGGGCCTAGGCACCGAACACCGCTCGGCCGGACGGCTGCGCGAAACGTTTCAAGAGGCGGCCGAGAAGCGCGGATTCCAGCTGAATGAGCGGGCCGCGAAGCAACTGGCCGAAGCGAAAGTGAAAGTGAGCAAGAAGTCGGTCAAGAAGGGCGTTTGGGGACAGGTCCGGGACCTGTTTCGCTGAGGCGCGCATCGGATCGGGCGGCGGCGAACCTAGGTGGAGTGGAGCCCCCTGCATAAGGACCGGAATCGACCTCTCTCAGCCCTCATGTTGCCCCAGGGCGTTTTTTGGCCGATTTTGAGGTCCCCCGAAAACGCGAAAACCCGCTTGATAAGCGGGTTTCCGTCCTATAGCGGGGGCAGGATTCGAACCTGCGACCTTCGGGTTATGAGCCCGACTTAGGGGTCCCGCTGGGCTACGTGGGGCACGGCTTCAAGCGGTTTTCGCGAGATCGAGATCGGCTGGGATCGGCTGGGATCTGTGGGGCTTCTTGCCCCATTTCTTGCCCCAGCGGGCGGTCAGTCGGATTCCTCCGAATCCTCCGCCAGCGATCGAGGCGGCTCCTTCTCATTGGCATGCCACTCGCCACGCTCCGGATTCCAATAGATGTAGTGGTTCGGGTACTTGTCCAGGTCGAGCGCAAACAGCGCCCGGAACCCTTCTTCGGGGAGATCCGTCGGGATGGCCTGCTGTTCAGGCCATACAAGCCCAAGCAGGCCCGGAAGGTCTGTCATTAGGTCATGGGCGCAGGCGGTGAGCGCGCTGACCGTGGCGCTGCCCCGGTCGTTCAGCAGTTCGATCAGGCGAATGCGGGTCGGATCGCCAAGCACCTTCAGCATCGCCGCCACCATCTCGACCGTATCCTCGGACAGTGGCTCGGTCTGGGCCGTTGCATCTGCCTGCTGTCTTTGATTACCGACCATCTCACCACTACAGGGCGCCAAAGGCAGAAAGTGGTCCCCCTGCTGTGTATATGTCGCTTGGAAATGCTGCAAGACTGCACCACGCTCGCTCCTCCTGGGCTCAGGGTTTCAAGTGGAGGTCGAGCATGGTGGTCGGAGCGGATCGGATCGGTAGGCCTCGGATATTGTCAAGCGGCACCTCACACTCCGGGCCTAATCCGCTTTCAGAAATCAGTCAATAAGTTCGGAGATTCCGAACCTAACCTCGTCGCTACTGGGCTGAGAGAGATCCTCCTCTACGTAGAATCTCTCGAACACGTTCGTCGAGTAAAGCTGCCCCTGCCGGGTTAGGGATATCCGGTCTTCCTCATTACGAAGCAGACCAGCGTCGACCAACTCTCCCAGCTCGTCGCCATACACCTGATCCATGCCAAGCCCAAATCGGGTCTCGAACTCCTCCTTGTACACCTCGCACATCTTGAGACCGCGTATCATCACTCGTCGCATCTCCTGTTGCCTCGTGAGGCGAGTTGCGAAGTCCAGAGGAATTCGACCTTCAGCAACAAGCTCACGATACTTGTTCAGGGGCTTGACGTTCGTGTAGAGGCGATCGCCGATAACCGACTTTGACGACACTCCCAAGCCAATCATTGGCCAGGTTCGCCAATAATAATCGAGAAACCGACACAATCCCTCGCACCTCTCGGGATGGTAGTAACCGGAGGTGCTCCCTCGCTCGAATCCAGCTCCCTCAAGAGCATCGAGCGCATATTCGTACATTCGAAGCTCATCTAGGGGCGTCGGCAATGAGATCTCGCCCGCCTTAAGCTGATGGTGAAAGGCGGTCTTCGGCCACACCTCTAGCCCATAGGCGGTGATGCATCCAGGGTCAAGGGCCACCGCTCGGTCGACGCTGTCTATCCAACTCTCGTAAGTCTGTCCGGGCAATGGAAAGATCAGATCGAGGTTGAAATGATCGAAACCAGCCGCTCGAACGTCTTCGATGGCGCCAATAGCTCTGTTTGAATCGTGGGATCGGCCGCAGGTAGTCAAGACAGCGTCATCAAAGCTCTGCACCCCGAGACTTATACGCGTCGCCCCTGCGTCCTGCACTCGCGACAGCTTGTCCGGCTCGACCGTAGATGGATCAAACTCGATGCAGATCTCGCAGTCGTCTCGCACCGCGAAAGTCTCGCGACATACAGTAATCAATCGCGCTAGCTGATCGCCGTCGAGAATGCCCGGGGTCCCGCCTCCAAAGTAGATGGCGTCGAGTTCAGCGGCCGGAAATACGCGATGGCTCGGCCATGCTCGTATCTCGGTTTCTAGAGTCTGCACATAGTCCTCGCGAGCATCGCCGGACCGGCCAACGTATACCGTGTAATCACAGAAACCACACTTCGTAAGACAGAACGGGATATGCAGATACAGCACTGCGCTGTCTAGTGCAAAGAAATCCGCGTAATCCAGATACTGGTACTTGAATGGATAGGTGTGGATGTTCCGCCGGCGAATCCTGCCGGTACCTAGGGTTTCCGTAGCGGTCACCTGTCAACCCTTCGTACCGTCTCTCCATTCATGCTGCCACCGTCGCGGTAGGCACCCGAGATTCGAGCGGCCTGAAGTGATGAAACTCAACCTCAGAGAGCTCCGTGGCTCTTGCGTTCCGGGCGACCGGCCGCCCACATGACACGAATAGGTCCCTAAAGGCCTGCCGATCGCGCTTGCGGTACCTCGTCGGCGCTCTAGCGGCCATCTTTATGACCTCCTCCGCAAGCATCAGCTGGTAGGAGCAGGAGTCTTGATTGAGCTTATTCAGATCGCCAGTCGCGAGGTGATTCTCCTGCTTGCATCCGCCTCCACAGATGTAGCGAGCCCAGCACTGCGAGCATTCGGGGTGGGTATCAACCGAATCCCGCCACTCGTCGTGATCCGTGGTGAGTCCTTTTGAGCCCTCACCAACATCGAAGCTCTCATCTCCCGCAAGACGATGACATGGGCTGATGACGCCATTGGGCGAATGCGTGTAATAGACCCTACCTCCAGAGCAAAAGGCCAAAGCTAGCTTGCCCTCCAAGATCATCTCCGCGGTTCGCTCGTACTCCAGTACACCTTTGAATCTATTGTCGTCCGCAAAGAACGTTGGGTATGTCTCGAGGAATTCTCGAAACTGCGCCGGCATCTCATCGTGGAGAAAATAGTTGACCACAGGACCGTCGCCAGGCGCATCTGCACATCCCGAAGCTGATATCCCGTCGCCAGACGCCCTATAGACGGCCGGATAGATCTGAAAATAGTCAAAGACATTGAGGGTCCACAGGCCTTTAACGCGCTCTACCAACGAGGGCTGGCTTGATGCAACGGTCATGCGCGCCACCAAGGTAATTGTCTCACTAGCCGCCCGAACCTTTTCCACGTTGGCGACTATACGCTCGAAAGATCCCCGTCCTCCCCGGGTGGGGCGGAAGCGATCCTGAATCTCGGGTCCCCCATCGAGCGACACCGAAACCACGAAGTTATGCTGCGCAAAACGCGCAAGGACACGTTTCGGCAGGAGGGTGAGATTGGTAGAAATCCTATAAAGGAATTTCAGGCTGGTGTTCGTGGCCAGCCTCTCTGAGCGCTCACATATTTGCTCGATGATCTTGGGATTGGCTAGAGGCTCGCCCCCAAAGAACTCGAATCTCACCGTGTCGCTTTCCGTGACATTGTCGTCAATGAAGGCAAAGATCTGATCGACCGACTCTGCGGTCATTGGGTGCGTCATACGGCCATAGTCGCCGCCCTCGGCAAAACAGTAGGTGCAAGCCAAATTGCATGCGTGCGTCAGGTTGACGTTTATCGCAAGGTGAGCGCCATCCTCAAAGCTGCTACGGCGCAGTACATCCGGATTCTCGTTGGAGACCAAACCAGCCCGCTCAAGAAATGACCACTCAGCGGCCTCAGACTCCTCCATCCCTTTGGTTCCAAGCTGTTCGAGTCTGGACCCCAGATCCCGATCGACTTTGAATACGCGATGATTGCCAGACAGCAGGAGCAACGACTCCTGGTCATTAAGGCTCAGGATCTTGTAGTCCTTAGGAGTTAGCATCGGCAACTACCTGTGATGCCCGTCGGAATATCGGCCCGGGAGTCGCGTCTCTTACCGGCTCCGCCACGTCTACAGACGCCGTGGGGAAATGGGCGCGGTCGTATACATCGAAGTAGTCCACCTGGACATGCTCGGGATGGCTAACGGAAATTCCGATGTCATCGGGCCAGCTCTTACAGCAGATCACTCGAAACGATCGGTGACCCATCACAGGAACTTCTCGAAGGGTCTGTCCGTCATGCTCGCCCCCAAGTACCGCAACATAGGCAGTTGCCGCGTCGGGTGCCTGGTTCTTAAATTCAAGATGAACCGCCTTAACATCCCCTCGCCATTTGTGATCATGGCGCATCGATGCATCGGTAGTTGGGCTCGCAACGCTTGACGTCTCAGGTTCCGTCTGATCCGCCGCGATGAGCTTGAACGGAAGCCGAGCCCCGCATCCACGACAGGTCGAATCGGCGCTCAAACCCACAGCCTCGGCATTCAGACCGTAGCGTCGAACGACAATGTCCCCGCAATTAGGGCAGCGACTGTTCGTCGCATCCGAGTCGTAGACGTTGCCTAGGTAGCAATACTGGATGCCCAGATCCAAGGCCGCCTTCCTTGCGCTCTCCAATCGATCAATAGGAGTACGCCCTACATGCGTGTACTTGTAGTCCGGATGGAACCGCACGTAATGGAGTGGAACCTCGCTTCCCAGGCTACCCAGTACCCACTCGGCGATCTTTATGGTCTCCTCAGGCGCGTCATTCGCATCCGTGACGACGAGGTTAGAAATCTCTACATGGCGACCTTTGGCGTAAACGTATTCCGTCGCTTCCAGAACTGGCTCAAGCCAACCCTTAGTAACCTTCTTATAGAACTTTGGATCCATTGACTTCACTGAAACGCTGAAGATATCGATGACATCAACGAGCTCTGACGCGCCCTCCATTGAGATGAAGAAGGCAGACTTGTACAAATTGATAAGTCCATGTTCTTTGCCAAGTCTGGCGGTATCTAGGACAAACTCGTGCCACACCACCGGGTCGTTGTAGGTCCAAGACAGGACCTTGATCCCACGTGCTAGCGCCTCCTCAACGACCTCCTCAGGGGTGTATACGTGAACGACATCGTCAGTTACGTAGCGTGCCTGTGACGTTCGCCAGTTGTGACAGTATTCACAGTGCATCATGCATCCGATATTGCCCATTGAAAGAATGGCTGCCCCCGGAGCGTAGTGATATACAGCCTCCGTCTCGATGGACTCCTCGGTCATCGCGACTGACTTACCGTAATTCAAGGTGACGAGTCGGCCATTCTCATTCTTCCGAACACGACAGTAACCATTGCGCCCTGGTTTGATCACGCAGTTCCGAGGTGACAAATGACACTGCACCGCTCCGTCTGGCAGGGGGGTAGACAGCCTAGCCGGATGCGTGGTCTCACGCCACTCCTTGCCGCCGCTTTTGCGCAACTCCGTCAACCGATCCTCCCGCAGTCAATCCAACGGACGCCTAGTTTAAACGAGAATATTTGATAAATCAAGTCCAAGGATACTAGCAGGGCTTTTGACCCGTTAGCTAGAAAGCCCTAGAGTCGCTACTCCGTGGCTCAATACGGTCCGCATGCATCGTGCCAAGCTCGCACTTCGGGGGGCCTTCAGATACCACCGAGCCATATGGCCGTGGAACTTCAGAAGGGGCACCGGATCCCAGTGCATAAGTGAATGAGATGCCAGGCGACGATGCATCTGCGAATGAACAACCGCGAAGCGATACCACGGATCGCGTGCGGGTGGCTCCTGGTTGCCGTCGAACTCTTTATCCCAAGCAGTGACCAATGCCTCTGCGATCGCCCAGCCTGGGTTATAGACAATATCCGTGAACGCTTTGGGTCGAAGTCGCATGGGCTTCTTCATATCCCGGCTCAGGAACCAGCCAAGCGTAATAATGCGCGTGAGGTCGACAAGGCGGAACCTGCTGTTTTGCGCCACTAGTGCTTCGATCTCCTGGGTTTCAGCTATGCGATTTAGAAGCTCATCCGCCAAGAGTCCACCGCCGTCACTTGACGTGACCTCTCCATTTTCGAGTGAGACCATCCCATAGGTCAGGAACTGACTCGGATGTATTCGCTCTGAGTTCTCATTGATCTGCCTGAGTATTTCCGATCCAAATCGCGCAAGGGGAGCCCACTCGTCCCCAATCACCTCAAGTGACACTGCCCCGTCGAGGCTCTCCGACTTGGCCTGCCAGAGGCTTAGAAATCTCAAATGCTGGGTGGCGACCCCGTCGGCGCGTCGCAGAATCATCCTCGGATACTCTTGCCGGCCGGTGTGGTAAACCAGCGCGCCGTCACGTAGGTCGCTCACAATGCGGCGCTTAACAAGGAGGTCGGCAAACTGAACCGCAGCCTCGGCATAATCTGACTCATAGAACGTGCGATCAATTGCAACCCCGAGTCTGTCCAACGTCTGAGCATGACCGTCGGTTGCGAGGCGTCTAATTTTTAACCACATATCAGTGGCCACAGCATCGCTGCCTCGCACCAGCCTGAGTACTTTCTCCGCTAGATCGCTTCGTCCAGTCGTGCCTTCCCGAGTGAGGGCCGGGTCATCGCTATATCTGGCGTTAGCGAGAAGCAGAACATACTGTGCATAGCACTGGCCTACATAGTGGTCACTCTTTACTTCTACCGGATGTCCACCGATGCGACCGCCGAACAGTAGACACCCAGCGATCGCCTCCCCCATGCTACGGCCTATGTCTCCCACATGGCTGTGGGTGGTCGTGTGCGCACCGCATGCTTTCGCTAGCCCCGTGAGCGCGTTGCCAATCGCAATATTACGAAGGTGGCCAATATGCAGGGCCTTAGTGGCGTTTGGATTGCAGAAGTCGATCACGACGCGTTTTCCTGCAGCGAGGTCCGACGTGTCGAGCCCCGGAGAACAGCCTTGCTCGAGCAAGCCACCGATGCTTGCAACCCACGTATCATGAAGGCTGATAGACAGCGTCTGACGATCAAGATCAGTACGTACGTCGGCGACACTGGAATGAGTAGTGAACGCGGAGCGAACCTCCTCAATCAGGCCTTGCTGCCCGGAGGGCTTCATGGGTATCACCAAGACATCATGGGACTCCGGCCGGCGAGGCAGACTCACCTTGAGCAGTTCCGAAGCGCCTGCTGCGGAGATATGCTTCTCAAGCTCATCTAGAATGCTTGGCGAGGGCATGGGCTGTGAACACGCCCGACGGGGCTCGAACCCGTACCAACGGCGTCAAAGGCCGCTGCTCTTTCCCAGTTGAGCTACGGGCGCATGTGAGGCAAGTTCACCGGAACGCCACATCTGGTGCTTCTCGCCTCAGGTCTTTCATCGTCCTCCCTTCCGCGATAAGATCAAGAAAAATTTAGCAGTCTAAGGAAGACGAAGGCTTGACTGTTGCGCTGGGCAGCGGAGGGATTGCCGTGTTTCCGCAGGGACTTACCGAAGCGCGAGCGTCGTTCCGGCGTAGATGAGATTCGGATCGCCAGTCCCTATCCGGTTTTCGTTCAGCCGCCACAGCCGCTCGACCTCGCGAGCGACAGCCTGCGTGCCCGCCTCGCCTGGCAGCAGCGCGGCGGCGATATGCCAGAGACAGTCCCCCTGGCCTCACGACGTAGGGATCCTTGCCGGTGAGGTTACGCCCTGAGTCTTTTGCCGGGGTGGCCACGGGCTGGGGCGACAGCGGGACTTTCTGCTGGGCTGGTTCGGCCGGCGGCGCGGCTTCCTCGGGCGCCCTCGCGAATGCCGAGTGCCGGTCGGGCATCTGCTTCGGCGCGGTGATCGACTGATTCGCGACCGGCTCCGAGCTCGGCGGTTCGGCTGCCGCCTGCTGCACGGACTCGGGTTCGGGGGCCGAGGTCGCGGGTTCCGGCACCGCGACCGGCTGGGGCGGCGGCGCTTCGTCAGGAGCTTCGGTTGCGGCGCTGGTGACTTCCTCCGGCGGCGGCACTTCGATGTCTACTTCGGGTTCGATTTCTGCGACGCCGTCTTCTTCGCCGCCTCCCGTCGCCGGCACTTCTTCCAAGTCGGTTTCTTCCCCGCCGGGGTCGAAGTCTGGGGGCTCGGGCAGTTCAATCGGCGGCGAGGTCCCTTCCCCTTCGCTGTCAGCCTCGCCGGCCAAGGCGACGCCGGGGAAGACGCTGCCGAGGACGAGCATCGAGCACAGCGCCAGGGCGAGGAGTCGCCGGCCAGGAGAAGGACCCGATCGTAGGTCGGGAAAGATGGACGTCAGATGCTGAGTCAGGTTTGCCATCGGTTTCCTCCTCGCCGTCGAGGGCGTGCTTTTTAGTTCATGGGGTCGGCTACGCAGCGGTAGCTCTTGGCGCCGTCGCCGCTGTCGGGAGCGAGCCCGACAGAGCCGGATTCATCGGTGACGTAGAGAACATCGAGCTTGCCCGGCGTGCTGGAGGGATAGACCTCGCTGGTCAGCTCGCCGCCCGGCGCAAGCTGCACCTGGGGAGTCGCGAGCGCGACCATCAGCTCCTGATGGGTCGGGAGTCGCCGGCCGGCCCTTTCGCGGTTGTCGGTGAGGGAGCAGTCGAACGCCGCGCCGCCGTAGGACCTCGGGGAGCGGGCCTGCACCTCGACGCAGACATCGGCGATCGGGATCGTCGGGACGGAAGCCTGCGGGCAACTGTCGAGGAAGCGGGAGGCGGGCTGACCGCCAAGACGGGCGGCGTTCTGTGCGCGCGGGACCGGCCGCAGACTCGACTCCTTCACGACCCTGCCGCCGATCGAGTTCGCCTTGAACTGCTTACCCGTCAGGCTGTGCTTCCTGATGTCCGAGCCGTTGATCTTGGAGACGGCATAGGCCAGTCCCCAGGGCGAGAAACAGGGCTAGGGTCGCGACGACGTTTGCGTAGGTGAGTCGGTCCAGCAGCGCTCTCAGCATTGGGAACCCTCCTCGGCTCTGGGTGATTGGCCTATCCCGTAGAGCATGGCCTTCCTCTCACTCGGACCACAAGCTCTGGACTGTTACCCGGCTCCAGCGGATAGCCACCCTCGCCGGTTATGTGGGCACGGAAGCGGAGGGTCTGAACGCCGCAAGTGCGCTTGAAGGGATAGGAGATGCGCCAGGCTCCATCGGGATCGCTACGAACCGTGCGGAACGTCTGCCATTCCCCAGTGGCGAGCCACTGCAACTCGACCAGCTTGCCTCCCTCGAGGAGTGGCCGCCCCCTGACGCTGCCGCTGAAAGTGACGGAGTCGCCATTCGAGACGTGCTTCGGCCTGACCGCGAAAGATGAGGCCGCCTCCACCAGCAGAGTCGCCGTGTCCTCGACCGGCAGGATCGTCGCCGTGCCCTGATAGACGAAGCGGAACCGTCGCGAGGAACGCGCCTCCACCTCGTAGGCGAAGCGACGGTCAGGGTTGGTCGTCACCGTGTCTTCTAGTTGCTCGACCCCTTCCTTCGGCTGGGAGTAGACGAGGACTTTGGCGCCGGCCAGCGCGTGCCCGGCCGGATTGACGAGCCGGCCACCGAGGCGCACCCGGCGACCGAAGGCCACTTTGTCGCGCGGCTCGAGGACGGTCCGGCGCTTGCCCTTCTGGCCCTTGACGGCGTGCTTCCCGATCACCCCAGCCTTCATCGAGGTCGCGATCCGCAGCGGCAACCGGAGCCGCATCGGCTGGCCGTCGAGGCGCCGGTCCGTCCCGGCCAGGTTGTTCGCCTGGTCGTGAGCGCTCGCCCGCAGTTCGTAATCGCCTGGCGGCAGGGCTGCGTCGTCTATCCGCGTTACGAGGCGATCCCCTTCCTGGCTGGTCAGCAGCACCTGCCAGGTGCCCGAGCCCGCTCGGGTGACTTCGATCCCGCCGCCACCGAGCCCAGAGATTCGGTCGGTGACACGGACGGAGATGCGCGTCGGGTCCTCGGCGCTCGGCGTCTCAAAGCCGAGCTGCGGCGGCTCGGGATCGAAGCGCAGCCGAACCGGCTCGGAGGCGTTCGCCGCCTGCTGATTGCCGGCTTCATCCTCGCGCCAGAGCCGCAGCATCCACGCACCCAGCGAGGGAACCGTCAGGTTCTCGATCGCTGCGATCGTCGCCCCGGCACGGTCGCCGTTCACGCACTCATTGCCCCCTTCGCGGCAGAGCTGGTAGTGGGCGCCGGTGATCGGAGCCCGATCGGGCTCGGCGGGGTTGGCCCAGCCGAGATCGAAGTCGTTGCTGTTTCGCCATGCCTCGCCGCCGCCGACGCCCACCTGCACCGCGCCCGGCGCGGTGTTGTCGATCCGCACCGTGACGGCGCTCGATTCGGCGCGGTTGCCGGCCGAGTCTTCGGCCGCAACCGCCAGCGGCTGCGAGCCTTCGGGCGCTTCCGCGGTGTCGATCTCGAAACGCCCTGGCCCGTTGGGGCAAGGGATCCGCTGCGAATAGAGGCACGCTCGCGGTTCGGTCCCGCGCACTCCACCGCTGACGAGCGCGGACGCACTCTTGATACCGACATTGTCCGTGGCTTCGTAGGGAACGACCTGCTTTCCGCGCACCCACCCACGGGTGATCGGCGCGTCCTGAACGATCGCGACCGAGGGCGCGGTCCCGTCCACCACGGTCGCCTCGGCGGCGAAGGTGCGGATGAAGTTCTGGCCTCGGGCCGAACAGAACTCCCGCGAGGGGGCGCCGACGCAGACGACGCGCTGGACGATCCGCGTCGCGCCGCCGAGGTCATAGGAGCGAAGGCGCGGCCAGCTCGACGCCTGGGCCACGTCGGGGCGCGGGCAGTTGCGGTTGGCGCGGACGTTCCTGATCGAGACGGGCGAGGCGCCGGGCCGCTCGGCGTAGAGCTGGAGGGCGTAGCGACAGTCGCGTCGCTGAGCGTGGCCGGACCAGCGAAGGCGCGAGAACGTCGTCCCCGGCGGGGCGTCGAGAGCAAAACCGGACTGTGCCCCGCGCGCCACCTTGCCGGTGCCCGGCACGTTGGCAGTGACGAGCCCACGTAGCCCCGGCCCGAGCGGATCGCAGGCCCGCCGCCACTTCATTCCGCGAGTGGCGAAGTCTTCAAAGGCCGAGCTGACGTAGCCAGCGTCGTCAGCCTGGCAGGCATAGATCGTGTATTCACCGGCAGCCGCCGAGCGCGGAGCGGCGAGAACGCCCAGGATCGCAAGGGCGGCGGCGACCGCGATGCTGCAAAGGGGCTTCGTCGCCAGCCGCATCATGGACCTCCTGGACCTCCGAACTGCGGCCCGGAGTTTGCGGGGACGGGAGCTGGTTCGGGGGTCGGGGCTTCATAGGTCGGTTCGGGTTCGGCAGCCGGTTCAAAGGGTGGCGGGGATTCGGGCTGCGGCTCCGGTTCGGGCTGCGGCTCCGGTTCGGGGGTCGGTTCCGGGGCGGGCGCTTCTTCCACAGGCGGTTCGGCCGGCGTATAGGTCGGTCCCTGAGATTCTGCGGACGGCGCGGTCGTAGGTTCCGGTTCGCTCTCGGGCGCCGACGCAATCAGACCCTTCGCAGCGCCAAGAGGATCGACGCCCTGCTCCACGCAATACGTCGCACCGCCGCCGCCGATCGCGATGCAACTGGCGATCACCGAGGCGACAGTGCCGGGCCGAGCAGCAGCGAGTGGGGTCGGGTCGACCGCGCGGTAGTAGGTCGTCGCCGCGTGCTGCTTGATCTGGGCGCCGCTGTCGAGAACTGACGCCTTCAGCGACCGGGGCTGGGAGCATTGCGCCGGCCTTCTCCCGCCAGGCGATCAGCTTCTCGCTGAGCAGCTCGCAGCGGTCGCAATGGGAAAGGTGCTCGCGGGCCTGCGCGGACTCGTCCGGCGTCGAGACGCCGCAGACGAAGCGCACGACCAGGGGCTCGCCGCGCTCGCAGCCGCCGCCGGCCAGCCGCGCCAGGATCGCCCGCGCCTGGTCCATGATCGCGAGGAGGTCGCGCTTGACGGTGCGTTCAGACAGGCCGAGACGGTCGGCGATCTGCGGTCGCCTGTAGCCGGCGCCGTAGAGGGCGAGCACGTCCCGTCTGCGATCCGACAACGAGGCGGAGACCTCCTCCACGAGCATCGCCAGATCGGCCTCCTCTTCGAGGGCGATCAGCTCCTCGGCGGGACCCGGTTCGTCGGCGGCGAACGTCGCGATTCCATCCTCGACGGGATCGACTGAGAGCTCGCGTCGGCGACGATCCGCTTCGCGGCTTAGATAGCGAAAGGCCGCCGTGCGAATCCACTTGTAGACCGCGCCCGGCTCCGCAACGTCTTCCGCTTCGGCCAGGAAGGACTTGCAGCCATACTGCAAGGCATCCTCGATCTGGTCTGCTGAGCACTCGGGAAACCGGCCGGCTAGCTGCGTTCGGAGCTTCCCTCCGCGCTCACCGGAGACGAGGCTGTCGAGCAAGGCATAGGTGCCATTCGTGGCGATCGCGGTCGAAGAATTAGGACCCATCACCCCTACAGGGCAAGAAGGGGCGAAAGTGGTCCCCTCACTCATTGCCGCCGCTGCCGAAAATCGCTCACTGCCGCCTCCGACATACTTCCGCGAGCCGCCACCTCAGCGACTCCGTGCAATCGGAGCTAATACCCACTTCTAAGGACGGCTAATCCGGCGTTCTTTAAACAGAGCCGAGCCGTTTTCTCAAGTCGTCAATGTCCTGCCATGGGGCGACGGCCTGCAGGGAGAGTCTTCCGGCGTCGGATGCGCGCCGCTGCCTCAATCGCCCTTCTCGGAGGGCGACAATATGGAGGGTGCTGGCCTGCATCGCGAAGTTCGGGGACGTAGGGACCGACGGCCTCGGGCTTCAAGTCCAATGCCTCGGCAATCTCCCGTTCCGGCCGGCCTTCCCGCCACAGACGCACAAGCACGGCATCGCGCTCGGATTTGGTCGGCGGTCGGTCCCCCGGCGCATATTCGGGAGCCGGAAGCGGCCGGACATACCAGTCCGCAACCCCTGAGAACAGCTCGGCAATGTCTACCCCCAGGGCACCCGCGAGCCTGACCGCCGTGAAGACTCGGAAGTTCCGATTGCCGCCCTCGAAATCGACAACATCGTTGCGGTCGATTGAGGCTCGGGAACTGAGAGCCTGCTGCGAGACGCCGATGCGCCTCCGCTCACGAAGGGCGTTCTGCCCCAAGCGCTTCAAGGGAGTGTCTGTCTCTCCGTCCGCCTCAATGCGAAACACACCGAAGCTCGGCTCCCAGAGAATGCCGGAGGTCAGACGCCCGCACCGCACGTTGAAACATCCCGCCAGCTTCACGATGAGACCGAGCCTCGGCAGGAGCTCTCCCTTCTCTATGCGGTTCAGGTAGGAGCGATCGAGCTCGGCCGCTTCTCCGAGCTCCCTGAAAGTGAGTCCGGCCGCATGACGGTGATGCGCCACGTTGGCGCCGAGCCACGCCGTTATCTCGGCGTCGGAGGCTTCCTTCCAGTTGGCCGCGTCGATCGTCCCCTCGAACTCGACGGCGCGATCGTCCTCGTGGGGTGGGATCACACATCGCCCGCGCCGCCGCCGCGCCCCTTCATGTACGGCTCGCGTCGGGGGACGGCGATACGGAAGGTCCTCGCCGTGCTCGCGAAGGCGGTGGACGATGGCCGAGACGGTTCCTCGCGGCACGCCGAGGGCAGTAGCGATCTCACCGCCGGTCTTGCCTTCGTTCCAAAAGCTTTTGATCGGGCCGTCGAGGCTGTTCGCCTTGTGACCCTGGGCGCCTCCTCGCCTGGGAGGAGGCGCGCAAGGCGGCAGGTGAGACTCCCAGGCAAGGCCGCCAAGCAAGACCTCGGGCGTGACTTGCAGGGCGCGGGCGATGGACAGCATGGTCTCGATCGTCGTCTCGTGGATTCCTCGCTCGATGTAGGACAGCCCCTCCCTGCTGAGCCCTGCGGCATGGGCGAGCGTCTTCTGAAATAGGTGACGCCGCTCGCGGGCACTGCGGACGCTCTCCCCGAATGCCTCGGCAAGCTCTCCGCGGTTGGCGACCGGGACGCGCGGCGGCGGGTCAAAGATCGGCACGTTGGCCGGCAGCACGAGGAAAAAGCCTGAAAGCCGTTCCGACGCAGGGCGGCGGTCCTGGGGCTACGCGCCGTCTCTCCTGGATTCCAGTAGATACGGTCAACGAGGTCGTCGATCGAGACACCGACCGAATGGGCGAGCCGAAGGGCCCTGGTCACGCCCGGTTCTCTTGCAGCCTCACGCTCGGCCAGAGCGATCTCGTCGGCGCTCATCGCGGCCCGCCGGGCAAGCTCCTCTCTCTCGATGTTCGCCTTGCTTCGGAGCTTGCGGAGATTGATCGTGACCTGATCTACGAGGCGACTGCCCTGCCCGGTTTCCGGGATGCAGTCCTCGCAGCTAGTGGGCGGGGGATCGTCGCCAAAATGGAACAGCTCTCGGGCGCATTCCTCGCAGTGATACTGCTCCACGGCTTCGACCCTCCTGGGTAAGACTCAGGAGGGAGGCGGTTGGCGATCGTGACTTTCCGAGGGCCGAAGCAGGTGGCGAAGGACTCCGGTGGAATCCTCCGCACCTCCCTGTGGCCTGCGCCTCGGCCCTCGAAAAATCACCAGTCGCCCCTGATCCTCAGCGCTCCCCGACGACGAACAGACGTGGAAATGGCTCCACTGGCGCTCCTGAGTTGACTGCGGTTGCGACGACCACGCCCCACTGGCTGCCGTCCCCGGTCGCCTCGCGATCGCTCAGTTGACCCCATGCGAGCACCGGGACGCCAACGTGCAAGCTCGACACGCTTCGCCGGGCCAATGCAGCCAGCACTTCGACCTCACAGCGCGCCAGGGTCCAAAGGTCCTCGGGCCGCTCGGGGTCGCGCACCGGAAACCCAAGCCGGAGCATCGTGACCGCATCGCCTCGCGGGCTCCTCGCCTCGTGAGGCTTCTCCAGCAGCGTCCCTGTCAGCACCAGGTGATTTAGGCCGGGCGGAATCTGCTCAGGGAACGGAGGCCTTCGAGAAGGACCGTTCCGTGCCGACCGGCATCGCCGCCCGCTCATCACGCCGTGCCCCTGTCAGGCGCGCTACCTCGGGGGCCGAGGCACCGTGCAGGGCTGACCAGCTCCAGACCAGCCTGCACGATCCCTGCGACAGCCCCGGCCCCCGAGAGCCCGCGACTCCTGACGATTGATCGTTCCCTGCCTGCCGCCGCCCGCGCTTTCATGAGGTCTCCTCGTGCGGACACGTCGAGCGGCTTCGCCGGATGGCCCGACCGTTTCTGCGAGCCTCACGCGGGTCAAGCTCGGCCAAGAGCTTGTTGCAGACCTCGTAGCCGACCTGGAAGCGCTGATCGGCTTCGGCGTCTTCGCGGCTCGCCTGAGCCTCGGCGCCCGACTCAACGAAGACATTCACTGCTTCGCCCTGCAAGCGCTGGAGCAGTTCCATCAGGTCGTGCTCCGGCATGGTCAGGTCGAACGTCTCGCGCTCGTCCTTCTCGCCCCAGCCGATGT
Organism: Solirubrobacterales bacterium; assembly: GCA_033856195.1. Taxonomy (GTDB): domain Bacteria; phylum Actinomycetota; class Thermoleophilia; order Solirubrobacterales; family 70-9; genus VRUE01. Next base: position 30,353 of record JAWVFL010000029.1, on the reverse strand, counting down.
CTTGCAGCAGCCGGAAGTTTTCGGCGAACTCCAAGCCAAGGCGCTCGGCCATGGCGCCGTCCTTGGTCCGCTCCATCGCGACCCAGAAATCCTGGACGAGGGCCAAGTGATTGCGAATCACCTCGTAGAGCCCGTCACGCTGATCGCGGTTGATGGTCGTGGTCGTGTCGGGCACGGTGCCCCTCCTCTTTGTTAGGGCACCGAGGACGAGCCCGCGACGCGGTCCAGAAACGACCTACGTCGGTACCGTCTCTCTCGCATCGAAGGCTCGTACTTCGGTGCCAGGCCCCGGGGCGCTACAACGCCGCCGGGGCCGCTTATTTCGCGTTTCTCGCGAGCGAACGTAGGTGGACCGGAGGCCCTGCGCAAGGCCCGGAATCAACCTCACTTTGATCTCACCTTGCCCCAGGGCCTTTTTTCGCCATTTTTGAGGTTCCCCAAAAACGCGAAAACCCGCTTGATAAGCGGGTTTCCGTCCTATAGCGGGGGCAGGATTCGAACCTGCGACCTTCGGGTTATGAGCCCGACGAGCTACCTGGCTGCTCCACCCCGCGGCGTAGGGCCATGCTAGCAACGTATGGGCTGCTGTCTCTAGAGTGGCGCGGGCATGGCTGGGGATTCTCATCGGGTGGCGGTGGTCGACATCGGCTCCAACTCGACGCGGCTGTTGGTTGCCGAGGTCGCGGAGGGGCGGGTGAGCGAGGTCGAGCGGCAGAGCCGGGTGACCCGGCTCGGGCGCGGGGTCGACCTCTCCGGGCAGCTCTCGGTTGAGGCGATCGAGGCTGCCTGCGAGGCGATCGCCGACTACGTGGCGATCTGTCGCGAGGCGGGCGTGGAGCGGATCGAAGCGATCGCGACCAGCGCCGTGCGCGACGCCTCCAACGGCAGCGCCTTCGTCGCCGAGCTGCGCGAGCGCTTCGCTCTTTCGGCCCGGGTGCTGGACGGCGAGGAGGAGGCGCGGCTCACCTACCTCGGCGCCACCTGCGAGCACGTGCCCAGCGAGCCGACGCTTGTGGTCGACATCGGCGGGGGCTCGACCGAGCTCGTCGTAGGTGCAGGCGAGGAGATCGCCTTCCACACCTCACTCCAGGCGGGGGTCGTGCGCCATAGCGAGCGCCATATCTCCAACGACCCGCCCAGTGCCCTCGAGCTCGAGGCGTTGGCCGGCGACGTGCGTGGGCTAATCGAGGATGCAATCTCAGGCCAGCCGGACATTGAGACCAGCGCCGGCATCGCCGTGGCGGGCACGCCAACCTCGCTGGCCTCGATCGCGATCGGCCTAGAGCCCTACGATCCGAAGCAAGTACACGGGCATACGCTGACCCTAGCTTCGATACAGCGCCTTCTCTCGCAATTGGCCTCTGCCCCACTGTCCAAACGGGCAGAGATCAAGGGAATGCACCCCGACCGCGCGCCCAACATCGTCGCAGGCGTGATCATTCTGGTGGAGACGATGCGCGCTTTTGGCCTCGACAGCATCAAGGTATCCGAGCACGACATCCTCTACGGTGTGGCAATTTCGGCTGTATCGGCTTTGGACTGCGGATAACCTCGTATTCCCAAGCGAGGGTAATTCCGTGTTCCTAAGTGGACAGCCGGCTTTCGAGAAACGCTCCAGATGGGTTAAGGCGGCGGTCTAACCCCCAAAATTGGTAGCCCACACCTAGTTAATTGTGAGTAACGGAATAGGCGCCGGCTAGACGCAGCGGATAGACAGGCAGATACTGGCCACATCGGGAAAGAGGTGGGGCATACCACCACAGACCCGGTACAGGGCTCGGACGATTGCCGCATCATGGCGCCTCCCGCCGTCTGAGTCCATCAAATAAGAACTGGTCCCTGAAGACGTACCCCTGCCCGTCCTGAGGGACCAACTTGAATCGGCCGCCAGCGATGGCGGCCGATTCTCTTTTGGGTTGAAAATCAGCTCAAGCGAGGTTTGACTTGCGCGGGTAGACGACCTCGGGGTCGGTGAGGACGTTGACCAGGGTCGGCCGTCCCGACTCGAAGGCGCGCTCCAGAGCGGGTCGCAGCTCGCCAGGATCCTTGACCAGGATCCCGTCGCAGCCGAGCGCTTCGACCATCTGCTCGTATCGGGTCTCCGGGCGCAGCTCCGCGGCCACCGAGTAGCCGTAGAGGAACTTCATCGGATGGTACTCGAGCGCCCAGATGCCGTTGTTGCCCATCACCCCGACGACGGGCAGGCCGTGGCGCGCCATCGTGTCGAACTCCATGCCGGCAAAGCCGAAGGCGCCGTCGCCAAGCAGCAGGCAGACCTGGCGGTCGGGATGGGCCATCTTGGCGCCGATCGCCTGGCCCGGCCCGGCGCCGAGGCAGCCAAAGGGGCCCGGATCCATCCAGCAGCCGGGCTGGTAGGTCTCGACGAAGCGGCCGGCATAGGAGACGAAGTCGCCCCCGTCGCCGATGACGATCGCATCGCGCTCCAGCACTTCGGCCAGCTCCTTGTAAATCCGCACCGGATGCAGCGGCGAGCGCGAGTCGTTCAGCTCCTCCTGCTCGGAGCCCCGCTTCTCCTCCTCGACCTGGCGCAGCTGACCCAGCCACCGCTCGGTGCGCCCAGCTCTCCCGCTGTTCCTTTGCCCCGCCATTCCCTGTGAGGGAACAGCGGAGCTCGTTATCGCCGCCAACGTCGCGGCGACGTCGCCGACCAGGTCGACGTCCGGCGCCCGATTGGCGGTGAGCGCATTCGGCGCGACGTCGAGCCGGATCAGCTTGGCGCCCTCGGCGATGCTGGCGCCGAAACCGAGGCGAAAGTCAAGCGGGACCCCGATCACCAGCGCCACGTCTGCGCCACCGAGCCCGGCGCCGCGGGCGCGGCTGAAGCTGAGCTCGTGATCGGCTGGCAGGCAACCGCGTCCCAGGCCATTGAGAAAGACCGGGATGCCGAGCGCCTCCGCCAGAGCCCGCAGCTCCTCCTCCCCCCTTCCCCAGTAAAGCCCGCTGCCGGCCATGATCGCGGGGCGCTCCGCCCCGGCGAGCAACGCGGCGGCCTCCTCGACTCCCTCGGCGGGACGAGCCGCAGCCTGGGCTGAGGCGGGGATCTCATCCTCGCCCTCGGTGAAGACGACGTCGAGCGGATAGTCGATGAAGGTAGGTCCGTTCGGGGCGGCCAGCGCCAAGTCGAGCGCCGCCGCGGTGCGAGCGGCGATCTGCCCCGGCTCCTTCACGGTCTCGGCTGACTTGACCAGCGGCGAGACGAAGGGCAGGTGGTCGATCTCCTGCAGCGAGCCTGAGCCCCAACGCAGCTCCGGCGCCCTGCCGCCAAGCACGCAGACCGGCGAGCAGTTGGCCTGCGCTCCGGCGATCGCGCTGATCCCGTTGGTCACGCCCGGGCCCGCCGTCAGCGCCGCGACGCCGACGTTCCGGGTCGCCTTGGCAAAGCCCTCGGCAGCAAACACCGCCGACTGCTCGTGCCGCACGTCGACGATCTCGATGCCCTCGGCCTTGCAACCGTCGTATATAGAGAACAGGTGTCCCCCAGAGAGCGTGAAGAGATGCGTGACGCCCCTCGATTTCAGCGCTTTCGCGACTATCCGCCCGCCGTGCTCCATTGCTTGAGCCTATAAGTGCTCCCCGGCTACCATCGCCTTGCCCGGGTGGCGAAATTGGCAAAAGCGGCGTCCTTAAAAGACGCTGCCCCACTGGGGGGCTTGCGGGTTCGAATCCCGCCCCGGGCATTTTGTTGATTTTGGGTTTCTAAATCCGCACTAAAACTGCCGAAGTACCGCAACTACCCCGCTGCTACGGTGTCCTTGAGCTAGAAGACAAACGCCTTCCTGGTTCAACGGAGGATTCGCTTGGAGGCTTCAGCTCTCACACATGCCAGTCGCCGCGGACTCCTCGCCCGGCGTTCCCCGCTGCTCAAGCTTCAGGGCGACGACCGCCTGATCGCGATGGCTCGCGCCGGCAACCCCGGCGCTTTCGAGACGATCGTCGACCGCTACCAGGGCCGGCTGCTCGGCTTCTGCCGCCAGATGCTCGGCTCCACCGAGGACGCCGAGGACGTCCTGCAGGAGGTCTTCGTCAACGCCTACCGGGCGATGCTCGGCGACGAGCGCGAGATCAACCTGCGCCCGTGGCTCTACCGGATCGCCCGCAACCGCTGCCTCAACCACCTGCGCAAACCGACCGCCGACGCCCAGGAATCGATGGACATGGTGCCGGCGGTAGAGGCCGCCTCCACAGCGGAGAAGGTCCACAACCGCGAGGAGTTCCGTCAGCTGCTCACCGACGTCGGCAAGCTGCCCGAGACCCAGCGCTCGGCGCTGCTGCTGCGCGAGATGGACGCGATGTCCTACGAGGAGATCGCCCAGGCGATGGAGACCAGCGTGCCCTCGGTCAAGTCGCTGCTGGTGCGGGCGCGGATCTCGCTTGCCGAGGCGAGCCAGGCACGCCAGCTTACCTGCGGCGAGGTGCGGATCGACCTGGCCGAGGCGGCCGAGGGCCTGCGCAAGCTCTCCGGCCCCGTGCGCCGTCACGTCCGCGACTGCGAGGAGTGCGGCGACTTCCGCTCACAGCTCCGCTCCAACGACAAGGTCCTCGCCGCGCTGGTACCGGTCGGGCCTCTCGTCGCCCTCAAGGGCCTCATCGTCTCCAAGCTTGGCCTGGGAGGAACAGGCGCCGGTGGCGCCGCGACCGCGACAGGTGCCGGCGCCACTGGAGCCGTCGGCGGCGTCGGCGCGGCGCTCAGCTCCGGCGGCGCCGCGGGCGGCCTCGGCGGCCTTGGGGCCGTTGGCGGCGCGATCGGCACCAAGGCGGTCGCCGGCGTCGTCACCGCGGCCGTGATCACGGCTGGCGCGGTCGAGGTCAAGCAGCAGGTCGAACCGCCCTCGGCGAGCGCTCCAGCCGCGATCTCCCGGACGATCGAGCAGGGGCCATCGATGGCAGTCGCCACCGGCCATAGCGCGGTCGTCGCTCCCCCGCACACGCAAGCCGCACCGGAACCGGTCGCACCGCCGGCCGCTGAACCCGCGCCCACCGAACCGCAGGCTTCCGAAGAGAGCACGTCACCGCTTGGCGAAGAAGCCGGTGAGTCGACCAGCGGCGGCAGCGAAGCAGGGGAAATCACGCTCGAAACGGCCACAGACATCGACGGCGCCACGCCATCGACCGGGACCGCCGGCGCTCCCTCGGGTGGCGGCACGGTCGTCGTAACCGTCGGCGGGTCGCCAAGCAGCCCGCCGCCCGCAGCGGCCTCGCCACCGGCCGAAACCGCTCCTCCGCCGCCGGCCGAAAGCAGCCCGCCGCCGGTCGAAGAAACGCCCCCCTCCTCCTCGGACAGCTCCGAAGCGCCGGCGCCGGAAGGCTAAGCAGAGGTCGCGGCCTCCTCCTACTGGAGGCCGATCACCTTGAGGCGCCGCATCAAACAGGTGCCGGCAAATTTGCGCGTATCGGCGAGCGAGTAGCCGAACAGCTCCCAATCGTCGCCCTTCGGCGCCCAGGGAGGCGAGAGAACGCCGTCGGCCACCGGGAGCGACTCCTCGAGCGTGCGCTGAATCGCCTGCTTGTAGCGCTCGTCCTCTCGCGCCTTCTCGCGCAGGAAGACCGAGCCGAAGGCGACATGCCGGTGCTCGTCGCGGGCGACGTTCTGGAAGCCCTCGACAAAGGTCGGCAGCGTCCCCTCGCGTTCGTTGTAGTCCATGATGAAGTGCTGTCCGGTGAGGGCGAGCATTCCCTCGATCACCATGTGGTAGAGCGTTACCGCCTCGACCAGGACCTCGGTGTCCTCCGGTTCGGCGGAGAGGCGGTCGGTGCGCTGCTTCAGCATTTCGTCGAAGAGGCGACCGAAGTTCTCGTTCAGGTGCTCGGAGGTCTGAACCAGCATCTCCGAGAGCTGGTCGGACTCGAGCACCCCCACCTCGCGGTAGAAGCGCTCGAAGAAACGCACGTGACGGGCCTCGTCGGCGATCTGGGTGCAGAGGAAGATCCGCTGGTCCTCGGTCGGCGCCGCGCGCATGATCGGCCCGAGCTCCTCCGCGACCTTCTGCTCGCCGATGAAGAAGGAGGAGAGCCCGTACATCCGCTGGAAGCGCTCTTCGTCGTCGAAGCGTTCGTTCCAGTCCTCGCGATCGCGGCTGAAGTCGAGCTCCTGGGTCTGCCACTGCTGGCGCTCCCAGAGCAGGTAGAGCTCCTCGTAGGTGAGGAGCTTGACGTCGGCGGTGCGATCGGCTGCCTCCATCAGCGCCGGATCGGCGGTCGCCTGGAAGTCGGCCCGCTCGGTCCGTGTCTCGGTCCCGGATGCCTCAGTGGTTCCCATCGCTGCTCTCCTCGGCTCGGCTGCGCGGTCCCGAGCGAGACTAGCAGCGGCCTGGCTGGTCAGCCAGTCGTATGCGACTGGCCCGGCTCGAGTACGACCACGGTCGAAGAGGTCTCCTCTTCGACCTCAGACTTGAAGGCCTGCGGATCGGTCTCGATCGCCGGGAAGGTGTTGAAGTGCATCGGGATCACGGTGCCGGCGCCGACGAATTCGGCGGCAATCACGGCGTCGCGACGATCCATTGTGTAATGGCCCCCGATCGGCAGCAGGGCGACGTCGATGTCGCTGCGCTGCGCGATCAGCTTCATGTCGCTGAACAAGCAGGTGTCGCCGGCGTGGTAGACGGTGGTTCCGCCGAGCTTGATCACTAGACCGGCGGCGGGACCGATCACGATGCCGTGCTCGGCGCTGAAGGGTGACTCTTCGGATCCGGGCACCGTGTTGGTGTGCCAGGCGGGAACAAGGCTGATGTAGCCCCAGTCGAACTCGACCGTGCCGCCGAGGTTGGGATCACTGACGTTCTCCACGCCTTGCCCTGCCAGCCACTTGGCGAGCTCGACCATGGCCACGCAGTGGGCGCCGGTGCGCTTGGCAACGGGAACCGCGTCGGCGACGTGATCGGCATGCCCGTGGGAGAGCGCTATGTGGGTCGGATCGACTTCCTCACCCGTCGTCACCGCAACCGGGTTGTTTGGCTTGAGGAACGGATCGACCAGGACCCGCGTCTCGCCGTCGCTCAGTTCGAAGCACGAGTGGCCGTGGAATTTGATCTCCATCTCTCAGCTCTCTCCTTCTGTCTCGATTTCGTTCAACTCCCCATGGAGTGCCCAGCCGACGGCGACTCCAACCATCATTCCCATCCGCGTCTCCTCGGCGAGCAGCAAGCGCACCGCGGCGATGCGCTCCTCCGGGTCGGGCGCCGTAGCCGCCTTCAGCGCCTCGGCGTCGTGGGACTCGCCGAACCAGCCACCCTCGGCGAGAGCAGCGGCCAGGACCTTCTGCAACTGCGGCGCGGCGCGGGCGACGATCTGCTCCGCCTCGGCGAAACCCTCTGCTTCGGTCAGACGCGCAATCGCGGCATCCAGCTGCTCGTCAGAGGGCATGAAGGTGGACACTAGCCGCCCCCGGACGCGGGAATCATTGTCGCCGCCTCCTCCGCTTCGCGTCCGGGGGTGGCTGAGGAGGCGGCTCTATCAGTGGTCGTGCAAGGCGGAGGCGGCGAGACCCGCAAGGCCGCCGACCGCGGCGCCGATGAGTCCGGCGAAGGGATCGGCGGTGGACTCGAAGATCGGCAGCGCCAGCAGCACGGCCGCGGCGACGATCACCCCGATCACGTCGTAGTCGTCGTCGATCGCGTTGTGTGCCTCGGCCCGCCGCAGCGCAAACCAGGCGGCGAGCGCGCCCAGCGCCATGCCGTTGCCACCGGCGATCACCTGGAAGTCGCCCTGGGCGTTGGCGATGCCGCTGGCGACGAGCATGCCCAGCGAGCCGCAGGCGACCAGCAGGACGGCGGTGGGCGCGGTGCCGAGGCGACGCTCGAGGCCGGTGCCGAAGATCGCCAGCCCGACCGCCACCAGGAAGAGATAGCCGACGTCGACGTAGGCGAAGGGCGCGGTGAGAAAGCGCCACCACTGGTCCTCGAGCGGGACGACCAGCCCGCCGAAAGCGTTGATCGCGTCCCCTGTGGCCTTCTGCACCAGCAGCAGCGCAGCCGAGCCGAGGATCACCGTCATCGTCGCGTAGGGCCGGAACGCGGTGGCGGCCTCGCGGTGGCGGTGGCGCAGGATCCGCGGTCGCGAACGGCGCCGCGGCTTCGCCTCCAGCCCGTCGCCCCGACGCTCGAGCTTCGGCGCCCGCTTGCGCAGGCGCGCACCGCAGTAGGGGCACTCGGTTACGTAAGGACTGACCTCCGAGCCGCAGTTCTTGCAGATGACGCTGAGCTCAGTCTCGCTCATGGTCATCCGAGGATAACCCCCCGGTGGCGAGCGCTTGAAGCCTGGCCACGGTGGCATACTCCGCTTACACCCATCTCGAGGAGGAAAAGCGTGGAGTTGAAGAGCCTGACCGAGCAGAAATCGCTGCTGGCCACCCTGGCCCCCGGCAAACGAGCCCGCTTGCGGCGGCTGCTCTTCGAGTTCGGCCCCGGCAACGGCACCCTGATGCTGCTGCCGATCGACCAGGGCATCGAGCACGGTCCGCGTGACTTCTTCCCCAACCCGGCGTCGAAGGACCCCGACTACCAGTTCCGCCTCGCCGCCGAGGCCGGCTACTCCGCCCTCGCCTGCCAGATCGGCATGGCGACCAAGTACTACCCCGACTACGCCGGCCAGGTGCCGCTGATCCTCAAGGTCAACGGCAAGACCGACATCCCCTCCTCCGCCAAGGCGTTCTCCTCCTGCAACGCCAGCGTCGAGGACGCGGTGCGGCTCGGCGCCGACGCCGTCGGCTACACGCTCTACGTCGGCTCGCCGCGCCAGGACGAGGACCTCGCCCAGCTGCGCCAGGTTCGGGAGGACTGCGACCGCTTCGGCATGCCGCTGATCGTCTGGTCCTATCCGCGCGGCGAAGCGATCGAAGCCAAGGGCGGCCCCAACTCCTTCTACGCGATCGACTACGCCGCGCGGATGGCGATGGAGATGGGCGCCGACGTGGTCAAGCTCAACATGCCGAAGGTCAATGCGGACACCGACAAGGATTCCCCCGCTCCCTACAACGAGATGCAGATCGACCAGGCCGAGGCAATCCGCCACTGCGTCGAGTCCGCCGGCCGTGCGCTGGTGGTGCTCTCGGGCGGCTCCAGGGTCGATGACGAGACCGTGCTCAACCACACCCGCGAGATCATGGAGGCGGGCGGCTCCGGCGTGATCTTCGGCCGCAACGTCTGGCAGCGCGAGTGGAACGACGCCTTGGAGATCATCACCCAGATCAAAGAGACGTTGTTGTCGAACGTGCGCCGCATTCCCTAGCTGCCCCGGGGGGAATGGGCGCCGCCGCCGCTTATTAGGCGGAGATGACTCGAAAGCTTGCAGGACACGGCCAGCTCGGCAGCATCGTGTTGTTGCTGGTCGCGTCTCTGCTGATCCTGCGACCGTGGGAGAGCGCGAGCCGTCCTGGTGGTCCAAGCGCGGCCAACGCCTACGTGGTTCGGGTGGTCGACGGTGACACGATCGAGGCGCGGATCGGTGGCCGGGTCGAGGACGTTCGCTACATCGGCGTTGATACGCCGGAGACGGTCAAGCCGGATACGCCGGTGCAGTGCTTTGGCCCGCGTGCCTCCTCGTTCAATCATCGACTCGTCGAGCATCGCCAGGTGCGGCTCGTCTTCGGCGTCGAGCAACGTGACGTTTACGGCAGGCTGCTCGCCTACGTCTATCTGGGCCACCGCTTCGTCAACGCCAACCTCGTTCAGCGCGGCCTTGCCCGCTCGCTGACGATCCCGCCTAACAGCCGCTTCGCGCCGCTGTTTCGCGCCATGGAGCTGCGCGCCGCGCGGGCCGGGCGAGGGCTCTGGGGCGCTTGTGCGCCCTGACTGTCGTGACGGATCGCACATTTCCTCCCCCTGCAAGCGCTCGTGCGCCTTTGCTACGGTCCCCCGCGGCCCCCGGGCCACCTGATCTATGCGAATGCGTCAAAGCATCTCCCAGTTCGAGTCGGCCTTCGAGCAGGAGACCAGTCTGGAGCGCCGCCGGCGTGAGCAGCTTCGGCGTCGCGCCGCCAACCGCTCGCGCGCGCGCCGGATCACCCGCAGCGAGCAGGCCAGCAAGGTGCGCTTCAGCGTGCTCGCCGTCTGTCTGACAGTCACCGTCGTCGTCGTCGTCGTCTCGATGTTCGAGGCGCTTGCCTTCCTGATGGCATAGTGACCGTGCGGACGACCGGCTCGGTTGAATAGACTCGCGCGCCGATGGCACGACGTTCCCTAAAGCCACAGCTGAACCAGATCCGCGCCTGGGTGCGGCAAGGTCGCACCGACGCCTGGATCGCCCACCAGCTCGAAGTCAGCACCTCCGAGCTGCGCGAGTTCCGCAAACAGCACGGCTTCACCCCCGACGAGGAGGACTCCGCCTCGGGCGAAGTAGATCTCCGCGACGAGATCGAGGCCGAGATCGAGGCGGCCACCGCCGAGGAGGCGGAGGCCGAAGACGAGGAGGAGCCTGAGCCGGTCGAAGAGGACGAGGAGAAAGCAGACGGGGAGCGCCAGCCGGCAAGCGACGGTGAGAGGCCTAAACGGCGCCGTCGTCGAGGGCGTCGCGGAGGGCGCGGCCGTCGCAAAGACTTGGAGGCGACCTTCGACCACGGTGAGACCGATGGCTACGGGCTTTGGCTCGATCCGGCGGTCAAGGACAATCCGGTTTACGCCGAGCACTGGGCCGGGAAGCGCGAGGTGACGGTTCGCATCGATGCGGATCAGATCGTGATCCGGCGGGTCGGCGCTCCTGAGCCGGAGTCCGAGCCCGAGTCCGAGTCCGACGACTCGGACGACTGAGAGCCGATCTCAGTAGGTCTCCGCTTAACTTTTCGGTGGAGACGTGCTGGCTGGCGCCGCGAGGGATTGCCGAAAAAGTACAAGACGCTCCGACCTACTGAGATCGGCTCTGAGGCGTGTCGGGGATTCGGTGCAGGGGAGCGTTGGCGGGGCCGCAGCCGGTTGGATTCAGCTGGCCGTCGATGCGCCAGATGGTGATGGGACCGTCGCGCTTGATGGGGATTGTGGCTTTCTCCCCGCGTAGCCAGGTGGGCTCGGGTGAGGGGACCGGGTCGCTGGTGTGGAGGAAGTTGAGGAAGGGGGACGTGACCAGGTAGTCGGGGTTGGCTTGGTTGACGGCGGTGCGGAAGGCGGGGCAGGTTGGAATTGCGTTGAAGGCGCCGTGGGGGCCCTTTTGGCCTAGGTAGAGGACGTGGTTGGAGAGGTCGGTGCCGAAGAAGCCGTAGTTGAGGAAGCCGGCGGTCGTACCGGCCAGGCCGATGCGGGAGTCGGTCTTGTGGCGGGCCCATTGGTAGGCGCTGTCGAGGTGCAGGCCGGGGATTTCCGACTCGGGGCCGAAGCGGTCGCGGAGGTAGTCGCGCTGCAGCGGGTAGCCGATTGCGAGGGCCAGGAGGGCTAGAGCAATGAAACCGCTGAGAGCGAGGGACAAGCGCGGTGGGCCGGCGGGTCCTGTCGCCGCAGGGGACCCACCGCCCCCTGCGGTAGCTGAAGCTTCCTCGGGGGCGGTCCCCCCTGCGGCGCCACCCCCCGGCAGGGGTGTGGCCATCGAGACTGCCTTGCGACGACTGAGCCAGACGAGGCCAGCGGGGACCGCTACGAGGAGGAGTGCAAGGGCAAGGCCGAAGATGCGGGATGGGTCGCGGAGGACGGCGTCGGAGCGGTTGGTGACTACGAGAACGGCGAGCAGGGCACCGAGCAGCGTCCACTCTCGCCACCCATGCAAGCGGCGCGGAGCGAGTGGCAGCAAGGTGAGGCCTAGCAGGAGGGGTGGGATCGCGTAGCGGATGTTGATCCCGAAGCCGACCGGTTCTCCCTCGGCGCCGGCGGCGCTGAGCGGGGTGAAGACGTAGGCCACCAGCCCCAGGAGCGCCACGCCGCCGGCCCAGCGCACGATCGTGTCCCTGCCCCGCAGCAGTGCCAGCAGCCCGCCCGCGACAGCCGCGACGAGCACCAGCGGCCAGAGCGCCCCGAAGGCCTGGTGCAATCCCGGCTCGAAGTAGTCGCGCCAGACGCCGGTGTCGGTCGCGTAGTGGACGATGCTGAAGTCGGGCCGCCCCTCCTGCAGGCGGTCTGGATGCGGCAGCGAGATCGGCCCCAGGCTCGTCGCCTGGGGCAGCGGATTGCCGGCGACGATCAGGTTGCGCAGGTACCAATAGCCGCCGCCGAGCAGGGCCGGCACGAACCACCATCCCGCAGCCGCCCAACGCCGCCCCCCCGGAGCCAGCACGAGCACCGCCAGCGTCAACCCAGCAGCCATCGCAACCGCGGTCGACTTCGTTCCCACAGCGAGCCCTACGGCGAGCCCAGCGGCAGCGAGGGGCCATCCGACGGGCAAGGAGAGCTTCGACTGCCCTCCCCCGGCCTCTTTGGCGCCGCGAGCCCGGTGAGCCGCCCAGAGGTTGACGAGAATCGCAACAGCAGCAAGTAGGAGGGCAGCAGCAACGAGGTCGTTCTTAGCCGCTCCCGGCTCGCGCACCACCAGCGTGTGGCACTCCAGGACTATCGCGGCAGCTACAACGGTGAGGTGCCCGCGCCCATAGGGCCTGCCGATGCACCACGCGGCCAAGAAGCTGATTGCAAGGAAGCCGAAGTTGAGGAACAACGACAGCGTGTCCCTGTGCGTCAGCAGGATCCCAGTGGCGTGCAGCAGCTCAGAGTTCTGCGGGTAGAACCAGTTCGTGAAAACGGTCTCTGTGTAGTGCAGACCGGTCACGGAGTGGCTCTGCACCATGTCCGCCGCGAAGGGCATGTGGTACCAGAGCGAATCGAAGTTGAAGATCCCTCGGTCGAGCGCATCCTTGGTCGTGAGGCCCCAATGCGCGAACACAAGCGCGACAACCCCAACGGTCACGACCCACGGCAGCCAAGACCCCCCACCCGCGGGTGGCGCGGGTGGGGGGTCGGGGACAGCCCGTGGCCTGCCCGCAGTGCCCCCCTCCCGCCGCGACAGGACCCGCGGCCAGGCGGCTATTGCTGCCGCGAGCAACACCGAGGCAATGACGAGCGCCCAGTCATAGAAGAGGCCGAAGGTGCCGAGTAGCTCCCCCAGCCAGACCAGGAGGGCGATGGCTACAACGAACTCGACCAGGCGAGCAGGGGCGCCGTCCCAGCGCGGCATCAGTCGCCGCCGCAGCTGGAATGCCATGAACCCCACCGAGACGCCGACGGCAGCCAGCATCAACGCACTAAGGATGTACATCCCGACGCTAACCATCGCTCTTCCCTTTTCCGGTGCGCTTTATCTGCCCATAGGGAGGAAAAGGCGCACCGGAAGCGTCAGTTACGCGCTGGATCGGCGCTAGAGCCCGCGCACCACGATCGGCGTCTCTTCGGGCGCGACCATGCCCTGCGCCCTCGCCTTGGCGTTGAGCACGATCGGGTCGTCGGCATGCTGGACACGCCAGTGCAGGCTGGTGTTTTCGTGCTGGGCCTCGTGCAGCTGGATCCTGGCCTTCGTCGTCGCCGTGTAGGTCTTGACGAAGTCGATCACCGGGTTGAGGTAGGAATAGAGGACGGCGAAGAGAACCAGGGTCAGCGCGACGCGACCGACGCGATCCCAGTGGATGCGGCTGGCCCCGCGGCGTGCTGCGGGCTTCCGGCGTGCCACTGGCTTGCGGCGTGCCGTTGCGTTGCGAGGGGGGGAGGAGCGCCGTTTGGTTCCGCCAGCGGACCGTTTCCGCACCTGGGTGCGTGCTGCCATGCTCGGTCCTACGCGGCCGGGCCCCGCATTCCTTCACTAAGCGGACCGCTGGTGGAACGCCTGCAAGCCGGGGAAACGTGCCGCTGGACCCAATTCCTCCTCGATCCGCAGCAAGCGGTTGTACTTGGCGACGCGGTCCGAGCGCGAGGGAGCGCCGGTCTTGATCTGGCCGGCGCCGGTGGCGACGGCGAGGTCGGCGATCGTCGTGTCCTCGGTCTCACCGGAGCGATGCGAGATAACGGCCGTGTAGCCAGCCTCCGATGCGATCCGGATCGCCTCCAGGGTCTCGCTCAAGGTGCCGATCTGGTTGACCTTGACCAGGATCGAGTTGCCAACCCCGAGCTCGATGCCGCGGCGCAGTCGCTCTGGGTTGGTGACGAAGAGGTCGTCGCCGACCAGCTGCACGCGCTCGCCAAGCTTCTCGGTGAGCAGCTTCCAGCCGTCCCAATCCTCCTCGTCCATCCCGTCCTCGATCGAGACGATCGGGTAACGCGAGCAGGCGTCCTCCCAGTAGCTCGCCATCTCCTCGGACGAGAGCGAGCGGCCCTCGTGCTCGAGCACGTAGGCGCCGCCCTCGAAGACCTCGCTGGTCGCCGGGTCGAGGGCGATGAAGACGTCCTTGCCGGGCTCATAGCCAGCGGCCTCGACGCCCGCGAGAACCGCCTCGAGAGCTGCCTCGTTCGACTCGAGGTTCGGCGCGAAGCCGCCCTCGTCGCCCACCGCTGTGGCATGACCGGCGGCGGCAAGGCTCTTCTTCAGGGCATGGAAGACCTCGGTGCCGACGCGCAAGCAGTCCGAGAAGCTACCGGCGCCGGCCGGCACGACCATGAACTCTTGGAAGTCGACCGAGTTGTCGGCGTGGGCGCCGCCGTTGAGGACGTTCATCATCGGCACCGGCAGCAAGGTCGGCTCCTCGCCCCCGTAGAGCTTCGCCAGATAGAGGAAGAGCGGCTCGCCGGAGAGCATCGCCGAGGCCTTGGCGGCGGCCAGCGATACGCCGAGGATGGCGTTGGCGCCGAGCCGGCCCTTGTTCGGCGTGCCGTCGAGCTCGATCATCCTCGCGTCAAGCGCAGCTTGGTCTGCGGCGTCAACCCTCTCCAGCGCGGCGGCAAGCTCCCCATTGACGTTGGCAACCGCGCCTGAGACGCCCTTGCCGGCCCAGGCGTCGCCTCCGTCGCGAAGCTCCACCGCCTCGAACTCCCCGGTCGAAGCGCCGGATGGCACCGCAGCCAGGCCGCGCGCGCCGGACTCGAGCGTGACTTCGACCTCGATGGTCGGATTGCCCCTCGAGTCGAGGATCTGGCGGGCGTGGATCGATGAGATACCGCTCACGGGGAGCAGCATCCTATTCAGTGCGGCGGCAGCCCTCTGGCGGCGTCTTATTCGCCGGTGGCGCCGGGCACAACTCCGCCCGGGACTTCGCCTTCGGGAGCGGCCGCTTCGAGTTTCGACGGGCGCGGGCGCTGGGCCAGTTTCTGGCCTTCGGGGTTGAGCGGGCTAACCGTTCCTGGCTGCGCCGGTTTGACCTGCGGAATCGGGGCGGGACAGGCTTCCGGCGGCGTTTTCGGATTCGCTTCGAAGCAGGCTTCGTTGGCTTCGGGCGGGCGCCCGTCACCTTTGAAGTTGGCGCAGCGTTCGATCTTGAAGTCCGAGGCGCAGAAGGTGCGCGACTGCCACTTGATGCCGTAGTTCCGCACGAATGACGCGAAGCTCTGCTGTTGGGCCTGTTCGGCCAGCTGGGCGCTGATCTGCGCCTTGGCTTCGTCGAGCGACTGCACTTTCTCGGGCGTGATCTTCATCACCTCGAAGACCGTGTAGGTCCCGCCTTCCTTGAGCGGGCCTTCGAGCTCACCCTGGGGCGCAGCGAAGACAACGGCGTCGAGCGGTTCGCCGAGCGTGCCTTCGGTAACCGCCGACTGCAGTCCCCCGGTGGCTTTGGTCGTGTCGGTGGAGTACTTTTTCGCGACTTCTTCCCAGCTTTTGTTCGAGTCGTCTTTTTCGAGCGCGGCCTTCGCTTCTTCGACTTTCGCCTTGTCTTTGTTCTTGATCACGCGGATGTCGCGTGATTCCGGCGTCGTGTACTGGCTCGACTTGGCAGCTTCGTAGTAGTCCTCGATTTCGGTCTTGCTCGGCACGGCCGCTTCTTCGGTGACCTGCGTCTGAATCTGTTCGCTGAGCATCTGGATCGTCACGCGGGTGTTGACGTCCGCTTGCGTGTAGTGGGCTTCCTTGAGGAATTCTTCGTACTGCTTTTTCGTTTTGAAAGCCTGTTTCTTAAGTTTTTTGAGTTCTTCGGCGATTTCTTTCTGGGTCACCGAGATGCCCATTTCCTCGGCCTGGCCCTGAATCCAGATCGCGTCGAGGACTTCGCCGAGGGCCGTTTCCTTCAGTTCGTCATATTTTTTGTCGCCCGGTTTGGGGACGGGGGTGACTTTGGCCTGCCCGGCCGCCTGTTCCAGAGCGTGCTGGAAGTCATCCTCGGTGACCGTGCCGAGATCGTCCGGCGCGTCTTCGATCACGGCGACGGCGCCTGACGGGACGCTGGGATTGCCGATCCCCTGGGCGATCGCGAAGATGACGAAGAGGAGGATGAAGAGGGCGCCGAAGGCAAGCAGCGCAAGCCGCTGCAACCCGGCCGACTTCCTCCCTTGCCCTTGATTCGATGCCACCGATCGGGCAGCATAAATCAAAAGCTCCAGGAGGGGCCCGCGCTCAACCCGCGAGGCTCGCCTCCGCGGCGTCGGCTTGGGCCTGCTTCGCGTCTCGAATCGCCTCCGCCATCGCCAGAACCGCGCCCAGCCTGGCCTCTGGCTCGTCCGGCACCCGCACCGCCACCGTCTGCTCGCGCCACTCGTACACGGACCCCTCGAGTTTCTCGCTGAGCACGCCAGCGGCCTCGGAGTCGAGTTCGATGCCGGTGACGCTGAGCCGCCCGCCGCGGAACTCGACGCTGCGCGCGCCGGCCAGGCCGAGCTCGATCCGCGCTCGCTGTAGAGCGAGCAGGTTCTCGGCCTGTGGCGGCAGCGGGCCAAATCGGTCGCTGATCTCGTCGCGGATCGCGCGCAGCTCGCCCGGCTCGCGGGCGGCGGCGATCCGCCGGTGCACGTCGATCTTCGCCGCCTCGAAGGGGATGAAGGCGGCCGGCAGGTAGGCATCGACCGGGACGTCGAGCCGCACCGGCTCGGGTGCGCCCTCCTCCCCACCGTCCGCCTCGCGCGCCTCCCCCACCGCCTCGTCGATCATCTGGCAGTAGAGCTCGAAGCCGACCGCGGCAACGTGCCCCGATTGCTCCTCGCCGAGCAGGTCACCGGCGCCGCGGATGTCGAGGTCGCGCATCGCGATCTTGAAGCCGGAGCCGAGCTCGGTGTGATCGGCGAGGGTCGAGAGTCGCGCCGCCGCCTCCTCGGTCAGCGCCTCGGCCGAGGGGTAGAGCAGGTAGGCGAAGGCGCGCTCGCGAGAGCGCCCGACCCGGCCGCGGATCTGGTAGGCCTGGGCGAGCCCGAGCTGGTCGGCTCGCTCGACGATCAGGGTGTTGGCGCTGGGGATGTCGAGCCCCGACTCGATGATCGTCGTCGTCACCAGACAGTCGGCGTCGCCGCGCAGGAAGCCGAGCATCGTCTCCTCCAGCCGCGTCTCGTCCATCTGCCCGTGCGCTTCGGCGAAGCGCGCTTTCGGCACCAGGCCGCGCAGGCGCTCTACCACCTCGGGCAGCGAGTCGATCCGGTTGTGCAGGAAGAAGGCCTGGCCGCCGCGCTCCAGCTCCCGGTTGATCGCCTTGGCCACCAGGTCCTCGTCGTAGGGACCGACGTAGGTGCGGACCGGGCGGCGGCCCTCGGGCGGCGTCTCGATCGTCGAGATGTCGCGCAAGCCGGCCAGGCTCATCTGCAGGGTGCGCGGGATCGGCGTCGCCGAGAGGGCGAGCACGTCGACCTTCAGCTTCAGCTGGCGCAGCAGTTCCTTCTGCTTGACGCCGAAGCGCTGCTCCTCGTCGACGATGACGAGGCCGAGGTCCTTGGCGCGCACGTCGCGCGAGAGCAGCCGGCGGGTGCCGATCAGGATGTCGACCTTGCCCGCCTCGAAATCGGCGAGCACCGCTTTCACCTCGGCCGGCTTGCGCAGGCGCGAGACACCCTCGACGACGAAAGGCAGGTCGGCGAGCCGCTCGCCGAAGGTGCCGAAGTGCTGCTGGGCGAGGATCGTCGTCGGCACCAGGATCATCACCTGCTTGCCGTCGGCGGCGGCCTTGACGGCCGCCCGCAGCGCCACCTCGGTCTTGCCGAAGCCGACGTCGCCGCAGACGAGGCGGTCCATCGGCTGCGCGGTCTCCATGTCGCCCTTGACCGACTCGATCGCTTCCACCTGGTCGGCCGTCTCGCGGTAGGGAAAGGCGGCCTCCATCGTCATCTGCCACTCACCGTCGGCGCCGAAGGCGTGGCCCTTGCGGGTGCGCCGCTCGGCATAGAGGTTGATCAGCTCTCCGGCGAGCGCGCCGGCCGCACGGCGAGCGCGCGCCTTCATGTTCTGCCAGCGTTTGCCGCCCAGCGCGGAGAGGGTCGGTTCGCCGCCGGCGCCGACGTAGCGGCTCAGCTTGGCCAGCTGGTCGGTGGGGACGAAGACGCGGTCCTCGCCCTTGTATTCAAGGTAGAGGTAGTCGCGGGTGACGCCGCCCACCTCGCGCGTCTCGAAGCCGGCGAAGCGGGCGACGCCGTGGTCCTCGTGGACGACGTAGTCGCCGACGCGCAGTTCGCTGAAGGCGAGGCGACCGCGGGCGGCGCCGGGAGCGCGGGCTTCGGCGCGGCGGCGGCGATGGACGAGGCGGCGGAAGGGATAGACGGCGAGGCGCAGCTCGGGGCTGACGAAACCTTCGCGCAGTCGTCCCTCGGCGAAGGTGAGGGCCGGATCGGGCGAGAGGCGGCCGCCTTCGAGCAGGCTCGCGTCGATGCGGTCGAGCCCGTAGCGGGCGCGCTCGGCCTCGCCGCGGTCGTCGAAGGCGACGACGGTGCGGTAGCCGGAGCGAACCTGCTTCTCCAGCTCCGCCTCGGCCTCTTTGATGCTGCGGGCCGGTGACTCGGCACGGGCGGCACGGAAGGCGCTCTCGTCCTCGTCGCCGGCGCTGCGAAAGGAGAGGGCCGCGCGGGCGGCGAGCGGCTCGGCGACGTCGACGTAGAGGTGACGGGCATCGTCGGCGTGCATCGCCGTCGTCGCGTCGTCCCAATGGTCGCGCAGGGCAGGCTCGATCTCCTCGGCGGCGGCGAGGATCACCGCAGCCGTGTCAGGCACCAGCTCCAGCGGCGGCCCGAAGTGGTCGAGGGGCAGGACCTCGGCGAGGCTCGGCGTCTCCTTTTCCTCCTCGGCGGCCTCCATCGCGGCGAGCTCGGCCAGTTCGCGGTGCTCGGCGTCCAGCTCCGCCGCGGGGGCCAGCTCGACCCGCTCGGCTTCGCCCAGCGAGCGCTGGGTGAAGGTCGAGAACCAGCGCATCGACTCGACCTCGTCGCCGAAGAGCTCGATCCGCGCGGCGCGCTCCTCGGTGGCGCCGAAGACGTCGAGGATGCCGCCGCGCACCGCGAACTCGCCGCGCTCCTCGACCTGCTCGACCCGTTCGTAGCCGGCGCCGCCGAGATCGCTGGCGACGGTGGCGAGGTCGATCTCCTCGCCGGTGGCGATCACGAAGCCCGCTGGGCGCAGCGAGGCGTCGGGAACCGCCTCGGCGAGCGCGGTGGCGGAGGCGACGACGACAGCGTCCTCTTCGCGGCTGAGTGCATCCAACGCGTCGATCCGCAGGCCGACCAGGTGCGGGGGCGGCGTCACGTGAGAGGCGAAGCCGGTGCCGCGCGACGGGTAGAGGCGCACACGGCGCGGCGCCAGATAGGCGCGAAGGTCAGCGGCGAGATCGCGGGCGGAGCGGTCGTCGGCGCTGACCAGGAGCGCCGGGCGGCCGGCGAGGCCGCGCTCGTCCTCGAGCACCGCCGCGAGCAGCAGTGGCCGCAGCGTCGCCGAGGCCGGCACGTCGACTTTCTCGCCGCCCGCGGCGGCATCGCGCACGCGTCCGGTGAGCGCGTGGACGCGCTCGTTCTCGGCGGCGATCTCGATTAGCGGTCGGAGTGACATGGCACGCAAAAAGCCCGGATGCGATGTCCGGGCGGGGTCTCGCTCGATTCTACGAGGGGAGCGCCCTCGTACGCCGACCTGGACCAGCGATATCCGGTACCGCCCTAGTATCTGCTGGCAATGTCCGCGCTGGGAGACGTGGCGGCGGCGATCCTGCCGCCCGAGGCGGGAGGGCCGGAGCCTGAGCGGGTCGCGAGCGTCGCCAGGCGGATGGTCTCACGCATGCCCGCCGTTTCTCAGGTTGGGCTCGGCCTGACCCTGGCCGGCCTCGAGGCTCTCTCACTCGCCCGCACGGGCCGTCTCCTCGGCGCCGCATCGCGCGAGCAGCGCGAAGCGCTGCTCGCCCAGGTCTCCAACCTCGGCGGCTCCCCCGCCCTCGACGCGATCAAGTCGGTCGTCCTGCTCGCCCACGGCGCCAACACCTTCGCGGCGGAGATCGCGGCGGTCGGCTCAAGACACCCACCCTCGCGGCCCGACCCGCAGATGACGATCGCGCCGGCGGCGGAGTGGCCCCACACGTCGAGCTGCGACGCAATCGTGATCGGCTCTGGGGCCGGCGGCGCCTTTGCCGCACGGGCGCTGGCCCGGGCCGGGTTCGACACCGTGATCGTCGAGGAGGGCGAGCGCTGGACCGTGGACCGGATCCGGGGGTCGCATCCGCTCGACCGCTTCGCCGGGATCTACCGCGACGGCGGCACGACGATGGCGCTGGGCAACCCGCCAATAGCGCTGCCGCTGGGGCGCGCGGTGGGCGGCACGACCGTGATCAACTCGGGCACCTGCTTTCGCCCGCCGGCGCCGGTTGCGACCGCTTGGCACGAAGGGCACGGCCTCGCCCTGGCCGAGCCCGAGCAGTTGGTCGTGCGCCTCGCCGACGTCGAGAAGACGATCGGCGTCGCTCCTGCCTCAATGGAGGTGCTGGGCCGAAACGGCGAACTCGCCCTCGAGGGTGCCGCGGCGCTCGACTGGCAGAGCGCCCCACTCCGCCGCAACGCGCCCGGCTGCCGTGGTGCCTGCCAGTGCGCGATCGGCTGCCCCAACAACGCCAAGGGCGGCGTCCACCTCAACGCTCTGCCGCAGGCCTGCGAGGTCGGTGCGCGGATCGTCACCGGACTGCGGGTGAAGCGCGTGCTGAGTGAAAACGGCCGGGCCGTGGGCGTCGCGGCTCGTGGCGCCAATGGTGCCGAGATCCGCATCTCGGCCCCGCTCGTGGTCGTCGCCGCGGGCGCGATCCCGACCCCGCCGCTGCTGCGCCGCAGCGGACTGGGCGGGCATCCCCGCCTCGGCCGCAACCTCTCGATCCACCCCGCCACGGGAATCACGGCCGGCTTCGAGGATGAGGTGGTGCCGTGGAGCGGCGTCATGCAGAGCGTCGGAGTCGAGGAGCTGCACGAGTCCGACGGCGTCCTGATCGAGGCCACCGGCAGCCCACCCGGCATGGGTGCGATCTCCTCGCCCGGTTATGGCTCCCACCTGCTGAGCCGCCTCGACCGCGCCGCCGGCAGAGCGATGATCGGCGCGATGATCGCCGACGAGCCCTCCGGCCGCGTCTTCGGCTCTCGCGCCCCGATCGTCTCCTACCGCCTGGCCAAGGCCGACGGACGCCGCCTCGCCGTCGCGATCGAGGCGATGGCCCGGGTGATGCTCGCAGCCGGCGCCAGCGACGTCGAACTGGGCGGTGGCGCCCCGGCGGTGCGCTCGGAGGCTGAGCTAGGGGCGGCGATGCAACGGCTCGACGTGCGCCGCCTGCGCCTCGCCGGCTTCCATCCGAGCGGCACCGCCGCGGCCGGCTCAGACCCCGCGCGTCACCCGGTCGACCCGCAGGGCCGCCTGCGCGGCGTGGAGGGCGTCTGGGTCGCCGACGGCTCGATCTTGCCCAGCTGCCCCGGCGTCAACCCCCAGGTCTCGATCATGGCGATGGCCGCCGGGGTCGGAGAGGCCGCCAGCCAGGATCGCTAACACAGGTGCAACGTTTTATCGCCCTGGGAGGGCTACAAAACGTTGCACCTGTTCGTCGGCGTTAGTCGACGACCTTGAATTTGCGCTTAGCCGGTGTCGGATCGATGTTCTTGCCCTTGACCGCCCGCACCTTGAAGACGTGCTTGCCGGGCTTCAGCTTTTTGTAGGTCTTCGGCGACTTGCAGGGCTTGAACTTCTGACGGTCGAGCTTGCATTCGAACTTCGAGCCGTCCTCGGTGGAGGTGAACTTGAACTTGACCGTGGTCGCGTGGGTCTTCTTCTTCGGGCCTTTGACAATCCTGGTGTCGGGAATCCCGCCTTTGTCGTCTTTGCCTTTGGCTTTGCCTTTGGCTTTGCCTTTGTCGTCCTTGCCGGCGCCTTTGTCGTCTTTGGCGCCCCCGCCACCGGTGCTCGGCGCCGGTTCGGTCGTCGCGAAGGCAAGCTCGGAAGTGCCTTCGAGCGCGGATTGGGTCGCCGCGATCCGCGTTTCGCCGGGGATCGCGGCTGCGTAGGTGACACTCCAATTGCCGCTTCCGTCGGCTTTCGCCTCGCCAAGGAAGGACTCGATCTCGCCCGGTGAGGAAGTGGCCTTGCGGAACACCCTTATTTCCGCGCCTGGGAGCGCGCCGCTGCCGCTGGCGCCGGTCAGTTTGGCGCTACCGATGCTCGGAGGCTGGATGCCGTCATTGGGTCCCGAGACGCTGTTGCCGGGGCCGTTGGCGCCGAGGTCGATGAAGAGGCCGCCGTTGCCGGAGCCGAAGTTTCTCTTGATCTGGGTGTCGGTGTCTTCGGGGTCGACGACCTCGATCGCATCGCCGCCGCTGCCGGAGATCTCGTTTTCTTCGGATTCGAGGTCGCCGCCGATCAGATTGCCCGTCCCAGTTGCGCCCTCGATCCTGATTGCCGCCTGGCCCGCCCCTTCGAACAGGTTGCCGGTGAGCAGGTTGTTTTCGTTTTTGATCAGGACCGCGTTGAGTTCGGCGTTGACGATCGTGTTTTCTTCGATCACATTGCTGCCCGGTCCGGCCGGCGCCCCGAAGGTCAGGATGCCGTACTGGCCTTCTTCGATCGAGTTGCCGGCGATGTCGGCGCCGCCGAACCGCTGCTCTATCCCGGCCCCGCCGTCGACGCGGATCGTGTTGCCCTCAACGGTCTCTCGACCGGTGCTGCTGAGCGAGAAGAGGAAAATCCCGGCTGTGCTGGTACCGCTGACCCCGGCGCCACCCGGGCGACGCCCGATCACGTTGCCGAGAGCCTGGAATCCGTTGCTGTTTTCCTGGTAGATGCCATAGCTGCCGCCCGCTATGTAGTTGGTGTTGCCGGCTTTCGTGCCGCCGACCGTGACGTCTTCGGCGGCGCCGGCGAAGACGTCGAAGACGGCGCCGGTGGGCACAGGCGTGACTCCGCCGGAATTCAACCCGACGTAATTTCCACTCACGGTCGTCGGCCCGTCCGCCGGCAGCTCGTTCTGGCCGATGCCGTCGCCGACGAGGTCGACGCCAGAGCCGTTCGACCCGGAGATCACATTGCAGCCCCCATCGCAGGCCTGCGTCGTCACGGCCGCGCCTTCGACCGTCGTGCCGACTTCGTCGCCGTTCGCTTCGAAGGCGATCGTGTCGGTGATCTCGATGTTCTTGCCATTGGCCGCCCGCGTGGCGCCATCGGGTTTGACGCCGAAGTAGTTGCCGAGGACGTCGGCATTGTCGGCGCCCTCGATGTCGAGACCCTCGAAGGAGTTGTTGGCGAATACGTTGCGGTCGGCCGTTTCTTTCCCGCCGATCGTCCCGCCGTTCGAGTCGGGATCCAAGAAGATGCCCTTGTTGTTTGCTCCGGCGCTGCCGTCGAGTTTCACGCCGATCCAGTCGGCCCGCGCTTCGAATTCTGCCGAGCTGTTGATCACGTTGATGGCGGCGGCACCTGCGCCAGTCGCACCGGTGATCGCGAGACCTTCGATTTCGACGTCGTTTGCGTTTTCGACGACCAAGGACGAACCGGAAGCAGGACCGCTGACTTCCACGCACGGGCCTTTCACGCCCGCCGAGGTGTTGCACTGCGCCCCGTTGAACTTCCCGTCGATCTTCACCGGCGCCGTGATCGTCAGGCTAGAACCGATCGCGACCGTGTCGCCGGTCAGCCCTTCGAAGATGGAGCCGCTGAATTTGATCGTGTCCTTGGTTCCGGTCGAGCTGTTCGACTCTTCGATCGCCGCCCGCAGGGTGCATTTGAGACCGACGGAAAGGCAGACGCCATTGAGGCCTCCCGCATCTGGTTCGTCGGCGGTGCTGTCGACGGTGAATTCCGCAGCTAGCGCGGTAGCAGGGATCGCGAGCAGACAGACGATGGCAACGAGCAGTGCGATGAAGGTTTTCAAGCGACCCTCCTGGGCAGGCAACGGACGAGTACCGCGACCCTATCCAGCGTCGCGGCGATTGCGCAGTCGGCTAGCCAAACGGGCTAGCGGCCGGGCTCAGGGACGATAGGGCTGACTGGGACCGCCGCGCAACCAATCGACATGGCGGGCTCCCTCGGCCTGGGTGCGTCCCTCGACGTCGTCCCACCTGTGCAGCATCTGCTTGAGACGGGCCACCGCGTCGGGTGGATACGCCGCAACCTCGGCGGCCAGCTCCAGCGCTGCTTCCTCGGTCGCCGCGGCAGGCGCGACCCGGTTGACCAGACCCAGGCGCAGCGCCTCGTCGGCTCCGATCGTGCGCGAGGAGAGCAGCAGGTACTTGGCGGCCGCGAGACCGCAGAGCGTCACCAGCCGGGCCGGGCCGACCGGCACTCCCAGCGCCGCGCCAGGGAAACGCATGCGCAGGTTGGAGCCGCCGACCCGCATGTCGCAGGCGACCGAGAGCTCAGCGCCGCCACCGACCACGTCGCCGTGGCAAACCGCGATCGTCGGCTTCGGGAACTCGACGACCCCGCTGTAGAGGTCGCTGAACAGCTGGATTCGCCGCACTTTGCCGTCCTCGTCCAACTCCTCCCTCAAATCGGCGCCGGCCGAGAGGCCCATGTGGTCTGGGGAGCTGAAGACGAGGACCCTGACTGCCTCGTCGGCTCGCGCCACCGCCAGATGCTCGAGCAGCTCCAGCAGCATCTGGGTATCGATCGCGTTGCGCGATTTCGGCCGCTGCAGGCGCAGCACCGCAACGCCCTGCTCGTCGACCTCGTAGCTGGTCACCTCTGTAGCCGCGCTCACGGCGTGGAACCTAGCTCTTCGACCAGTCTCTCCGCCTCGTCGGCCGAACGCCCGACCAGAGCCTGGACCTCCTCGTGAGGCTCGCGGAAGCGACCGAGCACGTAGGAGGCGACGATCTCGGGGTCGGTGGAGTCGGGGCGGCCGACGCCCACCCGCACGCGCCAGAACTCGGCGTCGCCGAAGCCGCGCTTGAGGCTCTTCAGGCCGTTGTGGCCTGCCAGGCCGCCTCCGAGCCGCACCCGCACCTCGCCGAAGGGCAGGTCGATCTCGTCATGGAGGACGATCACGCGGTCGAGCGGCGTGCGCAGCGAGCCGCGTGCCGGGCCGGCCGAGTCGCCCGAGACGTTCATCTGGGTCTGCGGCAGCAGGATCGCCACCCGTGGCCCGCCGGGGCCGATCCGGCCTTCGGCGAGCAGCCCCCCGAACTTCGACTTCGCCTTGGGCAGGTCCCAGCGCCGCGACAGCTCCGCCGCCACCTCGAAGCCGACGTTGTGCCGGGTCGCGGCGTAGCGCTCGCCTGGATTGCCGAGACCGACGATCAGGATGCGGTCGCCGGCCTGCTCGCCCTCGCCGTGCTCGGCCCGGCGGCGGCGAAAGATCGACAGGGCTACTCCCCGCCGGAGTCGCCCGAGTCGCCCTCGGACTCGCCACCCTCTTCGGCGGCGGGCGCCTCGCCCTCCTCGCCGATCAGCTCTGTCTCCTCCTCGACGGCGGGCTCGGGCTCTTCCTCGACGCGCGGCGGCGAGAGAGTCGCGATCGTCACCTCGTCGGGATCGTCGGCGACGAGCGTCACGCCCTCGGGGACGACGAGCGCCGAGAGCTGCAGGGTGTCGTTGATCTCCATCGCCGAGACGTCGGCGACGATTTGATCGGGAATCTCGGCCGGCAGCGCTTCGACGGTGACCTCGCGGGTGACGTGCTCGAGCACGCCGCCGCCTTTGACGCCAGGGGCGACCTCGGTTCCCTCCAGCTCGATTGCGACCTCGGCCTGGATTGCCTCGTCGAGGCGCACCTCCTGCAGGTCGATGTGCTGGAGGCTGCCGCGCACGGGGTGCAGCTGCTGCTCCTTGACCACGACCGGGACGGCTTTGCCGCCCTCGATCTCGAGGTCGAAGAGCGCGGCGCCTTCGCCGAGCACGTTGCGCACGTCGCGTTCTGCGACCTGGAAGGCGCGCGCCTCGGAGCCGCCGCTGTAGACGACGCCCGGCACGAGCCCCTCTCGCCGCAGGCGGCGGGAGGTGCGGGAGCCGAAATCGCTGCGGGGTGCAACCTTGAGGGTTTCGCGTCCACGAGCCATTCGGACGGGAGAGGATAGAGAAAGAGGCGAATTCGGAACCTGTGGCAACCTTGCAGCCATGAGCGAGGGCTCGAAGATCCCCAAGGGACGCGTGCGCCGCTCGGCGAAGCTGGGCTCGATCGTCGGCGTGCAGGGCGCCCGTTACGCCGGAACGAAGGCGACCAACGTCGGCCGCTCCGATGAGTCGAGCAAGGAGCGGCTCGAGCAGCGCCACCTGGAGACGGCGATGAAGATGGTCGGCGCGCTGGGCCAGATGAAGGGTGCGGCGATGAAGCTCGGCCAGTTCGCCTCCTTCATCGACACCGAGTTCATCCCCGACGAGTACCGCGAGATCTACCAGGAGCAGCTGGCCAAGCTGCGCACCGACGCGCCGGCGATGCCCTGGGAGAAGGTCGAGAAAGTGCTCGAGGAGGAGTACGACGGCGAACCGCTCTCCGAGCTCTTTGCCGAGTTCGAGCACGAGGCCTTCGCCGCCGCCTCGATCGGCCAGGTGCACCGTGCCGAGCTGCTCGACGGGCGCATCGTCGCGGTCAAGATCCAGTATCCGGGGATCGCCGAGGCGCTCGACGCCGACCTGCGCAACGCCGGCACGCTCGTGCGCCTCGCCCGCGCCCTCGCCCCCGGCCTCGACGCCAAGGCGATCGCCAAGGAGCTGCGCGAACGGGTGATGGAGGAGCTCGACTACGAGTACGAGGCACAGAACCAGCGCACCTTCTCGCGCGCCTACCGCGACCACCCCTTCATCTACGTGCCGGAAGTGATCACGCGGCTCTCGCGCCGCCGTGTGCTGGTCACCGAGCTGGTCGAGGGCCTTGGCTTCGAGCAGGTCAAGGCGCTGCCGCACGAGGAGCGCAGCCGCTTCGGCGAGATCGTCTTCCGCGGCAGCTTCGGCTCGATCTACCACCTGCAGCACTTCAACGCCGACCCCCACCCCGGTAACTACATCCTGCTCGCCGACGGCCGCGTCGCCTTCCTGGACTTCGGCATGACCAAGAAGCTCGACCACGAGCAGATCGTGCTCGAGCAGCGCGCCTTCGACGCCGCCTCGCGCGACGACCCGGAGGACTTCCGCAAAGCCCTGCACGACCTCGGCTTCATCAAGAACCCGTCCAAGCTCGACGCCGAGCGGCTGCTCGAGCACATGCGCGCGGTCGGCGGTTGGTACATCGAAGACCGCGAGATCGAGATCAGCGCCAAACGGGTGATGAAGATCATCGAGTCGACCAACGACCCCCGCTCCGAGTACTACGACCTGATGCGACGCGAGGCGATGCCGGCGGACGAGCTGATGGGACGACGGATGGAAATCGGCGTCGTCGCCGTGCTCGGCCAGCTGCAGGCGAAGCGCAACTGGCACCGGATCATGCGCGAGTGGATCTACGCCGACGCGCCCGCGACGCCGCTGGGCGAGGAGGAGTGGGAGTACTTCGAGGGAAGAGGCGTGATGCAGACGCCGATTGTCGAGAGGTCTTTGGAAGGAGAGCAGCGATGAGCAGGATCAAACGCGGTTGGCAGCTGACCAAGAAGAGCTGGGGCCTGCTGCGCGAAAACCCCGCGCTGCTGCGCTTCCCCCTCTACGGTGGGGCCGCGACGATCGTCTGCGCGATCATCGTCATCGGTCCCGGCGTCTACCTGATCGAGGATGACCAGACGATCTTTGGCGGCGCTCTGGCCGTGATCGGCTTCTACCTGCTCGCCGTGATCGGCACCTACTTCAGCGTTGGCCTCGCCGCCGCCGCCGACATGATCTTCCACGGCCGCGAGGCCGGCGTGGACGACGGACTGGCGGTGGCGCGCACGCGCCTCTCCCAGATCGCCGGCTGGGCCGCCGTCTCGACCGCGATCGGCATCGTGCTCAGCGCGCTCGAGAACCAGGGCGCCCTCGGCCAGATCGCAGGCCGCCTGCTCGCCGTCGGCTGGTCGCTGATCACCTTCCTCGCCGTGCCGGTGATCGCGCTAGAGGGGACCGGGCCGTTCGAGACGCTGAAGCGCTCGTCGAGCCTCTTCAAGTCGCGCTGGGGAGCCCAGGTGACCGGCAACATCGCGATCGGCGGCGCCGTCTTCCTCTTCGGTGTCCTGCCGTCGGCACTGCTGATCTTCGCCGGCTTCCTGATCTGGGCATCGGCCGGCTTCGCCGGCGCCCTGCTGCTGGTCCTCGGCGTGATCGGCCTGGCGATCTCGATGCTCGTCTCGAGCGCACTCAGCAACATCTTCGGCGTGGCCCTCTACCGCTACGCCCTGGATGGCGAGGCGGTCGGCGGGTTCACCGCCGACGAGCTCAACTCGGCCGTACGCACCCGCAAGGGCCGCAACGCCCCACCAACCGCCACTCCGGGCACCATCTAACCCAAGCCGAACCCGCCCCCCGGGGCGAACCCGGCTCCGGTGCGCCTTATCCCCTCATGGCGGGGAAAAAGCGCACCGGAAGCGTGGGTCACGCGATTGCGATGCTCGCCGTGCGACAACATGGCGTCGTCGCACGGAGCCAGTTGAGGGAACTGGGGCTTCGTGACGGCGCTATAGATGACCGGATTTCGTGGGGCTATCTCCAGCCGCTCTTCCGTGGAACATTCGCGATTGGCCATCGTGCGATCAGCCGGCAGGGAAGGATGCTCGCCGCCATGCTCGCGTGCGAGAGCGGGACTGTTATCTCGCACGGAAGCGCAGCGGAGCTGCTCGGGCTGTGGGACAAACGACTCCCTGTCGTCCACGTAATTCCGCCGGACTGGTCTGGGCGCAAGATACCGGGCATCCGCTGGCACCGTGTGCGACTGCCCGATCCGGACGAGATCGCAGTCCGGAACGGAATTCGGTGCACCACAGTCTCCCGCACCATTGTGGATATGGCGGGTCAATCTGGCTGGGGACAGCTGCGGCGCCTGGTCGAGCAGGCCGCGATCCTGCGGCTGCTCGACGTCGACGAGATAGACCTCGTGCTGTCACGTGGTCGTAGGCGCGGCGCCCCCCGCCTCCGAGCGGTCCTGGCCCCCTGGCGCGGCACCGCAGAGAGGCGTCCACGAATACGCAGTCGCCTGGAGGCCCGCCTCCTTCCTCTTCTCATCGAGGAAGGGCTCCCCTCGCCCCGCTGCAACGAAAGGCTCCGGATCGATGGCCATCGTCTAGAGATCGACATGCTCTGGGAGAAGCAGAAGCTGGCGATCGAAACGGATGGCGAAGAGACTCACGGCACCAGCGTGGCCTTCCAACATGACCGTTGGCGCGATCAGCTCCTGGTAGCCGCCGGCTATCGCACTGCCCGCGTCACCTGGCGACAGGTCCAAGACGAACCCACCGCCGTGGCAAACCGCATCGCCCGCATGCTCAGGCCAAACTGAACGGCTTCCGGTGCGCCTTATCCCCTCGTATCAAGGCAAAGGCGCACCGGAGCAGCCACGGCTGGGCTAGGTGAGGTGATCGAGGCGAGTGAAGAGGCGGGGGTCGTTGGAGACGAGGCCGTCGACGCCGGCGTCTACCAGGCGCCGCATGCGGGCGAGGTCGTCGACGGTCCAGGCGATCAGCTCCACCCCAGCGAGCTTGGTGATGCGGGCGAGGCGGGCGCTGATCAGCGGGTGGTAGACCCACATCGACTCGACCCCGAACTTGGGCAGCTTCTCGGCCGCGAGTCCGGGGAGGCGCTGGCGCATCGCCACCAGCGCCGCCAGCATCGGGCCCTTAGCCCAGCGCTTCGAAGTCCAATCCTTGGTCACCTTGGGGTAGGTCCAACCACGGCGCAGCTTTGGCTCCAGCTCGAGGATGCGGCCCAGCGAGTAGAGCTCCATCGTCGAGATCATCGCCCGGCCGATCAGGTCGCGCTCGCGCAGCGCGTCGACGATCTCCTCCTCGCGCCCCGGCAGCTTGATGTCGATATCGATCTCGACCTGATCGAGCGGGGGTGCCAGGAAAGCGTCGAGGGCTTCGCCCAGCGTCAGCGGCGTGCGGCTTTCGGCGTCATGCCAATCATGAGCAACGACCAGCTCGGCCCGTTGCTCCAGCGGCAGGTGGGAGTCGCGCAGCCAGAGCACGTCGAGCTCGATCGTGTCGACGCCAGCCCGCGCCGCGGCGAGGAAGCTCTCGATCGTGTTACCGGGCGCAACCAGGTCGGCGCCCTTG
>JAWVFL010000028.1:0-3024 GCA_033856195.1 Solirubrobacterales bacterium | reverse complement strand
CAAAAAAGTACAAGACGCTCCGAGGGGCACCCGGCCCCTCCTAACGGAGCTGTCGACTAGCAGCGGGCGAGGGCGTTGGCGTAGAAGCGCAGGTAGTCGCGCCAGTGGGCGTTCCAGTAGAGGTAGTCGTGGCCACCGGGCCAGACGTGGGCGGTGAGGTTGGCGTGGTCGCCCTCGAGAGCGTCGACGAAAGCCTCGTTGCCGGTCGCGAACCAGTCCTGGTCGCCGTAGTCGTTCCAGACCCTCGCCTCGCCGAAGGTGCCGGGGTCCTCCGCGACCGTGGCGAGGACGTCGTTGCGCTGGTGGTCGGCGGCGTCGTCGAAGGCGCCGGGGAATTCTTCGCCGCCGGTGGGCCAGAGGCCGGCGGAGTGGCCGCCGACGGCGCAGAATCGCTGCGGATACTCGAGTCCCAGGTGGTAGGCACCGTAGCCGCCCATCGAAATGCCGCCGATCGCGACCCGGCGAGGATCGGTGTCGAAGCGCCTGCCCACCGCCGGGATCACCTCGCGCACGACGTATT
Organism: Solirubrobacterales bacterium; assembly: GCA_033856195.1. Classification (GTDB taxonomy): domain Bacteria; phylum Actinomycetota; class Thermoleophilia; order Solirubrobacterales; family 70-9; genus VRUE01. The sequence continues at coordinate 2,504 of JAWVFL010000028.1, read as the reverse complement.
GGCCCCAGTCGCCGCTCTCGCGGTCGTGCCACCAGCCCTCGTCCCCGTCCGGAAATGCCATCACCGGAGCCCGCCTGCCGAGCCGCATCAGGTTGGTGAGGACGACGCGCTCTTCGACGAAGCTCTCCTCGGAGCCGCCGCTGCCGTGGAGGAAGACGAGCAGTGGTCGTCTCCCTGACGGGCCCTCGCCGGCCGGCTCGAGCACGCTGACGTCGAGCTCGGCTCCGACGGCGTCGCTCTCGACGGTCAACTCGCTCAGCCTCGTCCCCGCTGCCGCGCTCGGTGGCGTCTCCCGCGGGACGGTCGAGCCACAGCCGCTCAGGGTCAGGGCCAGGCAGGCGATGGCGATCCGGATTGCGATCCCGTAAGTGTCGCGCGCGTGCACCTAGGCATTGCTAGCGTGGCGGCGGTGGGGGTTCTGAAGAGGGTTCCAACCGGACTGACCTATCCGCTGCGGCGCTGGCCGCGGCTCTCGAAGCTGGTGCTCGGGGGAGCGGCGCTGGTCGTGCTGGTCGTGGGTGCCGCGAACGTCTACGTGCTGCTCAGCGCCGATCGATCGACCTCTGAGGTCGCGGAGGTGCCGCCCGCCGAAGTGGCGATCGTCCCCGGGGCGTTGGTCGAGCCGGATGGGGACATGAGCGCGATGCTGGCCGACCGGGTCGAGCAGGCCTCGCGGCTCTGGCATGCGGGCACGGTCGAGAAGATCCTCGTCTCCGGGGACCACGGCAGCTGGATCTACGACGAGCCCGACACGATGCGCAAGGCGCTGGTCCGAGACGGGGTGGCGCCCGAGGACGTCTTCGAGGACCACGCCGGCTTCGACACCTGGGCGACGATGGTCCGAGCCCGCTCGATCTTCGAGGTCGCCGACGCCGTGGTGATCACCCAGGGCTTCCACATGCCGCGGGCGCTGTTCCTCGCCGACGAAGCCGGGATCGACGCCACCGGCCTCACCGCCGACCTCCACCAATGGGGATACCAGGGCCGGAAGAGCTCGGTGCGGGAGATCCTCTCGCGCGTCAAGTCGATCGTCGACGTAACCCTCGACACGCCGGCGATGGCGGGTCCGAAGATCCCGATCTCCAGCAGCGACGGCCGCGAGAGCTGGGGCCCGGCTCCACCGCCCGATACGCCGCCGGCCGGCTCTCCCTAGCAGTGGGCCAGTGAATTGGCGTAGAAGCGCAGGTAGGCGGCCCAGTGGCGGTTCCAGTAGTCGCCGTCGTGGCCACCGCGCCAGGAGTGGGCGCTGAGGTCGGCGTCACCGGCCTCGAGGTAGTCGACGAAGCCTTCGTTGTAGCCGCGGAAGGGGTCTTCGCCGCCGTAGTCGTTCCAGACGCGCATCGAGCCGAAGGCATTCGGGTCGGCCCGGACCGTGCCGACGACGTCGTTGCGGTCGAAGTCGGCGGCGTCGTCGAAGGCGCCGGGCGCGGTTTCGCCGCCGTCGAACCAGAGCGCGGCCGAGTGGCCGCCGACGGCGCAGAAGCGGCGCGGATGCAGCAGGGCCAGGTCGTAGGCGCCGAAGCCGCCCATCGAGATGCCGCCGATCGCGACCCGTTGCGGGTCGGTCCCGAACTCACGGCTGACGGTCGGGATCACCTCCCGCATCACGTAGCGGCCCCAATCGCCTTCGTCGCGGTCGTGCCAGTAGGAGTGGTCGCCCCCGTCCGGGAAGGCGACCACCGGTGCCCTGCGCCCGAGTTTCGCGAGGCCCTCGAAGACGGCCTCGTTGCCGGTATCGCTGTCGTCGGATCCGCCGCGGCCGTGGAGGAAGACGAGCAGCCCTCGCTTGCCCGGCGGTTTCGGGCTCGCCGGCTCGATCACGCTGACGCCGAGCCGCTCGCCTACCGCCCTGCTCTCGATCGTCAGGTGGGAGACTCGCGCCCCGTGCTGGTCGGCGGGCCCGAACAGGGCGGTCGCGAGGACGATGACGCCGGCAGCGAATGCGCCCACGATCAGGAGGCCCAGCGCGGTGCGTCGCCGCCGCCTGACCTGGCGCCGTCGCCTCCGCACCGCAGGCGTTTCTGAGTTTCCGCGTTCATATGACCCCCTGAGCTCAGACACCCCCCTGGGACTGTGCCAGGTTAGTGTCGCCCGCGTGACGGAAGGTTGGATCGAAGTCGGCAACGCTGAGAGCCCGCCGGCGGGGAGCACGGGCCACGGGCGTATATTCGCGCCAGTGATCGCCTTCCGCAGCATCTAATGGCCCAGCGAATTCCCAGAGACGAGTCGCTGAGCCGCGTCCACGGCGTCGGCGCGCTGTTCTCGGCGGCCTACGGCAACGTCGGCTCCTCGATCTACTACGCGCTGGGCGTCACCGCGGCGTTCGCGCTCGGGCTGACGCCGGTCGCATTCGTCATCTCCGGCCTGATCTTCGCCGCGACGGCCGCGACCTACGCGGAGGGGACGGTCCGCTTCCCGGAGGCCGGCGGCTCGTCGAGCTTCGCGCGCCACGCCTTCAACGAGCTCGTCTCGTTCGGGGCGGCGTGGGCGCAGATGCTGAACTA
>JAWVFL010000027.1:0-49253 GCA_033856195.1 Solirubrobacterales bacterium | reverse complement strand
CCGCCCCTGGGGGCGCCCGCTTTTCATGAACCAAGACGTTTGCCGTATCGTGAGTACCGAATTAGGTTTTAATTAGTTTTCAAAGGCAAAAGGAGCATAGGACCATGGACGAGGGGAAGAGGGAACTTGAGCAGGCGATTCGCCAGGCTTAGACGGGCGCATGGGTTGGCGCTTGCCTGCTTCGTTGCATGCGGCGCGACGCTTGCCCCAGCGCTCGTGTCAAGTGCCTCTGCGAGCCCGTGCCCAAATGAAGCCGTTCGCAATTTCCAGCATTCAGACGGCTACCTGGGAGAATGCCGCGCCGCAGAGTTGGTCAACAGTTCCGACAAGGGTAATCAGAACGTCCTCGCCCAGGGCACGGAACTGGGTGGCTCTCCGCTCACGTCAGACGGGACGGCAGCGCTCTGGAGCGTCACCGGTGGCGCTCCCGGGGGAGCGAGTGGCTTTTTCTCGTCGTTCTTGGCCGAACGCACGCCAGCCGGCTGGATATCGCGGAGCATCGTCCCGCCGGCAGCGGAGCAAGTCGGCAGCGGCAACTTCAAGTACAGACTCGAAACCGCGACGCCCGACCTCGCCCGTTTCGTCTTCGCCGCGGGCGGTGGCTCGACGGAACCAAACGGAGAATTCACGGCCCTTCGGATCGATCGCGCCCAGCACCAGGACCCGCTTCAGACCTACCCCGTGTATCCGACCTTTCTCAATCGCTTCGACGTCACCGACGACGGTGCTCACGTCCTCGCGATCAATCCCGGCACGGGCCAGCTCGAGGACATTGGCGCGGGCGTCGGCGCGGCGGAGACCCTCAGCGTCATGCCCGACGGAAGCACCTCGGAATGCGGCCTGGAACTGGAAGGCCAGAGCTTCGTCGGCTTCACCTCGACGCGCGGAGCGGGGATCAGCTGGCGACCCGGCTACCACCGGATGAGCGCCACGGATGCTTCGAGGGTCTACTTCGAGACCAGCCCCGACGAAGAATGCTTCTTGCCCTACGGCCTGTACGTTCGGAATCGCGAAGCCAACGGCGGCGGCGGTGCGACCACGCTGATCGACCCTGGCTCCTTCGCTCACGAAGTGAACCTGGTTCGGGCAACTCCGGACGGTCGCAGCGTCTACTTCGTCACCTTCACCAATCACGCCAGCTATGGGGAACTGCCGGCGGCTGAGAAAGAAATCTCCTTCGACCCCGTGGAAAAAGACCTCAACGAACACGCCGACGTCTATCGCTGGGACGAGGAAACGGACGTGGCGACCTGCCTGACGTGCGTCCTGCCGGACGCGAACCTACGCGAAATCGGCGAACACGCCGCGGCCGTTGCTGTTTCCGACGACTTCTCGCACGTCTACTTCGAATCGGCGAGCCAACTGGTGGCTGGAGAGGGCGAAGAAGGTCGCTTCAACATCTACTCGCTGAGCGGCGGCACGCTGCGCTTCGTCGCGACGCCCGGAGCCGAAGGAGAAGGATGCGAATGCGCGATCGGCTACGACGGTGGCGGCCGCTCGGCACTCTCCTCGGACGGAGGGATCCTCCTCTTCACCGCGCCCTCCGACCCGTTGCTTACAGCGCAGGCGGGCCTTCCGCCGGAAGCCCTGCCGGAAAAATGCACGAACTCAGTTGGCAATCTCAGGCCTTGCAACCAGCTCTATCGCTACGACGAGGGCGCAGAAAGCCTCGAGTGCGTGTCGTGCCTGGCAGGCGGCACCACCACGTTCAGGATCGGCGGCCAAGCCACGCCGGTGCCCAACGGCCTGTTCGGGGTCTCCGCCGACGGCTCGACCGTAGCGTTCGTGACGCCGCAGCCCCTGCTTCCGATTGACATCAACGGCACGGCTGACATCTACGAATGGCGGAACGAGGCGCTGCACCTGATCACGGATGGCGTGACGAAAGCCCCGGTTGGCGTCTCGGCGCCGGCCGTCAACGCGATCGACGCCGACGGTTCAAGCATCCTCTTCACGGCCGACGAGCCGGGGCTCACGGGCTTCGAGACGGACGGCCTCGCAAACCTCTACGACGCCCGGATCGGGGGCGGATTCATTCCTTCCAGCTCGCCGCCGCACTGCACCGAGGAATCCTGCCAAGGGCCCGTGCAGGGAGCGCCCGGTTTCGAGCGAGCCGGAAGCCTCGATTTCAGAGGCGCGGGCAATGTCGCTGGACCCAGACGGCAGAGGTGCGCGAAAGGCAAGGTGCGACGGCATGGGCGCTGCACGAAACGGCACCCCAAGCGACACCACGCCAAACGCCGACAAGTGCGGCAGTCGGGTACCGGGGTGGCCCGATGATGGGTGCTCCGCCAAAAGGGGCCAGGACGAGGCGGATATGCCAGACCCCGCTGTTCGGTCGGGCCACCTTCGCGATCTGCGCAGCGGCGATGCTGACCGCGTTTGTCGGACCGGTCTCGGCTGCCTCGGCGGCACCGGTCTTCGACGTCAAGGCGATTTGGGGGGACACCAACCTCGGTGCGCCTGACATCGGCGGCACCGGGCCCGAACACGAACACAAGGGCCAGATCGTCGTTCAGGTCCGCAACGTCGGCGACGCGGCCGGGGGCGGCGAAGACCTGACCATCACCGACGCCCTCCCGGCAGGGGTGACGGTTACGGGTATCTCGTGGGGGCTCGAAGACAGCCTCTCGGCCAACTGCACAGGCGTGGGTACGTCCCTTGCCACCTGCCTGCTGCCGGCGGCCGAAGTGCCGGCGGAAACCGCGGCGCCCGGGGGCAATGCCGGCGGCCAGTTCGCCCCGGTTCCGTTCGGATACATGCAGCCCATCTACGTCGAAGTCGAAGTGGTGCCCGGGAGCTCCGGCTTGGGCGTCAACACGGCGGCGGTCTCGGGCGGTGGCGCCGCACCGGATTCCGACGCGGATCAGATTCCGCTTGGCGAAGTGCAGTCCGGCTTCGGCTTCGTGCCGGGGAGCTTCGAAGCAGATTTCTTCACTGCCGCGTTCCCTGCGAACACGCAGAGCCGCACAGCCGGTGACCATCCGTTCGAGCTGCGCGCCAATTTCGACTTCAACCTCGGCACCGCGATCGGCAGCGGCGATGGCAGTCGTGAAATCACCGCCCACGGCGTCGTCAAGACGGTCGAGGTGACGCTGCCTCGAGGCATGATCGCAAACCCGCAGGCCACGCCCAAGTGCAGCCCGATCCAGTTCGCGGAACAGGGTGCCTCATCGAAGAGCACTGGCTGTCCCTCGAACACGCAGGTCGGCTACCTCAACGCCCGAGTTGCCTTTGGGTCGAGGAACCACGGCTCCAACAGCTTCCCGCGGCCGGACGGGATCCTCTCCCGCATCCCTATCTACAGCCTTGTGCCGCCCCGCGGCCAGGTTGCCGATTTTGGCTTCAACGCGGGCGAATTCGTCCGTGCTCATATCTACGGCACACCCGATCCTGCCCAGGACTACGCGATCAAGTCGGTGACGCCGAACATCTCGAGCCTGGTCAGCATTCGAGGATCGGAAGTCACCTTTTGGGGGGTGCCCGGGGACCCTGCTCACGACAAGTTCCGCTTTTATCCGAAAGAAACGGAAGGCAAGGCCGCTGGAGCGCCATTCGGCGGGGCGCCGATTCGCCCGTTCTTCACCAATCCGATGGATTGCGAAACGGCGAACGGAGCGGCCAAGATCCGGGCTGACTCCTACGGGAGCCCTGGTAGCTTCACCCCGCTGCAGGAATGGAAAGACCCGGATGAGGTGATCGGCTGCGACGACCCCCGTTTCCGCTTCGAACCCGATATCAGCCTGCAGCCGACCGACGCCAGCGCGGGGGGGCCGACCGGGCTCGACGTGCACCTGCAGGTGCCACAGCGAAATGACGAAGTCGCCAGTGCGAAAGAGCTCTACGCCCAAAACGGTTTCGCACAGGGGATTTCCACGCCACCGATCAAGAAAGCCGTGGTCACCCTTCCCGAAGGCATGACGATCTCTCCCTCGGCAGCTCAGGGGCTGGGCGTCTGCTCGCTCGAGCAGATCGGGCTTGGGACCGATGCAGCGGTCCAATGCCCCGACGACTCCCAGCTCGGGACGCTGACCCTGCACACGCCGATCCTGCCGGTTGACGAACAGCCGGAAGGCTTCATATACGTCGCCAAGCAGGGCGAAAACTTCTTTCACAATTTCCTCTCGATCTACCTGGTGATCAAGCAACCGGAACGTGGCATCCTGGTCAAGGTCCCGGGGAGGGTGGATCTCGACCCCAGCACCGGCCAGATACGGACCACCTTCGACGACCTGCCCCAATTCCCGGTCTCCGACCTGCAGATGAGCCTCAAGGGTGGTGCGCGGGGGGCCCTCGTCAACCCCGGCACCTGCGGCACGAAGACTATCCGGGCCGAATTCTTTTCCTGGCACGAGCCCGCCACCCCTCGCGTCGTCGAAAGCTCCTATGAGGTCAACCAGGGAAGCGGCGCTGGCCCCTGCGTCAACAGCCTCTCGCAGCGGCCGTTCGCACCGCGGCTGGAAGCCGGCACGATCAATCCCGCCGCCGGGACCTACTCGCCGTTCCTAACGCGTCTTACTCGCGACGACGACGAGCAGGAGCTCTCCCGCATTGGGGTGACCTTGCCAGCGGGATTGACGGCCCGCTTTGCCGGGGTGGCGATCTGCCCCGAGGCCGCGATCGCCCAGGCCGAACGGCGCACGGCGCCGGGGGAAGGGGAAGGGGAGCTTGCGAGCCCGTCCTGCCCGGTGGGGAGCCAGATTGGCACGACCGACGTCGGGGCCGGAGCCGGCTCGACACTCACTTACGTTCCCGGCAAGATCTACTTGGCCGGCCCCTATAGAGGGGCGCCGATCAGCATCGTCGCGATCACCCCCGCCGTCGTGGGCCCCTTTGACGTCGGAGTAGTTGCGGTCAGATCTGCCCTCGGCGTCAACCCAGTGACCGCCCAGGGATCCGCGACGTCCGATCCCTTGCCGCAGATCCTTGCTGGCATCCCGGTGCGATTGCGCGACGTCCGCCTTGATTTCAACCGACGAGACTTCACGCTCAACCCGACCAGCTGTGCTGAAAAGCAGATCCTGGCTCACGTCAGCGGCGCGGGCGGCAGCGCCAGCTCGATCGCCGACGACACCGTCGCCGAGCTTGCCAACCGCTTCCAAGCAGGCGACTGCGCGAGCCTGGGCTTCAAGCCGGGGCTCGCGTTCCGCCTTTCCGGCGCCACCCACCGCGGTGGCCATCCGCGGCTGCGAGCTGTGGTCACCTATCCGAAGGGGGCCTACGCCAACATTGCCCGAGCCTCGGTTGCGCTACCGCATTCGGAGTTCCTCGATCAGGGCAACATCCGCACCGTCTGCACGCGGGTTCAGTTTGCCGCCAGGAGCTGCCCGGCCGCGTCGGTCTACGGCCATGCGGTGGCCAGGACACCGCTCTTCGACGAACCTCTGCGCGGGCCGGTCTACCTGCGGTCATCCAGTCATCGCCTGCCGGATCTGGTGGTCGCGCTCAGAGGACCCGCCAGCCAGCCGGTGGAAATCGAGCTCGCTGGCCGAATCGATTCCGTCAACGGGGGAATCAGAACGACCTTCAGCTCTGTTCCCGATGCCCCTGTGAGCAAGTTCATCCTCTCGATGCAGGGCGGCGGCAAGGGCCTGCTGGAAAACTCAACGAACCTCTGCACGCAGGATCAGCGGGCGCTCGCCAGGCTCAGGGGTCAGAACGGCAAGTCCGTCGTGCTTCACCCGAAGATGCGTAGCTCATGCAGATGAGGCCCTCGACGCCCAAACGGACGGCATCTCTACAATCGAGGCAATGGCCGACGCCGAGCTGAAGCAGAAGATCGAAGAGCTGATCGCCGCCAACCCGGTGCTGCTCTTCATGAAGGGCACGCCGGAAATGCCGCGCTGCGGCTTCTCGATGCGCGTCGTGCAGGTGCTCGACTCACTCGACGTCGAGTACGGCGCGATCGATGTCCTGCCGGCGCTGCAGCCGCTGCGCGAAGTCACCGCCGAGATCTCCGACTGGCAAACCTTCCCGCAGCTCTACGTAAACGGCGAGCTGCTCGGCGGCGCCGACATCGTCGAAGAGATGTTCGACTCCGGCGAACTGGCCGAGGCGCTCGGCGCTGAGCAGCCCGAGTCCGTTCCGGTAGCCACGCCGCCGGCGCAGTCGCCACCGCTGCAGATCGAATAGCGCGGCGGCTAGACGGCGGCTGTCTCGGCAGCGTCCTCTTTCACCTGGAAAGAGGAGCCACAGCCACAGGCAGCGACGACGTTGGGGTTGTTGACCTGGAAGCCGGCGCCCTGCAGGCCTTCCACGTAGTCGACCTCGGAGCCGAAGACGAACTGCATGCTGACCTTGTCGACGATCACCGCGACGCCGTCGACCTCGAAGACGTTGTCGTCCTCCTTGGCTCGATCGAAGGCGAGCGCGTACTGAAAGCCGGAGCAACCGCCGCCGCGGACGGCGACGCGGAGAGCCTGTCCCTCGGCATCCTCCTGACCGCCAAGCAGCTCGGCAATCTTGCCCGCGGCCTTCTCGGTGAGGGCGATGGCTGCTTGCGGCGTGTCGGTGGCGGCGTCAGTCACTTTACAAAGTGTAGCGAGAGGTCTGCGAGAATCGTTTCGCTTGAGCTCTCTCGCCGAAACTGCGGTCGTCTGCGACACGACGGCCTACCTGCCGAGCGAGCTGGTCGCATCGCGCGGGATCAAGACGATCAGCCTCTATGTGGCGGTCGATGGGCAGCAGGAACCCGAGTCGGAGATCTCCGACTACGCCGCCTTTTACGAGCGCCTGCGTGCCTCCGAAGGGGGGGCGACCACCTCGCAGCCCTCGATCGGCGACTTCGTCGCCGTCTATGAGCCGCTGCTGGACGAAGGACGGGAGATCGTCTCGATCCACATCTCTTCGGGGATCTCGGGCACCTTCGAGGCAGCCAACCAGGCGCGCCAGCGCCTGGTCGACGAGGGCAAGGGGGGAGAGCGGATCCATCTCTTCGACTCCCGCTCCGCCTGCGGCGGCATGGGCTTGCCGGTCCTGGCGGCCTCCGCGGCAGCGGCGGCCGGAGCGGATGCGCCGACCGCGCTTGCCCGCGCCAAGCAGGCGCGCGAGGAGTTGAAGATGTGGTTCGCGATCGACACGCTCGAGTACCTGCGGCGCGGCGGCCGGATCGGTGGCGCTCGCGCCTGGATCGGCTCGGCGCTGAAGATCAAGCCGATCCTCACGCTCGAGGAGGAGATCACTCCGGTCGAGCGGGTCCGCACCCGCGCTCGTTCGATCGAGCGCCTGCGCGGCTACGCCCGCCAGCGCCACGAGTCGGGCCTCGACGCCTGGGTGGTCCAGCACATCCAGGATCCCGAGACGGCGGAGGCGCTCGCCGACGACTGCCGGGAGATCTTTGGCGGCGAGCCCGCCTTCATCTCCGAGATAGGCCCCGTGATCGGCGCCCATGTAGGCCCTGGTCTACTCGGCGTCGGCAGCGTCTCGAAAGCGGTGCTCAGCTAGGAGGGCCTCCTAGGCGCGGATGCCCTGGCGGGCGTCCTCGCGCGGCACTGGCTGTGGCTTGAGGCGAACCGGCGTGTTCGAGAGTGCCTGCACGCGCAGGTCACTCCAGGTCAGGCCTTCGCGCACCAGCGCCGGAAGTCCGAGCGCGACGGCAGTGGCGATCTCGACCGCCTGCAGGATCACTCCGTAGGCGAGGGCGTCGGCGGTGCTGACGCCAAAGCCCGTATGCAGAACGCTGATCACGGCGAGCTGGAAGACGCCGATATTCGAGGGCGTCGCTGGTACGACGGCGGTCACGTTCACGGCAAAGAGCACCGCGGCGGCGGCGCCGATCCCTGCCTGATCGCTGAGCCCGAGGGCGGCGAGCAGCGCCCAGCAGGCGGCGAGCTGGATCGCCCAGGCACCCAGCTGCGCGGCGGAAGCGGCAATGCCGCGGCGCGGGTTGCGGAAGACGCGAAGGCCGGCGCGCACCTGCAGGAGGGCTGCGTACATCGCGGCGCCCAGCCTGGCGAGGCGGCCGTTGCCGTTGCGCCGCATCAGCGGCGGCCCGAGCAGGACGACGAGAAGCAGCAGCAGCGGCACGAAGCTGAAGGCGAAGAGCTTCTGGGTGCCGGAGTGGAAGAGGTCGGTGCTGGAGACGATGATCACGCCGAGCATGGCCAGGGCGACGAGGTTGAGCATGGTCTGGGAGACGAGCGTGCCGATCAGCACCGGAAAGGTCTCGCGTATGCGGCCGATTCTGCGAGCCAGCGACATCGCTCGCGCCGGCTCGCCGAGGCGGGCCGGCAAGGTCGCCGACATCAGCACCCCGATCATCGTCGCCGAGGTGACGTCGCGGCGGCGGACTGGCGCCAGCGGCAGCGCCGCGCGCACGATCCAGTACCAGGAGGCGGCGCGGAAGAAGAGCGAGAGCGCCATCAGCGCGCAGGCGACCAGCACCCAGCTGAGGTCGGAGCGGACGATGCTTTCGACCACGTTGTCGACGCCGATCTCCTCTGCCGCACGCTTGGTCAGGGCAACCCCGATCACGCCGGCGGCGACTAGGCCGATGCGACGTGCGATCTTACGCTTGCGCTTGCCGGGCTGAGCGGGCTCGGGGTCGAGCGATGGGAGCCGCCGCGCGGGCTGGGGCGGCAAGCCGTCGGCCGACTGTATCCCCATCCAGCGGGCAGCTCGCTCCATCGCGTTGGCGGGCTCGGGGGCCTTGAGCGCCCGCTCGTAGACCGCGATCACCCGATCGGCGACGTGGGGCCAGGCGTAGCGCTCTGCGCTCTGGCGTGCGGCCTCTCCCATCGCCGCCAGGCGCGCAGGCTCATGGTGGGCGCGCTGCAGCTCCTCGGCGAGCCGCTGCGGATCGCCGGGCGGGACGAGCACACCGTCGACGCCGTCGGTGACGACGTCGTTGTAGCCGGCGATGGCGGAGGCGATCGCCGGCGTGCCGGCCGCAAAAGCCTCGGTTAGGACCATGCCGAAACTCTCGCCTGAAAGCGAAGGGGCGCAGAGCACGTCCGCTTCGTGCAGGGCTCGGTGAAGCGCTTCGCCGGAGACGCGGCCGCGGACGTCGATCCAGCGCATCGTCTCCGGATCGGCCAGGTAACGGAGCACGTCCTCGCGCTCGGCGCCGATCACGGTCAGCCGGCTGGGCACGTGCTCGACCAGGGCGCCGAAGGCGGCGAGCAGGATCGGCAGGCCCTTGCGCTCCTCCGGGCGACCGACGAAGAGGACCCGCAGCTCGTCGCTGGGCGACTTGGGGTCGGCCGGCGCGGCGCCGACGTCGACGCCGTTGGGGATCACCTCGTAGTGCCCTCCGAACCAGCGGCGGGCGGTCCAAGCGGCTGCCTCGGAGACGGCGATCCGCGCCGAGAGGCGATTGAAGACGCGCCGAGCGCCGAGCGCCGAGGCGATGTGGTTCGGCACCGGCTTGGTCGAGTAGGCGTGGAAGGTGCCGACCGCCGGCGCTTTCGTGCCAAGTGCGGCGTTCCAGCCGACCAGGGGGACCGCCGGCTCATGGATATGGACGACGTCGAAGTCTTCCCGGCGCAGCGCGCGTCGGGGAGCGATCACGCCACCGGCCGGAAACGGCGCGAGATTCGAGATAGCTCCGTTGGAGGGGAAGCCCGCCGTCCGCCCCAGCGGGATCAGGTAGTCGGGTATCTCCCTGGCCTCAGGCGCGGCACGGTGCAGCACCCGGCTGAGCTGACCGGGGGGGTCGAAGGGGGCGAGCACGCGAACGTGGTGACCGCGACCGAGAAACTCCTCGGCAAGCGCCTCCACGTGTCGGTTTACGCCGCCCTGGTAAGACCAGGAATATGGCGAGACGAGTGCAATCCGCACGAGTCCCAAAAGGGTAGTTGATTCCTCAGAGGCGATCCCGTGCGTGACTCACGCAGATCGTTCGCTCCACGCATAACCGGCGAAGACGAGGGTGTAGGCGGTGCCGATCTCGAGCAGGAGGGCGCCGGAGTCGTTGGCCAGCGTGCCGACGGCGGTGGCGGCGAGGGCGCCGATCAGGCCGGCACGAAGGGAGGGAACCGGCGCGAGCCATCGGCGCAGGCGGCTGCGTTGGAGCACCGCGACCACGGCGAGGCCGGCGACGATGGGGAGGAAGAAGAGGACCACGGGCCGGGCGAAGCTGTGCGCGGACAGCTGCAGGCGGCGCTGAGCTACGTCCGCCAGATCGCCGAGCCCACCGGCGTCGAGCACCGAGCGAGTCAGGTGCGCGTTGGCGCCCGAGACCAGGTCGACGAGGACGATCAGCGCCAGCACCGCCAGTGGCGCCGCAATCGCGAGCAGCGCCGTTCGACGGCGCGCGGAGCCGACCGCGGCGGCAGCCACCGCGCCGCCAAGAGGAAATACGATCGCGGCGCCGACATCGGCGCCGAAGCGCCCCGCGGCGAAGATGACCGCGGCGAGGAGGCTGGCGGCGAGGAAGGCCGCGGCGGCGCGACGCCCGGCCAGCCGCGGTGAGAACCCGGCTAGGGCAGCGCCGGTCCCGGCGATGACGAGGACGCCGAGCAGCGCCTCCAGCTCGTTGCCGATCCCGAAGAAGCGCACCCCGAGCCCGGGATTGGGGCCGAGCAGTGAAAGCGACGTAAGCGGAGAGCCGGCGATCACGTCGATCGCGTAGGCGAGGACGACGAGGCCGGAAGCTGCCGCAAGCGCGCGCAGACCGCCCAGGGCGAAGAGTGTCAGCGCCCCCAGTAGCGGCGCACCGAACATCACCAGCAGCTGTTCGCTCTCCTGGCTCGGTTTAAGCGCCGCCGCGGCAAGCAGAAGCAGGGGGAGATAAACGATGCTGAGACCGGCGAGTCGAACGGTCGCGCGACCAACGCGGTCAGAGCTAACCAGGGCAGCCAGGCCAAAGACCACCAGCCAAACCAGCAGGCTCACCCCAATCACGGGCCCACGCCGCTCGGAGATCACCGCCATCCGGTCCCCCAGCGACCCGATCGCCCCAACGTCGACCGACCCCTCCGAGCGGATCGCCTGCCCCGACATCTCAGAAGGCACCCCGACCCCGAACCTCTCCAGGATCGTCGGCGCAACATCGGTCGAAAGCACGTACCCATCCGTACGAGTGCTGTCCGAAATCAGATTTCCATCGAACCCCGCGCCCGAGATCCCGATCGCCAGAGCCCGATTAGTCGCCGGCGGCGCCCGCCCGATCGCAATCAGCAGGTCGTCCCCCCTGAGCCTCCGAACCAGCGCCGCCAGCCCCGTCAGCGCAACCGCCCGAACCTCGCACCTCCGCCCATGCTCCGCGAGCGTCGCCGCCAACAGTCCCGGCACGATGTCCGCCGGTGCCGATTCCGCCCGCTCCACCACAGCCTCCGAGTAACCCGGCCCACAAATCCCCCCCCCAGCATCCCGAGGAAGCTCCGAGTCATAGAGCGAATCGAACACCCGATTCCCTTGACTGATGTCCAAATACGTCTGCTCGGCCGGCACGCTTCCGAGCCCAGCCGAGAGCAGTCCCGGCGAAATCCCCCGAACCCTCGCAAGCTCATCGACCTCGGTCCCATGGGGCAGGAGAGCAACCGTGACCTTCGTGCCCGGGGGCCGGGTGGGGGTCGGAACGTCTTGTACTTTTTCGGCAATCCCACCTCGGACGGCCGCACCCGCCTCACCGAAAAAGTTAAGTGAAGACCCCCACCCGGCCCCCGCCATAAGACCAATAGCTATCGTCAACCCCATGGCCGACCGCACGTTCGCAAAGTTCAGTTTCTTCAAGGTAGATCCCGCCTGGCGCCGCCTAGACGCCAACCAGCGAGCTTCCGACAAGCAGGAGTTCCTCGCCGCCTGCGAGGACTTCGCCCTCGATCGCTCGCTGCGCGCCTACTCAACCATAGGAACACGCGGCGACGTCGATCTGGTCATCTTGAGCCAGAGCCCCAATCTCGACGACCTGCACACCTTCCACGTCGTCCTCGGCCAGAGCGGCCTGGCGAAGTGGAGCGGGACGCCCTACTCGTTCCTCTCGATGACCAAGCGCTCTCCCTACTCCGATGAGCAGGCGCGGCCGGAGATCTGCGTCTCGGAGCGCAAGTACATGTTCCTCTACCCGATGGTCAAGCAGCGCCGCTGGTATGGCCTGCCGCCCGAGGAGCGTGGCCGGATCATGAAAAGCCACATCGAGGTCGGCCGCCGCTATCCCGAGATCACGATCAACACTTCCTATTCCTTCGGCCTCGACGACCAGGAGTTCGTGGTCGCCTTCGAGGGCGACGACCCGGGGATGTTTCTCGATCTGGTGCAGGAGCTGCGCCCGACCGAGTCAAGCGAGTACACCGAGTTCGAGACCCCGATCTTCACCTGTGTGGCGCTCTCGCTGCGCAAGGCGCTGGATGCGCTCGACGGCGTGCCCAGCGCCGTGGTCGCGGGAGCATGACCACCCAAGCGCTCAGCTACGCGATCGACGAAGACGACCACCTGATCAAGGTCGACGACGGCTATTACCGCTTCGCCGAGGAGAACGGTTGGCGGGACGCGGGCAGCAGTCTCGGTCGCTTGCTCTGGGACTACGTGGCGGGTCACGAGCTGGTGAAACTGCAGCGGCTGTTGATCCGCCGCATCCGCGACGAGGTCGGCGACGTCGAGCTGCCCTTCCGCTGCGACGGGCCAGCGGTGCGCCGGGAGATGGACATCAGGATCGTGGCCCGGCCGGGGGGACGCGTGGTCCTCTTCTCGGCACGGCTGCGCTCGGAGGAGGAGCGGGAGATTCCCCAACCGCTGCTCGATCCCGAAGTGCCGCGGGGCGAGGAGACGGTGGAGATGTGCGGCTGGTGCGACCGCTTTGAAGTCGATGGCAAGTGGGTCGAGGTCGAGGAGGCAGCCAAGCGCTTGCAGCTGTTCAACCGCCCCGAGCTGCCGGCGCTCAGCCATCGCATCTGCCCCGACTGCAACGAGATGCTGCTCGCCGCGTAGGCGCACGGCAGACCGAGTTCCCTATTCTTTCGCGCTCGCCATGAGCCAAATCGGAACTGAAGAAAATCCTCTGCGCGTCGCCATCGTCGGTGCCGGCCCCTCCGGTTTCTACGCCGCCGAGCACATCCTCAAGGATGGGGATCTGCATGCCCAGGTCGACCTCTTCGACCGCCTGCCGACGCCTTTCGGGCTCGTCCGCGGCGGCGTCGCCCCGGATCACCCGAAGATCAAGTCGGTGATCCGGGTCTACGAAAAAACCGCGGCTCGCGAGGGCTTCCGCTTCTTCGGCAACGTCAAGGTCGGCCACGACATCGAGGTTGAGGATCTTGAGCGGCTCTACCACGCGATCGTCTTCACAGTCGGTTGCGAGACCGACCGCCAGCTCGGCATCCCCGGCGAGGAGCTGCCCGGCAGCCATGCTGCCACCGCCTTCGTCGGCTGGTACAACGCTCATCCCGACTACGCCGACGACGAGTTCGATCTCGCCTGCGAGCGGGCCGTCGTGATCGGCAACGGCAACGTGGCGATGGACGTCGCCCGCATGCTGGCTCTGACCGACCACGAGCTGCGCCAGACCGATACCGCCGATCACGCGATCGAGCTGCTCGATCGCAGCGAGATCCGCGAGATCGTCGTGCTGGGCCGGCGCGGGCCGGTGCAGGCGGCCTTCACCAACCCCGAGATCAGGGAGCTGGGGGAGATGGAGGACGCCGACGTGATCGTCGACCCGGCCGACGTCGAGCTGGACTCGGCGAGCGCCGCCTACCTTGAGTCCGATCAGGCGGACAAGACGACGCGGGTAAACGTCGAGACGCTGCGCGAGTTTTCCCAGCGCACGCCTGAGGGCAAGCAGAAGCGGATCGTGCTGCGCTTCCTCGCCTCACCGATGGAGATCCAGGGTGACGGCAAGGTCGAGAAGATCGTCATCGGCCGCAATGAGCTGGTCGAGGAGGGCGGCACCCTGCGGGCCAAGGATTCGGGCGAGCGCGAAGAGCTCGAGTGCGGTCTCGTCCTGCGCTCGGTCGGCTACACCGGCATTCCGATCGAGGGAGTCCCCTTCGACGAAAAGCGCGGTCTGATCCTCAACGAGGGTGGCCGCGTGCTCGACTCCCACGACTCCGGCCACAAGGTCGGTCACTACACGGCCGGCTGGATCAAGCGCGGCCCGTCCGGGGTGATCGGCACGAACAAGAAGGACGCGCTGGAGACCGTCCGGCATCTCTTCGCCGATGTCGAGTCGCAGACCTTGCTCAGCCCTGAGAGCACGGACCCAAGCGCAGTCGAGGCCCTTCTCGCCGAGCGCGGCGTGCGCTACGTGAGCTTCGAGGATTGGCAGGCGATCGATCAGGCCGAGGTCGGCCGCGGCGAGCCCCACGGCCGCCCCCGCGTCAAGTTCGTCCGCGTCGAGGAGATGCTCCAGAGCCTCGGCCAGCGCATCTCGGGCTAGCTTTCCGCCCTGGGAATAAGCTAACGCGGCTGCAGACAATTGTCTGCAGCCCAACTTACGCCTGACAGCGGCGAGGCTCCGTCGTTTGCAATAGGGTGCCGAATGCTGACGGCATTTTGTTTATAAAACCGTTCCATTACCAATACAGCCCCCAACGATGCACGCCGACAGCACTCTGCCCCCGCCTGCCCAGGTTCGCGCCGGCGGCACCGTGCTTTCCCTCATCGCGAGCCCGCTGAGCGTTCCGATCCTTCGCGCCCACCTCGACGGACCGCTGCGCCTTCCCGACCTTCGCGAACGACTTGGCGGTGCCGCCCAGACGACCTTGCGCGGCCAGGTCGGCAACCTGCGCGGCATCGGCGCGCTCGAACGCCATGTGCGAGGCGGAATGCCTTACACGGTGGAAAACGAGCTGACCGAGGTGGGGAGGGGCGTGCTGGCGGTGGCCGAGATCGTCGAAGCGTGGCTCACGCGAGCGCCGCAAGGTCCAATCACCCTAGGCAGTGAGCCCGCCAAGGGGGCGATCCGCGCGCTGGTGGGTGGCTGGGGTTCGACGATGCTGCGTGCTCTGGCCGCCCGCCCCCTCTCGTTGACCGAGTTGAGCAGCGTGATTGGCGACCATTCCTACCCGGCGCTCGAGCGCCGGCTCAGCGCGATGCGAGCCGCCCGCCAGGTGGAACCGAGACCAAACGGCGGCCGCGGGGCAAAGCCCTATGGCGTCACCAATTGGACCCGCCAGGCAGTTGCCCCCCTGGCGGCGGCCGGTCGTTGCGAGTGCGAGCATCTGGCAGAGGCAACCGATCCGCTGGCTCGAATCGATATCGAGGCCGCTTTTCTACTCTCGGTTCCACTGGTGGATCTCGAGATCACTCGCTCCGGCTCCTGCCTGTTTGCCGTCGATACGGGGATCGCGAGAAAGGCCAAGGGGACTGACCGCCTTGCTGGCGTTTACGTGGAGATCGAGGGAGGCGGAGTCGTCTCCTGCAGCTCACGTCTCGAGCAAGACCCCCGCACCTGGGCTGTCGGTTCAATCGGTGCATGGGTTGACGCGATACTCGAGGGCAAGCGTGACCGCTTGCGTCTTGGTGGAGAAGATCCGAAAATTGCCGACGATCTGATCACGCGCCTTCACGGATCGCTGCAATAGCCTGACCCCAAATCTCTTTACGGTGAATGTCAGAAGTGCCGAAGCCTTGCGCCTAAGCGCGCGCGCGCATCTATGTCCTGCTGAATTTTGCAGGCAAAAAGCTCGTCAGTCCACAGTCGCTGATTAGGGTTTAGTGTGAATAATCCGTAGCTCTTGACCGTGTAAACGCGGCCTGTTATTCAATGCACGCCCGAGGCCACGAAGGGGAGCCAGTCAAACCGTGGGGCGCTGATCGAATGGACTCGGACGACCCTTACTCCCGGCATAGTCGAAGGCCTGGAACACGGCGATCAGCCAATGATCGACCCCCCATCGTCGTCAGCAGGGGGGCGAGCAGCGGGTGCTGGAACGGAGCCGGTCGGCTCCGTTCCACCCCGCGCACCTGCGAAACGGGTCCCTGAAACGAGATTCCTCCGAAGCCATTGCGAGGACGTCGCGCCGGGGTCCCCAAGTGAGAGGAGGGACCCCGGCGCTAACCGTAACTCAATGCCCACGGGAAGAATCCCGCCAGGCGCAGAGAGCATAGAGCGCAAATAGCGTTGTTTCCAGCCTGTACCAACAAAGTCCGCCTATTTTGGGACTTACCCAGTCAGCAACGTTCCGCCGCGCTCGGTGCCTGCGATCAGCTCGTCGGGCGCGTTGTCCTTTGGGATGAATCCGGATTTCATGCCGAAATAGACGGCCTGCGGATGGTGAGCAACGATGGCCACGGTTGATTGCTCGGGCATCACTGCGAAGCCATCGGACAAAGTCATGCCGATCGTTTCGAGGTCGAGCAGGCGCCAGACCTTCTCATGCTCTGACTGGTCCGGGCAGGCGGGGTAACCCCACGAGTAGCGCCGACCCTGATCGAGCGGGATGCCTAGCTCCTGCCGAATTTGCGAGTGCAGCCACTCCGCCAATCCCTCAGCTGTTTGCACTCCGAGCCCGTGGACGTAGAGCTGCTCGGCGAACTCGCCTTCCTTCTCCAAGCGCTCGATCAGCTCGGTTACCTGGGGCCCGACCGTTACCCCCTGCAGGGCGACCACATCGCGTTCGCCGGACTCGACCGGACGGTAGAAGTCGGCAAGGCAAATCCGGTCGTGCTTGGGCTGGCGGGGGAACGCCAGTCGCTCGATCTCCCGCTCTGAGTTCTCCGGGTGAAAGATCACGAGCTCATTGCCGTCGGAGTTGCACGGGAAGTACCCAAGGCGCGCGCGGGGGTGCAGGTAGTCCTGCTCTCTCCACATCCTCTCCAGCCGTGGGGCAAATCCCTCCTCCTCGCCGCTCCCCTCGACCAGCTCTTGCCATGCCTCGCCCTTGACCCCGCGTCCACCCCAGTGGAGCTTGAAGAGAACGTGGCGATCCAGGTAGGGGAAGACGTCGTCGAGGTCGATGTCGATCTCCCGCCCGCCCCAGAAAGGCGCCTCGGGGATCGGCGCATCGGTGCGGGCGGAGGAGCGGACGCTGGCGTCGCTGGTTGGCGGCGAGTTGTCGGCCACCACTGGCTTCTCGCGCAGCTCCTGGGCCTCGGCACGGATGCGCTCGACCAGGGCCTCGCGGGTGGGCTCGTCAACCAGGGCATCCATCGTGTCGAGTCCTTGGAAAGCGTCCTTGCAGTAGAAGACTCCAGGCTCATAGACCTCATCGGACTCTTTGCCCTTTGGGTAGAGCGTGCGCCGGCCAAAGTCGCGATTGATCGCCGCGCCACCGATCAGCACCGGGAACTCGAGCCCGCGCTGGTGGAGCTCCTGCACGCAGATCGGCATCTGCTTGGAAGTGGAGACCAGCAGGGCGGAGAGGCCGATTGCGTCAGCGCTGTTCTCCACGGCCGCCTCGATGATCGCGTCCACGGGTACCTGCTTGCCGAGGTCGATCACGGTGTAACCGTTGTTGGTGAGGATCGTGTTGACCAGCGACTTGCCGATGTCGTGGACGTCGCCGAAGACGGTTGCGATCACCACCTTGCCCTTGGTATGACCGTCGATCCGGTCGAGGTAATTCTCGAGCTGGGCGACGGCGCGCTTCATCACTTCGGCCGATTGCAAGACGAAGGGCAGGATCAGTTCTCCGGCGCCGAACTTGTCGCCGACCTCCTTCATCGCTGGGAGAAGCACTTCGTTGAGGGTGGGGACGGCGCCTATCTTCTCCACGGAGCGGTCGATCCAGTCCTCGACCCCGTCCTTCTTGCGCCGCAGGACGTGCCAGTGCAGCGCCTCCTCGGGCTCCATGCCCTCAGTTGGATCCGCCGCCTCCTCGGCCGCCTCCTCGCCTTTCGACTCGAAATGGGCAATGAAGAGCTCCAGCGCGTCCTCACGCCGGTTGAAGACCAGGTCATCGGTCAGCTCGCGCTCCTCGTCGGAGATCTCCGAGTAGGGCGTGATGTGGTTGGGGTTGACCATCGCCAGGTCGAGCCCGGCCTCGACGCAATGGTGGAGGAAGACCGAGTTGAGGACGGCGCGCGGCCGTGGCGAGACGCCGAAGGAGACGTTGGAGACCCCGAGCGACGTCTTCACCCCGGGGATCTCGGCCTTGATCCGGCGGATTCCCTCGATCGTCTCCACCGCGGAGGGCTTCCACTCGTCGTCACCCGTGGTCAGGGTGAAGGTGAGCGCGTCGAAGATCAGCGCCTCGGGTTCGAGGCCATGCTCGTCGCAGGCGATGTCGCGCAGCCGCTTGGCGATCTCGACCTTGCGCTCGGCGGTCTTTGCCATGCCGACCTCGTCGATAGTCAATGCGATCAGGGCAGCGCCGTGCGCCTTGGCAAGCGGCACGACGGCGTCGGCCTTGTCGCGGCCGGCCTCGAGGTTGATCGAGTTGACGATCGCCCGTCCGGGGATCTGCTCGAGCGCCGCCTTCAGCACCTCCGGCTCGGTCGAGTCGACCTGGATCGGCGAGGGCTGGGTCAGCGAGATGCGCTTCACCACCGCCGCCATCTGCTCGTCCTCGTCCTGTCGCTCGGTCAAGGCCACGCAGACGTCGAGCACGTGGGCGCCGCCTTCGACCTGGTCTTCGGCGACTTGGACGAGGCCGTCGTAGTCGTCGGCGAGGAGCAGCTCCTTCGCCTTGCGCGAACCCTGGGAGTTGACCCGCTCGCCGACCAGCGTCGGCCGCGGTTCCTGGACCAGCGGGGTGGACGTCATCATCGAGGAGACCTCGATCGGCGGGGACGCAGGGCGGGGACCTGGCACCTGCCCATCGATCCGCTCGCGGATCGCGGCGATGTGCTCCGGCGTCGTCCCGCAGCAGCCGCCGACGATGCCGACGCTGTAGCGCTCGACGAACTCGCCCAGGGTGGCGGCCAGCGGCCCGGGCTCTTCCGGGAAGATCGTCTCGCCGTCGGGCCCCTGCAGGGGCAGGCCGGCATTGGGGATGCAGTGGACCGGCAGCGGGCTGTTCTCGCCGAGGAAGCGGATCGCGTCGCGCATGTCCTCCGGCCCGGTTGAGCAGTTGAGGCCGATCACGTCGACGTCGAGCGCGGTCAGGGTCGTGAGCACAGCCTGGATGTCGGTGCCGAGGAGCATCTTTCCGCCCTGGGGAAGCAGCGAGACGCTGGTCTGGATCGGCAGCACGCGTCCAGTCGCTGCGAATGCCTCGCGGGCGCCGAAGATCGTCGCCTTGACCTCGAGGATGTCCTGCGCCGTCTCGATGATGATCAGGTCGGCGCCGCCTTCGACCAGCCCCCGCGCCTGCTCGGCGAACACCTCGACCAGCTGGGTGAAGGAGATGTCGCCCAGGGTCGGATCGGTCGAAGCTGGGAGGAAGCCGGTCGGGCCGATCGAGCCGGCGACAAAGCGCTCCGGGCCCGCCGCCTTGCGGGCGATCTGCGCCGCCTTGGTGTTGATCTCGAGCGTGTGCTCGGCGAGTCCCCACTCTTCGAGCTTGAGCCGCGAGCCCTGGAAGCTGTCGGTCTCGACCACTTCCGCGCCGGCGTCGAGCATCGAGGCGTGGACCCCCTCGATCACATCGGGGCGGTTCAGCACCAGCGCCTCGTGGCACTTGCCCTCGAGGCCGCCGTAATCCTCCTGGGTCAGCTCGAACTGCTCCAGGGTCGCCCCCATGCCGCCGTCGAATACGACGACGCGTTCGCGAATTGCGGCTAGAAAGTCACGCTCGGCCATTCAAGGAGGCTACCGAGGCCGCGGCGGTTGCCCGGACTTAGCCGCGCATGCCCAGGCGGCGCTTGAGGTCGCGAGCGCTGAACGCCTGGGAGATCCGGTTGACGAGACCACGCCGGGCTCTGGTGTAGGGATACCAGGCTGGTTCGCGCTTGCCGCCGAAGCGGGTGATCACGACCGACTCGGTGCGGCAGTACTTCTTGATCCCCGGTTCGCCGTGGCGGTAGCCGATGCCGGACTGCTTCCAGCCGCCCATCGGGACGCCCATCGCGGCCATGTTGATGATCACGTCGTTGACGTTCACCGATCCGGCCTCGACCCGGCGCGCGATTCTCTCGGCCCTCTCCTTCTCGCCGAAGACCGAGGCGGCGAGCCCATAACGGCTGTCGTTGGCGAGCTCGAGCGCCTGCTCGGAGTCGCGCACCTTCATCACCCCGACGACGGGGCCGAAGGTCTCGTCGCGCATCACCTTCATCGAGTGGTCGACGTCGACCAGGACCGTCGGCTCGAAGTAATCGCCGTCCCCGCTGACTTTCTTGCCGCCGGTCAGAGCGCGGGCGCCGTTGGCGACCGCGTCGTCGACGTGGTCCTCGACGATCGCGGACTGGTTCGGCGAGGTCATCGCGCCGACGTCCTTCTCCGGCTTGCGGCCGTCGGCGCCCTGGCGCAGGCCGCTGACCTCCTTGGTCAGCTTGGCGACGAACTCGTCGTAGACCGGCTCCTCGACGTAGATCCGCTCGACCGAGATGCAGAGCTGACCCGAGTTCACCATCCCGCCCCAGGCAGCGGCGTTGGCGGCGCGGTCGACGTCCGCGTCGGCGAGCACGATCATCGGGTCCTTGCCGCCGAGCTCGAGGCTGACCGGGGTCAGCGTCTCCGCGGCACGGCCCATCACCTTGCGGCCAGTCTTATCGGAGCCGGTGAACTGGACGTAGTCGACGTTGTCGATCAGGGCGCCGCCGGCCTCGCCGGTGCCCAGCACGCAGTCGAATACGTCCGGGGCGCCGATCTCCTCCTTCCAGGCCCTGACCACCTCGATCAGGCTGAGCGGGGTGAACTCGGAGGGCTTGACGACGACCGCGGCGCCCGCCTGCAGGGCTGGGATCGAGTCGCCGAGCCCCATCGCCAGCGGGAAGTTCCATGGGCTGATCACGCCGACCACGGGGAAGGGCCTGTACTGGACCAGGAGCTTCTTCGAAGCCAGCAGCGGCGAGTGGGGGCGGACGATCTCATCGCCGATGAACTTCGCTGCCCTCGTGCCGTAGAAGTTGATCAGGTCGGCGACATAGGTCAGATCGAGGGGTATGTCGGCACGCACCTTGCCGGTTTCCGCCTGCATCGTGTCGGCGATCTGCTCGCTGTTGTCGAGGATCCAGTCGCGCAGCTTGCCGAGCCAGTGGTAGCGGCCCTCGATTCCCATCGCCTCCCACTCGGCTTGGTTGGCGCGGACGCGAGCCACCGTGGCGGCGATCGTCTCCGGCGTGTCGACCTGAATCGAGCCGACCGTTTCACCGTTCGCCGGGTTGAGGACCTCGATGCGCTCGACGGCTGGCGTGCTGCTGCCTCCGTTGGAGTCGTTGACCGCTGTCGTGCCCGTCTCGACCGTTCCGCTCTCCATCGCCGCTCCCTCCTCGACCCTTTGGCTGGTCAGCCAACTGTAACCGCAATCAACTCGACGGTGTCTCGGATCAGCTCGCGGCGATATCGCTGAGCACCGCAGCGACTTCGGGATCGAACTGACTCCCCGCGCAAGCGTGGAGCTCGGCCACCGCGTCCGCGATCGGCATCGCCTTGCGATAGGACCGGGTTGTGGTCATCGCGCTGAAGGCATCGCAGCAGGTGACGATGCGGGCCTCAATCGGGATCTTCTCGCCGGCCAGGCCGTCGGGGTAGCCGCTGCCGTCGTAGTGCTCGTGGGAGGAGCGGACTATGCGGCCCACGTCGCCGAGGACGCCGCCGACTCGCTTGAGCATCGTCTCGCCCTCGATCGTGTGGCGGTGCATGATCCTCCACTCGCCCTCGTCGAGTGGGCCAGGCTTGTTGATGATCTCCTTGGGGACGGCGATCTTGCCGACGTCGTGCAGAAGGGCGGCGAACTCGACGTTGCGGCGCTGGCGGGAATTCAAACCGAGGTGGTCGGCGACCGCAAGCGAAAGCTCGACCACGCCGCGGCTATGGCTGCCGGTGTAGGCGTCGTCGGCCTCGACCACGTCGCCGAGCAGCATCGCCGTGCCCTGGTAGGCGTGGCTTAGCTCGAGCGCCTGGTCGATGCGTCGCTGCCGCTCGCGTGAGAGGACGGCCAGGACCGCGGCAAGCGGCAGGACGAGAAGGCACGCAGCCGGCCCCAGCTCGATTGCCGCGAAGGTCGCCAGGAGCCCGATCGGGGCGAGCGCGGCGTCGAGCGCGTAGACGGGAGCGATCTGTCGCAGCTCCACTCGTGGCGCGCTTCCCTCGATCAACCAGATGCGTGCTGCCGTTGCAAGGAAGTCGAACGCGAACTGGGCGAGCAGGGCGAGCGCGTATACGGGCCACTCGTCCCACGAGAAGATCTGGGCGCCCGCCAAGACAATGACGAGTGCCGGCCCGACCGCATGCCAGCAGTCGCCGAAGACGTGCAGGGCGCGGCGCACGCTGGTCGCACCACTCGCGTAGTCGAGCATGCGTCCGAGCGCCCAGCTGACGCTGACCACCAGTGGCACGTCGGGGGTGGGAAGGAGGAAGAGCATCGGCACCAGGACCAGCTCGGTCGGCACCGTGTAGCCGTCGGCGAAATCGAACTTTGCGCGGGAGGCGACGATGTAGGCGCCGGCGAGGACGGCCAGCGGGAGGGGTTCGAGCGCACGCGGCGAGGTGAAGCTCAGGGCCATCGCCAAGGCAACCACCAGGAAGGCAATCCCGGCGACGCTCTCGACGCTCAGCTCGCGAAGGCTTGGCGCGGCAACCGCGCGAGCGCGGCCGCGGGCGAAGAGCTGCTCGACGTCAAGTGTCTCGGAGGCGGGTGGCATGGGTTTGGTATCCGCTCGCGAAGCGGTCACACCTCTTTTCGGCTCGCGACCGCGACCGCGATAGCCGCGCATGCCAAGAGTCATCGATTTCCAGAGGAAATGCGACTGGATCCAACATTCGTCCGAATCGCTTTAGTTCCGCAAACTGAAAGCCGATCATTCCCGCTCACATAAGTCAGCTGCACAAAGGCAAACCTGCCGCGAGGCAGGGACGCAAAGTCAGAGGTCTCGCGCTTCGGCGTGAGATGGCTCAACTGCTCAGCTTGGTTTCACGACCAGGCTTTTTGTCCTGCCGTGAAGGAGGTTTGCCAATGAAGCTTGACCAAAGCAACCATGCTGTTTCATTTCGGGCGAGACTGGCTGCGGTTTTCGCGATCGCGGTGCTTTCCCTTGGTCTTGCCGCCGTGAGTGCACAGGCCTGCTCCTATCCCGGCGCCAAGCCAGTCTTCGCTCCCTGGGGCGATCAGCACTCTTATGTCCTGGCACCCGACGGCGGCTTCGAGTCCGGCGGCGCCGGCTGGTCGCTGCGCGGCGCTCAGGTTGTCGCCGGCAACGAGACCTACCAGCTGAACGGCCCGGCCGATTCGCGCTCTCTTGCGCTGCCCGCCGGCAGTTCCGCCACCAGCCCGCCGATCTGCATGTCGATCGACACACCGCTGTTCCGCTTCGTGGCGCGCAACACGGGCGATCCGTCCTCTCGCCTCCGGGTCGAGGCTGTCTACAGCCTGCTCGGCTTGGTGCGCACGAACGTCGTCAACACCGTCTCGGCAGGCTCAAGCTGGGAACCCGGCAAGCCCATGTCGACGGTCTTGGGACTCTCGACCATCGTCGGCACGATCCTGCCGAGCTCGATCAACATCCGCTTCACGCCGCTGGACAGCAAGGGCCAGTGGCAGGTCGACGACCTCTACGTCGACCCCTTCGCTCGCCATTAGCGCGCAACGAGCCTGAACACCGGGCCTTCCTGCGAGCAGACATAGACGCGGCCGCGGTCGTCTTCCCCGAAAGAGGTTGGGAGGGCGACCGTGAGCCCGGTCTTGCGGTCCCCGCTTGCGCCGTGCAGGTGTGGGACGAGGCTGCGCAGCACGCCCGAGCAGTAGTCGGCGTAGAGGTAGCGACCGCGCAGCGCGGGCGGCCCACCCATGCCGACCACGTAGCCGCCGATGATCGTGCAGGTGCCGCCGTCGCGGCGTCGACCGTAGGCCATGATGGGCTTGGTGGTGTCGCCGGGATCGGGGGTGTCGCCGTTTTCTTCGGTGTAGCGACTGTCGCCCTCGAAGGCGTCCCAGCCGAAGTTGGCGCCGGACGCGGCGGCGACGGTCGTGTAGTCGAGCTCCTCGAAGCGGTTCTGGCCGACGTCGCCGATCGCGACGCGGGGTTGGCCGGCGCTGGTCGTGTCGAAGGAGAAGCGGAAGGGGTTGCGCAGGCCGTAGGAGTAGATCTCGTCGCGGCCCGGCCTGCCGACGAAGGGATTGTCGGCAGGGACCGAGTAGGGCTGACCGCCGCTCGGTCGCGGGTCGATGCGCAGCAGCTTGCCGAGCAGGCTCTCCTTGTTTTGAGCGTTGTTTGGGGGGTCGCCGCCGGAGCCGCCGTCCCCTGTGCCGAAGTAGAGGAGGTCGCCGAGGAACTGCAGCTGGCCGCCGTTGTGGTTGGCGTTGACCGGGTGGGGAATGACGATCACGGTGCGCCTCGAGCTGCGCGCCGCCCGTCTCGGGGCGAGTCGGTGGAATTCGTCGACGCGGATGGCGCCGGCGTTGTCCGTGTAGTAGACGTAAAAGCGACCGCTGCGCCGATAGTCGTCGGGAAACGCGATCGAGAGCAGGCCACGCTCGCCGCCGTCGTAGCCGACCAGCGACCTGAGATCGAGGAAGGCGCGTTCGGTCCGCTGGCGGCCGGGCCCCAGCACGTGCACGGTCCCGGACTGTTCGACAACGAAGAGCAGCTTCGGATAGCCGGGTGCGCCCGTCACGTAGGTGGGCTCGTCGAAGTTGCCGATGCGCTTCAGCGCCAGGCCGCTCCGCTTCGCCTTCGACGGCTTCGCGTCATGTTGCTGCGCGGTTCCGCAAGCCGGGAGCACCACCAGTGCCAGTGCCGACAGGACGATGCTCGATATGGCGCGACGCCTCACTCCGATCACCTACCCGGCACGCCTATTTCTTTTCGACGACTTCTCCGCGGTCGTTTACCTCGGTGTTGCGTTCGGCCGAGCTGATCTTCACCGCGAAGGATCCGCCCGGCGCCACGCCGCCGCCGGTCTCGGCCTTTGCGGTGCCGCTCAGCCCCGCGTCGATGGCGTAGAGCAGCGTGTAGCTGCCCGACTTGACCGCACTCAGCTTCCAGACCACGTTGGCCGTTGCGTCCTTCTTCAGTGGCCCAAAGTCGAAGGTCTTCTGGTTCGAGGTTTCCGCACCGCCGGCAGCTGAGGAGCCGACGAACCTCGGATAGTGCTCGGCCAGGACCCAGACGGGCCGGTCGGGCTGGGCGAGTTCCGGCTGCGGGTCGTGAATCCCGAAGGGCAGAGTGGAGCCCTGACCCTCCCTGCCCTTGATCGAGACGTTTATCGTCAGCGCGGGAATCGTCTTGTCGCTCGTGTTGCGCACGCCGAGCTTCAGCAGGTAGGTCTGGCCGAGCTGCTGCTCGGTGGGGAAGCCGGCGTCGGTGACGCGGACCCGGTAGGTGCCTTCGGCCTCGTTGGCGTCGGAGGACGATTCTCCGCCGCAGGCAGCGAGCGAGAGGGTCAGCGCCGCGGCAAGGACAGCGGTGACCGCAGCTCGAGAGCGGTGACGCGAGACCTGTGTTTCGTGCCCCCCCAAAGCGGCCGGAACATACCACGGGGTTTCGCCTGCTCCGAAGCGGGTTAGCCCGAACTCAACAGAGCCCTCTGGCGCATCGCATAGACTCGTCCGAGGAGGAGGATGATGGTCGGATCCGCGGTCAACAGGGCATTCCTGCCCGCCAAGTCGCTGTTCGAACAGGTTGGGGACATGATGATCCTCACTGCTCGCACGCTCGTTTCCGCGGTCAAGCCTCCCTATCCCTACGGCGAGGAGTTCATCGGCCAGTTCCTCTTCGCCCTGCAGCTCTGCTGGTTCCCACTGTTGATTTCGACCGTGGCCTTCGGCTTCGGGGCGCCGGGGCTGCAGGCCTCCAACTTCCTCTCGCTCTTCGGCGCTCTCGATCGGCTTGGCGGCTTCTTCGTCCTCGCCTCGATTCGTGAGTTCGCCCCCTTCGTAACCGCCGTCGTCGTCGCCGGCGTCGCCGGCACGGCGATCACCGCCGATCTCGGCGCCCGCAAGATCCGCGAGGAGCTCGACGCCCTGCAGGTGCTCGGCGTCGACCCGATCAAGAACCTGGTCGTGCCGCGCTTCCTCGCGCTGATGCTGATCACCGGCCTGCTCGACATCTACGCCCTGGTCTTCGGCATCACCGGCGGCATCGGCGCCGAGCTGCTCTACCACCAGTCGCTCGGCGGCTTCTTCGCCACCCTCTTCTCCAACGCCTCGGTCACCGACCTCTGGGGCTCGGTGATCAAGTGCACCCTCTTCGGCGCGATCATCGCGGTGGTCTGCTCCTACAAGGGGATGACTGCGTCCGGAGGCGCCGCTGGCGTCGGCCGCGCCGTCAACCAGGCGGTGGTGATCGCCTTCATGGGCGTCTTCGCCTTCAACTACGCCTTCACCCAGACCCTGCTCGCCACCAACCCGGAGCTTCAAACCATCCGATGAACGCCTGGCTGGAAGTGCCGCGCGGCTGGCTCGACTCCTTTGGGGAGATCGCCCGCTTCGGCTCGCGCGTCGCCGGCCTCGTCTACAGCGGCCGCGTGCTGCGTTTCTTCGGCGAGAGCCTGCGCCAGGCCGGCATCCTGATCCTTGGCTCGGCCCTGATCATCTGGGGCCTCGTCTTCATCCTCGGCCTGCAGTGCGGGATCGAGGGCGCCTACCTGCTGCGCGCCCAGGGCGCGCCGGCCTACGCCGGCGTCTTCTCCGCTTGGTGCGACCTGCGCGAGATCATGCCCTACGCCTTCGGCTACATGCTGGCGGCCAAGGTCGGCACCGGCATCGTCGCCGAGCTCGGCGCGATGCGGATCTCCGACGAGATCGATGCGCTCGAGGTGATGGGCGTGCCGCCGGTCACCTTCCTCTGCGCGACCCGCCTGCTAGCCGCCTGGATCGCCTTCCCCTTCATGTACCTCTGCGGGATCGGGATCATGTACTTCGCCAGCTACCTGGCCGTCGTCCAGCAGATCGGCGACGTCTCCTCCGGCGGCTACCTGCTGATCTTCTGGATGTTCCAGAACCCGCCCGACCTGCTCTTCAGCCTGATCAAGGGCATGTTCATGGCTACGGCCATAGTCATGGTCGGCTGCTATTACGGCTATACGGCTTCGGGGGGCCCGGTCGGCGTCGGCACCGCCACCGCGAAGTCGATGGTCCTCAACATCGTCTTGGTTCACATCATCGGGATGCTGGGCACCCTGGTCTTCTGGGGAGCCAACCCGCGCGCGCCGATAGGAGGCTGACCTAACCTATGTCTATGTCGATGGACGACCCGACCCGACCCGAAGAGGACGAGTTCGAGGCGGAGGTGGAGACCACCGCTGAGGTTGCCGACCCGGTGGCCCCCGAGCCCGCGCACAGCGGCCCCTACGTCAGCGAGGACGGCTTGACGATGGGACGCGACTTCGTCATCCCCGGTGTCGATCCGGCGGAGGCCGATCCCTATCGCTTCCACACCGGCCGCAAGCGCGACCACGGTGGCGAGGACGCGATCGAGATCATCGACCTGGTCAAGCAGTTCGGCCGCGCCCGCATCCTCAACGGCCTCAACCTCGGCCTGCCAGAGGACCAGGTCTCGATGGTGCTGGGACCTTCGGGCACCGGCAAGAGCGTGCTGATCAAGCACATCGTCGGGCTGCTCTACCCCGACTCGGGCGACGTGCTCGTGCACGGCGAATCGATCCCGAACATGACCGACGACGAACTCTTCGAGGTGCGCAAGAAGTTCGGCCTGCTCTTCCAGGACGGCGCCCTCTTCGGCTCGATGAACATCTACGACAACACCGCCTTCCCGCTGCGCCAGCACACCGACAAGAGCGAGGAGGAGATCGGCGAGATCTGCAACCGCCGCCTCAAGGAGGTGGGGCTCAGCGAGGCGATCTACAAGATGCCCAACGAGCTTTCCGGCGGGATGCGCAAGCGCGCCGGCTTCGCCCGCGCCCTGGTGCTGGAACCGGCGATCGTAATGTTCGACGAGCCCGACTCCGGCCTTGATCCGGTCCGCACCGCATTGCTCTGCGAGCTGGTCCGCGAGGTCCACGAGGAGAACGGCGGCTGCTACCTGGTGATCAGTCACGACCTCAACACGGCGCGGCGGATCTCCGACTTCATCGCCGTGCTCTGGAACGGCAAGATCGTCGAGTCGGGCCCCAAGGAGGAGCTGTTCGACTCCGAAAACCGGTTCGTCAGTCAGTTCCTCAACGCGGACGTCACCGGTCCGCTCTCGATGGATTGAGCTCGATCGCGGCGTGGGCCGTCCGCCACGCGCGGATGGTCCTGGCGGTCTCGGCGGTGCTCGCAATCACGGCGGCTGCGGCCGCTACGCAGCTGCCAACTGACGCCGGAACCGACACCCTCGTCGACCGCGACAGTGAGAGCTATCGCGCGACCGAACGGGTGCGCGAGGTCTTCGGCGAAGAACCGGTAGTAGTCGTCGCTGAAGGTGACCTGCAGGAACTGATCCTCACCCCGAACCTCGGTCGCCTGCTGCGCCTCGAGGGTTGCCTCTCGGGCAACGTGCCCAAAGGGGCCAAGCCAATTCCGGGTCCCTGCACGGAACTGGCACGGCTGAATGCGGTCCAGTACCTCGCTGGGCCCGGCACCTTCCTCAATGAGGCGGTGATCCAGATCGACGACCAGCTGCGTCGTCTGGCCGCGACGGTGCCGCCCGCTCAGCTGCGCGAATTCCTCCTCCAGGTCGCTGCCCGCTACGGCATCACCAGTGCGCCCAGCATCGGCAACCCCGACTTCCTTGCCTCGGTGGTCTTTGACCTCGATCAGGCTCGTGGAACCCCAAAGCCGAAGCTGGCCTATCTCTTCCCAAACAACCACTCGACTCAGATTGTCCTGCGCTTGCGCCCGGACCTCACCGATTCCGAACGGCGCCGTGCGCTCGAGCTGATCCGCGAAGCGGTCTACGACACGACTCCGCGCCAGGCTTGCGTCTACAAGGGTCAGCCGGAGGAGTGCTTCGGCCTGCACGGTGCTGGGACCTACACGATCTCGGGTGCGCCGATCGTGATCGAAGGGATCACCGGGGCGCTGAAGGAAGCGCTGCTGATCCTCTTCGCTGTCGCGCTCGTGGTCATGGCCCTGACCCTGTTGCTGGTCTTTCGCTCGCGCTTGCGACTGCTGCCGCTTGCGATCGCTCTTGCCGCGGTCGCGCTCACCTTTGGGCTTTTGCGTCTCTTCGGTGGGTCGCTGACGATTGCCACGATCGCGACGATGCCGATCCTGATCGGCTTGGTGGTCGACTACGCGATCCAGCTGCAGGCTCGATACGACGAGGCTTCGGCTGACGGCGCGAATTCCATGGATGCGGCTCGCTCGGCGGCGGGACGGGCTGGTCCGACGATCGCCACGGCATGCCTGGCTACGGCTGCGGGTTTCCTGGCACTGCAGTTGTCGCCGATTCCGATGGTTCGCACGTTCGGCGTTCTCCTGATCCTTGGTATCGCGGTAGGCCTCGCCTTGGCACTTACCGCTGGTTTCGCGGCTCTTAGCCTGCGCGCTCGGACGGGAGGAGGGGGCGCCCCTCCGCTTGCTGGGTTTTTCGCCAAGGGGTTTCCTGCACTCGCTGAGTGGTCTGTGCGAAAAACGGGACGCCGCGCGCATCCGGGGCGCCCCCTCCTCCCGTCCGAGCGCGTGGTCGGGATCGCTCTCAGGCATCCTCGGAAGGTGCTTGCGATTGGTGGGGTGCTGGCGGTGGTGGGATGGGGGGTGGGGACTCAGATCGACACGGTCTCCGACATTCGTTCGCTTGGTCCTCAGGGTTTGAGCGAGATCGAAGATCTGAATCGCGTTCAGGATGCAACCGGGGTATCCGGGCAGCTGCAGATTGCGGTGGAAGCACCCGATCTCTCGGATCCGGCGACGATTCGGTGGATGGCGGACTTCAAGCAGCGGGTGCTGCGGGAGAACGGGTTCACGGAGCCGCGGCCGAGCTGCCTGGAGGCGGAAATATGTCCCGGGCCGGCGCTTTCGGATTTCCTTGTCAGCGGCAAGGGGGAGGAGCAGCTCAGCCGGGGAGATGTCCGCGCGACGTTGCATGAACTGCCCGCCTACTCACTTGCGCAGCTGGCGCCGGTCGATCCGAAAACCGGGCTGCCGGGGAAGCTGGCGCTGCTGAGCTTTGGGATTCGTGCCCAGTCGCTGGAGGACCAGCAGGCGCTGATCGATCGGGTGCGCTCCGAGGTTGGTGAGCCGGGGGAGCCGGGTGGACCGCCGGCGGGGGTGAAGGTGCGATTCGCCGGGTTGCCGGTGATTGCCGCGGCGGCCGCTTCAGACCTTTCTTCCAGTCGCTACTGGCTGACCCTCGCCGGCTTGGCCGCTGTGGCGCTGGTTCTGCTTCTGGTCTACCGGTCTTTCACCCGTGCACTCGTACCGCTCATACCCGTTGTGCTCGCCACTGGTTGGTCTTCTTTGGTGCTCTGGCTGACCCAGATTCCGCTCAATCCGATGTCGGCGGCGCTGGGGGCGCTGACGATCGCGATCGCTACCGAGTTCAGTGTGATCCTGGCCGCGCGGTTTCGGGAAGAGCGTGGGGGTGGGCTGGGTGTGAGTGAGGCGATTCGGGCGGCTTACGTTCGGACCGGGCCAGCCGTGGTTGCTTCGGCGGTGACGGTCATCGCCGGCTTTGCCGTGCTGATCGTCAGTGACGTGGGCATGCTGCGGGACTTCGGCTTTGTCACGGTGATCGATCTCGCGGTTGCCCTGCTCGGTGTGATCGTGGCGTTGCCGGCTGCACTCGTCTGGTTGGAGGAGCGGTGAGGGATCGGTACTCGCTTGTGGTCGGGTTGATCTTTGCCGCCGTGATCGTCATCGCGGCGATCAACACGCTCGGCAACAAGGACGAAGGGACGCTCGGGCTCGACAAGCTGGAGAAGCGCTGGCCGCTGCCGGAGTTCGCGGTGCCGCGCGCTGATGGGTCGCTTGAAGGGGACGCCAACGTCGCCCAGGACGACTGCGAAACCGCCGAGACTCCCTGCCCGAGCTCGGCCCGGCGCCGGCCGGCTTGCCGGATATCCACGCCTGGCGCGCTTCGTGTCTGCGACTACTTCGATCGACCGCTGGTTCTTGCCTTCTGGTTTACGCGTGGTGGCAGCACCTGCAGCGAACAGCAGGACGTGGTCAACCAGGTATTTGAGCGTTACCGTGGGCGGGTGAACTTCCTCTCCCTGGACGTCCGCGACGATCGCGACACGGTTCGAGACCTGATCGACCGCCGTGGATGGAAGATGCCGGTCGGCTATGACCGCGATGGAGCGGTTGCCGGCCTCTACCGCGTCGGCATCTGCCCGACCTTCGCCTACGTGTATCCGGGCGGCACTCTGCAAGAGGCAAGCATCGGCGAGCTCGCCGCAAGGCAGCTGGAAGCGCGCGTTGACGATTTGCTGCAAGCAACCCGCGCAGCCGAGGTGGGCGGAGCGTGACTGGGATCGAGCCCGCTGGATCCGATCTGGACTGGGAGCCCTTGCCCCGGCAAGGCTGGGTTGCGCCCCACATCGCCAGCGAGTTTCCTGGCCTTGGCATCGCCTGGGTCGAGGTCGAAAGCAGCCCCGCCCGCAGCGCCGAGCCGGTGCGCCGCCGCCTGCGTGACCTTTCCGACCGCTTCTACGGCTCGCACGCGATCCATATGCGCGAGCGGCCGATCCCATGGGCCTACCGGGTCTTCTTTCGGCAGATCGGACTTGACCCCGACCGCACTCGCACTCCGGTCGAGCAGCTCGCACTGGACCGGCTGTACGATGGTGGCTTCACGACCCGCGGCATGCCCGCCGATGCGCTGACCATTGCCACGGTCGAGACCGGGGTCGCCCTCCGCGCTTTCGATGCCGCGCAAATCGAAGGCGACCTCTGTATCCGCGACTCTGCGCCGGGGGAGGCGCTGCCGGGGAAGCCCGCCGAGTTGGCACAGGGGACCCTGACGATCGCCGACGGCCGCCGGCCCCTGGCTCTGCTCTTTGGTGGTAGGGGCGCTGAGCAGATAGTCGAGCCGGAGGCGGCCCGCGTTGCGATCGTCGCGGTGCAGGTGAAGGGCGTACCCCAGGCCTCGGTAGACGAGGCCCTCTGGATGGCGTGTGCAGCAATCGCTGCCTAGCGGCCTTAGCACAGCCTCCGCCGTGCCTAGCCTTCGTAATATGGAGCTAAGGAACGCTTTTGGGTGTGTGATTTAGACTGGTAGTCGGGCTTATGCCGGATCTGCTCGATCGAGACACGTTCACGATGCTTCGAGTGGGAGGCGACGAGCGCCTCGCGCGCGTTGAGCTGCGCCGTCAGGTCGGCCGTCTCGAGCACGAGCTTGCCCGTCTATGCGCCGAGGCTTTTCCACGCCTTCCGCTTGACACCGCGATCCCGGCCGGCTTTTCCGAGCCGCGGGTCGCCGGCCTCGAGGAGCTAGAGCGGGTTCGCGACGCGCTGTCCGATCGCATCGCCCAGGCGCGTCGGGCCTTGCTCGAGCAGGACGAGCTGGAGACGCGCAACCGGGAGCTGCTGGAGAAGATGCTGGTCTCCCCCGCCGAGCACAAGTGGCTGAGGATCTCACGCCTCGATGTCGGTGAGCCGGGCTGTGGCCATTGGCACTCGCGACCGCGCCTCGGGCCGCTGGGGATGCTGATGGGCTGGTGGCGCGTCAAGGTCTCCTCCGGATGTCCGTTATCCGGACGGCTTGCGGCCGTTGAGCGATAGACCAGGGCCAGACGAGCGACCGCCGGCGCCCTGGGGCAACTTCCCGCTGGCCGAGCTGACCGTGCTCGCCGGCATCGCGATGCTGGTGATCGGCGTGGTCGGTGGGCACCCGACCGCGCTCGGAGTCGGCGTCGTCTTGGCCGGTCTGGGTGGCCTCGAGGTTGCCGCACGCGAGCATTTCGCCGGCTACCGCTCGCACACGACCCTGCTCGCGGGCACGGTCTTCGTGCTCGTCACCGGCGGGCTCTTCTATCTGGGCGGCCTGATCCTGGCGATCTGCCTCGCGGTTGGGGCCACCGCCTTCCTTGCCGCCTTCCTCGCCCTGAGGCGCGCCTTTCAGCGGGCCTCAGGGGGCTTGTCGTTCAAGGCCGGCGGCTTCGACAGCCGCTGATCTAGACGAGTGCGGGCTCTCGGGAGGAGAGCTCAGAGGCGAGCAGGCTGCGCTGGCGGGTCGTCAGGGTGCCGAGGCGCTTGTTCTCGTTGAGGGCGAGGCCGATGAGGAACTTGCGGGCCCGGGTGCGGCCCCAGCGGCGTTGGCTGGTCAGCAGCTCGGCGAGGGTCATGCTCTCGGTCTCCCAGGGACAGTCCCGCACAACGTCCGCCGTGTCGACGTCACCCCGTGCGATTGAGCGCTTCAGCTCTGCCCTCGCAAGTCGCACTCGGTTGGCGCGCGCAAGTGCCTGCATGTGCTGTGGGGCCTGGATTACGGAAGCGGTCGTCTGAGCAGGGGCGATCGAAGCAGCGTCCACTGGGACTCCTCCCTTCGGGTTCGTTAACTGGGTAACTCTGCGCACCGAACCGGAGGGGGAACCTCGGCCTGGCTGAGTTGAGTGCTCTCACCATTCGCGTCCCTGCCCCGGGATGCGGTCGGCGCGGGGGCAAGCTATGCCTTCGAGGTGGCGAGCGTCAACCCCGTCGGATGGAAAGCGGTCCCCATCCGGTCGCTAAGAGCATCTTTTTCGTGACCGTTTGGACTTGTCCCATTCTGGCTAGGCCCGAAACTACCCCGAGCGGGGTAGATCGGGAAAGTCTTCGACTACTCTGGCGATCGTTCCCAGTGCGCCGTCGAGGTGCTCGCGCTCGTGGGTCGCCATCAGGCTGGTGCGGAGCAGGGCGCCACCGGGGGGGACGGCGGGGTGGATCGCGACGTTGGTGTAGACGCCGGCGTCGAAGAGCGCCTTCCAAAGCAGCACCGCCTGCCAGTCGTCGCCGACGACGACGGGGACGACTGGAGTCGTCGCCACCGTGCCGTCGGGAAGCGTGCCGGGCTCGACCACCTTCAGTCCGAGGTGGCGCAGTCCCTCGCGCAGATACTCGGCGTTGGCGAGCAGCTTCTCGAACAGGGCTGGGCCCTCCGCGCGGATGACTCGCAGGGCGCCGAGGGCAGCGCCGACCGCTGCCGGAACGCTGGAGGCACTGAACATGAAGCTGCGAGCGGAGACCTTCAGGTACTCGATCACGTCGGCGGGCCCGGCGATGAATCCCCCGCAAGATGCCAGGCTCTTCGAAAATGTGCCCATGCGCAGGTCGACCTCGTCCTCGAGGCCGAAAAGCTCGCAGGCCCCGGCTCCTCGGGCGCCGAGGACGCCGACCCCGTGCGCCTCGTCGACTAGGAGGCGAGCTCCGTGTGCCTTGCAAAGTTCGACGATTCTGGGCAGGTCGCAGACGTCGCCCTCCATCGAAAAGACTCCATCGACGACGACGAGTACGCCTCCCTCATCCTCCGCGGCCCGCTCCAACATTTTCTCTAGCTTGTCCATGCGGTTGTGGCGGAACGGACGAAGCTTCGCGCCAGAAAGTCGGCAGCCGTCGAGGATCGAGGCGTGGTCGCCCGAATCGACGATCACCGTGTCGCCGGGCTCGAGGATGGTCCCCAAACAGCCGACGTTCGCCTGGTAGCCGGTCGTGAAGACGAGTGCATCCTCGGTCTTCATCCAGTCAGCGATCTCCCGCTCCAGCTCGACGTGCAGAGGCGTGGTTCCGTTCATGAACCGGGACCCGGTCAGGGCGGTGCCGTATGTCTCCAGCGCATCGCGCGCTGTTTGCTTCACGCGCGGATCTCCGGTCAGGCCCAGGTAATTGTTGGATCCGAGCATGACGATCTTGCGTCCCTCCATCTCCATCAGAGGTCCCGCCTCCGACTCGATCAAGCGGAAGTAGGGAAGGAGGTCGTGCTCCTTTGCGGCTTCCAGCTGCTCGAGGCGATCGTGACTGCGCGCCTTCTCGAATACGTCAACCGGGGACTTCGCTGTCTCGCTCATGGGGCAGAGTGTAGGTTCCGGCTCCCGTGGCAAGCGTCTCAATTCGGCCGGTCCGCAGCAAAAGCGAGCTGAAGCGCTTCGTCAAGGTGCCCTTCGGGCTGCACCGCGAGCATCCGCAGTGGGTGGCCCCGCTGGTCTTCGAGCGGATGGAGTTCCTCAACCGGGAGAAGAACCCCTACTTCGAGCATGCCGAAGCGGAGTTCTTCATCGCCGAACGCGATGGCGAGCCGGTCGGGCGGATCAGCGCCCAGATCGACCACCGCTGGGACACCTACCAGGGCGGCAGCGACGCGATGTTCGGCTTCTTCGAGGCAGCGGACGATCCCGAAGTCGCCGCCGCGCTGCTCGGCGCCGCCACCGAGTGGGCGCAGGGCAAGGGCCGCGGCCGCATCCTCGGCCCGATGGATTTCACGACCAACGATGAGATCGGCATCCTGATCGAGGGCTACGAGCGGCGGCCGATGATCCTGGAGCCCTGGCACCCGCCCTACTACCGCGAGCTGATCGAGGCCGAGGGCCTCGCCAAGGCGATGGACGTGCAGATGTGGGAACTGCAGTTCGGCGACCTCAAGGAGGGCGAGCGCTTCGATCCCTCGATCCACGCCGCCGCCGAGAAGGCCCTTCACGCCGAAGGCATCGCGATCCGCAACATGAACAAGCGCGACATGGCCGGCGAGGTACGCCGCTTCATGGACGTCTACAACGAGGCCTGGGGGGACAACTGGGGCTTCGTCCCGATCACCGACGCCGAGGTCGAGTTCCAGGCGAAGAACCTCAAGCAGGTGATCGACGAGGACTGGGCCTTCATGGCCGAGAAGGACGGCGAGGTGGTCGGCGCCGCCCTGACCCTGCCCGACGTCAACCAGGTGCTCGCCAAGCTGAACGGGCGTCTGCTGCCGTTCGGCTGGCTCAGGTTCCTGCTCGGCAAGGGCAAGGTCGACCAGTTGCGCGTTCTCGCGCTTGGCGTCAAGCACGAGTACCGCCACAGCGGCATCGCCGCGGGCCTCTACCTCAAGCATCTCGAGACCGCCGCCCGGCCCGGCAAGATCGAAGGCGGCGAGATGGGCTGGATCCTCGAGACCAACGGCCCGATGAATCGGGCGATGGAGGGCATGGGCGGCAAGGTCGTCAAGAAGTACCGGATCTACGAGAAGCCGCTTTAGATCCGCGCAAGGTGCGGGGTATCCCGAATTCCTCGCCGCGGGCATCGCTACAGTCGCTGGGGTGAGTTCAATGGAGCTAGAGCCGGTTTCGGTTCGCGTCCTTCCCCACGAGAGTCCCCCCCCGCTTCCCGTGCGCAGCGAGGCGCGGACGGCGGTGATGGCGGCTGCCGGTGGCGTTCTCGCCGGCGCCGCGACCGTCGCCGCGGTTCGAGCGGTCGGCGCCGTCGCCGCGCGCAAGCGGACTCCGCGCCGGCTCGCCCGCCGCGAGCGGCCAAACATCGTCGCCAGTCGCTCCTTCCTGGTCGACGTTCACCTGCTCGGTCGGTGAGCGCACCAATCATCACGGTGATCTCCGGGGGTTCGAGTCCGTGATGATTGGTGCGCGAACGAAATATTGGCGGTGAGCCGGGAAGTAGAAGTGCGACCTCCGTCGCCCTTCCGGCTGCCGGGCTACGGCAGCGAGGATGGCGTGATGCGAGTGCAGCGGGGCATCACTTCGCGCCTGCTGCACGTCGAGGAGAGCCCAATCCTGGTGCGGGCCTGGGAAGCCGGAAAGGACAGGATTGCCGTGCGAGCCGAGCCCCTCGATCCGCGCGAGATCGCCGCGCCACACTCGACCGCTGGCGCTCCACAGCGTGAAGCCGGAGCCGCCGAGTTGGAAGTGGCGCTGGAGCGGATGCGCTTCGCACTCGGCGTCGACGACGATCTCACCGACTTCTACCGTCGCTTCCGGGGCGATTCACTGCTCGGTCCGCTGCTGCGCCGCCGCCCCCACCTGCGCCCGCGCCGCCGTCCCTGGCCCTGGGAGGCGCTGGCCTGGGCGGTTGTCAAGCAACTGATCGAGACAGGGCGCGCGGCGCGCATTCAGTGCCGCATGGTCGGGCGCTGGGG
Source organism: Solirubrobacterales bacterium (assembly GCA_033856195.1). Taxonomy (GTDB): domain Bacteria; phylum Actinomycetota; class Thermoleophilia; order Solirubrobacterales; family 70-9; genus VRUE01. The sequence continues at coordinate 12,413 of JAWVFL010000027.1, read as the reverse complement.
CTTGCGGCTCGGGGCAGGACGGGGCTCCTTGTGCGACGTGCCGACCCCGGACTTGATTGCCGGCCGGGCGCCGGTCGAAATGGAGTCGATGGGGCTTGCCCTGAAACGGGCGATCGCCTTGCGCTCGGTTGCCGCGCAGGTCGCCAAAGGGCGCTGTGACCTCGCCGCGCCGACCGCCGACCGCCGCCTGCTTGCCATCCACGAGATCGGACCGTGGACCGTGCAGTGCCTCGGCTTGTTCGGTCGCGGCGACCCCGATTCGCTGCCCGCCGGCGATCTCATGTACCTGAAGCTGGTCGGTCGTCTCGCTCGACTCGGCCGCCGGGCGACGGTCGAGGAGGTAGAGGAGTTCTACGCTCCCTATGCGCCTTTCCGGGGCCTTGCGGCGGCTTGGACTATCGGCCTTTAGAGGGCCGCCGGCGGCTGAACTCAAGCGTGCCCGATAACGGTCGATAAGCGAGCCATGGAGAGCTCGAAGCGAGGCGGCAGCTGGCCCGAGAAACGAGTCAACGAGTTCCTCGATCAGATCTCCGCCGGCGGCGAGGACTATCGCCGCCTGGTGGAGCGCCTGCCGGCGATCGTCTATGCCTCCGAGCTAGGGGAAAGCGGCCGCTGGCGCTATGTCAGCCCTCAGGTCGAGGAAATCCTCGGCTACACGCCAGAGGAATGGCTCGCCGACCCCGGGCTCTGGGCTCGTCTTCTGCATCCGGACGATCGCGAGCGCGCTCTCTCCCAGGAGTCGCGCAAGATGATCGGCACCCGCAATCCGCCGCCGGTCGACTACCGCATGATCACTCGTGACGGTCGCATGGTCTGGATCCTCGACGAGGCCGTGCTCGAGCCCGACGAAGCGGGCACGCCGGTCTGGCACGGCGTCCTCTATGACATCACCGAGCGCAAGAGCGCCGAGCAGGAGCTGCAGCGGGCGGCCGCGCAGCAGGCCGCGGTGGCGCGGCTCGGCGGTCGCGCCCTGCAGGACGGCGATCCGGAGGGCCTGATGGCCGAGGCGGTCTCGCTGCTGCAGGAGATCGAGGGCGTCCACGCCGCCTGTATCTGGGAGATCGGCCGCGACGGCCGCCGGCTCGGCCTGCGGGCGGGCCTCGAGGACCGCGTCGTCGGCGCGGCACGTGCTTCGGCAGCTCGCGACTCCCACGCCGGCGCAGCACTCGATTCGCGCCTGCACGTGATCGTCGACGATTGGTCCAGCGAGCGCCGCTTCTCGATGCCGCCGGCGCTGCGCGTGCTCGGCGTGCGCAGCAGCCTCGCGGTGCTGATCGATGGCAAGGATCAGCCCTTCGGGGTGCTCGACATCCACTCCACCGAGCCCAACCGCTTCACGCCCCAGGACGTGCACTTCGTTCAGGCCTCCGCCAACGTGCTCGCCGACGCGATCGAGCGCCACGCGACCGACCAGGCCCTGCGCCACCGGGTCCTCCACGATCCGCTCACCGGCCTGCCCAACAGGCTCAGCTTCGTCGACTCGCTCAACGACGCGCTGAAGCGCAGCACCGTCTCCGGCTCGCCGGTCGGGATCCTCTTCCTCGACCTCGACAACTTCAAGCTGATCAACGACAGCATGGGTCACCACGCCGGCGATGAGCTGCTGGGCGCGGTGGCGCCGCGGCTGCGGGGGCACCTGCGCCCCGGCGACATCGTTGCCCGTTTCGGCGGCGATGAGTTCGGCATCCTCGTCGACCGTCTCGCCGACGAGGACGAGGCGGTTGCGATCGCCGACCGCATCGCCGCCGCCTTCGCCGAGCCCTATGCGATGGGCGGCGTCGAGCACTTCGTCAGCGCCAGCGTCGGCATCGCGGTCGCCCGCCCATCGACGCGCGAGCCGATCGACGCCGACCTGTTGATTCGCAACGCTGACGCCGCCATGTACCGGGCCAAGGAACGCGGTCGGGCCCGCTGTGAGCTCTTCGACGCCGAGATGCGGGCGGGAGCGCTGCGACGGCTGGAGGTGGAGCGGGAGCTGCGCCAGGCGCTTGAGCAAAGCGAGTTGGAGCTGCACTACCAGCCGCTGATCGCCCTGCGCAGCGGCGAGATCACCGGGCTCGAGGCGCTGGTCCGCTGGCGCCATCCCGAGCGCGGCCTGCTTGACCCAGGCGACTTCGTCCCGATCGCCGAGGACAGTGGCCTGATCCAGCCGATTGGTCGCTGGGCATTGGAGAGCGCTTGCCGACAGGTGCTCGAGTGGCACGAGCTGCGTCCCGACCAGCGGCCTTTCGACGTCTCGGTCAATCTCTCCGCGCGGCAGGTGACGCACCGCGACCTTGCCAGTTCGATCAGCGAGATCCTCACTGCCACAGGCCTCGATCCGGTGCACCTGCGACTGGAGATAACCGAGAGCGTCCTGGTGGAGGAGTCGGCAACGGCCACGGCCACGTTGGAAGTGTTGAGCGACATCGGCGTCGGCCTCGTCCTCGACGACTTCGGCACCGGCTACTCCTCGCTTGCCTATCTCAACCGCTTCCCCTTCGACGCGCTCAAGATCGACCGCTCCTTCGTCGACGCGCTGGGCGTCGAACAGGAGCGCACGGCGATCGTCGAGGCGATCATCGGCATGGCGCGCGCCCTCTCACTCGACGTGATCGCAGAGGGAGTCGAGAACGAGCCGCAGATGCTGGAGCTGAGCCGGCTCGACTGCGACTACGCCCAGGGCCACCTCTTCTCGCGAGCGCTGCCGCCGGAGAAGATCTCCGCCTTGCTCAGCGAAGGGGCGCCGCTCTATTCGGGGATCGCGCCCGGCAGGTAGTCGTTGCTGAGTAGGTCGGAAGTGGCCGGCAGGCCCTCGATCAGCTCGTTGTCGCGCATCCAACCGGTGAACTCGCGCCACTGGTCGGGGGCCATGTAGCCGTAGGGACGGTTATCGCCCGCGGTAGGCGCGAGCAGCGGCAGGGTTACCGCCAGCTCCGCCTTGGTCAGCTTCGGATCGAGGTCGGGGTTCGCGTCCAGCAGCGCTTTTGCCGCCGCCTCGGGGTTGCTCGCCGCTGCGGCCGTGCCGCGGGCCAGCGCGGCGATGAAGAGGCGGATCGCCTGCGGATCCTCTTCCAGCTGCCTGCGTCGTGCGACCAGGACCAGCTCGTCGTAGGTCGGAACGCCGAGCTTGTCGACCGGTGTGACGACAGGCTTGGAGCCGCGCAGGCGCAGGTCGACGCCCTCGACGTTGCTGAAGCCGCCCAGGATCGCCTGCGCCCGACCGCCGAGCAGCGCCGGCAGCAGGCCGAAGCCGACGTTGACTGTCTTGACGTCGGATGGCTTCAGCTTGGCGCGGGCAAGGATCGTTTTCAGGTAGGCGTCCTGGTAGGGAATGCCGGCCGTGGCGATCGTCTTGCCGCGCAAGCTGCCGACTCCCTTGATCCCGGATTTCTTCAGCCAGATCATCGAGGTCAGCGGCCGGTTGACGACGGCGGCGACGGCCTCGACGTCGAGGCCCTGTTCGTGGGCCAGCATCACCTCGGGCTCGTAGGAGATCGCCAGGTCGCTGCGACCGGCAGCGAGGAGCTTCAGCGGAGCCGCCGGATCGGAGGGAGTCTGGATGTTGACGTCGAGGCCGGCTTCTTCGAAGTAGCCGAGCTTCTGCGCCATGTAGATGCCCGCGTGATCGGGGTTTGGATAGAAGTCGAGGGTGAGGCTGAGCGATTCCGTCTCGCCCGTCGTGTCTTCGCTCTTCTCGCCGCAGGCGGCGAGGCCGACCGCCAGCGAGAGCAGGGCGAGGGCGAGCATCGCCGGGATGGAGACGCGCTTCATCCCCTGCTTTCTATCGCCAAGTGACGATGCGACGCTCTGCGAGGGCGAGAATCGCGAAGAGCACGATCGCCATCGCGGAGAGCACGGCGACCGCGGCGAAGGCGCGAGCGGTCTCGAGTTGGTTCATGTCGCGGAAGATCAGCGCCCCGAGACCGGAATCGGGAGCGGCCAACTCGCCGAAGACCGCGCCGATCACCGCCACGGCGACGGCGATCTTGGCGCCGCTGAAGAAATAGGGCAGGGCCGAGGGCGCCTCCACTCGACGCAGGATCTGGCCGCGCGAGGCATCGAGCGTGCGCATCATCTTGGTCGCTTCGGGATCGACCGAACGCAGGCCGTCGAGGGTGTTGACGGTGATCGGGAAGAAGCAGATCAGGGCGATGATCGCCAGCGTGGGACCGATTCCGAAGCCAAGCCAAACGACCAGGATCGGGGCGATCACGACGATCGGGATGGTCTGGGAAGCGATGATGAGCGGCTGGAAGGCGAGGCGCAGCGTCTCCGAGAGATGCATGGCGATGGCGAAGCCGACGCCGGCGACGAGCGCGCAACCGAAGCCGATCAGCACCTCCTCGAGGGTGATCCAGGCGTTGTCGGCCAGCAGCGAGCGGCTTTGCCAGAGCGCTTCGGCGATTTCGGCGGGGGAAGGGACGAGAAAGCTTTCGAGGTTGAGCAGATCGGCGAGCGCGCCGGTGCCGGCGGCGAGCTGCCAGGCGCCGATCAGCCCGGCCAGCAGCAGCATCGGGAGGAGCCAGCGCCTCATGGCGCGCCTTCCTTCAGGGCGCGCATAGCGCTCTCGCGCACGGCGATGAACTCCGGATCGGTGACGGCTTCGTCGCGATTGCCGTATCGCGGCGCTGGAGCGCTGAGCCGCTCGACGATCCGGGCCGGCCTGGCCGAGAGCACGGCGACGCTGTCGCAGAGGTAGAGCGCCTCCTCGATGTCGTGGGTGACGAGGACGACGGTGCGCGGGTCCGTCTCCAACGCCCCCGCCAGCCACTGCTGCATCTCGGCGCGGGTGATCGCGTCGAGCGAGGCGAAGGGCTCATCGAGGGCGAGCACGGGCTTGCCGGCGATCAGCGTGCGCAGGAAGGCGACGCGTTGACGCATCCCGCCCGAGAGCTCGGCCGGCGCCGAGCGCTCGAACCCGGCCAGGCCGAAGCGCTCGAAGAGCAGGCCCGCCTCTCGCCGCGCCGCGCCGCGGCGGATGCCGCGGTTGCGAAGGGCAAGCGCGGAGTTGTCGATCGCCGAGAGCCAGGGCAGCAGCAGGTCGCGCTGGGGCATGAAGGCGCAATGGCCGAGGCGTCCGCTGGCGGAAACCTGCCCACCGACCTCGATTTCGCCGCTGGTCGGTTCCTGCAGCCCGGCGATCAGCTCGAGCAAGGTCGACTTGCCGCAGCCCGAGGGACCGACCAGGCCTAGGACGCCGTGAGTCGCGAGATCGAGATCGAGACTCTCGATCGTGCTCAGCTCACCGTAGGAGTGGCCAAGATCGCGGATCGTGAGCTGCCCCTCGACAACTGGCATAGAGGCAGGCATCGCAACCGCACCGGCGAACTGTTCTGCTTCCGCGGGCATCTTGGTATCCTGGCGCACTTGCGCTCCTGACCAAGGAGGTCAGGAAAGTCGAATTAGCGGTACCGCGCGGAGCATCATATGGACCCGGCAATCATCGTCTTCGGACTAGGAATCGGCGTACTCGTCGGCATGACCGGCATGGGCGGTGGATCCCTGATGACGCCGCTGCTGATCCTGATCTTCGGCATCCAGCCGACGACCGCGATCGGCACCGACATCTTCTACTCGGCCGTGACCAAGACGGTCGGCGGCTGGCGCCATTTCCGCATGAAGACGGTGAACACGGAGCTGGTCAAGTGGCTCGCGTTCGGCTCGGTGCCGGCGGCTGTGCTCGGCGTCGCGATCGTCTCGGTGCTGGAGAGCCACATCGGCGAAGACCGGCTCGATTCGCTCGTCTACGCCGTGCTGGGCGGGACCCTGCTGATGGTCGGGATCATCACGCTGACGCGGGCGCTGATCCTGCGCGATCTCGTCGACGAGCGCGACCGCTTCGACGTCGAGCGCCGCCACAAGGTCGCAGCGGTGCTGATCGGCGCCACCACGGGCCTCGTGATCGGCGTCACCTCCGCCGGCTCTGGCACCGTGATCGCGATCCTGCTGATCGCGGTCTATCGCCTTGCCCCAAAGAAGGTCGTCGGCACCGACGTCTTTCACGCCGCGATCCTGCTCTGGGCAGCCGGCATCGCCCACTGGGTCGGCGGCAACGTCGACTTCGTCCTCGCCGCCAACATCCTGATCGGCTCGATCCCAGGTGTGGTGATCGGCGCCGCCCTCTCCGACAAGGCGCCGCAGGGCTTCATCCGCACCGCGCTCGGCGTCGTCCTCATCGGTTCGGGCATCGTCACGATCCAGAAGGGCGATCCGACCGTCTGGCCGATCGCTGCCGCGGTCGCCGCGATCGGCCTCGGCTCCATCCTCGCCGCGCCGCGCTGGCTGCACCGCCGCCGCGAAAAGGAAGCGCAAGCCGCCGCTCGCGCCGCGGCGCTGGCGCCGGATGCCACCGGCTGACTGATTAACTAGCTGCCCTATGCGCGTTTCGGCCAAGGCTGACTATGCAGTGCGGGCTGCGGCAGAGCTTGCCGCGGCTGAGGAGGGTCCCGTCAAGGGCGAGAAGCTGGCCGATGCGCAGGACATCCCGCTGCAGTTCCTCGAGCACATCCTGCTCGAGCTGAAGCACGCCGGCATCGTCCGCGCCCGGCGCGGGGCCAAGGGCGGCTACTGGCTGGCCCGGCCGGCCGACGAGGTGACGATCGCCGACGTCGTCCGCGCCGTCGAGGGCCCGATCGCCCACGTGCAGTCGGCGCCGCCCGAGTCGATCGAGTACCGAGGCAACGCCGAGCACCTGCAGGAGGTCTGGATCGCCGTGCGCGCCAGCCTCCGCACCGTGCTCGAGCACGTCACCCTCGCTGACCTGGTCAACGGCCAGCTGCCCAGCGAGGTCTCAGCCCTCGCCGCGCAGCCGGACGCCTGGGTCGCCCGCTAGCCGTCCCCGGACGCGGGAGACGAGGAGACGGCGCCTTATGCCGAGAGCCGGAATGGCGGGTAGTCGTCGGTGACCAGCGCGAAGGCGTAGCCGAGGACGCGGTTGTGCCAGCGGATCGTTCCCTCGACGAATTTGAAGATCCCGCGCGGGTAATGCCCGGTGAAGAGGATCGCGAGCCAGGCCCCGACCGCGGCAAAGAAGACACCGATATAGAGGAAGAAGAGAACGATGTAATGGGGGATCGCGAGCAGCCACTTGACCAGGGGCATGCCGCGCTGCAACTGCTGGGCGTCGGGGTAGGCGAAGTCGAGGTGGACCGCCTGGTGCTCATCGGTCGAGGGGTATTCGTCGTCCATCAGCAGCACGTAGATACCGATGCGGTTGCCGAAGCGCAGCAGTTCGAGGTTCCAGTCGTACCACCAGCGCGGGTACTTCTTCCTGAACAGCAGCATCAGCACGATCGGCGCGAAAACCAGCTCTCCCTTTTGCAGGTTTGTGCAGATGCTTACGAGCCCCGCCGCAGCATTCCTTCCGGTGCGCCTTATCCTGCCAATGCGGGGATAAAGCGCACCGGAGCGTCAGTCCGTGGCGGGGACGCCTCCGGCGACGACGTTGACGAAGTTCTCAAGGTGGCGGGTGGTCCAGCACTCGAAGGCGCCGTCGCAGTAACGCTCGTAGGCGGCCATCACCGAGTCGCCGTAGTTCCAGTAGAGCTTCGGCTCCGGGTTGAGCCAGAAGAGCCGGCCGGCCCGTTCGGCCACCTGGGCGAAGACGTCGGCGCGGGGCTCGCGGCCGTTGGTACGGGCGTCGCCGAGCACGATCACGGTCGAGCGGGGGTCGAGGTCGTCGGAGATCTCGCCGAGGAACTCGAGCCAGACGCGGCCGTAGTCGGTGTATCCGGAGATGTCGGCGACGCCGCCCTCGCTGGAGATGCGCTGGGCAATGACGCGGAAGTCGCGCTCGTGCTCGAAGACGTCGGTCACCTCGGAGATGCGCTCGATGAAGACGAAGCTGCGCAGCTTGCGAAAGGAGTCGTGCAGGGCGTGCAGGACCGAGAGGAAGAAGACGCTGGCCGAGGTGACCGAGGTCGAGACGTCGCAGAGCACGTAGATCTCCGGTCGGCGCGGTCGCTTCGGCCGGTAGCGAACGTGCATCGGCACGCCGCCGGTCTCCAGAGAGGCGCGCATCGTGCGCCGCACGTCGACGGTCCGGCCCTTGCGCCGGCCGCGCTGCTCGTGCCCGAGCGTCGCCAGGCGGCGCTTCATCTGCGAGACGGCGCGGTGCACGGCGGCGAGGTCCTGGGTCGGGCTGGTGGGCAATGCCCGGTCGAGCTCGGCGAGCGGGCGCGAGGGGGGCAGGGTGGAGGTGCGCTCGATCAGGTCGCGCTCGAGCTCGCGGCGCAGGTGGCGCTCGAAGGCGTTGAGCTGGTCGCGATCGATCGGCGGCAGCTCGGCGGCGCCGTCCTCGGCGGGCGGTTGCTGTCCCGCCGAGAGTCCTAGCGTGCGCCGGATCCGCTGCACGTCGACGCCGACCACGCCTGAGCCCTCGCCCTCGCGACCGAAGGCCGAGATCGCCAGGCGGGCGAGGTCGCGCATCTCGCCGTCGTTGCCCTCGACGATCGCCTGCCGAATCTGGTCGCGCAGCTCGTCGATGTCGAGTCGCTCGGCACCCTCGTGGCGACGTCCCTGCTCCTCGATCCCGTGTGAGATCGCCTCGGTCTCGGCGACGCGGAAGAACCAGCGCTCGAAGAGCAGCTCGAAGAGGCGGCGGTCCTCCTGCGACTTGGCGATCGTCGCCGCCAGCGCCTCGCGGAAGTCCTCGCGCGAGGTCCAGGGCACCTGGTCCAATGCCGCGAAGGCGTCGAGGATCTCCGAGGTGCCGACCGCGACGCCCTCGCTGCGCAACTCCTCGCAGAAGCCGAGCAGCTTGGCGGCGAGCCCGGGCGGGCCCGCCTCAGCCTTGGGGCCGTACGGGCTCGGCAAGCTTCACCCCGACTCGCTCGGCGACCAGGTCGATGTCGGTGCGGTGCTTGACGATGATCGACATCGATTGCTCGAAGGTCTTGCGGTCGATGTCCTCGGCGCCCATCAGCAGCAGCGTGCGCGCCCAGTCGATCGACTCGGCGATCGAGGGCGGCTTCTTCAGATCGAGGTCGCGGATCATCCGCACCACCTCGACCATGCGACGGGCCAGGGACTCGGGCAGCTCGGGCGCGTGCAGGCGGACGATCTCCATCTCCCGCTCCAGATCGGGATAGTCGAGCCAGAGGTAGAGGCAGCGGCGCTTCAGCGCCTCGGTCAGCTCGCGCGAGTTGTTCGAGGTGAGGACGACGATCGGCATCGTCGTCGCTGACACCTGGCCCAGCTCCGGGATCGTGATCTGGAAGTCGGAGAGCAGCTCGAGCAGCATCGCCTCGAACTCCTGGTCGGTCTTGTCGATCTCGTCGATCAGCAGCACGACTGGCTTGGGGCTGGCGATCGCCTGCATCAGCGGCCGCTCGAGCAGGAACTCCTTGTCGAAGATGTCGCCGTGCACGTCCTCCCAGCCGTCCTCGCCGCCGGCCTGGATGCGCAGCAGCTGCTTGCGGTAGTTCCACTCATAGAGGGCCTTGGCCTCGTCGAGCCCCTCGTAGCACTGCAGGCGGATCAGCTCGCGTCCCGTGGCGCGTGAGAGCGCCTTTGCCAGCTCGGTCTTGCCGACTCCCGCCGGGCCCTCGACCAGGACCGGCTTGCCAAGGCGCTGCGCGAGGAAGGAGACCAGCGCCGCGGGCTCGTCGGCCAGGTAGCCGACCTGGGCGAGCGCGTCCTTAACCTCGGCTGCGGAACCGTCGACCATGGGGGCGATGATAATCCGGTGCTGTGCTCGACCTCGCCCTGCCACTCGCCGACCTGCTGCCGCACAGCGCCAGTCCCTACATCGCCCTGATGCTGATCGGCTTCGCGATCGGCATTCTCGGCCACCTCAGCTCGGCCCGCTGGCTCGTCGCGGCCGGCGTGATCCTGATCTTCCTCGGCGCCTTCCTCTTTCCGGTGGCGGTGAACTTCACCCAGGACAGCCCACGGGACCTCGATACGCCGGCGGAAGGCACGCGTCCGGTCGAAATCGTCCCGTAGCGGAGAACGGCGCGTAGGATCGGGCGATGGCAAGGCTCGACCAGGTCGACCTCTCGCTGTCGCTCGGCCGCCAAGAGGCCGAGCAGGAGCTGCGCAGCTCCTGGAAGCGGCTGACCGAGCTGCGTCTCACGCTCGCCGGCCTGCTCGGCTCGGAGGGCATCGGTCCACCTGTCTGCGTCCTTTTCGAGGGCTGGGACGCCTCGGGCAAGGGTGGCTCGATCAAACGCCTGGTTGCGCCGCTCGACCCTCGCCACGTGCGGGTCGTGCAGTTCGCGGCTCCCACGCCCGATGAGAAGCGCCACCACTTCCTCTGGCGCTTCTGGCCGGCGCTGCCGGGCTGGGGCGGCATGGCCGTCTTCGACCGCTCCTGGTACGGCAGGGTGCTGGTCGAGCGCGTCGACGAGCTCGCAAGTCGCACCGAGTGGCTGCGCGCCTACGACGAGATCAACGACTTCGAGCACAGCCTCGCCGAAGAGGGGACGATCATCGTCAAGCTCTGGCTGCACATCTCGGCGAAAGAGCAGCTGAAGCGCTTTGAACAGCGTGCCGCCAATCCGCTAAAGGCCTGGAAGCTGACCGACGAAGACTGGGCGAACCGAAGCAAGCGAGGCGAGTACGAGCAGGCGGTCGAGGACATGCTCGCCCGCACCGATCAGCCGCGGGCGCCCTGGCATGCGATCGCCGCCGAGTCCAAGCGCTACGCGCGCGTGGCGGTCGTGCGCACCGTGATCGAGGCGATCGAATCCGGGATGCGCAGCTGGGGCCGGGAGCCGCCCCCCACCCGCTAGCTTTACGGCTACGCCAACCCGACCTTCCCCAGGAGGACCAACGCTTTGAGTCGAGCTCGCACGCTTTCCCTTTTCGTCGCGCTTGTCGCGCTTACATCGGCACTGGCCGCCTGCGGTGGCGGCGGCAGCGACGACCCGCAGTCGGTCGTCGACGAAGCGACCCTGCAGGGAGTCGAAAGCGGCAAGCTCGACCTCTCCGTCGATGTCGACGTCAAGGGCGGCAAGAAAAGCGGGAGTGTCAATGTCAGCCTCGCCGGGCCCTTCCAGAGCGAAAGCGAAGCGGAACTGCCCGAACTCGACCTATCCTTCGCGGCCAAGGGCTCGCTCGGTGGCGAAAAGCTCGACCGGGAAGGCGGTCTCACCCTACTCGGCAACAAGGCATACGTCGCCTACGAAGGCACCGAGTACGAAGTCGATTCGACCACCTTCAACTTCGTCAAATCGATGCTCAAACAGCAAGGCGGCGGGCAGGATCAGTCGAGCGAAGTCGCCGCCTGCCAGGAAGCCGCAAGTGGCCTCGAACTGCGCGATTTCGTCGAAAACCTCAAGGGCGAAGGCAGCGCCGAGGTTGGCGGCGCCAGTACGACCAAGGTCAGCGGTGACCTGAACGCAACCGGTGCGGTCGAAGCGTTCAGCGAACTGACCGGCGATCCCGCCTGCAGCGAACAGCTGAGCGCCGCTGGCCCGCTGCCTTCCGCCGCCGAACTCGACAAAGCGAAGAGCACGGTCAAGAGCTCCGTCAAGTCCGCCCACGTCGAGCTCTACGTCGGTGACGATCACATCGTGCGCAGGATCTCGGCAAAGGCCACGATCGAACCGCCGAAGAGCTCCGATGCGTCGGCCAAACGCGTCGATCTGGATCTCGATCTGACCCTGACCGGGGTTAACGAAGAGCAGACGATCTCAGCGCCCAGCAGCGCCAAGCCGCTCAGCAACCTCTTCCTCAAGCTTGGCATCAACCCGATCGAACTTCTCGGCGCCTTTCAGAACGGCGCCGGCTCGGGTGGCATTGGCAGCCTGATCGAAAAACTCAACGACGCCGGGGACGGCTCCTCGGGCGGTGGCGGCAGCAGCTCAGGCAGTGGCCGGCAGTCCTACTACGAATGCCTGGGTGAAGCCCACACCCCCGTGGACATCCAGAGCTGCACGGGATTGCTCCAGTAGTCGCGTTCCTCCGCACTCCGTACGGCTGGCCCTATCTGCTGACGCCGCTGATCCCACTTGCCGTGGTGCTGGATCTGGCCGGCGCCGCGGCGGGGGCTGTGTTTGCCGCCTCGGCGCTGGGGATCGTCCCCACGGCGGCGCTGATGGGCCGTGCGACCGAGGAGCTGGCCGCGCGCTCGGGCCCTGGGATCGGCGGACTGCTCAACGTCACTTTTGGCAACGCGCCGGAGCTGATCATCGCCCTCTTCGCGCTGGGAAAGGGTCTGCAGGAGGTGGTCAAGGCCTCGATCGTCGGCTCGATCATCGGCAACATCCTGCTCGTCCTCGGTGCCGCGATGCTGGCCGGCGGGATCGGGCGCGACAAACAGCACTTCAGCAAGACCGGCGCCAGCATCCAGACCTCGATGCTGATGCTGGCGGCCGCCGCGCTCCTGATGCCGGCGATCTTCGAGTTGATCGAGGGCAAAGGGCTGCCGCTGCCCGGCAGCGCGTCGAACCACTACGGGGGCACCGTCGAGCACCTCTCGCTGGCGG
>JAWVFL010000026.1:0-9972 GCA_033856195.1 Solirubrobacterales bacterium | reverse complement strand
CTGAGCGGCCCTGTCGCGGGTACACGGAGGGTAAGCGGGGCCGGTAGGCCTCTGGGCGAATTTGTCGCATCCCCTGAAGGGGATGGCTCCCGAACATGCTGCTCGCCTATGGCGAGCAGGAATCAGTAAAGGCCCTTCGGGCGACATTCGCCCAGAGACCTACCGGCCCCGCTCATCACCCGCGCAAACCGGACAAAAGACAGCAACAAGGGGCGTCTGCTCCTCCCAAGAAGGGTCGTCCCTTGCCTGCTTAAGCAGCCGAGGGACGATTGTTCCCACCAAACGAGCCGTTGCTCCTGCCGTCGACCAGCGAGGGACGCTTCGTTGGAGGGGTGGTGGTTGCCTCTTTGGGAATGTGGCCGAAGGCCCCTTTACTGATTCCAGCCCGCCATAGGCGGGCTCAACGTGAGGGAGCTGTCCCCTTTAGGGGACGCGACAAATTCCCAAAGAGGCGACCACCACCCCTCGGACCAACCCGTCCCTCGCGTCAGTCGGCGGCAGGCACCCCGCCGGCGACGACGTTGACGAAGTTCTCCAGGTGCCGCGTCGTCCAGCACTCGAAGGCGCCGTCGCAGTAGCGCTCGTAGGCTGCCATCACCGAGTCGCCGTAGTTCCAGTAGAGCTTCGGCTCGGGGTTGAGCCAGAAGAGGCGGCCGGCGCGCTCGGCGACTTGGGCGAAGATCTCGGCGTGGGGCTCGCGGCCGTTGGTGCGGGCGTCGCCGAGGACGATCACGGTCGAGCGCGGGTCGAGCTCGTCGGAGATCTCGGTCAGGAACTCGAGCCAGACGCGGCCGTAGTCGGTGTAGCCGGAGATGTCGGCGACGCCGCCCTCGCTGGAGATCCGCTGCGCGACGACGGCGAAGTCGCGCTCGTGCTCGAAGACGTCGGTCACCTCGGAGATCCGCTCGATGAAGACGAAGCTGCGCAGCTTGCGGAAGGAGTCGTGCTGGGCGTGCAGGACCGAGAGGAAGAAGACGCTGGCCGAGGTGACCGAGGTTGAGACGTCGCAGAGGACGTAGATCTCCGGCCGTCGCGGGCGCTTGGGCTTGTATTTGAGCCGCATCGGCACACCGCCGGTCTCCAGCGAAGCCCGCATCGTCCGCCGCACGTCGACGGCGGTCGCCTTGCGATGGCCGCGCTGCTCGTGACCGAGCGTCGCCAGCCGCCGCTTCATCTGGCCGACGGCGCGGTGGACGGCGGCGAGGTCCTGGGTGGGGCTGGTCGGCAGGGCGCGGTCGAGCTCGGCCAGCGGCCGCGAGGGCGGCAGGGTTTCGGTCCGCTCGATCAGGTCGCGCTCGAGTTCGCGCCGCAGATGGCGCTCGAAGCGGTTGAGCTGGGCGCGGTCGATCGGCGGCTGCTCCACGCCCTCCTCGTTCGGCGGCTGGCTGCCGGCGGTGAGCCCGAGCGTGCGGCGGATCCGTTGCACGTCGACGCCGACCACGCCGGAGCCCTCGCCGCGGCCGAAGGCGGCGATCGCCAGCCGGGCGAGGTCGCGCAGGCGGTCCTCGTCGCCGGCCAGCATCGCCTCGCGGATCTGCTCGCGCAACTCCTCCATGTCGAGCCGCTCGCTGCCGGCGCCGCCCTCGCCCTCGCTGCGCTCGGTTACGTCCCGCATCACCGCCTCGGCCTCGGCGGCGCGGAAGAAGTAGCGGTCGAAGAGCAGCTCGAAGACGCGGCGGTCGTCCTGGGACTTGGCGATCGTCGCCGCCAGCGCCTCGCGGAAATCGTCGTGCGAGGTCCACTCGACCTGCTCGAGAGCGGCAAAGGCGTCGAGGATCTCCGAGGTCCCGACCGCGACCCCCTCGCCGCGCAGCTCTTCGCAGAAGCCCAGCAGCTTGGCGGCGATCCCGGGCGGTCCCGGATCGGCTTTCGGCCCGTATGGCGCCTTGCCGGGCGTCGGACTCACCCGGCCGGGCTGGGCGCCTCGGGCAGTTTCATCCCGACCCGCTCGGCGACGAGGTCGATGTCGGTGCGGTGCTTGACGATGATCGACATCGACTGGGTGAAGGTCTGGCGGTCGATGTCGTCGGCTCCCATCAGCAGCAGGGTCCGTGCCCAGTCGATCGACTCGGCGATCGACGGCGGCTTCTTGAGGTCGAGCGCGCGGACCATCGCGATCACCTCGACCAGGCGCCGGGCCAGGTTCTCGTTCAGCTCGGGCGTATGCAGGCGGACGATCTCGATCTCCCGCTCGAGACCGGGGTAGTCGAGCCAGAGGTAGAGGCAGCGTCGCTTCAGCGCCTCCGTCAGCTCCCGCGAGTCGTTGGAGGTGAGGACGACGATCGGCATCGTCGTCGCCGAGATCTGCCCCAGCTCGGGGATCGTGATCTGGAAGTCGGAGAGGAGCTCCAGCAGCATCGCCTCGAACTCCTGGTCGGTCTTGTCGATCTCGTCGATCAGCAGGACCACCGGCTCGGGGCTGGAGATCGCCTGCATCAGCGGCCGCGTCAGCAGGAACTCGGTGCCGAAGATGTCCTCCTGCACGTCGTCCCAGCCAGCCTCGCCGCCGGCCTGGATCCGCAGCAGCTGCTTGCGGTAGTTCCACTCGTACATCGCCTTCGCCTCATCGAGCCCCTCGTAGCACTGCAGCCGCACCAGCTCGCGGCCGGTGGCGCGTGAGAGCGCCTTCGCCAGCTCGGTCTTGCCGACCCCGGCCGGGCCCTCGACGAGGACCGGCTTGCCGAGCTTCTGAGCGAGGAAGGAGACGAGCGCCGCCGGCTCGTCGGCCAGGTAGCCGACCTGCGCCAGCGCGTCCTTCACCTCTGCCACGGAGCCATCGGCCATGCGGGCGATGATAATCAGGCGCCCGTGCCCGACCTCGCCCCGCCGCTCGCCGAGCTGCTCTCCCAGAAGCCCGGCCCCTACGTCGCCCTGATGCTGGCCGGCTTCGCGTTCGGCATCCTCGGCCACCTCTTCAAGGTCAAGGCGCTGGTCGCGGCGGGGGTGATTCTGATCTTCCTCGGCGCCCTGCTGTTCCCGCTCGCCGCCAACCTGACCTCGGACGATCGCCCGGCGCCGATCGAAGAATCGCGGACCGGCGACAGCGGCTAGATCATCTACCCACCCCGCTGGCTACGATCAGGGCGTCATTCGTTCCCTATTCCGGAGGAGCCGTATCCCTTGAGCCGTTCTCGCATCTTCGTGCTGCTTGCTACCGCCCTTGCCCTGGCAGGGGCGCTTGCCGCCTGTGGTGGTGGCAGCGACAGCAATGGCGAAGACCCCCAGAAGGTCATCGAAAGCGCCACCCTCGAAGGCGTCAAAAGCGGCACTCTCGACCTCTCGCTCGGCATCAAGGCCGAAGGCGAATCGGGCGGCGACGTCGAAGTCAGCCTCTCCGGACCGTTCCAGAGCCGAGGCGCCGAAGCGCTGCCGGAACTGGCGATGGACGTGACCGCGAGCGGTGACATCGACGGCGAATCGATCAATTTCGACGGCGGCGTCACGCTGCTCTCCGACCGCGCCTTCATCGGTTACGAAGGCAGCGAGTACGAAGTCGACCCGACCACCTTCGGCTTCGTCAAGTCAGGGTTCGAACAGGGGCTCTCCGAAGGCGGCAGCGAAGGTGGAGACGTCAGCGCCTGCCAGGAAGCGCTGGCGGCGATCGACCTCACCACCGTGATCGACAACCTCAAGAGCGACGGCAGCGCCGACGTCGACGGCACCTCGACCACCAAGGTCAGCGGCGATCTCAATCCCGAAGGGGCGGTCGACGCGATCATCGCCCTGACCGAAGACCCGGCCTGCAGCTCGCAGCTCGAAGCGGCCGGGCCGCTGCCGCTGGACGAACTCGAAGCGGCCAGGGGGGAAGTCTCGAAGGCCGTCAAGAAGGCGCACGTCGAGGTCTACGTCGGGGACGACGGCATCATCCGCAAAGTGGCGGGTGAAATCACGATCGAACCGAAGGCCTCCAGCGCCGAAAAGGCCGAAGTCGACTTCGAGATGTCGCTCGGGGCGGTCAACGAGAGTCAGAAGATCGCCGCTCCCTCTGACGCCAAGCCGCTCGAAGGCCTGTTCGACAAGCTCGGCGTCGATCCGCTGAAACTGCTCGAAGCCGGTAGCGGCGGCGGCCTCGGCGGCCTGCTCGAAGGCATCGGCGGCGAATCGGCCGAAGGCGGCGGAGCCGAAAGCCCCGAACCCGAAATCAGCCCGGAAGAACTCCCCGACGCGGAAGCGACGCAGGAATACCTCGAATGCCTCAAAGATGCGAAGACCGCCAACGACCTCCAGGCCTGCGCCAGCCTGCTCGGCTGAGGCCAGTTGAACGAGGGTGAGCAACAGGTAGGGCAGCCCCGCTTCGACGTTGCGTTCCTGCGCAGCGCGAACGGCTGGCCCTACCTGTTGGCGCCGCTGATCCCGATCGCGGTCGCCCTCGATCTCGCGGGTGCGGCGGCGACGATCGTCTTCGCCGCCTCGGCGCTGGGGATCATCCCGACGGCGGCGCTGATGGGCCGCGCCACCGAGGAGCTCGCCGCCCGCTCGGGGCCCGGGATCGGCGGCCTGCTCAACGTCACCTTCGGCAACGCGCCGGAGCTGATCATCGCCCTCTTCGCGCTCAACGAGGGGCTGCAGGAGGTCGTCAAGGCCTCGATCGTCGGCTCGATCCTCGGCAACATCCTGCTGGTGATGGGCGCGGCGATGCTGGTCGGCGGCATCGGCCGCGACAAACAGACCTTCAGCCGAACCGGCGCCAGCGTGCAGACGTCGATGCTGATGCTCGCCGCCGCGGCGCTGCTGATGCCGGCGATCTTCGAGCTGGTCGAGGGCCAGGGCCTACCCCGGCCAGGCGCCGAGGCGATCAACTACGGCGGCACCGTCGAGCACCTCTCGCTGGCGGTCGCGCTCGTGCTGATGGCCACCTACGTGATCGGCCTCTTCTTTTCGCTGAAAACCCACCGCGACATCTTCAATCCCGAGTACGAGGACGAGGACAGCTGGGGATGGTCGACGCGGACCTCGATCATCGCCCTGGCGATCGCCGGCGTCCTCGTCGGGTTGATGTCCGAGGTCCTGGTCGGCTCGATCACCGAGGCCTCGCAGTCGGTCGGCCTCTCCGAGTTCTTCATCGGCGTGATCGTCGTCGCGATCGTCGGCAACGCCGCCGAGCACTGGGTCGCGGTCCTGGTCGCGATGAAGAACAAGATGGACCTGGCGGTCAACATCGCCGTCGGCTCCAGCGCCCAGGTGGCGCTGTTCGTCGCCCCGGTGCTGGTGATCGCCTCCTTCTTCATCGGCCCCTATCCGCTCGCCCTGGTCTTCAACGGGTTCGAGCTGGGGGCGATCCTGCTGGCGATCCTGATCGCCAACTACGTCACCCAGGACGGCGAGTCAACCTGGTTCGAGGGTGTCCAGCTGCTGGCCGTGTATTTCGTCTTCGGCCTCGCCTTCTACTTCGCGTAGGTGATCTAGATCGACTACCTGCTGCTCCTCGTCAGCTTCGCGATCGTGCTGGCCGGAGCGCTCTTGTTCACCGGCGCGGTCGAGTGGATCGGCCATCGCCTGAACCTGGGGGAGGGCGCCGTCGGCAGCGTGCTGGCAGCGGTGGGGACGGCGATGCCGGAGACGCTGATCGCGATCGTGGCGCTGCTGGACGTCAGCGAGGGCTCCGAAGACGTCGCGATCGGCGCGATCGTCGGCGCCCCGTTCCTCCTCGGCACCCTGGCGATGGGCCTGGTCGGGCTCTTCGCCTACCTCTACCGGGACCGGCGCAAAACCGGCCTTCACCTGGACACGCACGGGCCCACCCTGGAGCGCGACCTGCTCTTCTTCCTCGGCTTCTTCGGGCTCGCCGGGCTGCTCGCCTGGGGACCGCCGGCCGGGGTGCGGATCGTCTTCGGGATCGTCTTCCTGCTCGCCTACGTGCTCTACGTCGCCCGCACCCTGCGCTCCAGCGGTGAGGTCCAGGAGGAGGAGACGCTCAACCCGCTGATCTTCGACCCCCGCAAGGAGCACCGCGAAGAGCCGGCGCTGGCCCTCTGCATCGTCCAGGTCGTGGTCGGCCTCGGAGCGATGATCGGCGGCGCCCACCTCTTCGTCGAGGAGCTCTTGACGATCGCCGAGCACATCGGCGTCGAGGCGCTGGTCCTGGCGCTGATCCTGGCGCCGCTCGCCACCGAGCTCCCGGAGAAGGTCAACAGCTTCTTCTGGGTGCGCGAAAACAAGGACGCGCTGGCGCTGGGCAACATCAGCGGCGCGATGGTCTTCCAGTCGACGATCCCGGTCGGGATCGGCCTTCTCTTCACCGACTGGGCGCTCACCTCCAACGCCGTGCTCTCGATCTGCCTCGGCGTCGCCGGCGGCCTGCTCGCCTACTTCAGCCTGCACCGCGCCGGCGCCTTCAGGCTCCCCGCCGTGATCGGCTGGTTCGCGCTCTACACGGCCTTCTTGGTCGTAGTGATCGTCAGCGCTTGATGCATTGAGCCGGCTATGGCCGGCCTAAAGCGTCAAGCGTCGAGTTCAGCAAGTGCCTTGAGCACCAGGGCGTCGTGCTTTTTGGGCTGGACCTTGGGGAAGGCCCGGGCGACCTTGCCCTTCGGGTCGATGATGAAGGTGGAGCGCAGCATGCCCATGTACTTCTTGCCGTACATCGACTTCTCGCCCCAGGCGCCGTACTTGTCGGCGACCTCGTGGTCGACGTCGCCGAGCAGGGTGAAGCCGAGCCCGTGCTTGTCGTCGAACTTCTTGATCGCCTCGGGCTCGTCGGGGGAGACCCCGATCACCTTGGCACCCGCCGCCGCGTACTCGTCGGAGCGGTCGCGGATCCCGCAGGCCTGGGTCGTACATCCAGGCGTGTCAGCCCGCGGATAGAAATAGAGGACGACGGTCTCGCCCTTGAAGTCGGAGAGCTTGACCTGGTCGCCGTTCTGGTCGGGGAGGGTGAAGGCGGGCGCTTTGTCGCCCTCTTCGAGCGCCAAGCTCAGTCCTCGCGGCCGGGGTCCTGGCCGTCCTCGTCCTCGTCGATCTCCTCGTCGCCCTGTTCGAGCGCCGTCTCGGAGACCGAGCCGGTCGAGCCGGGGTGGTAATGGGTCTGGAACTTCTCGAGGGCCCGGTCGCGACCGTCCTCGTCGATCGGCACCTCGTCGGAGATCCGCACCCAGTCGGCCCCCTCGT
This sequence comes from Solirubrobacterales bacterium, assembly GCA_033856195.1. Classification (GTDB taxonomy): domain Bacteria; phylum Actinomycetota; class Thermoleophilia; order Solirubrobacterales; family 70-9; genus VRUE01. The sequence continues at coordinate 2,865 of JAWVFL010000026.1, read as the reverse complement.
AGGCCTCCATGTTGAAGATCTCCTGGTCGATCGAGGCGGAGTCGTCAACGACTACGACGACCTCGGTCTGGGGGTTGAAGTAGGTCCCCGGCTGGACCAGCAGCTGCTCGACCTCGTAGAGGTTCTCGTCAGGGGCGGGGCTCACGCTTCGATCCTACGAGATTTTCGAGGTCGCGAGTTTCGTTCTCGATCATCCGTGGATCGGAATCCTCTTTCTCCGGCCGCCGTTCCTCGACCGCGAGCGGGCCTTTGCCGATCCGCTCCCAGCCGTTGCCGTTGACCGCGCGCAGCAGCAGGCCCAGCAGCGGCCCGACGATCAGCGCCAGCACGATCAGGATCAGACCTTTGTCGGTAGCGGACGCGACCACTAGAGGATCCATGGGCCAAAGACTAGTCCCCCCAAAGGAGGGGTGCATCCGCTAACCTTTTCCCTGGTTGACTGACCAGTCAATCAAAGGCAGACGCCCCAGTATGCGCGTGGCGTTCCAGACGGACTTACAGCACCAAACAAAAGGAGCTCCGACCGGTGGTCGATTTCACCCTCACTGACGAGCAGAAGGACCTGCGCGACCTCGCGCACAGCTTCGCCGAGAAAGACATGCGCCCGGTTGCCTGGGAGTACGACGTCGACGGCACCTGGCCCCAGGACGTGATCGAGAAGGCCTGGGAGGTCGGGTTGATGAACACCCACATCCCCGAGGCCTACGGCGGTCCCGGCCTCGACTATCTCTCCGGCTGCCTGATCGAGGAGGAGGTCGGCTGGGGCTGCTCCGGTATCGGCACCTCGCTGATGGCCAACGGCCTCGCCTCGGCCCCGGTCACCCTCGGCGGCTCCGAGGAGACCAAGAAGAAGTACCTGGGGATGCTGACCGAAGCGCCGAAGCTGGCCTCGTTCTGCCTCACCGAGCCGGACGCCGGCTCCGACGTCAGCGGGATGAAAACCCGCGCCGTCAAGCAGGGCGACAAGTACATCCTCAACGGCTCCAAGTGCTTCATCACCAACGGCACCTACGCCGACTGGTTCACGGTCTACGCGAAGACCGACCCGGACTCCGGGCACCAGGGGATCAGCGCCTTCGTCGTCGACGCCGACTCCCCCGGAGTCACCGTCGACAAGAAGGAGGACAAGATGGGTCAGCGGGCCTCCAACACCGCGACCATCTCCTTCAACGACGTCGAGGTCCCGGCCGAGAACCTGCTCGCCGAGGAAAACAAGGGCTTCAAACTGGCGATGATGACGCTCGACCGGACCCGTCCCGGGGTCTCGGCGATGGCCGTCGGCATCGGCCGCGCCGCCCTCGAGTACGCCGCCGAGTACTCCAAAGAACGGGTCCAGTTCGGCGTCCCGATCGCGATGCACCAGGCGATCCAGTTCATGATCGCCGACATGGCGACCAAGGTCGAGGCGGGCCGCCTGCTGGTCTGGCAGTCGGCCGTGATGCTCGACCAGGGCCTGCGCAACAGCAAGGTCTCCTCGATGGCCAAGCGCTTCGCCGCCGACTCGGCGATGGAGATCACCGTCGACGCCGTCCAGGTCTACGGCGGCTACGGCTTCATCAAGGAGTACCCGGTCGAGAAACTGATGCGCGACGCGAAGATCATGCAGCTATACGAGGGGACCAGCCAGATCCAGCGCCTGGTCATCGCCAAAGAAGTGCTGCTGCCGCGCCCCGCCGGCGAGCGCACCCCGGAGGCCGAGGCGAAGGCCGCCAACGCCGCCCGCGACTCGCAATCCGAGCAGGCCGCAGCTACGGTCTGAGCATGGATGCTTCCGAGCGCGTCGCCCGAGGAAAGGCGGCGCGCTCGGCGGCACGCCGCTCGGCCCACGCCGAGTGGGCCCCGGCCGCCGACCGGCCGGACCCGATCGAGCTGCTCGAGGATCAGGCCGCCTCGCGGGTCCAGAACCTGGTCCCGATTCGCTACGGGCGGATGGCGGTCTCGCCGTTCACCTTCTACCGCGGCGCCGCCGCGGTGATGTCCGCCGACCTGGCGACCACGCCCGACTCCGGCCTGCGGGTGCAGGCCTGCGGCGACGCCCACCTCTCCAACTTCGGCGCCTTCGCGGCGCCCGACCGCCGCCTCGTCTTCGATCTCAACGACTTCGACGAGTCGCTGCCGGGCCCCTGGGAGTGGGACGTCAAGCGCCTTGCCGCCAGCTTCGTGGTCGCCGCTCGCGAAAGCGGCCTGAAGCGCAAACAGCGTGAGGCGCTGGTGCTGAAGGTCGTCGGCTCCTACCGCGAGGCGATGCGCGAGTTCGCCGCGATGCGCAACCTCGAGGTCTGGTACGCGCGCCTCGACGCCGAGGAGGCCCTGGCCGAGGTCGCCGAACAGGACCCCGACGAAGCCGAGAAAGTGCGAAAGGGGGTCGCCAAGGCACGCACGAAGGACAGCCTGCGGGCGCTCGAGAAGCTGACCGAGACGGTCGACGGGGAGATCCGCTTCCGCAGCGAACCGCCGATCCTCGTGCCCGGCGAGGAGCTCTTGCCGGCCGGCGACGGGCGCAGCGTCGAGGAGCTGATCGCCGACGTCCTCGTCGCCTACCGCGACACCCTGGCGGCCGACCGCCAGCACCTGCTCGACCGCTACCGCTTCCGCCAGCTCGCCCACAAAGTGGTCGGGGTCGGCAGCGTCGGCACCCGCGCCTGGGTCGTGCTGCTGACCGGCGACGACGACTCCGACCCGCTGTTCCTGCAGGCGAAGGAAGCGCAGGCCTCGGTCATGGAGCCTCACGTCGGCGCCAGCCGCTATCGCAACCACGGTCGCCGGGTGGTCGAGGGGCAGCGGCTGATGCAGGCGGCGAGCGACATCTTCCTCGGCTGGTGCCCGGCGGTCGGGATCGACGGCGCCGAGCGCCACTTCTACGTG
>JAWVFL010000025.1:0-11329 GCA_033856195.1 Solirubrobacterales bacterium | reverse complement strand
GGGGGGGGGGGGGGCCGGCGGGCCGCCCCGGGGCTGCCCCCCCCCCCCACCCCCCACGCCACCCGCGCGAGCAGCGCTTAGGGGCGAGCCGGTTCTTGCTCGGTTCGAGCGGGAACCGCGGTGTCGTCCTTGGGCCTGGAGAGAGCTGACGGCCACCAGAACTTGTCGCCCATCATCAGGGCGAGGGCGGGGACGAGGACGCTGCGGACGAGGAAGGTGTCGAGCAGGACGCCGAAGGCGACGACGAAGCCGAGCTCGGTGAGGAAGGTGAGGGGGAGGACGGCCAGCACCGAGAAGGTGCCGGCGAGGACGATGCCGGCACTGGTGATCACGCCGCCGGTCACCGCGAGGGCACGGAGGATGCCCAGTTCGGAACCGTGTTTGATGGTCTCCTCGCGAGCGCGGGCGATCAGGAAGATGTTGTAGTCGACCCCCAGGGCGACTAGGAAGACGAAGGCGAAGAGCGGCAGCGAGGGGTCCGAGCCGGGGAAGTCGAAGATGAACTCGAAGGCGAAGTAGCCGACGCCGAGCGCGGCCAGGAAGCTGACGATCACCGTGCCGATCAGGATCAGCGGCGCGACCACGGCACGCAGCAGGCCGATCAGGATCAGGAAGACGACGAGCAGGATCAGCGGCGGGATCACGATCGAGTCCGAGCCGGCCGCGTCGCGGACGTCGAATTCGACCGCGGTCGGCCCGCCGACAAGGGCTTCCGGCGAGGCGCCGTGGGCGGCGTCGCGTATCGGTTCGACCAGGTCGAAGGCGTCGGTCGAGTAGGGGTTGGGTTCGAGGGTTGCCTGGACCAGGGTCCCTGGCGGTCCCTCCGCGACCGGCTGCGAGACGGCCTCGACTCCGTCTACTTCCGCCACTGCCGCGCGCACCGCCGGCACTTCCGCGCGCTCGGGAACGACCACGTCGGTAAGTGCGGTCGTGCCCGCCGGGAAGCTCTTGTTGAGCAGATCCTGGCCTTCGACCGATTCGACTTCGCTGCGGTAGGTGTCTTCGCTGGTCAGTTCGGTCGAGAAGAAGGCGAAGCCGGCGCAGAAGATCAGCAGGACGGCCATCGATCCGACCACGACGCGGCGCGGGGAGAGGGCGACGCGATGGCCGAGTTTGGCCCAGAAGCCATGGGTGGCGTCGGCGGCGTGCTCAAGGCGGCGGCGGCGCATCTCGAACGGGGTGAAGACCGCCCGGTCGAGCGGGCCGACGATCAGCGAGGGGATGCGGCGGCCGCTGAGGCGGCGCAAGAGCCAGTTGATCAAGACCAGCGGCAGCAGGACGAGGACGAGCAGGCTGGCGAGGACGACCCTGGCGATCGCGCCGAACGCGCTGCCCTCGACGATCTTTGCCCGCGCCCGCTCGGACGCGGCGTCGGCGGCGGGGGCGGTCTCGAGCGTGTGGGGGACGAAGGGCCAGAAGGCACGGCGGCCGAAGATCGTCAGCAGCGCTGGCAGCAGGGTGAGCATCGAGAGCGCCGCACAGGCGATGCCCATCGCGGCGATCGGACCCAGGCCGGCGGTGCCGTTGACCTTGGCCAGCATCAGGCAGAAGAGGGCCGCAATCACCGTCGCCGCCGAGGCGAAGATCGCCGGGCCCGCCGAGGCCAGCGCGGTTCGCATCGCCTCGTGCTTGTCGACGGTGTGGTGGAGCTCCTCGCGGTAGCGGGAGACGAGCAGCAGGGCGTAGTCGGTGCCCGCGCCGAGGACGAGGACCGACATGATCGAGCTCGACTGGCCGTTGACCGTGACACCGAGCTCGGTCAGGCCGTAGCCGAGCGAGCGCGAGAGGAACTCCGCGAAGATCACCGCCACCAGCGGGATCAGAAAGAACATCGGCGAGCGGTAGATGAGGATCAGCAGGAAGATCACCAGGCTGAGCGCGGCCAGCAGCAGGGTTCCGTTGATGCCTTCGAAGACTTCGATCGCGTCGGCCGAGAAGCCCGCCCCACCGGTGATCCTGGCTTCGAGGCCACCGTCGTCGTCGGGGATCTTTTCGCGCCAGAACTTGACCGGATCGACGATCCGTTCGCCCTCGCCGTTGGCCTTGATGTAGGCCGTGACTATCGCCGCCCTGCCGTCCTGGGAGCAGACGGGGCCTACGAACGGGGCGTAGTCGGCGGGCTGGCCCGCGACGGTGGTGGTCGATTCCCCACAGCCTTGCGGCAACCCCTTGGGCGCCGCTTTTGCCGTGGCCGACTGTTGCGGCTTGCCGCCGGCTGCGGCCGTCGCGCCGTTCGGGACCACCCCCGGGAAGCGCTTTTCGGTCATCTTGCCGACGTCCTCGACGATCGTCTGGCGATCGGCGGCGGTCAGCCCCGAGTCGCGCCGGAAGACGATCACCGCAGGGGCGATTTCGCCTTTCTGCAGGGACTCCGTGGCATTCAGCGCCGCGGTCGATTCGGCGTCGCCGGGCAGGTAGGAGGTCGCCTCGTTGCTTTCGGCGTCTTCGAACTTGCCCGGCAGGTTGGCCGCGCTGGCGATGAAGATCGCCGCGAACCAGATCGCGAAGACGATCCACTTCGAGCGACGTCCAGCGGCGAAGGTGAAGAGGGAGCCTCGCAAGAGTCCTGCATCTCTATCAGACGGGGATCGGCGCGCGGGTCCTGTCGCGGGGTGAGGGGGCCTGCGGGCAGTCCTCGACCCCCTCACCCCACGCCACCCGCGCGAGGAGCGTCTAAAGCAGAGCTGCGAGGGCTGGTGCTTCCGTTACCGGCTGCTTGCAAGCGAAGCTCTCGCAGACGTAAGCGGTGGGCTTTCCCTCGATAGCGGGACGATTGGCGAGCAGCTCCGGAACGGCCGTGTCCCCGGGGCCTCCGGCCAGGACGAGGTGGGGACGGTGCTCGGCGCGGACCACGCGGGCGAGAGCTGTCAGGTCGTCCCCGACCAAGGCCACCTCCTTGGTCGGGGAGAGATGGAAGTCGATCGCCCTGATCAGGTGTCCGAAGGCCTCGGGGTGCTGAACGGCCGGTCGGGCAAAGAGGCGGAAGACGCCCTCGGCCGCCCGTTCATAGCGGCGCTCTCCGGTCAGAGCGGCGAGGCGGAGGAGGCCGAACGCGGCCGATGAGTTGCCGGACGGGATCGGGTGGTCGCCGATCTCCTTGCGGCGGGCGATCAGCGATTCGTGGTCGTCTGAGGTGGAGAAGAAGCCGCCCCGCTCAGTGTCGGCGAAGTGCTCCAGCAGGGTGTCCGCGAGGGTCCCGGCGCGCTCGAACCACTCTGGGTCGAAGCTCGCTTCGTAAAGCGTGAGCAGCGCCTCGAGCAGGAAGGCGTGGTCCTCGAGGTAGGCGTTGAGGTGGGCGCGGCCGTCCTTGTAGGTGCGCAGCAGGTTGCCATCGGAATCGCGCAGCTCGCCCCAGACGAAATCTGCGCAGCCCCGGGCGGCGTCGAGGTAGTCGTCGCGCTGGAGCGCGGCGCCGGCCTCGGCGAGGGCGGCGATCATCAGCGCGTTCCAAGCGGTGAGGCGCTTGTCGTCGAGCCCCGGCCAGACCCGTTTGCTTCGCGCCGCATAGAGCGCGCGCCGCATCTCGTCCAACCCCTCGGGCCGATCGGCACTGGCCCCACCGGCGAGGTGCAAGATACTCCGCCCCTCGAAGTTCCCGCCCTCGCTGACCCCGTAGAGCTGCATCAACTTCTCTACCTGCTGGGGTGAGAAGTTGATGCGGTTCGTTCCCTCGGGCGCCGGATCGCTCAGAGCCGCGCGGATCTCGGCGGGTGTCCAGACGTAGAAGCGGCCCTCCTCACCCTCGGAGTCGGCGTCGAGGGCCGAGTAGAAGCCGCCCTCGGGCCCGCGCATCTCGCGCAAGGCCCAGTCGAGCGTCTCCTCGCAGGCGCGCCGGTAACGCTCGTGGCCGAAGACCTGCCAGCCGTGCAGGCAGGCGCGAGCGAGCAGCGCGTTGTCGTAGAGCATCTTCTCGAAGTGGGGGACGAGCCAGGCGGCGTCGACCGAGTAGCGAGCGAAGCCGCCGCCGAGCTGGTCGTAGATGCCCCCGGCGAGCATCGCGTCGAGCGTCAGCTCCGGGATCGCCCGCTCGTCGCGACTGAGCAGCAGCTCGATCGCCGATGCCGGTGGGAACTTCGGCGCCCCGCCGAAGCCGCCACGCTGCATGTCGGCGGTCTCGCGCAGTCGTGCCACCGCCTCCTCCAGCTGGGCCGCCTGCGGCGACTCGCTTGCCGGTTCGATCTGGCCGATCGCGCCGAGGCGTGAACGCATCTCGGGCGCCCGCTGCTCGATCTCCTCCCGTTTGCGCTCGAAGGCGTCGACGACCGCTTCCATCACCATGCGGAAGCTGGGCATGCCGCGTCCCTCGTCCGGGGGGAAGTAGGTGCCGCCGTAGAAGGGCACGCCCTCGGGGTCACAGAAGACGGTCATCGGCCAGCCGCCCTGGCCGCTGATCGCCTGCACCGCCTCCATGTAGAGGGAGTCGACGTCGGGGCGCTCCTCGCGGTCGACCTTGACGTTGACGAAGTGCTCGTTCATGTAGGTGGCGGTCTCGGGATCCTCGAAGGACTCGCGCTCCATCACGTGGCACCAGTGGCAGGCGGAGTAACCGACAGAGAGCAGGATCGGGCGATCCTCCTTACGCGCCCGGGTCAGCGCCTCCTCGCCCCACGGGTACCAGTCCACGGGGTTTTCGCGGTGCTGGAGCAGGTAGGGGCTGGTCTCCTGCGCCAAACGGTTGGGCATGGCCTCACACTACCCCGCGGCATTGGGAACACCCCCAACCCAGGCAGGCCAACTTTTGGCTCCGGCAAGTAGATGAAATTCGTACGCAATAGAGGCGTCCACGCTTGAAAGGCGATCCGATGCGCCGCCGAAAGCTCTAACTTCTGCAGGTGGCGAAAGAGGAGTCCCCCATTCAGAGCGATTCAGCGATCGAGACGGTGCTCGCCAAGCTCGATCCCGCGGACCGCAAGGTCATCGACGAAGCGCTTGCCAAGGCCGAGAAGACCGAGGCCGAGCTGCGCTACATCGCCGACCACGACTCGCTGACCGGTCTGCTCGACCGCCGTCGCTTCCGCGCCGAGCTCGACCAGTACGTCTCCTTCAGCGCCCGCTACGGCGGCCAGGGCGCGGTGATGATCATCGACATCGACGGCCTCAAGGCGATCAACGACTCGCTCGGCCATCACGCCGGCGACAACCTGATTCGCCACATCGCCGCGATCATGCGCGAGCGGGTGCGGACAACCGACATCGTCGCCCGCCTCTCCGGCGATGAGTTCGCGGTGCTGATGCCGCAGACCGACACGGCGGGCGCCCTGCAGCTGGGCGAGGATCTGCGCGCCCAGGTCGCCGAGGGCGCGGCGGCCGGGCTCGACACCGACCAGGCGACGATAAGCGTCGGCATCACGATGTTCGGCGGCGAGCGCGGGATCGGCGCCGAGGCGGTCCTGGTCGCCGCCGACCAGGCGATGTACCGGGCAAAGGAGGACGGTCGCAACCAGATCGCCCTCTTCCAGGACCCCAGCGAGCCGCAGCGCCAGCAGCGCCGCCGCCAGACGACCAGCGCGCGGATCCGCGACGCGCTCACCCACGACCGGCTCAGCCTGCACACGCAGCCGATCCGCAGCCTCGCCTCGGGCGGGATCGAGCGCTACGAGCTGCTGCTGCGGATGACCGCCGAGAACGGCGAGCTGCTTCCCGCCGCGTCCTTCATCGAAGCGGCCGAGCGCTCCGGCATGGTGCAGGAGCTGGACCGCTGGGTCGTCGTCCAGGCGCTCGAGCTGCTCGCCCAGCGTGAGCAGGACGGCGCTCCGGTATCGCTGCACGTCAACCTCTCCGGCGCCTCGGTCGCCGACCTCTCGGTGCTCGAATTCATCGAGCGCCGCCTCGACGAGGGCCAGGCCGACCCGGCGCGCTGCACCTTCGAGATCACCGAGACCGCGCCCGTCCACAACTACGAAGCCGCGGCCGGTTTCGCCGACCGCATCACCGAGTTCGGCTGCCAGGTCGCGATTGACGACTACGGCGCCGGCTTCGGCCCCTTCCACTACCTGAAGAGCATCCCCTTCGACCTGATCAAGATCGACGGCTCCTTCATCAGCGACATGCCGAACAGCGACGCCGACCAGCTGACGGTCCAGGCGATCGTCCAGATCGCCCGGGGCCTCGGCAAGACGACGATCGCCGAGTACGTCCAGGACGACGTCACCGCGCAGATGCTGCGCGAATACGGCGTCGACATGGCCCAGGGCTACCACCTGGGACGCCCGGTCGATATCGCCGAGGCGCTCTAGGCGCCGCGCAGCTGCGCTCGCTTGATCTTGCCGCTGCTCGTCTTCGGCAGCTCGGCGACGAACTCGACGATGCGGGGGAACTTGTAGGGGGCGGTCTCGCGCTTGCAGTGCTCCTGCAGCTCGCGGGCAAGCTCCTCGCTTGGCTCGCGCTCTCGGGGAACGACGACGGCGCGCACCACCGAGCCGCGCTCGGGGTCTGGGGAGGCGACCGCGGCGGCTTCGGCGACCGCCGGGTGCGAGAGCAGGGCGGACTCCACCTCGAACGGGCCGATCCGGTAGCCGGAGGAGAGGATGATGTCGTCATCGCGGCCCTCGAAGTAGAGGTAGCCGTCCTCGTCGCGGACCAGGTCGCCGGTGGGCCACCACTCGCCCTCGAAGCACTCGCCGTCGAGGTAGCAGGAGAAGAAGGTGGGGGAGGAGGACGCGCGCAGCTGCAGTTCGCCGGCGGTCGATTCCTCGCTGCCCGCTCCCCCCGCGGCGGGGAGGATGCGAACCTGGAGTCCGGGCAGGGGCTTGCCCATCGAGCCCTGGCGGACGGGGTCGCCGGCGAGGTTGCCGCTGATGTGGCCGGTCTCGGTCTGGCCGTAGCCGTCCGCCGGCTCCAGTCCCATGGCGTCGCGGAAAGCGGCGATCGTCTTCGCCTCCAGCGGCTCGCCGGCGGAGACCATGCGGCGCAGCTTCGGCAGGCGCCGCAGCGTCGTGCGCTTGGCGAGCATGCGGTACTCGGTCGGAGCCTGGCAGAGCACGTCGACGCCGAGCGCTTCGGCAAAGTCAAGTCGCTCGGCGGGGTCGAAGCGTCCGTCGTGGATCACGGCCGCGGCGCCGGTCAGCCAGGGCGCCAGGAAGACGTTGCGGGCCGACTTCGACCAGCCTGTTGCCGTCGTGCACCAGACCAGCTCGCCCTTGCGCGCGCCGAGCCAATGCTCCGCCTGGGCTTGCTGGCCGAGCAGGTAGCGGTAGGCATGGACGACCCCGCGCGGCTCACCGGTGGTGCCCGAGGTGAAGACGATCAGCGCCGGATCCTTGGCGTCCATCGCTTCGACCGGAGCGGGCGTCTCCTGCGCCAGGTCCTCGTCGAGCGCCGCGGCGACCTCGTCCATCGTCATAGTCGCCACCCCGTCGGGCAGTTCGGCCAGCAGTGCATCCTCACCAACGCAGAGCTTCGGGTCCGCCGCGGCCACCCGCAGTGCCAGGTCCTGCCGCCGCAGCTGCGTACTGCAGGGCAGCGCCACCGCCCCCATGCGCCAGCAAGCAAGCAGCGAAAGCACCCACTCGACCCGATTCCCCACCAGCGTCATTACCACGTCACCGCGCTTCACCCCACGCGCGGCGAATGCACCGGAGAGCCCAGCCGAGCAAGCAATCAATTCGCCGAAGTACCAGTCCCGCCGGTTCCCTTCGGAATCCACCGCAACGATCCCCAGCCGCGAAGCCGGAGACCGCTCCATCTCATCGATGAAGTTCACGCCCGCCAGTCTGCCCTACGAAGCTCGAGAAGGAGAGCCGGCTGTTCCTTGAGCTTGTTTCGCCGGGGCGTGTCGCTTGACAGGGCGCGGGGACCCCTCCCCGGACACTCAAGCGCGGCGAAAGCCGCGCGTCCGGGGAGGGGTCCCCGCGCCCTGGTTACCGCAATTCGCTGGACGACTTTCCCAGCAACTGCCGGGCCACAATCAGCAGCTGGATCTGCTGAGTCCCCTCGAAGATGTCGAGAATCTTCGCGTCCCGCGCCCACTTCTCGAGCAGCTCGTTCTCGCCGTAGCCGATGCTGCCGCAGATCTCGACGCAGCCGAGGGCGACGTCGACGCAGGTGCGCCCCGCCTTTGCCTTCGCCATTGAGGCCTGCAGCGAGTTGGGCTTGCCGTTGTCGGCCATCCAGGCCGCCTGCAGGGTGAGCAGCAGCGCCGCCTCATAGTCGGACTCCATTTCGAGGTAGCGGGCCGCGGCCGCGGACTGCGAGAGCGCCGGCGTGTCGTAGTCGATCTCGACCCCGGCCTCCTCGAGCCGCGTGCGCGTCTCCTCCAGCGAGGCACGGGCGACGCCGACCGCCATCGCGGCGACCAGCGGACGCGTGTTGTCGAACGTCTGCATCGCTCCGCCGAAGCCCGCCTTGACGTCGATCTCGGGATCCCCCAACAACGCCTCCTTCGGCACCCGGCAGTCCTGAAGGGTGAAGTTGGCCGTGTCGGAGGCTCGGATGCCGAGCTTGTGCTCGAGCCGGTCCAGCTTCAGGCCCGGGTTGTCGCGCTCGACGATGAACGACTTGATCGCCGCCCGCCCCTGGGAGCGGTCGAGCGAGGCCCAGACCACGATCAGGTCGGCGCGGTCGCCCGAGGTGACGAAGATCTTCTCGCCGTTGAGCACGTACTCCTCGCCGTCGAGCTCCGCCGTGGTGCGGATCGCGGCCGAGTCGGAGCCGGCCTCGGGCTCGGTGATCGCCATCGCCGCCCATTTGCCGCCGTACTGCTTCAGCTGCTCGTCGCTTGCCACCGAGGCGATCGCCGAGTTGCCGAGGCCCTGGCGGGGCATCGAGAGCAGCAGGCCGACGTCACCCCAGCAGAGCTCGATGATGCCGAGCACGGTGGAGAGGTTGGAGCCGTTGCGGTTGTCCGCATCGCCGTCGCCGTTTGACTCGCGGCGCACGCCGGCGGCGCCGGCGCCGCCGATGTCGGAGCCCTCGTTCATGCCGTCGATCAGCGAGGCGAGCATGTCGAGCTCCTTGGGATAGGAGTGCTCGGCCTCGTCGTACTTGCGCGAGATCGGCCGGAAGACCTCGGTTGCGACCTGGTTCGCCTGGCTGGCGAGGGGCTTGAACTTCTTGGGTATCTCGAGATTGATCATGGCTTCCTTTCAGCTTTAGCGCTTGGCGCTAGACGAGCAGGGCGCCCTCCATCACGCCCGCTGCGCGGAGGTCGCGATACCAGCGCTCGACAGGGTGCTCCTTGACGAAGCCGTGGCCGCCGAGCAGCTGCACGCCTTCAGAGCCGATCTGCATGCCCTTCTGGGCGCAGAGCCGGCGGGCCATCGCCGTCTCACGGGAAAAGTCCTGGCCCTGGTCGGCACGGCTGGCCGCCCGGTAGGTGGCGAGCCGCATGCCTTCGGACTCGATGCCGATGTCGGAGACCGCGAAGGCGACCCCCTGGCGGTTGGAGATCGGTTCGCCGAAGGCGGTGCGCTCGTTGACGTACTGCTTGACGTAGTCGAGCGTCGCCTCCGCGACGCCGACCGCGAGCGAACACCAGGCGACCCGGGCGCGCTGCACGCACTCGACGTAGTCCTCGCGCTTGCCCTCGCCGAGCAGAGCCGTGGCGGGGATCTTCACGTCCTCGAGCAGGAGGCGGCCGGTGGTCGCGGGACGCAGTCCCATCGCCGGCTCCTCCTCGACCGTGAGGCCGGCGGCGCCGGACTCGATCACGAAGAGCGCCGAGCCCAGGTCCTCCGTCTCGGCGGCGACGATGAAGAGCTCGCAGGCGCCGGGACGGGCGAGCAGCGACTTGGTGCCGCTGAGGACCCAGTCCCCACCGTCTTTGCGCGCCGTCGTCGTCAGCTTCAGCGGGTCGAAGAGAGGTCGCGGCTCGAGGATCGCCAGCGCCGCGGCCGGCGTGTCCTCGCCGGTGAAGGCGGGCAGGTAGGTCGCCTCCTGCTCGGGCGTGCCCCAGTGGCCGATCGCGGTTGCGACCGCGCCCGGCGCGAGGGCGGCGTAAGCGATGCCCATGTCGCCGTGAGCGAGGGCCTCGCCGATTAGAACGCTGGTCACCGCGGCCTGCTCGTGCATGACGCCGCCGAGCTCCTCGGGGACGCCGAGCATGTTGACGCCGAGCTCGTTGGCCTGTGCCAGCAGCTCATCCGGTGTCGAGCGATCGAAGTCAGCCTGCTTGGCGACCGGTCGCACCTTCGCCTCGGCGAAGTCGCGCACCCCTTCCTGCAGCATCTGCTGCTCGTCGTCGGGGCTGATGTCGAAGAGGCTGCGCGGCTTGCTCGGCTTTTGCCGTGCCGGTCCGGTCAGGTTCTGGGCTGCCTTGAAGGTGCGCCCGGCGGCGGTCGCCGAGCGGAAGCCGTTCTTAGTGCCGGTGAACAGGGCGCGCTCGACCTGCTTGCGGATGCGGATGCGATCGAGCAGATCCGAGCCGGCCAGCTTGTTGAGCCAGCGCAGGCCGAGGCCCATGCTGCGCTCGGCCACGCCCTTGTCGTCGGTGGCGGTGGGCATTTCTACTTCCTCCCGTCTTTGGGTTTGGATTTGGCCTCTACCGGCACAACGCGGCCGTCGAGGTGCGGTGTGCCGCGCTTTGCGTCACGCACCGCGAATGCGATCTCGTCTCCCTGCGAAGCACTGGCGAACTCGACCCGGCCCGGGAGCAGGATCGGCTTGCGAAAGCGAACGTCAACTTGAAAGGCGTCGGGGAGACGGGACTCGATCGCCGCCAGGCAGCGCGCCTTGGTCCACATCCCGTGGGCGATCGCCCGCGGAAAGCCGAGCGGCTTTGCCGTCCATGCGTGGATGTGAATCGGGTTGCGGTCCCCAGAGACGGCCGCATAGCGGCGCCCGAGGTCCCCGCCAAGCTTCCACTCAGCCCCAGCCGCCGCCTCCTCCTCGCGAACTGCATCAAATTCCCTGCCTGGCAGCCCGGAAATTTGATGCAGTTCGGGCTTGCTGTCCTTTGGTGGGGTCTCGCCTCCGCTCGGGCCGCGGCGGAGCATCGTGCTGGTGTTCTCCCAGACTTTTTGGCGACCGCTCATTACTTTGGTGACGAGGGAGAAGGTGCGGCCGCGGGGGTGATCCACCAGTTTGGTCGGCTTGACGTGGATCGTCAGCTCCTCGTTGAGGCCGATGCGGCGGTGCTGGACGATCTGGTTCTCGACATGAACCAGGCCGACGGCGCCGAAGGGGAAGCTGCCTTCGGCCATCACCGCCATGTGCAGCGGGAAGGCGAGCACGTGGGGGTAGGTCGGCGGCAGGTGATCGCGCAGGGCGAAGCCGCAGACCCGGGCGTAGGCGGCGAGCGCCTCGGGCTCGGCCCAAACGCCGTCCAGCTCCAGGGCCACGTCTGGGATCGCGCCGCCGCCGCCGGGCAGGAACGGCAGACGCCCGGCGCCGG
>JAWVFL010000024.1:0-67948 GCA_033856195.1 Solirubrobacterales bacterium | reverse complement strand
GCCATGATTGCCTCGGCCAAGTCGGGTGCCACGTTTTTTGGGCGTTTGGGCACAAAAAAAAGTTCCCACCTCGACGATTGGGGCGATCTCGGTGGCTCTGGCCTTAGCGATCGCTGCCGGCGAGGCTCCGGCTCAAGCTCCGCTCCAGCCGATTGACCTACGGGTCGACGGCGGTGAGGACGGCTGGCACGCCGAGCGGCTGTTTGCGCTTCGCTGGACCAATCCGCCAGGCCCAATCGTGGCCGCTCACTACCGCTTGCTCGACTCCCAGGGCCAGATACTGATCGGCGACACGACGCTGCCTTGGGCGGCTACCTCGGTGGAACACCTGAGCGTGCCGCCGGCGCCCGGCATTTACCGCGCCGAGGTCTGGCTCGAGGGCGACGACGGTGCGCAGGGCGCCCCGCTCGGCGCCCGACTGCGCTTCGACGACGCGCGACCAGGCCATGTAGAGCCCCTGTCATCTCCTGGCTGGATCGGCCGAACGGCGTTCCCCTACACCGTTCACCTCGGCCACCCGGCCGGACCTCAGCCACTCTCGGGCGTGCTTGGCTACGCCGTCTCGGTCGACGGCTCACCAGTTGGCGAGCCCTGTCCAGGAGGGGGCGCCTGCGAGGAGTCCGAGGTCGACCTTCGGGACGGGGTCGCGGTGGACTCGCTGGCCCTCGACGAAATACCGGAGGGGGTGAGCTACCTGCACGCCGTTGCCGTCTCCGGCTCGGGAATGCCGTCGGCGATGCCGGGCAACACCACCCTGCGCGTCGACAAGACTGATCCGGTGACGCAGCTCACGGGCGTGCCGAGCGGCTGGTCCAACCAACCGGTAAAGCTGACCGCTGCCGCAAGCGACAGCGCCTCGGGCATGGCCTCCGCCGGCCCCGGCGGCCCGCTCACCGCGATCAGGATCGACGGTGGCGCGCCGACGGTCGCCGCCGGCGCCGGCGTTGGCGCAACCGTGATCGCCTCCGGCGTTCATGCGGTCGACTACTACGCGCGGGACGCCGCGGGCAACGTCAACGACGGTGGCTTTTCCAATGGCCTCCCCAACCGTCTTCCCGCGAGGGCCCTGGTCAAGATCGATCGCGAGCCGCCCACGCTGGCTTTTGCCGGCGCCCAGAGTCCGCTCGACCCGGAGCGGATCGAGGTCAGGGCAGCGGACGCCCACTCCGGCCTCGATTTCAGCCATGGGTTGATCTCCCTGCGGCGCGTGGGCTCTGGGGAACGCTTCGCGAAGCTGCCGACGGAGCTATCGGCGGGCCTGCTGCGCGCCCGCTGGGACTCGAGCGCCTACCCGGCCGGCGAGTACGAGTTCCAGGCAACGGTCTTCGACCGGGCGGGCAACCCGGCCACCACCTCCACTCGCCTCGACGGAACGGCCATGCGACTTCGGGGCCCACTCAAGTCGCAGGTCAGACTCCTGATCGAAACCCACCGGCGAGCCGTCCGCTACGGCCGCGGATCCTGGTTTGGCGGTCGCTTGATCGGCGGCCGTCACACGCCCTTGGCCGGCATGGCGGTACGAGTGATCGAGCGCTTCTCCGGCGGCAGCGCGCCCGCCGAGCGATTTTCCACGGTGCGGACCGAAGCGAACGGCAAGTTCGGCCTGCGCCTTGCTCCAGGACCGAGCAGACAGGTGATCGCCGAGGTGGCGCCGACGGCGACGACCGGGGGCGCGAGCAGCGATCCGCTGGCCGTGGCGGTGCACACCCGGCTGGCGCTGCGGGCCTCCTCAACCGCGGCGAGAATCGGCGGAGCTCCGGTGATCTTCCACGGCAAGGTCGCGAGCGGCGGCGGCTCGATGCCGGCCGACGGCAAGGTCGTCCAACTTCAATTCCGCCTTGCCGGACTTCCCTGGAGCGAGTTCAGGACGGTGCGTACCGATCGCCGGGGGCGCTTTCGCTACGCCTACCGCTTTGCCGATGACGACAGCCGGGGCGTGCGGTTCCAGTTCAGGGCCTATGCACCGGCGCAAGCCGGCTGGCCGTTCGAGCCAGCCGGCTCACTGCCGGTTGCGGTGCTCGGTACCTAGACCGGGAGAAGATCGACCGCTTTGCGAACTCGCTGCTCGAGCCCGTTGCGGTTGCGCTTCAGGGTCGTCTCGACCGTGCGCTGACGCTTGCGCGCCTCGCGCTCGACCCGGTTGCGGGTCTTGCGCGCCTCGGTGGTGGCACTGCGACGGGCGGTGGCGCCGCGACGCTCGGTGCGTTTGACGCGACGACGAAGCTCGATCCGGTAGGACTTGAGCTGTTTTTCGGCGGCGTTGCGGCCGGTGAACGGCTCGAACAGCTCGGTGACGCGGTCGGTGACCGTCAGCACGGCGCCGACGGGAATGTCGACGGCGGTCTCGGCGACGGTGCGGGTCTGGCTTTTATCAGCGCTCGTGGTTTTGGCTTTGGGGGTGGAGCTTTTGCTCCCATTCGTTGTTGCCATTGAAAGACGAGTCCCTTCGGTATGCGGGTTTCCTGCCTGGAGGTTTCGCGAGTGTAACGAACATACGTTCTACGCGAACAGATGTTCTTAAACCCGACCCTGGCGGCGGTTACTGCGCGGCGCGCGCGATCGCCAAGCCACGCTCGCCGGCCGCGGCCGCAAAGGTGTAGCGAGCGTCCAGGCCCAGCACCGCGTCGGCAAGTGGAAGGTCGGCGAAGGCCACCTCGCCCCCAGCCTCGCGCACGAGGAACTGGGTGGCGGCGGCATCGACCGAGCGGCAGGGACGCAACCCGATCATCGCGTCGAAGCGGGCGGCGGCGACGTAGGCGGCGGTGATCGCGATCGAGCCGACGACGCGGATCCGATAGACGCGGCCGGCGAAAGCCTCCAGGGCCGGCACGGCTCGCTCCGGCTCCGCCGCCTCCAGGCCGAGCAACTCGAGCTTGTCACCGTCGGCGGCTACCTCGATTCGCTTGCCGTCGAGCATCGTTCCCTCGCCACGCCGAGCCGTGAACTCCTCGCTGGCGCCGAAGTCGTAGACGTAGCCAAACTCGACCTCAGCCATCGAGTCCGCGTTTGCGACGGCGATGCTGAGGCTGTGCGCGGGCAGGGTCCGGCGCGCGTTGAGCGAGCCGTCGATTGGATCGATGACGACGCGGGCTGGTCCGCCGCCACCGAACTCGACTTCGCCGCGCTCCTCGGAGACGGCGACGAAAGCGGCGCCCTGCTCCGCCAGCTTGTCGAGCTCGGCAAAGACGATGTCCTCGCAGCGCCGATCGATGACGAGGGTGCGATCGCCCCCCTCGCCGATTCCCTCGTAGACCGTGCGCGCCTCGATCCCGCGCACCTGATCGAAGATCTTCCGCTGCGCGGTTACGGCTCGACGGCAGATTCCCAGCCAGTCTGCGGAGAAAACGTCCATAGGTCAGGGTTCCGCTTCGCTCACTGCGCGAAGAACCAGATATGCACGCTTGTTCGCTCCGCGATCACAAGGCCATCCTATGGAGGCCGCGCACTCGCTAGCTTTGGACCATGCTCGCCTTGGCTGAGTCACAGCAACGCGCGGTCGCCCACGACGACGGGCCACTGCTGCTCGTCGGCCCGGCCGGCAGCGGCAAGACGGAGGCGCTGGCGCGACGGCTGGCGCGGCTTGCAGACGACGGCGTCGCGCCCGACCGAGTCCTTGTTCTCTGCTCTACGCGAGCGACCGCCAAACGGCTGCAGCAAAGGGCCGAGGCACTTCTCGACGTGCCCTACGAGGAGCTCTGGATCGGCAGCTGGGGGACCCTTGGCGAGCGACTTCTGCGCGGGCACTCGACCGCGGCCGGTCTCGAACCCTTCTTCGATGTGCTCGGCCCGGCCGAGCGGCTGGCGATACTGCTGGAGCGCCTCGACGAGCTGCCGCTGCGCAACCAGGAAATCCGCGGCAATCCCACCGGACTGCTCGCGCGGCTACTTGCCGAAATCGATGGGCTCAAGGCCGGGGCCGAGCCACCCGAGCCTGAACTGGCCGAATTCTGCGCCGCCCACGACCGCATCCTCGCGGAGTCGGGAAGCCTCGACCAGGCCGACGTCTTCCTGGCGCTGGGCAAGCTGCTCGAGGAGCGCCCAGACATCTGTACCGAGATCGCAGGCCGCTTCGCCCAAGTAATGGTCGACGAGTACGAGGACACGACGGCCGCGCAGCGCTCGATCCTGGGGAGGCTCGCTGGCGAGAATCGGAACCACGTATACGCGCTTGAGTTCAGGGATGAGGAGCTCGAGTTCGATGGAGAGGTCCTGAACCTGGAGGAGCAGTTTCGGACGCCGGCGGTACGACGATGGCGGTGCAGCAATGAGCGGGCTCAAGCGCAGGCGGTGGCGCGCGAGGTCGAGCACCTGTTGGCCGCCGGCGCCTCGCCCGAGAAGATCTGCGTGCTGGTCGACGATCCGGCGTCGGAAGGAGGCGCCGTGGTTGCGGCAATGGAGGAGCGGGAGGTCACGTTCCACCTTTTCGGGCCGGCGGCGCTTTTCCAACGGCCTGAGGTACGAGACGCGATCGCCTGGCTGCGCGTGCTCGCGGATCCCGAAGACTCGCCCGCCGCGGCGCGGGCGCTGACCCGACCGCCGATCGAGCTGCGGGCGGCGGACCTGGCGCG
Source organism: Solirubrobacterales bacterium (assembly GCA_033856195.1). GTDB lineage: Bacteria > Actinomycetota > Thermoleophilia > Solirubrobacterales > 70-9 > VRUE01. Next base: position 63,380 of record JAWVFL010000024.1, on the reverse strand, counting down.
GCTGACGACGATCGCGCGACGGCGCAAGGTCGACATGGTGTCGGCCTGCGAGGCGGCACTGGAGAGCCCTCAGATCCCCCCCGAGGGGCGTGAGCGAATCCAGGCATTCCTCAAGCTCTACGGGGAAGCCTCGGCCGCGATCGAAGAGCGACGCGCCGACGTCTTCGTGCGGCGCCTGATCGAGCGGGTCGGCCTGCGCCGGCAGCGGCTCTACGCCGCCGAGCCGGAGGTCGCGGAGCGGCTGCTGGGGCTTTCGCGGCTGGCCGACCTCGCCGCCAACTGGGCGCGGCGAGAGCCGCACGGGGCGACCCGGGACTTCGTGCGCTACCTGAGCGCCGTCGCGGAGGCCGGGGTCGAGCCGGCCGGAGGGGAAGAGCCGCCGTCCCCCGGCGCCGTGCAGGGACTGGCGCGGTCGGCGGCCAAGGGCACCAGCTTCGACCATGTCTTCGTGCTTGGTCCGGACTCCGATCGTATTCAAGCGTGCTCAACCTTGGTCCTCTCCCGAATCGCCCGGGAGAGCGATGAGAGCAGCGACGCGGAGGAGGTGCAGGAGGAGGAGCTGTTCGGTCCGGCCGAGGGCCTCCACGCCACCTATCGCAAGCTGCGCGAGGAGGTGCTGGAGGCATCGTGGCGGGCGGGCCGGGAGCTCTCGGAGCCGCGCCTCGACACCGTCATCGACGTCAACCGAGCGATCGCCCGCCACCTCGAGCTGCTCAAGCTGGCGGCGCTGGCGCAGCGGCCCGGCGAGGAGGCGACGGCGGAGGCGATCGAGGCGGTGAACGGGTTGCTGCGGCAGGTGGCGACACCCGAGCAGCAGGCCGAGCTCGACGCCTCGCCGCTCGATGCCTACCTGCTCGATTCCGAACGCGAGCGCGACGGGCGCCGCAAGCTGATCGCGGCGCGCCACGAGCCCTCGCTGGAAGCCTTCCTGCCCCGCCGCGGCGACGGCGCTCTCAGCCTCTCGGCCTCCGATCTCGACCTCTACCTGACCTGCCCGCTCAAGTACAAGTTCAGGCGCGTCTTCGGCATCCCCCAGGAGCCGACGATCAACCAGCGCTTCGGCATCCTCGTCCACAACGTGCTCGAGCGCTTCCACAAGGAGTCAATCGAGGGGGGCGAGGACGACCTCGGCCGCCTGATGGAGCTCTTCGAGGCGGGCTGGCGCCGCTCGGGCTTCGGCACGAGCGACGACGAGCTGCAGTTCCGCGACCGTGCCCGCGCCGCGATGCGCCTCTACTGGCAGCGCGAGAGCGAGTCCGAGGGCGAGCCGGTCTGGCTGGAGCGCAAGTTCGACATCCGCATCGGCGCGCACCACGTGCGCGGCCGCGTCGACCGTGTCGACCGCCTGCCCGACGGCACTCACGAGCTGATCGACTACAAGACCGGGGAACGCAAGAGCGAAGCTTCCCTCGAGAACGACCTGCAGCTCGCTCTCTACCGCCTGGCCGCCCGCAAGGCATGGGGACTCGAGGCGGGCAGCGGCAGCTACTACTACGTGCTCGACGCCGAGAAGGTCGCCGCGCCGACCAAGCCCGACGACGCCGAGCGAGTCGAGCGAACCGTGCTCGCGGTCGGCGAGGGCGTGCTGGGCCAGGACTTCGAGCCGCGGCCCGCGCCGGCGACCTGCAGTTGGTGCGACTACCGGCTGATCTGCCCGGCGGCCGAGAGCTAGCGTTACTCGTCGCCCTGCTGGCGCAGGAACTGCTGAAAATCGCGGGCGATCGTGTCAGCTGAGGGCAGGTCGTCGGGGCCCTGCAGCTGGTCGGCCTGTTCGGCCTCGATCCGGTCGACGAGCTCCTCGATCTCCGGGTTGGCGGCGATCGCACGGTCGATCTGCTCTTCGTAGCTGCTCGTCTCCTCCTCCAGCTCGGTCGCGTCGACGGCGATGCCGGTGAGGCCCTCGAGCCGGCGCAGCAGGGCCAGAGCCGCCTTGGGGTTGGGCACGGCGGCCACATAGTGGGGAACGGCAGCCCACAGGGAGGCCGAGCTCATTCCCATCTGGCGGCAGCAGTCGTGGACCACGCCGACGATTCCGGTCGGGCCCTCGTAGTTGGAGCGCTGCAGGTCGAGCTCTTCGACCAGTTTCTCGTCGGAGGCGAGCCCCGTGATCGGCACCGGCAGGGTGTGGGACACCTCGGCGACCAGGGCCCCGAGGGTGATCACCATCTCCACCCCAAGCGCATCGGCCGCGGTCGCGATCGTCTCCGAGAAGGTGCGCCAGCGCAGGTTCGGCTCGGTGCCGTCGAGCAGGACCAGGTCGCGCTCGGCGGCGGGTACCCGGACCTCGATCAGGTTGTTATGCGGCCAGTCGATCCGCCGCGCCTGGCCCTCGCTGAGCACGATCGTCGGCCGAGTCGCCTGGAAGTCGAAGTAGTCCTCGGCGTCGACCTCGGCGATCAGCTCGGAATCGAAGGCGTCACCGACCGTCGTCAGCGCCGTCGAGGCGGCGGCGGCTGCATCGTTCCAGCCCCGAAACGAGCAGACCAGGATCGGCCTGCGCAGCCGTGGTACGTCCCCTTTCCAGCGAAGCGATTCCACCATTTGAGGTTACCGATGGGCTTCGGTGGCGAGGGCGCGGCGCACGAGGGTATAGGCGAAGAAGAGGACCAGGGCGGCGAAGGAGAGTTCCAGGGCGCGGGTGGGGACCTCGTTGGAGATCGCGACGCCGATCAGGACCCCGAGCGGCGAGAGCACGCCGATCACGAGAGCATCGCGGACCCGGACGTTGCCGTAGGCGTTCTGCCTGAAGGCGCCGACCAGGGCGACGATCACGATCATCAGCAGCGAGGTCGACTCGCCCTCGACCTGGGTGAGGCCGAGGAAGATCGTCAGGGCGGGGACGAAGAGCACGCCGCCGCCGACCCCGACCAGCCCGCCCGCAAGGCCACCGGCGATCGCGATCAGGATCGCGGCCAGCTCGTTCACTTGACGATCAGCTCGATCGCGACCGCCACGAGGAGAGCCGCAAAGAGGAGTGAGACGGCGCGCTGGGAGATGCGCTGCTGAATCGCCGTTCCGACGAGGACCCCGAGCACCGCCGGGATCGTCAGCAGCAAGCCGGTGACGACGTGCACGTTGCCGTAGAGGCCGCCCTGCGCGAGCGCGCCGAGCAGGCCGATCAGGACGATCGCGGCAAGGCTGGTGCCCGTCGCCAGCCGCTCGCCGTAGCCGAACCAGAAGATCAGCAGGGGGACGATGATCGTGCCGCCGCCGACGCCGAAGAGGCCGCTGAACGCTCCGGCCAGGGTGCCGATCGTCGCGAGCTTGAGCGTGCGGTGGGAAGGCATCGCTAAGTCGGGCGCCATCGTGCCGCGATACTAAGGCCGTGCCTCCCGCAGACGAGACAGGGGAAGGCGGCACAGGGCGCTCGCCGCTCGATCCCTTGCGTGCCGACCCCGCCCACGCCGCGATCCTGACCGACGTCGACGGCACGCTGGCGCCGATCGTCGGGCGTCCCGAGCAGGCGGCGGTGCCAGCGAAGGCGACCGAGCTGCTGACGCGGCTGAGCGAGCGCTACGGCTTGGTCGGCTGCATCTCGGGACGGCAGGCGCTGGAGGCGCGGCGGCTGGTCGGAGCCGACCAGCTCGCCTACGCGGGCAACCACGGCCTCGAGCTGCTGCTGCCGGGAGAGACCGTGCCTCAGCTCGACCCAGGGGTGGCGGGCGAGGAGCGCACGGCGGCGGACTTCCTCGACGCGCTCGACTCCGATGCCCTTGCCTCCGCTGGGCTGCGCCGCGAGGACAAGGGACCGATCCAGTCCCTGCACTGGCGGGGCGCCGAGGATGAGCGCGGTGCTGAGGCACAGGCGCACGAGATCGCCGCCGAGGCGGGCAGGACGAGGCTGGAACCCCGCTGGGGCCGCAAGGTGCTGGAGCTGCGACCGCTCGGCGGCGGTGGCAAGGACGCCGCGGTGGCGGCGCTGCTGGCCGGCGAGGAGATCACTGCCGCGGTCTACGCCGGCGATGACCGCACCGACCTCGATGCCTTCCGGCGGCTGCGGGAGCTGCGCCGGGAAGATCGCCTGAAAACCGCGATCTGCGTGGGCGTCGTCTCCCCGGAGGCGCCCCCCGAGCTGGCTGAGGAGTGCGACCTCACGGTCGACGGGCCGGAGGGCTGGCTTCGCCTGCTGGCGGAGCTGGCTGAGTAGCGATGCCCTTCACGGACCTGTTGCGTGTCACGGTCCTGCTCACGGGTGCCGAGGCGACGGCCCTGGCGACGATCACGGCGATCGCCGCCAACCGCGACGCCGACACGACGACCCTCGTCGTCGCCGCGGCATGGTGGCTGGTTGCATTGGTGGTCGGCCTCTATCTCGGCCGCCCCTCACGCGCCGCCGACAGCCTCCGCGACGCCCTCGCCGCCGCCCGCACCGCCACCTCGCTGCCGCCCGAGTCGCCGGCCCGGATCTCCTTCGCCCGCCTCTGGCCGATCGGCCTCACCGCCGTAGCGGCCGGCGCCCTGGGCATCTTCTTCCCCGGCGTCGCCGCGATCGCCGCTGGCTACGCCCTGCTCGTCTCGCTCGCCTGGCACTCCAGAGAGGCAGCCGTGCTGGCGATCGAGCAGCGCGACGGCGTCAAGTTCTACGTCGTTCCCAACTCCGCCTTCCGCCCGATCCAGCTCGTCCGCGCCCCCGGCCTGCGCAGCGACCGCCTGCACGCCTGAGTGAGCGTCTCGCCCGGCGGGTAGCGTCATCTCAGATGATCCGACGCTCGCCCATCCTGCTCGCCATCCTGACACTCGCCCTGCTCCTCCCAGCGAGCGCCAGCGCGGTCGAACGGACGGTCACCGTCAAGGGCTCGGCCACGCAGAAGGTCCCCAACGACGCGGCCAAACTCGGCTTCTCGGTCAGCAAGGAACGTAAATCGCGGCAGGCAGCTCTGCGCATCGTCGCGGTGAAGCTGCGAGCCGTGATCGCCGCCGTCCAGGCAACATCGGGGATCGGCCCTGGCGACGTCACCACCGGCCAGATCTCGGTCCACAAGATCACCCGCAACAAACGCACCCTCTTCCGCGCCTTCGAGGGCGTCGGCATCGTCCTCCACGAACCCCAGCGCGCCGGCGAACTGGTCAATGCCGCGGTCGCCGCCGGAGCCACCGGCACCCGCGGCCCCGACTTCTTCGCCAGCAACCCCGAAGCCGCCTACAACAACACCCTCATAGCCGCCTTCGACCAAGCCAAATCCAAGGCCTCCGCCCTGGCCACCCGTGCCGGCGCAACCCTGGGCCCAGCGCTGACCATCGAAGAATCCACCGAAGCAGTCCCAGTCGAAGGCCGCGCCAGTCCCAAGGGAGCTCAAGACGCAGCGCCGGCCCCGCCCGCCAAGCCCGGCGCCTCCACAGTCACCGCCACAGTCCGCGTCATCTTCGCCCTGCAATAACTCACGGCAGCAGGCAGGAGCGTCCGGGTCACCTCCCAGGTGCCTCGCGAAGCGGCTCCGCAGAGTGATTCTCAGCCGCGAAGCGGCAGTCAATTAGCACCGCCGCCAGGCGGTGCTTGGGCACCTGGGAGGTGACCCGGACGCTCCTATCGCTTACGCAGCTTCTTGAAGTCAGCCCAGCTACGCGTATTCGCAATGCCCCCCGGAGTCAGCCAAGCCCTTCGTGCGGTGGCCACCGCGTAGGACATGTTGTTCAGCGTCTCCACCCCATGCGCATCCGTATTGAGCACGATCGTCACCCCGGCGTCGACGGCCAGCCGCGCGTGCTGCTCGGACAGATCGCGCCGGTTCGGGTTGCCGTTGATCTCGATCATCGTGCCGGTCCGCGCCGCAGCCTCAGCCACCGCCTCGACGTCGATCCCATAGGGCTCGCGCCGGCCGATCAAGCGCCCGGTGAGGTGCCCGATGCAATCGACGTACGGGTTCTCGATCGCCGCCAGCACCCGGGCCGTCATCTCCTTCGCCGAGACAGCAAACGAGGTGTGCACGCTGGCCACCACCCAGTCGAGCGCCCCCAGCAGGTCCTCCGGGTAGTCGAGCGTGCCGTCAAGGCCGATGTTGACCTCGGAGCCGGCTAGCAGCCGGAAGTCCCGTTTGCCCTTGTTCCAATCGGCGATCTCATCTATCCGCTCCCAGAGTCGCTCGTCGGTGACGTGGTCGCCGAAGCCGTGGCTGGCCGAGTGGTCGGTGATCGCCATGTAGGCGTAGCCACGCTCGCGGCCGGCCTCGGCCATCTCCTCAAGCGTGTTGCGGCCATCGGAGAGGGTCGTGTGGGAGTGCAGGTCGCCGCGGATGTCGTCGAGCGAGGCCAGCTCGGGCAGCTTGCCTTCGCGGGCCGCCTTCAGCTCACCGCGACCCTCGCGCAGCTCCGGCTCGATGTAGGCGTAGCCGAGCCTTTTGTAGACCTCCTCCTCACCGGCGCATAGCTCTACCTCGCCGCTTTCGACCTCGGTGATGCCGTGCTCGGAGACCGAGAGGCCACGGGCCACGGCTTCCTCGCGCAGCTGCACGTTGTGCGCTTGGGAACCGGTGAAGTGCTGGAGCAGATTGCCGAAGGCCTCCGGCGCGACGATGCGCAGGTCGACCGAGATCCCGTTTTGGGTCTGCGCCCGCACGCCGTTGGGACCCGGCGTCCCCGCCGCGGCGATCAGCGGGCTGGCGACGAAATGCTCGGCGAGCGCCTGCGGCTCCTCGGCGGTGGCGATCAGGTCGATGTCCTTGCAGGTCTCGGCCCAGCGCCGCACCGAGCCCGCAACCTCGACCCGATGGGCGGCGGGATGTTCGCGCAGCGCCCGTGCCAGTTCCTCGGCTATCGGCCGCGCCATCGAGAGCAGCACGCGTCCCGATCCCTCACCTGGGTCGCCAAGCCGCTCGAGCCCGGCGAGCACGTTTTCCTCGGCCTTCGGCCCGAGGCCCTTCATCTCGCGGATTTGTTCGCCCTCGGCGGCGGCCTTGAGGTCCTCCAGCGTCGCTACCCCAAGCTCATCGAAAAGGCGGCGCGCGGTCTTTGCACCCACCCCGGGCACCCGCGTCACTTCGACCAACGTCAGCGGGAACTTCGCCTTCAGCTTCACCGCCGCTGGGATCTCGCCAGTCTCGAGCAGCGCGTCGATCTTTTCCGCCAGGGTCTTGCCGACGCCGGGAATCTCGGTCGCCCGCCCTGCCGCAGCCAGGTCCGCCACCGAGACCGGGCTTTCGCGGATCGCCCGCGCGGCGGTGCCGTAGGCGAGCACGCGGTATTTGACCGCGCCGTCGAGCTCATAGAGGACGCCCAGCTCGTCGAGGGCGGCGGCGATCTCGGCGTTGGTCACCCCAATAGCATCGCGCAGGCCGATGTCAGTAAGCAATCCCGAGCGAGGTCCGGTCTGGCTGGTCCTCCCCACCTACGAAGAGGCGACGAACGTCGAGCGGCTGGTCGCCGCGGCGCGGCGGAAGCTGCCCGCCGATGCCCACGTCCTGATCGTCGACGACAACTCCGCCGACGGCACGGGGCGGATCGCCGCCGAACTTGCCGAGCGCGAGGAAGGGGTTCATTTCCTGCATCGCCAGACCAAGGAAGGTCTCGGCCCGGCCTATATCGCCGGCTTTCACCATGCGCTCGCCCAGGGGGCCGGGCTGATCGTCGAGATGGACGCGGACTTCTCGCACGAGCCCGCCTACCTGCCGCGCTTGCTCGAGGCGGCCCGGCGAGCCGACTTGGTGATCGGCTCGCGCTACGTCCCCGGCGGCGGCGTCAGCGACTGGGGGGCGATGCGGAGGGCGATAAGCAGGGGTGGCAGCACCTACGCACGGCTCGCCCTCGGCGTCCACGTCCACGACCTGACAGGGGGCTTCAAGTGCTTCCGCCGCGAGGTGCTGGAGGCGATCGACCTCGACGCGGTGCGTTCGCGGGGGTATGCCTTCCAGGTCGAGGTCACCTACCGGGCGATCCAGCTCGGCTTCGAGGTGGTCGAGGTGCCGATCGTCTTCCGCGACCGCCAGGCGGGCTCTTCGAAGATGAGCCGCTCGATCGTGTTGGAGGCGATCTGGCGGATACCTCTTCTACGCTTCGGGCGGTGAGAACCCTTGACCTACCTCGCTATACTTTCTGAAGTATTGAGCGCCGAAACTCGATTCCCAGGAGAGAGATCAAAGTGACAGGCAAACTCAACGACGTGACCGATGCCACCTTCAAAGCGGATGTCCTCGACGCCGAGGGCCCCGTGCTGGTCGACTTCTGGGCTCCCTGGTGCGGTCCATGCCGCGTCGTCCATCCCGTCCTCGAGGAGATGGACGCCGAGCGCGAGGACCTCAACATCGTCAGCATCAACGTCGACGAGAACCAGCAGACCGCCGCTCAGTACGAGGTCCTCTCGATCCCGACCCTGATCCTCTTCAAGGACGGGGCGATCGCCAAGAAGGTGATCGGCGCGATGCCCAAGCGTCGCCTCGAGGCCGAGCTGGAGCCGGCGCTCACCGCCTAGGGCCGGCAAACGCAATGCCCTTCGTCCACGTCCACTGGTTCGAGGGACGCACCGACGAGCAGAAGGCGGAGATCGCCAAGCGCATCGAAGCGGCGCTGGTCGACGTGGCCGGCGCCGCCCCCGAGCACTGCTGGGTCAAGTTCTCGGACTCGAAGAAGACCGACTTCATCATCGGCGAAGCTAAGCCCGACTAACGCCGATCTGCAGGTCGCGGCCGTCGACGCGGACGGCAGGGGCGTCGCCGGCGTCGTAGGCGACTGAGGTAGCTAGGACCTCGCCGGCTATGTAGGCCTCGTGTTCGTGTGCGGCGGCCAGCAGCTCGTCGTCGCCTCCTAGGGAGAGCTCGATGCGGTCGGAGATGTCTAGGCCGGCGGCTTTGCGGGCGTTCTGGACGGCGTGGACGATCTCGCGGGCTAGGCCCTCGCGGCGCAGCTCGTCGTCGAGCTCGAGCTGCAGGGCGACGGCGTGGCCGGCCTCCGCCTCGACCTCGTAGCCCTCCAGCGGCTGCAAGGCGAGGGTGACCTCGTCGGGGACGATCGTGTGGTCGTCGCCATCGATGCTGATCCCGATCTCGCCGCCGTCGGCCATCACCTTGGCGACGTGGGCCGGGTCGAGCGCCTCTACCGCGGCGGCAACCTGGGGCATGCGCTTGCCGAAGCGAGGGCCGAGCGAGCGGTAGTTGGGCTTGACCGCGTAGCTGACCAGGTCGGCCTCTTCGGAGACGAAGTCGAGCTCCTTGACGTTGAGCTCCGCCGTGACCAGGTCGGCGCGGGCCTCGATCGCGGCCCGCTCGGCGTCGTTGGCGACGATCACGGCGCGGCGCAGCGGCTGGCGCATCTTGGCCTTGGCCTGGGCGCGGGCGGCGCGGCCGAGCTCGACGGTGAGGCGAACGGCCTCCATCGCAGCCTCGAGGTCGGGGTCGGCGAGCGCGGCGTCGGGCTCGGGGAAGTCGCGCAGGTGGACCGAGTCGGGACCGTCGCCAAGCTCTTCGCCCTCACCACCGGCGAGATTGAGGTGGATCTCGTCGGCGAGGAAGGGCGTGAACGGCGCGAGCAGCGCGGCGATCTCGAGCAGGCAGTGGCGCAGGGTCCCGAACGCGGCCCGGTCGCCCTCCCAGAAACGGCGGCGCGAGAGTCGCACGTACCAGTTGGAAAGCTCCTCGACGTACTCGGCGATCGCCCGGCCGGCGGCCGTGCAATCGAACTCGTCCATCCGCTCGCGCACCGTGGCGATCGTCGCCTGCAAGCGCGAGAGAGCCCAGCGATCGAGGTCCTCGATCGTCTCAAGACGGGTGACTTCGCCTTTCTTCGTCATATCGGCGAAGAAAGGCGAAGTCACCGATTGGTCGTTGAAGTCTTGGGGACCGAGGTTCTCCGCGTTCGCGTAGAGGATCCAGAAGGAGTAGGTGTTCCAGAGGGTGAGGAGGAACTGGCGGACGGATTCGCCGACGGTGTCGACCGAGAAGCGGTAGCCGGACCAGGGCTGCTGCGCGGTCAGGTAGTACCAGCGAAAGGCGTCGGCGCCGTGGGCGGAGATCACGTCCCAGGGCTCGACCACGTTGCCCTTGCTCTTCGACATCTTCTGGCCCTCGGGGTCGAGGATCAGGCCGAGGCAGACGCAGTTGCGGTAGCTGGAGGTGTCGAAGAGCAGGGTCGACTCGGCCAGCAGGGTGTAGAACCAGCCGCGGGTCTGGTCGATCGCCTCGCAGATGAAGTCGGCGGGGAAGCGCTCCTTGAACAGCTCCTCGTTCTCGAAGGGGTAGTGGAGCTGCGCGAAGGGCATCGCGCCGCTGTCGTACCAGGTGTCGATCACCGAATCGACCCGGCGCATCTCACCACCGCAACGCTCGCAATCGAGCGTGACCTCATCGATGTAGGGGCGGTGCAGGTCCTCCGGGACCTCTCCCCTGGCCCGCTCGCGCAGCTCGGCGACAGAGCCGGCGCAGTAGAGCTCGGTGCAATCGCCGCTCGTGCAGTGCCAGATCGGCAGCGGCGTTCCCCAGTAGCGATCGCGCGAAAGCGCCCAGTCGACGTTGTTCTCGAGCCATTTGCCGAAGCGCCCGTGCTTGATGTGCTCTGGGTGCCAACCAATCGTCTCGTTGTTGGCGAGCATCTGCTCGCGCACCTGCGAGGTGGCGATGTACCAGCTCGACTTGGCGTAATAGAGCAGCGGCGTGCCGCAGCGCCAGCAGTGCGGGTAGGCGTGCTCGTAGACCTGCTCGCGGAAGAGCAGGCCGCGGCGCTCCAGGTCGGCAATTAGCGCGGCGGTGACCTCGGGATCCTTGACGAGCTGGCCCTCGAAGCCGCTGACTCGACGGTCGAACCGACCGTCGAGGCTCACCGGGTTGTAGAGAGTGCCTGCACTCGTCGGATCGAAGATGCCGTTCTCGGCCGCCACCTTGAAGTCGTCCTCGCCGAACGCCGGGGCGATGTGAACTAGCCCGGTGCCGTCCTCGGTGGTGACGAAGTCCCCGGATATCACCGGAAAGCCCCCGGGCTCGCGATCGTTCAGCACGAACACCGGGCCAAGGTAGTGACGACCGACGAGTTCGGATCCCGTGAGGCGATCCAGAACCTCGACGTCCTCGCCAAGAACTCGCTCGAGCAGAGGCTCGGCGAGGATCAGCGTCTCTTCCCCGCAGCGTGCTTTGACGTAGATGACCTCGGGGGCCACCGCGACGGCGACGTTGCCCGGGAGCGTCCAGGGGGTCGTCGTCCAGACCAGCAGCGACTCGCCCGTCTCGCTGCCGTCCTCGCCGAGCAGCGGGAAGCGCACGTATATCGAGGGATCCTCGACGTCCTGGTAGCCCAGCGCCACCTCGTGCGAGGAGAGGGCCGTGCCGCAGCGCGGGCAGTAGGGGACGACCTTGTGGCCCTCGTAGAGGCGGTCTTTGTCCCAGAGCTGGCGCAGCGACCACCAGACCGACTCGATGTAGTCGTCGTCGAGGGTGACGTAGGGGTCGTCGAGGTCGATCCAGAAGCCGATCCGCTCGGTCAGCCGGTTCCACTCCTCTACGTACTCGAAGACCGACTCGCGGCAGCGCTGGTTGAACTTGTCGATTCCGTATTTCTCGATCTCGTGCTTAGAAGAGATCCCGAGTTGCTTTTCGACCTCGATCTCGACCGGCAGCCCGTGGCAGTCCCAGCCGGCCTTGCGCGGCACGAAGTAGCCGCACATCGAGCGGTAGCGCGGGTAGACGTCCTTGAAGACGCGGGCAAGGACGTGATGGGAGCCGGGCCGGCCGTTGGCGGTCGGCGGACCCTCGTAGAAGTTCCAGATCGGCGCGCCCTCGCGCTGGGCGAGGGAGCGCTGGAAGACCTCGCGCTCGCGCCAGCGCTCCAGCACGCGCTCCTCGAGCTCGGGGAAGGACTGCTTGGTGTCGACGGGACGGAAGCCGGGCATGGACGGGTGATTCTAGGAGCGGCTCCGTCCTCTGCCCCTGACGGTGGCCTTGGCACGCAATAGTCTTGCCACGTGCCCGCCTACGACCTCAACGGAAAGGTGGCGCTGGTCACCGGCGCCGCCCGCGGGATCGGCTACGAGACGGCGCGCCAGCTGCACATGCGCGGCGCCTCGGCGGCGGTCGTCGACCTCGACCCCGAGCAGTCCCGTGAGGCGGCCGAGCGGATCGGCCAGCGCGCGATCGGGATCGGCGCCGACGTCACCGACCATTCGGCGATCATGGGCGCCGTCGCCGAGACGGTCGAGCGCTTCGGCGGCCTCGACGTGGTGGTCGCAAACGCCGGCATCGCGCAGGCACAGATGGCGACGACGCGGGGTATCTCGGTCGAGGAATGGGAGCGGGTCTTCGAGGTCGACCTGCTCGGCGTCTGGCGCACAGTGCGGGCGGCGCTGCCGCAGATCGTCGAGCGCGGTGGGCACATCGTCGTCACCTCCTCCGTCTACGCCTTCATGAACGGCGTCTTCAACAGCCCCTACGCCGTCGCAAAGGCGGGGGTCGAGTCGATGGGCCGAGCCCTGCGGACCGAGCTGACACCGCTCGGCGCCAGCGCCAGCGTCGCCTATTTCGGCTGGGTCGACACCAAAATGGTTCAGGACGCCACCGAGCGGCCGCACTCGAACCGCCTGCGTGAGAACACGCCCGACTTCCTGCTCAAGCGGATCCACCCCAGCGAGGCTGGGGCGGCGATCGTGCGGGGCATCGAAGAGCGCGCACCGCGGATCTTCGCGCCGAAATGGTGGCGCTATGTCTCCGCCCTGCGCGGCATCCTCAACCCCCTGCTCGACCGCCGCATGGAGCAGGACAGGCGGATGGTCTCTACGGTGCTCGAGGTCGAGGCCGACACCGACGAGCAGGGTGCTGCCGCGGTCTCAGCCGCTCCGCGTTAGCAGCTGGGAATAACCTCCCGGCATGTCCGCCTACGACCTCAACGGAAAGGTGGCGCTGGTCACCGGCGCCGCCCGCGGGATCGGCTACGAGACGGCGCGCCAGCTACACATGCGCGGCGCCTCGGTGGTGGTCGTCGACCTCGATGCCGATCAGGCGCGCGAGGCGGCCGAGCGGATCGGGGAGCGAGCGATCGGGATCGGAGCCGACGTCACCGACGCGGGGGCGATGCTGGCCGCGGTCGCCCAGACGGTCGAGCGCTTCGGCGCTCTTGACGTGGCGATGGCGAACGCCGGGATCGCCCCGGAAGGCGCGACCACCCGAACCATGCCGCCCGAGGAATGGCAGAAGGTGATCGACGTCAACCTGCTCGGCGTCTGGAATACCGTGCGCGCCGCGCTGCCGCAGGTCTCCGAGCGCAACGGCCAGGTCGTCCTGGTCGCATCCGTCGCCGCCTTCATGAACAGCACGATGATGAGTCCTTACGGCGCCTCCAAGGCGGCGGTCGAGGCGCTGGGCCGGCCACTGCGGGTGGAGCTAGCCCCCTGGGGCGCGAGCGCCACGGTCGCCTACTTCGGTTGGGTCGACACGGAGATGGTGCGGCAGGGACTGGACCGCGAGCAGGGCGGCAAGCGCATGCAGGAACTGCTGCCTAAGGCCTTCTTCAAGCGAATCCCGGTCGAGCAGGCCAGCGCGGCGCTCGTGCGGGGGATCGAGGAACGCGCGCCGCGCGTCTTCGCGCCGGGCTGGTGGCGCTACGTATCGGCGCTGCGAGGAATCCTCAACCCCATTCTCGACCGGCGCCTCGAGCGCGACGCCAAGGTCGCCGCCGCACTGCGCCAAGCCGAGGCGGACACCAAGGCCAAGTCCAGCGTCGCCTAGTTGGCGACCCGCGTCAGCCGCTCAAGCAAGAGGACGATCGACTCGTAGTCGGCGCCTGTGGCGCGGCTGAGGCCGATCTCGCAGGTGCGGTTGTTGGAGAGGTGGGCGTCGAAGTCGCGGCCAGCCAGCTCTTCGGCTTGGGGGCGGGTTGCGGCAGCGGTCAGCTCGGGGTGGGAGATGCCGCGGTCGCCGGCGAAGCCGCAGCAGGTGGCCGAAGGGGCGACGTAGACATCGTCGGCGAGGGCATCGGCGAGCGAGCGCAGGCGGGGGGCGAGGCCCATGTGGCGCGTCGCGCAGGTTGGGTGGACCGTTGCCGAGCCAACCCTCTCGGCGACCTCGAGCCAGGGCAGCAGGCGGTCGTGTGCCCAGGCGACCGAGTCGAGGATCTCCAGCTCGGCCAGCCGCGAAGCGTTCTCCTCGCTCAGCGCGCCCTCGCCGGGGTCGGCGATGCCCTGGGTGCAGGAGGCCGCGTCGATCACGACCGGTAGCGCGCCTTCGCCGCTCCACTCCCAGAGCCGCTCGACCATCTCGTTTGCCTTGTGGCGGTGCGCCCCGGCGAAGCCCTTCGAGCTCCACGGGAGACCGCAGCAGCTGCCGGCGACGTCTGGCGGGATCCAGACCGGCAGGCCGGCGCGGCGCGAGACCTCGACCAGCGCCTCGATCGGCGAGCCGCCGAAGATGCGGTTGGTGCAGGAAGGGACGTAGACGGCGGCGGCGCCTTCGTGCAGGGTCATCGGCAACTTTGCCGATGCCGGCGGTGGCAATCCCTCCCCTCGCTTCGTCCGCCGAGCCAGCGGCCCGCCGAGGCGCAGGCCGGCGCGCGAGGCGCCCTCGACCACGGCCCAGCGCTTCGCCGCCGCCAGGGCCGTCGCTTCGGCGCGTTCTCCGTGGCGCTCCTTGCGCAGTTCCTTGACCAGCTGGCCGGTGTCGATGCCAACCGGGCAGGCAAGTTGACAGGAGCCGTCGGCGGCGCAGGTCTCCAGCGAGTCGTACTCGTACTCCTCGAGCAGCGCCTTCTGGACCGGCGAGCCGGCTGGCTGGCGCGCGATCTCGCGGCGCAGCACGATCCGCTGGCGCGGCGTCGTGGTCAGGTTGCGGCTGGGGCAGACGGGCTCGCAGAAGCCGCACTCGACACAGGTCGTCGCCGACTCCTCGATCGCCGGGGTCGTTTTCAGGTTGCGCAGGTGGACATCGGGATCGCGGTTGAGGACGACGCCGGGGTTGAGCACGCCGTCGGGGTCGGCGAGCTGCTTCACCCGCCACATCAGCTCGGTCGCCACCTCCCCCCACTCGCGCTCTACATAAGGAGCCATGTTGATGCCGGTGCCGTGCTCGGCCTTGAGCGAGCCGCCGTACTTGCCGACGATCAGCTCGACCAGCTTGGCCATGAAGGCCTCGTAGCGCTCGCGGTCCTCCTGCTTGGCGAAGTCCGGGGTGAGCATGAAGTGGAGGTTGCCGGCCGAGGCGTGACCGGCGACGCCGGGCAGGAAGCCGTGCTCGCCGAGCAGCGCCTGCAGGTCCTGCGCTCCCTCGGCGATCCGCTCCGGTGGAACACAGACGTCCTCGACGATCAGGGACGTGCCGGGCAGGCGCAGGCGCCCGATCAGCCCGTGCAGTCCCTCGCGCACGCGCCAGGCAAGCTCGATCCCCTCGGCCTCGCGGGTGAAGTCGATCGGCCGGATCGTCTCGTGCGCGGCGAAGATCTCGCTCGCCCTGGCGACGTAGGCGTCGAGCGCATCGTCGCTCGCGGCGCCGTACTCGACCAGCAGCACGGCCGACTCGGGCGGCAGCTCTTTCCACTCCTGCGGCGCGCCGACCATGTTCCAGGCGGCCGTGATCAGGGCCGGCGCCACCATCAGCTCGACCGCGGTCGCGCCGCTGTCGACGAGGTCTCGCACCGGCGCGATCGCCTCGTCGATGCCGGGGAAGTGGACCCAGGCCGTGGTTGTGTGGGAGGGCAACGGCACGGTTTCGAAGACCGCCTCGGCGACGAAGGCGAGCGTGCCCTCGGAGCCGACGACCAAGCGGCGGAAGATCTCCAGCGGTTGCTCAGCGTCGAGGAAGGCGCAGAGCCGGTAGCCGGTCGTGTTCTTGATCGCGAACTTGCGGCGGATGCGCTCGCTCAGCTCGGCGTCGGCGCGGATCTCGTTGCGGATCGCGGCCAGGCCCTGCGCGAGCTCGGGCTCCTCGGCCTCGAAGCGCTCGGCGGCATCGGGGGCGGCGGTGTCGATCGTCGTGCCGGAGGCGAGCACCAGCGTCATCGAGCTGACGGTCGAGTAGGAGTCCTTGCTGACGCCGCAGCGCATCCCACCCGAGTTGTTGGCGATCACGCCGCCGACCGTGGCGATGTCGGTGCTGGCCGGGTCGGGGCCGAGCTTGCGGCCGTGCGGCGCCAGCACCCGGTTGGCGTGGCCGAGCACGGTGCCAGGCTGGATCCGAGCGCGCTTGGCGCCGTCTTCGACCGCGACGCCGCCGAAGTGGCGGCGCACGTCGACGAGGATGCCGTCGCTCTGGCCCTGGCCGTTGAGGCTGGTGCCGCCGGCGCGGAAGGTGACGGGCATGCCGCTGCGCCTGCCGTAATCGAGCACCTTGGCGACGTCAGTGGCATCGTGAGCCATCACGACTGCCTGTGGGAAGAGCCGGTAGGGGCTGGCGTCGGAGGCGTAGCGGACGATGTCGCTGGCGCGGGCGAGGACACGGTCGGCGCCGAGCAGCTGCTCCAGCTCGCCCCGCAGCGGCTGGGCCGTGCCGCCAGCGAGGCTGTCGGGGGCGCGATCGGGGGCCGGCTCCGAGGGAGGCGGCGCCAGCTTCCTCTCCAGCAGCGCCATCGTCAGTCCAGCCTAGAAGAGCGACATCCCCGGCGTCACCGGGACTTCGACCAGTTCCGGACCAGAGGAGGCGAAGGCCTTCTCCAGGGCGCCTCGCACCTCGTCGCGGTCCTTGACCCGGGTGGCGTTGACGCCGTAGCCCTCGGCGACCGCGGCGACGTCGAGCTTCGGCAGGTCGAGCCCGGGCGCCCCCGCGACCTGCTCGACTTCGGCGAACCACTTGAGGATCGCGTACTCCTCGTTGCGCACGACCAGGAAGGTGACCGGCGCCTTGTAGGCGACGGCGCTCCAGAAGGCGCTGACCGCGTACTGGACCGAGCCCTCGCCGATCACGCAGACGACGGGGCGGTCGGGCTGGGCGAGCTGAACGCCGACCGAGGCGGCGAGACCGAAACCGAGGCCGCCACCTGCCGCGAAGTAGTAGCTGCCGGGCCGCGAGAGTCGCAGCTGGTTGCGCAGGGCGAGGGTGCTGGAGGGGGACTCGAGCACGACGATCCCGTCCTCGGGGAAGACCTCGCCGAGGGCGGTGTGGACGGTCGAGGGGTTGAGCGGGTCGCTGGGCGGGATTTCCTGCGGGCCCTGGTTGGGCTCGGGCGCGGGGCGGGTCGACTCGGGCACGTCGGCGAGCAGCGCCTCGAGCGTGAGCTTGACGTCGGCGACCAGCGCATCGCCCATCGGCGCGCGGGCGGCCTCGTCGGGGTCGCTGGTGATCGCCACCAGCTTCGCCCCTTCGGGCAGCAGCGGGCCGGGAATGTAGGGGTAGTAGGGGAAGACCGAGCTGCCGACGACGAGGATCAGGTCGTGGCCCTCGAGCGTCTGCGCGACGGGGCCGATCGCCGGCGGCAGGACGCCGCGGTAGTTGGCGTGGTTCTCGGGGAAGCCGATGCGGCCGCCTCCCGGCGCCGGCGTCGCCCAGACCGGCAGGTGCTGGCGCTCGGCGAGGGCGATCGCGTCATCCCAGGCGCCCGAGGCGTCGATGTCCGGGCCGGCGACCATCACCGGGTTGGTGGCGGCGTCGAGGCGATCGGCGAGGACGCGAACCGCTGCCGGGTCAGCGGCGGCGCGGCCGCTGACCTTGCGAGCGATCGCCTCGCGTGCGTCGGCCGCATCGACCTCGGCGTACCAGTCGTCCATCGGCAGCGAGACGAAGGTCGGGCCCTTGGGCGGCAGGCCGGCGAGGTGGGCGCCGTGGGCGAGGGCGAGCGGCACGTCCTCGGCCCGGGCCGGCTCGAAGGACCACTTGACCAGCGGGTGCGGCATGCGGATCGCGTCGCGGTTGGTCAGGTTCGCCTGCAGGGTGATCTGCGCCCGCGCCTGCTGCCCGGCGGTGACCAGCAGCGGCGAGTGGTTCGCCTGGGCGTTGAAGATCGCCCCCATGGCGTTGCCGACCCCGGGCGCGGTGTGCAGGTTGGCCATCGTCGTCTTGCCCGAGGCCTGGGCGTAGCCGTCGGCCATGCCGACCACGACCGCCTCCTGCAAGCCGAGCACGTAGCGGAAGTCCGAGGGGAAGTCGGCCAGCATCGGCAGCTCGGTCGAGCCGGGGTTGCCGAACATCGTCGTCATCCCCAACTCCCGGAAGAGATCGAAGCTGGCCTCGCGAACCGTCGGCATACCGAGCGGAACCCTACCGCTGCCTTGCTGTTCTCAAGTGAACGCCCGCCGGCGTCGATAACCGCCGCGTGGATCGCCCCACCGACACGATGTCGCATTTCCCTCCGCATAGCGGACACAATTACGACCGCATCGACCTCGCGCGGCGCGTTGGGCAGGGCCTGCTTGCCGCGGCGGCGGTGCTCGCGCTCTGCCTCCTGGCGGTGTCCTCGGCGAGCGCCGGGCCGACGGCGACCAGGCTCGCCTACGCAACCGGCGAAATCGTGCCGATCCCTGCCGCGATCCCGCACGAAGAAGGCGACATGGTCGATCGGCGCATCGTGCCCGACCTGCGCTGGATCGCCGACCGCTTCCCGATCTACATCAACGACGGCTACTCGGGGCCACTCCCAAATGGCGAACACGTCGGCTGCAACCAGTGCCACGTCCGCAACTCCGACCACTACAACGGCCTCGCCGTCGACGTCATCCCGCTGAATCCGAGCAGCAAATGCGACGCCAACTGGGCGGGCATCACCCGACTCGCCGAATGGGCCGAGCCGTTGCAAAATCAGCCCGTGCCGCCCTTCCGCTGGGTCGGCTACAACGGGGACGCGGGCCACGGCTGCGGCAATCACCTCCACCTCTCCTGGCAGCACTCCCCGGTCCCGCAATTCCAGCTCGCCGAATGGGTCGAAGTCTTCCCCACCGGTCCCGTCGGCGGTCGCAAGCCGCGCCCCAAATCGCCGCCGCAAAAACTCCCCCAAGGTCCTCCCGGCGGCATCGGGACAATCCACTCCGGCGGCGTCTCCGCTCGCGGCGATTAGCCGAACTGCATCAGCTTCTGGATCTGCCAGGTAGAGAAGTTGACCCAGTTCGATCGTGAGGGGCATCCGTAGGATGGTGCGCCGATGCCTGCTCGGATTGCCATTGCGCTGACGGTCGCCGCGGTTCTCGCCGCGGCTGGATGTGGGCGGACCGACGACGCGACACCGGTCGCCTGTCTCGAAGGGTCTTCTGCATACCTGCGCGCACTGCGTGCCGCGCCCGGCGCGGTGATGCTGGCCGACGAGACGCCGATCAGCGACTGCCTTGCGGAGAACCAGAAGGCTGGCGACCTCGCCACGGTCGGCACGGCGATGCTGGCGACGGCCACGAAGTTCAACGCGGAAGCGCGCGCCGACCCCGGTGGCAACGCGAACCTCGAACTCGGCTACCTGCTCGGTGCGGCGCAACGGGGCGCCGACAACACCGACGGGATCCACGCCGAGTTGATCCGCCGGCTCTCCGCCGCGGCCCGCTACAGCCCCGAGAACCAACCCTTGCCACCCGCCTTCCTGCGCACCTACCGCGAAGGCTTCGACGCCGGCCACGCCAACGGCTGAGCACCTGCTGGGACGGCGGCGCGGCTTCCGGCTGAATACGCTGAAGAGACCACGACTTCGATGGAGGCAAAGACCTTGACTGAGCAGCTCTGGGGTGGCGAGACCACCAAGGCCGTCGACAACTTCCCGGTTTCAGGCGAGCGGGTTCCCGTGCCCGTCGTCCGCTGGCTCGGCCGCCTCAAGGCCGCCGCCGCGTTGGTCAACGGCGAGCTTGGCGAGCTCGACTCGGCGGTGGCCGAGCGGATCGCCACGGCGGGCGACGCGGTGGCGGCTGGCGAACACGACGACCAGTTCCCGGTCGACGTCTTCCAGACCGGCTCGGGCACCTCTTCCAACATGAACGCCAACGAGGTGCTCGCCAACCTCGCCGGCGAAGGGACCCATCCCAACGACCACGTCAACATGGGCCAGTCCTCCAACGACGTCTTCCCCTCCGCCGTCCACCTGGCGGCGCTGGGCGAGGTGACCCACGATCTGCTGCCGGCGATGGGCGCGCTCGAGGCCGCCCTGGAGGCCAAGGCCGAGCAGTTCGCCGACGTTGTCAAGGCCGGCCGCACCCATCTGATGGACGCGGTCCCGGTCACCCTCGGCCAGGAGTTCGGCGGCTACGCCGCCCAGGTGCGGCTCGGCGTGCAGCGGATCGAGGCGACGCTGCGGCGCGTCGGCCAGATCCCGCTCGGGGGCACCGCGACCGGCACCGGCCTCAACACCCACCCGGAGTTCGCCGCCAAGGTGCGCCAGCGGCTCGCCGCCGAAACCGGCCTCGACATCTCCGCCCCGCTCGACCCCTTCGAGGCGCAGGGCAACCGCGACTCGCTGGTCGAGCTCTCGGGCGCGCTCAAGGTCTACGCCGTCTCACTCAACAAGATCGCCAACGACCTGGCGCTGATGGGCTCCGGCCCGCGCGCCGGCCTCGCCGAGCTGCGCCTGCCGGAGCTGCAGAAGGGCTCCTCGATCATGCCCGGCAAGGTCAACCCGGTGATCCCGGAGGTGGTGATCCAGGTCGCCGCCCAGGTGATCGGCAACGACACGACGATCACCGTCGCCGGCAGCCAGGGTCAGTTCGAGCTCAACGTGCGGGTGCCGCTGATCGCCCGCAACCTGCTCGACTCGATCAAGCTGCTCGCCTCCGCCTCGCGCCTGCTCGATGAGAAGTGCGTCGCCGGCATCGAAGCCAACGAGGAGATGACCGAGCGCCACGCCGAGGCCACCCTGGCCACGGCCACAGCGCTCAACCCCCATATCGGCTACGACCGCGCCGCCGACATCGTCAAGGCCGCGGCCGAGTCAGGCCGCTCCCTGCGCGAGGTAGCGCTCGAGCAGGGCGTCGAGCCCTCCGTGCTCGAGGAGGCCCTCGACCACCGGCGGATGGCTAGGCCACACGAGTAGGGGTTGTTGGGAGGGGGACGGGAGACCCTCCCCAGACACATCTCGCTATGGCTCGATGTTGAGTGTCTGGGGAGGGTCTCCCGTCCCCCTTACTACCGGCCTTTTCGAGGCTGCGGCCTAGCGCGGATCTTCGACTAGGAGCTCGACGTTGCGGTCTTTAGCTTCCCCTTCACCTTCGGGGGCGCCGGACTGTAGGTCGTTAAAGCTCATTGTGCGGCCGGCGGAGGCTAGGTCGTTGAGGTCCATGCCGCTCGCCGCCGTGCCGGGGGCAGGCGCTTTCGACTGGCCGACGTGGTCGACGATCGTGCCGAAGATCGAGAGCGTGCCGTCGTGGTTGTCGAAGACCTCGAGCAGGCGGCCCTGCTGCGGCCAGTCGGCCTCGGCGGCGACCCGGATGCTCCAGAAGCCCGACCCGCCGGAAGCGGGGAACGGGTTGACGATGTTGTCGTGCGAGTGGCCCGAGACCCAGGCGATCGCGTTGGGGAATTCGTGCAGCAGGTTGACGGCATCGGCCTCGAGGTGGATCGGCTGCGAGCTACGCGGGTCGAGATCGCAGCCGGGGTTTATGTCGTGCCCATGCGCGTCGTTGAGCAGGCATAGCGGCGCCAGCTCGTCGGCGGCGTCGGCGGTGAGGCTCTCCGGCGCGTGGTGGCTGAAGAGCACCACCAGTTCGTCCGCGGCCGTCGCCGCTTCTAGCTGCCCGCGCAGCCATTTGAACTGGGGGTCGTCGATGTTGCCGTCGGCGGTGAAGTGGCCGGTCGGGGTGACAATCGTGCCCGCCTCGGCGACGGTGTCGAGGGCGATGAAGCGCATCCCCGGATCGGGGCTCCAGGAGTAGTACCCGGCGGCGCCTTTCGAGGCCGACTCCTGCGCCGGGTCGATGAAGTCGAAGCCGTGGCCGTCAGCCTGGGAGC
Organism: Solirubrobacterales bacterium; assembly: GCA_033856195.1. GTDB lineage: Bacteria > Actinomycetota > Thermoleophilia > Solirubrobacterales > 70-9 > VRUE01. The sequence goes on along the minus strand of JAWVFL010000024.1, from coordinate 41,643 downwards.
CAGCCTTGAAGACGTCCTTGTATTGCTTCTTGGAGACGAACTGGCGTTTCGGGTCGCCGGGGACGAAGATCAGGTTCTGGGGGTTGGTCAGCAGGGTCCCCAGCAGGTTCGTCGGGCTGAGCAGCGAGGTGAGCAGCGCCTGCGCGTTTTCGGGATTGGGGACGGGCCCGATCGGCTTCAGGCAGCCGGTGGCGACCAGCTCGAAGGCGGCGTTCGCGGCGGCGTTGCCCTGCACGAGGGCATCGTGGTTGCCGAAGGCGACGTAGGAGGGAACGTCCAGCCCTTCCGCGGTGAAGGATTTCTGCGCCTTGTCCATCAGCCCCGGGTATTTGGGCCAGGCGGCGTGCGGTCCCGCCGGTTTGTTGGGGTCGTAGAACTCCGGGAAGGGGCCCTCGAAGTAGTCGTTGTAGTCCTGGACCCCGGTGTAGCGTGCCGCCTCGGCGGCGCCGGGGACGAGCAGGTTCGGGCAGAGGAGGTGCGAGTAGGTTTTTTTGTCGACGCCGCTGTTGGGGTTCAGGGCGCCGCCCTCGAGCAGGGTCCGCACCCACTGCGTCTCGTTCAGCTGCTGGCTGTCCGCCGAGTCGCCGGTGTCGATCGTGAAGTCCATCGCACGGTGCGAGCCGCTGCCGTCGGCGACCGGGCTGGCCGCCGCGAGCTGGTTGAACTGGCGGATCATCGCCTCGTCGATCTGGGGCTCGAGCGCCTCCCAGGGCCGCCAGGCCGCGCCGAAGGGAAGGTTCAGTGGGGTCGAGAGTGGATCGATGATCTCCAACCGCGCCGGCGACTCCTCGTCGGCGAGTTGGAAGTCGGAGAGCTGGCCGAAGTAGGTGAGCGAGGTACGGGCTTCGGCGCGGCCGACGTTGGCCGCCGCCAGTTCCTGGCGGACCGTGTACGGCTCGCCTTCGCCGAGTTGCAGGAAGCGGTAGGAGCCTGGCGCGCCGCCGAGGACGCGCTGTTCGAGTGTGGTCTGGCCTTCGGTATCGGATACCGCGGCACTGCCGGCCGTTGCCATCGCAAACGACAGCGCCAGGACGGCAAGCGTGACGCCGACCCGAACCAATGCTCCGTGCAACTTCATTTCTCTCCCCTTCGCTCGATGGACGGGGAGAGGTTACCCAATTTTTACTACCTAATGATTTAACTACTGGAGGGTGACGAAGCGCTCCTCGGTCAGCTCCTGGACGGCGAAGGCAGGCCCCTCGCGGGTGTTGCCGGAGTCCTTGACCCCACCGTAGGGCATCTGGTCGGCGCGGAAGGTGGGGACCTCATTGATCAGGACCCCACCGAACTCGAGAGTCTTGGCCGCTTCGAGACCGCGGCCGATGTCGCGCGTGAAGACACCTGCCTGCAAGCCGAACTTGGAGTCGTTGGCCATCCGCAGCGCCTCGCCGAAATCGGCGAAGCGGTCGATCGTCGCCACCGGGCCGAAGATCTCCTCGCACCAGACCTTGGCGTCGCGCGGCGGCGCGCCGAGCAGGGTCGGCGCCAGGCAGCGACCCTCGTCGACCAGCTCGCCGCCCGTGAGCAGCTCGGCGCCGGCTGCGACCGCCTCGTCGATCCACTGCTTGACCCGGTCGCGATCGTCGCCGGAGATCAGCGGCCCGACGTCGGTGCCGGGATCGAGCGGGTCGCCGACGCGCAGCGCCTCCGTGTTGGCGACGAGCCGCTCAGTGAAGGCATCGGCGATCTCCTCGTGGAGGAGGATGCGCTGGATCGAGATGCAGCTCTGGCCGGCGTGGGAGAAGGCGTGGAGCTTGGCCTTGTCGGCTGCCGTCTCCCAGTCGCCGTCGTCGTCGACGATCAGAGGGGCGTTGGAGCCGAGCTCGAGGTTGACCTTCTTGTGCGGGGCTTTGCCGCGGATGCCCCAGCCGACTCCAGCCGAGCCGGTGAAGGTGAGGGCGCGGGTCAGCTCGTGCTCGACGATCGCGTTGCCAACCTCTGAGCCCGGCCCCGGGATGACGCTGAGCCAGCCGTCCGGCAGGCCGGCCTCGACCAGGATCTCGGCCAGCTTCAGCGCCGAGATCGGCGTCTGCCCGGCTGGCTTCAGAACGATCGCGTTGCCGGCGGCAATCGCCGGGCCGAGCTTGTGGGCGACGAGATTGAGCGGGAAGTTGAAGGGGCTGATCGCGCCGACGACCCCGTAGGGGACGCGCAGCATCACGCCGAGCTTGCCGATGCCCGCGGGGGAGGCCTCCATCGGCACCGTGCCACCGGTCAGCTTGCGCGCCTCGGTCGCCGAGAAGGTGAGGGTGTCGACGCAGCGTTCCGCCTCGACCGTCGCGGTCTTCAGCGGCTTGCCCGCCTCGGCGGCGATCGTCAGGGCCAGGTCGTCGATGCGCTCGCCGACCAGCCCCGCGGCGCGATCGAGCAGGGCGGCGCGCTCGTGCTGGGGAAAGTCGGCCGTCTCGAAGGTCTCCTGCGCGGCCTTGGCGGCACGATCGACGAGCGCCGCGTCCCCTTCGGCGACACGGCCGACGACGGCGCCGTCGTACGGACTGCCTACCTCGCCCCACTCGCCGGTCTCCAGCCACTCGCCCGCCGCGAGAAGCTTGTGGTCGGTCGCCTGCACCGTTTGCGTCGCCATCTCAGTCTCCTTTCCCGTTCCGGTGCGCCTTATCCGGCTATATCCCAGATAAAGCGCACTGGAAGCTCAGGGTAATGCAGGCCGCTACTCGGGCAGGGCGAATCTGTTGAGCCGAGAGATGCTTACGCCGCGCATAACCCGCCGAGCCTTCCTCGGCTTCTGCCTCTTTCTGCTTGCGCTCGCTCCCACGGCGGCTGCGGCGAACGTCAACTGGGTGGTCCGCGGCCACGGCTTCGGCCACGGCGTCGGCGTCAGCCAGTACGGCGCCTACGGCTACGCCCTGCATGGCAAGGACTACCGCTTCATTCTCGCCCACTACTATCAGGGCAGCACGATCAGCCAGATAGAGGGAGCGAAGATCGTCCGGGTCCTCGTTGACATCTCGCCGGGCGACATCGGCTTCGGCGGCGCCACCAGCGCCTGCGGCCAAGCGCTGGACCCCGCACAGACCTACGAGGCACACCGCACCGGCTCGCGGGTGAAGCTGCGCAGCTCGGCCGGCAAACCGCTGGCCGATTGTGGGGCCAAGCTGCGCGCCGCCGGCAAAGGGAAGGTCGCGATCTCGGGCGTCGGCACCTATCGGGGCGTGCTCGAGGCGGTGCCGACCGAAAGCGAGGCGGGGTCGCTCAACGCGATCAACGCGCTGCCGGTCGAGCAGTACGTCAAGGGTGTGATCGCCAATGAGTCGCCACCCTCGTGGCCGGCGGCCGAGCTGCGCTCGCAGGCGGTCGAGTCGCGCTCCTTTGCCCTGACCGGGGGAGTCGGTGGCAACGGCTTCGACCTCTATGACGACACCCGCAGCCAGGTCTACGACGGCCTCTCCAGCGAGACCGCCACGACCAATGCCGCGACGGACGCGACCAGGGGCGAGGTCGTGACCTACGGCGGCAAGATCGCCGAGACCTACTTCTCCGCCTGCTCGGGTGGCTACACCGAGAGCGTCCAGAACGTCTTCTTCGGCCCGGCGATCCCCTACCTGACCGCGGTTCCGGATCCCTACGACTACTACTGCCCGCTGCACGACTGGACGCTGCGCTTCAGCGGCCCCGAGATCAGCGCCAAGCTCGGCGGCTACCTCGACGGCCGCCTGAAGAAGGTCGTCATCACCAAACGCGGCGTCTCGCCGCGGATCGTCTCGGCAAAGCTCTTCGGCACCGGCGGCGTCACCACCGTCAGCGGCGAACAGCTCCAGGTCGCCCTCGGTGGCTACAGCACCTGGATGAGCTTCCAGAAGTTGGCGGGCTAGCCGTCCGGGTAGGGCTGGATCGGGATGCCGTGGTCGGTCTCGCGCATGCCGAACTCGTAGGCGGCGCCGGCGCGGAGGGTGAGCTGGCGGGGCGGGGCGGCGGGACGTTCCACGGTCAGCTCGAGGTCGGAGACCGAGCAGTTGACCGTGTTGTGCTCGGGGCCCTTGGGGTCGGCGTAGACCCAGCCGACGAAGTCCTTTTGCGGGGCGGAGACGCGGCCGCGGACGACGATGTCCTTGCCGGGCAGGGTGAACTCGCAGGCGGTCGGGCGGGCCTCGATCGACGCGTTGCGAATCTGGCCGAAACCGCCGAGGCGGTGCTCCTCGCCGTCGAGCACGAGCATCCCCGAGGGCAGCCAGGGCGTGGTCCAGGGACCGGCCTTGACGCGGGCGGCGCCGGCGTCGAAGTAGGTGCCGGCGTCCCCGGCAAAGCCGGTGCCCTCCAGCCAGACCCAGCGCTCGGCGTGCTCGCTGCCCCAGTTGTGGCCGATCATGCCGGGCCAGCCGTCCAGCTCGATCTCCTCGCCGTCGAGCCCGAGGCGCCCGCTGAAGCTTGCGTTGGGGAACGGCGCGACGAACTTGGTGCGCGGCAGCGGCGCCTCGTAGAGCCAGTCGGCCGGCAGGTACTTGCAGGGCTCCGCGTCGCCGGAGAAGTTCAGCTCCCAGCTGGCCGTCAGCGCGTCGGTCTCGATTGAGCCGCTGGCGCGCCCCGGGCCGATTTCGGCTTTGTCGACCCTGATCCATAAGCCGGCCGGCGCCGCGAGCTTCTCGGCCGGCACGGTCACCTTCGTCGCCCGCGGCCCCTCGGCCTCGCGGTCGAAGAGGACGAACCAGATCGAGGCGGTCGGCTCGGCCCCGGGCCGCTTGTGGACCGTGTGGCGGATCCAGATCCCCCGCCCTCCTCCGGGCCGGCAGGCCTTGATGTAGAAGCTCTCGTAGTGGCCGGCCTTCGCCGCCACCTTCGGGAAGCGCGCCCCTTCGTCCATGCGCAAACCCTAGAGCCCGCGAGCCGGGCGGGACTAGACCTTGATCGTGATCACGTCGCCGTCTTGGACGACGTAGTCGCGCCCCTCGATGCGGAGCAGGCCCTTGTCGCGGGCAGGCGCGTAACCGCCGCACTCGACCAGCTCCTCCCAGCCGATTGCTTCCGCCTTGACGAAGGCGTCCTGGATCTCGGTGTGGATGGTGCCCGCCGCCTCCCAGGCGGTCGAGCCACGGGGGATCGGGCGGGCGACCGCCTCCTTGCCCTCGCCGGCGGTGAAGAAGGTGAGCAGGTCGAGCAGGTCGTAGGCGGCGCGGACCAGCCGCGCCAGGCCCGAGCCCTCGACCCCGTAGGACTCGCGCATCTCCTCCGCTTCGGCCGGGTCGAGCTCGGCCAGCTCGCCCTCGATCCGGGCGCTGACGGCAACGACGCCGGCGCCCACAGACTCGGCGTGCTCAACCACCGCCACGGGAGCCTCCGCGTCCCCCTCGTCGACGTTGGCGACGTAGAGGATCGGCTTCGAGGTGAGCGCCTGCAGGTTGCGCGGGCCGTGCGCGGCGGCATCGGGGACCCGCACCGAGCGGGCCGGCTTGCCCTCGGCGAGCGCGGCGACGACCTGCTCGAGCCAGTCACGCTCGGCGATCGCCTCGGCGTCGCCCGCCTTGGCGCCCTTGCCGACCCGGTGCAGGCGCCGCTCGGCCTGCTCGTAATCGGAGAGCACCAGCTCGGTCTCGATCGTCTCGATGTCGGCGAGCGGGTCGACGCGGCCGTCGGGGTGCGGAACGCCGGAGTCGGCGTGGCAGCGGACGACGTGGCAGATCGCGTCGGTCTCGCGGATCGAGGCGAGGAACTGGTTGCCAAGGCCCTCCCCCTCCGAGGCGCCCTTGACCAGGCCGGCGATGTCGTGGAAGGCGATCGTCGCCGGTTCGAGCTTGGAGCTGCGCAGCGTCTCGGCGACCCGCTCGAGCCGCTCGTCCGCCACCGGGGCGATCGCCACGTTCGGCTCGATCGTCGTGAAGGGGTAGTCGCCGGTCTGCGCCCCGCCGCTGGTCAGCGCGTTGAAGAGGGTCGACTTGCCCGCGTTGGGCAGGCCGACGATCCCGACCTTCATATAACGCCGCCTCCTCTGCTCCCGTGGGGGGCCAAAGAATCAGATATGGATGGCCCCCCACTCCCGCGTCCGGGGGCGGCTCTCTCACTGCTCATATGGAAAGTGGGACAAGCAATCCGAGGATGATGCCGAGGAGGGCGCCGGCGAGGACGTCGGACGGGTAGTGCATGCCGAGGTAGGGGCGGCCCAGCGAGAGGACGAGGGCGACGACGAGGGCGCCCGCCGTGGCGGGGTCGACCCGGAACATCGCCGTCGCCACCGCGAACGAGGAGAGGGCGTGGGCGGAAGGGAAGCTGAGTGAGCTGGGTGCGCCGCCGAGCGGGGGCAGGCCCTCGAGCACCGGCCGCGGCCGCTTGACCAGGAGCTTGATCCCGTAGTTGAGCCCGATCGCGATCGGACCGAGGACGGCGCAGATCAGCCAGGATTCGCGCCGTTCGGGGTCGAGGAGCGCCAGCGCCAGCCCGATCGCGACCCAGACGGCCGCATTGTTGCCCGCCTTGCCCAATGCCTTCGCTGCCGACTCCAGGCCGGGCGAATGGCCGCGGGTGCGCATCAGGCGCAGCAGTCTGAGATCGGCGTCGCGCATCGGCGCGCAGGATAAGCCGGTAGGTCAGTATCCCGTCATGCCCTCGGTCCCCGGCTACGTCCACACGCCTGGCCACCACTGCGGTTCCACTGCCCTGCGCAACGTGCTCGCCTTCCACGGAGCGGAGATCAGCGAGGAGATGGCGTTCGGGCTCGGGGCGGGCGCCTGCTTCTATTACGTCGCCCTCGAGGACGCCTCGCCGACGCGCTGGTTCAACGGGCGCGCGGCGCGGCTGGAGGAGAACTTCGACGAGCTGACCGGGGCGGCGCTGCAACTGCGCACGTTCGAGCAGGGCGACGGCGGCGCCTGGGAGGCAGCGCGCGCCGAGGTCGACGCCGGCCAGCCGGTGCTGCTGCTCACCGACCTCTACTACCTCGACCATTACGGCAACTCGGCCCACTTCCCCGGCCACGCGGTGGTGCTGGCCGGCTACGACGAGCAGTTCGCCCACCTCTCCGACACCGGCTTCGAGCAATTGCAGACGACGACGCGGCTGGAGGACCTCGACCGCGCTCGCCACAGCAGCCACCCCGCCTACCCCCTCTCCGGCCACATGTTCACCGCCTCCGGCGGCATCACCCAAGAGCAGCTGCGCGAGGCGATCCCGGCGGCGATCGAGCGTGCCGCCCAGGCGATGGTCGCCTCTCCGTTCGGCGAGTTCTCCGGACTCGGCGCGGTCGATCGCCTCGCCGCGGAGGCGGGCAGCTGGCCCGAGGTCGCCGAGGACTGGCAGTGGTGCGCCCGCTTCGGCTACCAGGTGATCGAGCGCCGCGGCACCGGCGGCGGCGCCTTCCGCCTGATGTATTCGCGCTTCCTCGAGGAGGCGGGCCGGCCCGAGGCGCCGCTGGCCGCCGAGGCGGCGGCGGGCTGGACGGAGCTCGCGAACGCCTTCCACGCCGCCAGCGAGCGCGACGATCCCGACCCGCAGCTCTGGCACGAGATCGACGTCGCCGCGCACCGCGTCGCCGAGGCCGAGCAGCGGCTCTGGACCACTCTCGCCTAACCGGTGGCGGAGGGCGACACGATCCTGCGAGCAGCGCGCCGGATCGGCACCGCGCTCGACGGCGAGCAGTTGGAGGTGAGCGCCCCCAACCCGCGTGGGCGCGCAGCCGGCGTCGAGCGGCTCGACGGCCTGACCATGGAGCGGGTGGACGCCCGCGGCAAGCACCTGCTGCTGTACTTCGGCGACCGCGCTCTGCATAGCCACCTCGGCATGAGCGGCGCCTGGCACGTCTACCGGCGCGGCGCGAGTTGGCGCAAGCCGGCCGGCGCGGCCTGGGCGGTGCTGCGCGGCGAGAGCTCCGAAGCGGTCCAGTTCGGCGGGCCCACGCTGCGTGTGCTCGGCAAGAGCGCCCTGCGCCGCGACCCAGTGCTCGCCCGCCTCGGCCCCGACATCCTCGCACCGGATTTCGACTCCGGCGCCCCGGCGAGCTCGCTGCGCAGCGCCCCCGACCGAGCCGTCGGCGACGCCCTGCTCGACCAGCACCTGATCGCTGGCGTCGGCAACATCTTCAAGAGCGAGGCCTGCTTCGAGGCTCGACTCGACCCGTGGCAGCCGGTCGGCCAGATAGGCGACGAGCAGCTCCACCACGTCGTCCAAGCCGCCCACGACCTAATGCTTGAAGCGGTCGAACAAGGTCGCCAGGACCGCGCGGCCTACAAACGGGCCGGCCGCCCCTGTCCCCGCTGTGCCACCCCAATCCGCTCCCGCGGCCAAGGCGACGCCAACCGCACCACCTACTGGTGCCCAACCTGCCAGTCCACTCCAGGCTGACTTCGCCTTTTGTTCCGCATAGCGGGAGCTAAACGCGAAGTCACCGTCGTTTGAGGCGTGATCGCGTCGGGTAACGACGTGGCGTGACCATCGCTGGAGCCATATTCCTGATCGCAGTCGGAGCCATCCTTCGTTACGCGACCAACATTCACGTCCAGGGCGTCAGCCTCGACACCGTCGGCCTGATCCTGATGATCGCCGGCGCCGCAGGCCTCGTCCTCTCCTTCTTCCAAGAGGCAATCTGGTCCGACCGTGCCCGCCGCCGCGAAGCGGTGGCGCCGGAAGAACGGGTCGAACGGGTCCCAGAGGAACGCCGGGACCTACCGCCGCGCTACTAACAGCGGCGCGCCTCAGTCCGACGGGGCACCCTTCTTAACATTTCGTCTTTTGCGAGCCCTTGGCTCCGCTGGCGCGTTTACGTGCAGGTATTTTCCCCTTGGGGACTGGGCCTTGACCTCAAGGTGAGGCTCGCCAAGACTTTAAAAATACCTGTGAATTTGGACGAATATTGGGTAGCTTGGTCAGTCCGTGGTGATTTTTCTCTCGACCGTCAAGCAACGGATCTCAGGGTTCCGAGTCCTCTCTTTGGGCGTCCTGGCAGCGGTGATCGCAGCGTTGTCGATCGCTGCGCCGGCGAGCGCGGAAACGGTCGACGCGGCGAGCATGCCTCCTACGGTTGAAGGCCCTGTCACCGCCGAACAGCCAGAGGCAAGCGTCAGCCCTGCCCCCGCCCCCGAACCGGTCGATACTCAGGAAGTCGCAGGCGCCGCCGCCCCCTCCTCTGAACCAGCGGGGGAAGGCAGCTCGGCCGCCCCGACGCCGGGCGAGACACCAGCCCCTGCGGCGAACCCGCCTGTCTCCACGACAGCGGTCGACCGTGCCGCGCCAACCTCATCGGCGATCGTCGATTCGGCCGGTTCGGTAGCCATCCGGGCGGGTGAAGTCAGCGCGCCGGCAGACGTAGAACCGGACGCCAGCGCGGTCCCCGCTCCCAAGCACCCGCTCTCGAAACTGGCCGGGGGGACCCGCCCCGACCCCGTCAGCATGGCCGCGCTTGCCACCGATCGGCTGTCAGCCGATCCGGCCCTTCAGCCAGCCGATCTCCTCGACTCCATCGCCCCGGTGAGCGGCGAGGCTGCGATGCCCACTGGCCCAACCCCAGCGCGCGTAGAGCCTTCCCCGAAGGGAACAACGAGCTTCCCCAACGTGCCACCCGCCGGCTTGTTCTCGAACCGCGGCGCGATCGCGCCGGAACTGTCCCTCGGCGAATACCTGGACCTGGCGGCGACCGGCGGACTCGAGATCGGGAGGATCGACCTTTCGGAGCTCACCGATAGAGGGGCGACCCGCTCGCCCGCGGTCGGCGCCCTACACGCCGCTGCCCTCACCAGCTCGACCATCAAGCATCTTGGTGGGAGCCCCACACCGTCGGAGACGCCCTCACCGGCTCCCGAATCGCCGGCGAACGCCGTACCTGACTCCGGCGGCACATCCTTCGTCCCCATCGTCGCGCTGCTCGCGTTGCTCGCGCTTGTGGCGCCGGCGACTCCGCGCAGGCTCGGAAAGGCGGCGGACTTCCGCGCGCCCACCCCGTTCGTCTGCGCACTTGAGCGCCCTGGCTAGGTCCCCGGGACCAACGCCAGGGCTGCGCCGGGAGCCCGCCAACTCACCCCCCGGCGAAGAGCAAACTCAAGCATGGAAGGAACTACCAATGCGATATCTCATGGCTGTAATCGCAGCCATGGTCGCCATGGCAATCGGAACGGCGTCAGCTGGCGCCACCGTGCCGCTGCCTGAACCTGCCAGTGGGCAGAGCAACAGCAGCAGCGTGACCCAGGGCGACCCAAGTGCCACCGGTGGCAGCGCTACCGCTACCGGCGGTGAAGGCGGCGAAGCCAACACCGGCAACACCCAGTACGGCAACGGCAACGCGGTTGCCGTCTCGGTCGGTGGTGACGCGGACGCAGACGGTGGCGACACCGAAGCGACCAGTGGTGACGCGACCGGAGGTGACGGTGGAAACGCCGACGCCGACGGTGGCAACGCCGATGCATCGAACGACGCGGTGGTCAAGCAGGCCAACGAGTCAAGCGGCGGCGGCTCCTCGCACGAGAGCTGCGGCTGCAAAGGGCCCTCGAAGGACGGCTCGGGCTCGCAGAGCAACGAGTCGAGCGTTCATCAGGGCAGCCCCGAAGCAACTGGCGGCGACGCCGAAGCTACCGGCGGCAATGGCGGAAACGCCAATTCCGGTAACACCCAGATAGGCAATGGCAACTCCTTTGCCAAGTCCGAGCCGCAGGAGCAGAAGGAGAGCAAGTCCTGCGGTTGCGGTCAAAGCAAAGATCGAGGGCATAACGATGCGGACGCCAACGGTGGCGACACCTCGGCGACCAGTGGTGACGCGACCGGAGGTGACGGTGGAAACGCCGATGCCGACGGTGGCAACGCCGATGCATCGAACGACGCGGTGGTCAAGCAGGCCAACGAGTCAAGCGGCGGCGGCTCCTCGCACGAGAGCTGCGGCTGCAAACAGTCCCCGAAAGACGGCTCGGGCTCTTCGCAGAGCAACGAGTCAACCGTCGAGCAGGGCAGCCCCAGCGCCTACGGTGGCAGCGGTACCGCCACTGGTGGCAATGGCGGAAACGCCAACACCGGCAACACCCAGTACGGCAACGGCAACGCGGTTGCCGACTCGGTCGGTGGTGACGCGGACGCTGATGGTGGAGACACCTCGGCTAGGAGCGGTGACGCGACTGGAGGTGACGGTGGAAACGCCGACGCCGACGGTGGCAACGCCGATGCATCGAACGACGCGGTGGTCAAGCAGGCCAACGAGTCAAGCGGCGGCGGCTCCTCGCACGAGAGCTGCGGCTGCAAAGGTTCCGGCCACTCGTCCCGCGAGGACGGGTGCGGCTGCGAGGAGCACTCGAAGAACAGCTCGGGTCCCCCGCAGAGCAACAAGTCGGAAGTGAAGCAGGGTGACCCGGAAGCGACTGGGGGCGACGCCTATGCCACAGGTGGCAATGGCGGCGACGCCAATTCCGGCAACACCCAGGAGCACAACGGCAACGCCTACGCCAAGTCCGAACCGCAGGAGCAGCAGTATGAGAACAAGTCCTGCGGTTGTGAGGGACGGGGCAGCAACAACGATGCGGACGCCGACGGTGGCGACACCTCGGCGACCAGTGGTGACGCAACCGGAGGTGACGGTGGAAACGCCGACGCCGATGGAGGCGACGCCTACGCATCGAATAGGGCCAAGGTGATCCAGTCCAACCTAAGTGGGGTGGACAGCTCGCCCTGGTAATTCGATAAGGAAGGCCCCGGCGGTGCTTCGGCCCGCCGGGGCCGACCCCTGGCATGCCTCAGCCAGACGACAAGGTGGCGAAGTAGGCGAACCAGTTGCCGGAATGGGTATCCCATTCCAGGCCGGCTTCTCCTGCCAGGCGTTTGAGACTCGCCTGGGTGGTGAAATGGGGGTCGCCGAAGAGCTCGCCTACCACCAGGCGGCCGGTGGATTTGAGAACCCGTTGAATCTCTCGCAGGGCGGCCACCGGATCGGGGATCTCCCCGAGGACGGCGGTGAGGACTACGGCGTCCATCGAGTCGTCCTCATAAGGGAGTGCGGTGGCGTCGCCTTGGGTGGGGACGACATTGGTGAGACCTCGCTCTTTGGCGCGCTCGATGACGTGGTCGAGGAAATCCTGCTGGATGTCGAAGATCTCAATCTTGCCCTCAGGGTCGACCCACTGGGCCATGTCGAGGGTGTAGTAGCCGACGCCGGGACCGATCTCGAGGATGCGCTCGCCGGCCTCAGGGCGCAGCACCGAGCGCAGGCGGTCGCGGGTGATGACCGGGTGCGGGGCTTCGACCCAGAAGCGCTGGCCGTAAGGGCAGGCCGATGGGTTCTTGCGCCACCAGAGCGCCGCGCCCAGCGTCGCCAGGGCGGCGGTGCCGAGCAGCTTGCGGGCGCGCATCAGCTGGCGTTCTTGAGCGAGAAGCCGACCCGGTGCTCGCCGGAGTCGATGCGCAGGAAGGCGACCTTGCCGACGTAGAGGGCGAGCACGCCGTCCTCTGTCTTGACGTCGTGCCAGCCGCCCTTCTCGACCTGCTTGCGCAGGTCCTTCAGCTCCTCGTCGGTGAGCCGAACCGAGACCACCTGACCACCCTCGAAGCCGACCTCCACCCTCTGTGCGTCCGCCATCAGTGCCCTCCTTCTGGGGGTTCGACGATCTCGGTGAGCACGCGCCCGGTCGAGCGCGGCTGCAGGAAGGCGACGCGGCTGCCGCCGATCCCGGCCCGCGCCTCGGCATCGATCAGCTCGATCCCGTTTGCGACCAGCTGCTCCAGGGTCGAGTCGATGTCCTCGACCGCGTAGGCGACGTGGTGCAGGCCGGCGCCGCGCTTGTCGATGAACTTACCGACCGGCGTGTCGGGGCCGGTCGCCGCCATCAGCTCGACGTGGCCCTCGCCGACGTTTAGCAACGCAGCCTCGACGCCCTGCTCCTCGACTGTTTCGCGCAGCCCCAGCTCCATGCCGAAGCTCTTTTCATAGAGCTCGATGCCGGCCTCGAGGTCCTCGACGGCGACGCCGATGTGGTCGATCCTTCCAAGCACGGGCGGCAGTCTACGCGCCGTTCTCGGCCCGGAGGATCTCGGCCAGCGCGGCGACGCCGACCTCGAGCTGCTCTGGCGTCGGCTCCTTGGTCGCGATCAAGCGCTGGATCTCCCGACCGGGCGTGTGGAACGCCTCGGCGAGCGGGTCACCGTGATGGCGGTCGCTCCAGGCGAACATCTCGACCGCGATCGAAGCTCCCGCCAGGCCAACGACGGCGCGAGCCGCCGGGCTGGGCCGGTCGACCAGGCGCTCGAGCAGCACCGTCCCCCCTATTGAGAGCAGCATCATCGGCGTGATCAGGTTGGAGCCGCAACGGTCGTGCTCCTTCGGTACGCCGGCCGGATCGTCGATGCCCTGCTCGTAGGCGGCGATCGCCTTGTGCTCGACCCCGTGGTAGGCGGCGAGGTCGCGGTCGAGCAGCGCCACCACCGCGGGGGCCGCGCCGACTACCTGCACCACGCCCTCGCGCATGGCCGAGCTGCCGAAGCGCTTGCGCAGGGCCGCCGTGGTGAGCAAGGTGGCGCCGATCGCGCCGATTACGCGCCAGTTCTCGAAGGGCAGGCGCGCCGGCGGCATCCGTCGCCGCACCAGAGGCAGCACCGCCAGGGCCTCGGCCAGCTTCAGCGGTCCGCGCAAGCCGGGAATTTTGGCGGCGAGCCCCGGCGCCAGCTCGGGCTTGCGCTCGGAGGCCACGTGCACCGTGCCGTCGGGGTCGCGCACCGCGGCTGCCCAATGGGTCGGCCCATGGATCAGCAAGCCATTGCGCAGAGCCATGCCGCCGAGTCGAAGACGCTCCTGCTCCTCAGTGGCCATGTGATCACGATAGGCGATCCTCGCTACCGTGCCGCGTCGATGGATCTGGTCCTGATCGCGACGTGGTCTTTTCTGGTCGCGGTCGCGGGCGGGATCGCCGGCCTGGTCCTCGGCAACCTGCGACTGCCGCTGGTGCTCCAGTTCTCCTCCTCGGCAGCGGCGGGTGCCGGCGCCAACGTCGCGATCAGCGCCGCCTCTGCCTTCACCGCCTCGATCGCCCACTGGCGCGGCGGCCGCATCGACTGGCGCCTCTTCTGGCTGATGGCGCCGCCGTCCCTGCTCGGCGGCATCGCCGGCGGACTCGTCTCGGGCCTGTTGCCCCAGCGCCTCCTGCTCGCCGTGATCGCGCTGGTCGTCCTCTATGGCGCGGTTGAGATCAGTCGCCATACGCGTCGCCTCCAGGGCAACCGAGCGGCCGCGCAATCCGATGCTTCGCAGCACCACGGAACCACTCATGACCGCTGGGTGGCGATCCTCATCGCCTTCGCGGTCGGCGTGCTGGGCGGCCTGGTCGGCTTGATCCTCGGCACGCTGCGCCTGCCGGCGATGGTGCGCTGGCTGGGCACCGCGCCGAAGGCAGCGGTCGGGACCAACGCGGCGACCGGGGTCATCGTCGGGATCGGCGGGCTGATCGGCCACATCGCCGGTGGAATCGACTGGGACCTGCTCGCCGCGGGCTGCGTCGGCGCGGTCCCGGGCGCCTACATAGGCGCCCACCTGACCGGGCGGCTCGACGACGACGCCCTGCTCAAGACGATCGCCGCGATCCTCGTCGTCGCCGGTGTCTCGCTCGCCCTCCAGGCGATCCTCGGATAAAGCGCGGGGCGGAGCGACGGCGCAATCGCCGCCCCCCCTGCCTGGCCCCTTACGCGGTGACTGCGCCCCATCGAGCTAGGCGCGGTCACCGTTCCCCCCTGTGTGTCCCTTTTGATACCCGGCCGGAGGCCCCCAGTCCAGGCCTCCGGCCGGTGTGTCGGCTCTCCCTGGCTCTAGCTTGGAAAGCCGCTCTCTAAAACACAACCGGCACCGAAAGTTGCGCCGAGACTAGAGCTTGCGGAACCGCTCTTGCAAGGCCTGCAGGCGGCGGCCCAGCTCGGCCTCGAAGCCGCGATCGGTCGGCGTGTAGAAGCGGCGATCCTCGAGGCCCTCCGGCATCAGCTGCTGATCGCTGACGCCGCCCGGCTCGTCGTGCGCATAGCGGTAGCCCTCGCCGCGGCCGAGCGTCTTGGCGCCGGGGTAGTGAGCGTCGCGCAGGTAGTCGGGCGGCGTCTTGGCGCCGTGCTCGCGCACCTCGGCCCGGGCGGCTCCCAGGGCTTTGTAGGAGGCATTGGACTTCGGCGCCAGTGCCAGGTAGACGGCGGCCTGAGCGAGGTTGAGCGCGCACTCGGGCAATCCCACCCTGTCGACAGCGCGCGCCGCGGCGTCGGCGACGAGCAGCGCCTGCGGATCGGCGTTGCCGACGTCCTCGGAGGCGAGGATGACCATACGGCGGGCGATGAAGCGTGGGTCCTCGCCGCCCTCCAACATCACCGCCAGGTAGTAGAGGGAGGCGTCGACGTCGGATCCGCGGGTCGCCTTGATCCAGGCCGAGACGAAGTCATAGTGGCGGTCCCCCTGCCGGTCGTATTCAAGTGCCTTGCGCTGCAGCGCATCCTCGATAGCGGCCACGTCGATGGTCTCCCCCCGGGCCCGCTCAACCGCCCGCTCCAGCGCCGAGAGCGCCACCCGCGCATCGCCCCCACTGCGGTGCGCCAACATCTCCAGCGCCGCATCTTCGACCGGCGGCGGCTCCGCCAGCCCCCGCTCCGGATCACCAAGAGCCCGCCGCAACAGCTTTTCCACCTGCTCCGCCTCGAGCGGCCGCAGCTCATAGATCTGGCAGCGGGACAACAGCGCCGAATTCACCTCGAAGTAGGGGTTCTCAGTAGTAGCCCCGATCAGCGTCAGCAGCCCTTCCTCCACCGCCGGCAACAACGCATCCTGCTGCGCCTTGTTGAACCGATGGATCTCATCCAGAAAGAGCACCGTCGGCCGGCCGCTCCCCTGCCTGCGCTCCCGAGCCCGCTCGATAACCGCCCGAATCTCCGCCCGCCCCGCATTGACCGCCGACTCCTCCTCAAAGGCCCCCTCCGCCCCAGCAGCGGCGATCCTTGCGAGCGTCGTCTTCCCGGCCCCCGGCGGCCCGTACAAGATCGCGCTATGCGGATGCCCACTCTCGATCGCTGTACGCAGCGCCGATCCTGGGGCGAGCACATGCTCCTGGCCCACCAGCTCATCCAAGCTCCGCGGCCGCATCCTCACCGCGAGCGGCGCATCGGCGGGCGGATCCGCTGGTCCGGAACTGCCCCCACTGCCGGTGTCAAAGAGCTGATCGGCCACTGCCGCTGAGTATGACCACGGGCCAAGCTGTCGCTGCACGGTCTCACAGCTCAAGGAAAAGTGGAGCTGTCGAGGGGAGCCGGGGAAGGCTTCGACGGTGCCTCGCGAAGCGGCTCCCGCAGGGTGATTCTCAGCCGCGAAGCGGCACCTCATTGGTGAGCGCAGCGAACATAGGCACCGGCGAAACCTTCCCCGGCTCCCCCACACCGGCTTACAATCGACTGCCATGGAGACCGCCACGCAGAGCCCCCCAGCCCAGTCCACCCTCGAGAGCTTCAACCCAGCCACCGGTGAGCTGGTCGGCTCCGTCGCCACGATCACCCCTGCACAGGTCCAGGGAGTAGTAGACGACGTAGCCCGCATCCAGCCCGCCTGGGCCGAGCTCTCCCTACAGGACCGCGCCCGCTACATGAAGCGCGCCGCCGACGCCCTCCTTGACGAGATCGACGAGATCGCCGAACTCCTCGTCCAGGAGCAGGGCAAGCCCCGAGCCGAGGCCTACACGATGGAGCTCCTCCCGACCGTTGACGCCCTGCACTGGTGCGCGAAGGCCGGCCCCAAGATCCTCGCCGACGAGAAGGTGCGGATGACCCAGTCCTTCTTGATGACCAAGAAAAGCCGCTTCACCTACGAGCCGATCGGCGTCGTCGGCGTGATCGCCCCCTGGAACTACCCCTGGTCGATCCCCTTCGGCGAGGTCGCGATCGCGCTGATGGCGGGCAACGGCGTCGTCCTCAAGCCGGCCAGCCTGACGCCACTGCTGGGCGAGGCGATCCGCCGCGTCTTCGAGAAGGGCGGCCTGCCCGAGGGCCTCGTCCGCGTCGTCCACGGCGGTGGCGCGGTCGGCGACGCGCTGGCCCGCTCCAGCGCCGGCAAGATCTTCTTCACCGGCTCGGTCGAGGTCGGCCGCAAGGTCGGCGCCGTCTGCGCTGAGCGCCTCAAGGGCTCGGTGCTCGAGCTGGGCGGCAAGGATCCGATGATCGTCTGCGCCGACGCCGACCTGCCCAACGCGATCTCCGGGGCCGTCTGGGGCGGCTTTGCCAACGCCGGCCAGACCTGCTCGGGGATCGAGCGCGTCTACGTGGTCGAGGAGGTCGCCGACCGCTTCGTCGCCGGCGTCGCCGGCGAGGCCGAGAGGCTGCGCCTCGGCGACCCGCTGCAATGGGACACCGAGATCGGCCCGATGACCTCCGACGGCCAGTACGAGATCGTCGTCGACCTGATCGATGACGCGGTCGCTTCCGGCGCCACCAAGCTCTGCGGCGGCCCCGTCGACGTCGCCGGCCTGCCAGGCAAGTTCGTCGCCCCGACCGTCCTCACCGGCGTCACGCATGAGATGCGGATCATGCGCGAGGAGATCTTCGGCCCGGTGCTGCCGATCGTCGTCGTCAAGTCCGAGCAGGAGGCGATCGACCTCGCCAACGACTCCGAGTTCGGGCTCGGCGCCTCGGTCTGGACCAAGGACCGCCAGAAGGGCGAGCGGATCGCGCGGCGGATCGAGTCGGGCATGGTCTGGGTCAACGACCACTCCTTCAGCCACGGCGCCTGCCAGTGCGCCTGGGGCGGCGTCAAGGACTCGGGCGTCGGCCGCTCGCACTCCAAATTCGGCTTCTACGAGTGCGTCAACGTCAAGATGAACTCCTGGGAGCCGGGGATCACCCGCGACTTCTGGTGGCACCCCTACGACCAGACCCTTGGCGAAGCGGTGCGCGCCTCGGCCAAGCTGCTCTACGGCAAGGGCGCCGTGCGGACCCAGGCGCTGCGCGAGGGCGCCGGCCCCCTTCTCAAGGTAGGCCGCCGCACCCTGCGCAAGCGCGGTGGCTGACCCGGGTCCCCTGCCAGCTTTAAGAGGCGACCAGCTCCTCGAGCTCGAAGACGCCGGTGGCGTCGAGCTCGCGGATGCGGTCATAGTCGGCTTTGAGCCGATCTCGGTCGGGGTCGACCAGGTAGATGATCCCCGGGCATGAGAAGAGGTCGACGGTCCGTTTGAGCCGGTCGCCCGGCCCGAGCATCGAGATCGTGCCGGCGAAGGAGGGCAGCGCCTCGATCTCCCGCATGCCGGCGTCGGCGACGATCCGCCCTTCGTGCTGGGAGATCAGCATCACGCAGTAGGCGCCCGCCATCAGCTCGTAGGGTCGCGCCGCCCGGCGCGCCACCGAGCGCGGTTCGAGGTAGGCCTCGGCGGTAAGCGTCTGGTGGCTGGGCGTGCAGCGATCGACGATCTCGTCGGGGACGGAGCCGTGCATGCGCGCCCCCGACTCGACCAGCACCGGGCCGGTCTCGGTCAGCATCACCTCGGTGTGAGCGGGGCCGAAACGAATGCCGAGCGCGTCGAGCACCGATTCGACGTAGGGGACGACCTGGTCCTGCTGCTCGCCGTGACGCGGCAGCAGCTCCTCGTAGTCGTAGATGAAGTTGGCGCCGGCGCGCAGCTTGTTGTCGCGCCAGACCTCGGAGACGTGGTGGACGCCGTCCCAGCTGACCGAGTTGACGAAGAGCTGGGTGCCCTCCAGCAGCTCCTGGACCAGCAGCTCCTCGTTGGCGCCGTGCAGGGCGTTGGGCCGTCCCAGGATCGCCGCGAAGGCGGCGTCGATCGCGGCGCCGTCGTGGCAGATGCTGACCCCGTCGGTACCGGCACTGTCGAGCGGTTTGACCACAACCGGGGCGCCGCCGCGCTCTTGCGACCAGGCGACGGCCTCGCTCGCGTCGGCTGTCTTCAGGGCTTCCGCGGTACGCAAGCCTGCCGCCCGCAGCGCCTCGGACATTGCGTTCTTGTCGCGCCGCGCGACGCTCTGGGCGCTGCCGTTGGAGGGCAAGCCGAGCCGCTCGCTGAGCGCGTCGGCCAGGGGCACCCCCGGCTCGGCGCCGACGACGACGAAGGCGGGGTCATGCGCGGCGAGCCGTGCCGCCGTCGCCTCCAGGTCCCCCTCGTGGACGACGTTCTCGACGAAGTCGCCGGCCCGGAAGGCACGCGAGTAGAACTCGGGTAGCCGCGGGCTGCTCTGCACGTGGACGACGGGCAGGCCAGCGGCAGCGAAGCGAGGCGCCAGCCGCGCCCCGGTCGAGTAGGCGTCGACCACCACCGCAGCCCCGGTGTAACGCTTTGTCCCCCCGCTAGGGGGAGAAGACGTTGCAGTCATCGAGGCCACCTTCTGGTGCAACGTTTTGTCCCTCTGCCAGGGGGTGAAAGCGTTGCCCTCATGCCGTTGCGACGAGGACTAGCCGGTCCTCAGGGCGCTTCGGGCCGCCGGCGAAGTTGCCGTAGCGCTCGACGTCGTGGAAGCCCGCTTCGACCGCCATCCTTTCGAGGTCGTCCGCCTCGTACATGCGGATGCGCGAATCGACCACGTCGTCGCCGAAGACATAATGGACATGCAGCATCCCGGTCGAGAAGTCGACGTCGAGCGTTTCCTGCACCCCGTTCGTCTCCCGCTCGACCACGCCCTCGTCAGTTTTGAGCCGGAAGCGCGAGCGCTCGAGGTCGGAGAGCTCCATCGCCATCTTGCCCCCCGAGCGCAGCGCGTCGTGGTAGGCGCCCAACATGGCTTCGTCCTCGGCCACGGTGGCGCCGAAGCCGAAGCTGGAAGAGAGGCTGACCAGGCCGTCGAAGCCGCGCAGCTCCGGCGGCAGCGGCTGCATCAGATCGGCGACGTAGTAGGTCGGCCCTGGGTAGACGCGCTTGGCCTCGGCGATCGCGATCTCGGAGATGTCGACTCCGACCGCGTCGATCCCGTGCTTGGCGAGAGCGGCGACGAACCGACCCAGCCCGCAGCCCGCGTCGAGCACCCGATCGCCCTCGGAGAGGCCGAGCAGCTCGATCGTCAGCGGCGCCTCCTCCTCGTTGCCCTCGTAGCGGCCGAGCCGCTCGGCAACCCGCATGTAGGCGGGCCCGTATGTGTCGACCTCGTTGAGGATTGGAGGTTGATCGCTCACGGATTCCAAAGCGTACCGCGAGCGATCAACCTCCGTACCGGGTTCAGCCGCCGGCTATTTCGATCGTCTTCGAGGTGGCGGCCTCGCACTTGTAGATCGGGCCTGCGGTGGCCTGCGTCAGCGGCTTCGCTTCAGCGTAGATCTTGTAGGGGAGCGGGCCCTTGAAGTGCAGGTCTTCGGGGCTGACTTCCCACTTGCCGGTGTCGGTGGACGTGGTCCGGCCGAGCACGCCGTAGCCCTTCTGCTTCAGGACCACTGTTCTTTCGGCGACGCAGTTGGAGTTGCCGGACGTGACTTTGCCTTTGTAGCCGTAGGCGCTGATCTTCAGCGTGCTCGGCACGTCGACCGTCTGGCCTGGCTTGGCCGCGCCGGCCGGAATCGCCACGAGCGCCACAACGCTGGCCACCAGCGCCAGCGCCACCCCTGCCTTGCTGGTCCTGCTCATTCGTTCCTCCTTGGGAGATGTGCCGCGGCAGCCTAGACGTTCACAATCCCCGCAGTGGAGCCCGGCCAGGCGACAGACCAACCGGCGCTGAGCCTCGCCGGGCTGCGCCGCGACTACGGCGAACGGACGGCGCTCGACGGGATCGGCCTCGAGCTGGCGCGGGGTGAGACGCTGCTCGTGCTCGGCCCCAACGGGGCCGGCAAGACGACGCTGCTGCGCATCCTCGCCACCCTGCTGCGGCCGAGCGGCGGCGAGGTGCGTGCGCTGGGCTGCTCGCTGCCGGCCGAAGCCTGGAAGCTGCGCGGCCGGATCGGCTTCCTCGGCCACGAGCCGCTGCTCTACCGCGACCTCAGCGGGCGGGAGAACCTGCGCTTTCACGCTCGCCTGCACGGGGTGCGCGGTGCGGACGCCGAGGCGCGGATCGACGCGCTGCTCGCCGCGGTCGGCATGGAGCGCCGCGCCGAGGGGCGAGTCGCTGAGCTCTCGGCCGGGATGCGCCAGCGCCTGGCGATCGCCCGCTGCGTCCTGCACAGGCCAGAGCTGCTGCTGCTCGACGAGCCCGACTCCAACCTCGACGCCGAGGGCCGCGACCTGGTGCGGGCGCTGATCGGCCCTGGCGAAGGCCGTACCCGCGTCGTCGTCAGCCACGATCCAGAGCGCTTCGAAGTGGAGGCCGACCAGGTGCTGCGCCTCGAGGCGGGCGGCAAGGTGGCGGCCAAATGAGCTTCCGCTGTGCCTTTGCCTCAATATTCCCCGCCAAGGAACAGGGGAAGCTGTGACACGGTCGCGCACGGCCTTTGCCACGATCCTCGCCAAGGACCTGCGAGCGGAGCTGCGCACCCTGCAGTCGCTGCCGGCGATGGCGCTCTTCGCCACCACCACCTTCGTCATCTTCCGCTTCGGCCTCGACCGCACCGCGCTCTCGGGCAGCCTCGCCGCAGGGGTGCTCTGGGCGACGCTGCTCTTCGCCGCCCTGCTCGGCGTCAACCGGCTCTTCGTCGCCGAGCGCGAGGAGGGCGGCTTCGACGCGATCCGTCTCGCCCCGATCGACCGCAGCGCCCTCTTCGCCGCCAAGGCGACGGCGCTCTTCGCCTACCTGCTGGTGCTCGAGCTGGTCGTCGTGCCGATCTTCGCCCTCTTCTTCCTCGGCTCGGCGGCGGCGCTCGGCCCGCTTCTCGCCGTGCTGCTGCTTGCCGACCTCGGCATCGCGGCCACCGGCACGCTGATCTCCTCGATGGCGGTCCACTCGCGCGCCCGCGACCTGCTCGGCCCGCTCGTCCTGCTGCCCCTCGTCGTGCCGCTGATGATCGCCGCGACAGGCGCCAGCGAGCCGCTGCTCGCCGCGGGCGGACCCGGTTACCACCGCTTCGGCACCTGGCTGGCGGTCCTCTCCCTATACGATCTGATCTTCTTCCTGGTCGGCTACGCCGTCTTCGACTTCCTGCTGGAGGACTAGCGGCCAGGCCGCTTCCCACCGCCAAAACGCATGTACGGCAAAGGACTGAGACCACTCTCGATCGCGACCGTCGTGGCGATCGCCGCTGCTCTCTCGCTGGTCTTCTTCTACGCGCCACTCGACGCCGACCAGGGCTTCATCCAGAAGATCTTCTACCTGCACGTGCCGCTGGCGATCACGGCGCTCGTCGGCTTCGTCGTCGGCGGCGTCTTCGCGATCTTCCACCTGCGCAGCGGCAACCGGCGCTGGGACGCCTACTCCTACGTCTCGATCCACATGTCGGTGATCTTCGGCGTCGCCGTCTTGATCACCGGCTCGATCTGGGCCAAGGCCTCCTGGGGGCACTGGTGGGTCTGGGACGAGCCGACCCTGGTCAGCTTCCTGATCGTCTTCCTGATGTACGCGACCTACTACCCCTTCCGCTACGCGATCGAGGACCCCGAGCGCCAGGCGCGCTACGCCTCGGTCTTCGCCGTCACCGCCGGCGCCTTCGTGCCGCTCAACTTCATGGCGGTGCGGATGGCCCAGAGCCTGGTCCATCCACGCACCTTCGGCACCGCCAACGGCGGCCTGCCGGGATCGATGATGTTGACCTTCCTCGTCTGCCTGCTGGCGATCGCGCTGCTCTGGGTGACGCTGGTCAAGCTCGAGCTGACCGCGAAGAGCACCTCGGGGCAGTTGAAGCGCCTGCGGCGCGCCCTCGATGCGCCGGCGCCGGGAGCCAGCGGCTCCCGGATCGCACCGGAGGTGAGCTAGGTGCTCGCCCTGCTCGCCGCCGCTCCGGCGCTGCCGCTCGATGAAGCCGGCAAGTACGTCGCCGGCGCCTACGTCGTCTTCCTCGTCCTGATCGTCGTCTACGTCGCGATCATGGCGAGCAAACTGCAGCGGATGGAGAGGGAGCTGCGCGAGCTCGCCAGCTTCGCCGAGCATCGCGCCAACGGCGAGGTCGCCTCTACCTCGGACCGCGAGGAGGTGAGCGCCGATGTCTGAGCTGCTGGCGCTCGGCGTCTCCCACAAGACCGCGCCGCTCGACCTTCGTGAGCGTCTGTCCCTCACCGAGGGACGCGCCGCCGGCGCCCTGCGCGAGCTGACCGACGTCGCCGGCATCCACGAGGCGGCGGCGATCTCGACCTGCAACCGCACCGAGCTCTACCTCGTCGTCTCCGACCCGGTCGAGGCCGAGTCGACCGCGCTGGGCGTGCTCACTCGCCAGGCCGAGATCCGCCCCACCGAGCTGCTCGGCCACCTCTACTCGCTGCGCTCCGGCGACGCCGTCCGCCACCTCTTCCGCGTCACCGCCGGGCTCGACTCGATGATCGTCGGCGAGGCCGAGATCCAGGGCCAGGTCAAACGCGCCTACGAGCTGGCCCTGGTCGAGGGCGGCACCGGGCCGATCCTCAACCGCCTCTTCCGCGGCGCCCTCGCCGCCGGGGGCCGCGCCCGCGATGAGACCGGGATCAGCGAGAAAAACGTCTCGATCCCCTCGGTCGCGGTCGAGCTGGCGCGGCGCACGCTCGGCGACCTCGCCGAGCGGCGCGTGCTGGTGATCGGCGCCGGCGAGACGGCCGAGCTGGTCGCCCGCGCACTGGTCCGCCGCGGCGTTGCCACGGTCTTCGTCGCCAACCGCCACTACGACCGGGCGATCGGGCTCGCCCAGCGCTTCGAAGGTAACGCCGTCCGCTTCGAGGAGCTGCCCGAGCAGCTCGAGCAGGCCGACATCGTCGTCTCGGCGACCAATTCGCCGCACCACATCGTCGAGCGCGACGACCTCGAGCAGGTGATGCGGACCCGCGGGGGCCGGCTGCTGCTGCTGGTCGACATCGCCGTGCCGCGCGACATCGAGCCCGCCTGCCGCGAGATCGCCGGCGTCAGCCTGCACGACATCGATGACGTCCAGCAGATCGTCGCCCGCAACGCCGGCGGTCGTGAGGCCGAGGCACGGCGGGCCGAGAGCCTGCTCGACGCCGAGCAGGACCGCTTCGAGCGCTGGCTCTCCTCGCTCGAGGTCGTGCCGACGATCGCCGCGATGCGCGAGCGCGCCGACGAGATCGTGCGCCGCGTGCTGGCCGAGAACGAGGGCCGCTGGGAGGACCTCGGCGAGGCCGACCGCGAGCGGCTGAACGTGATGGCGAAGGCGATCGCCTCCCGCCTCCTGCACGAGCCGACCCTGCGGATGAAGCGGTCGGCGGGCAGCGACGAGGCGTATTTCTACGTCAGCGCGCTGCGGGAGCTGTTCGGCTTGGATGTCGAGACCGAGCCGGAAGGGGAGACGGGCTCAAATGTGACCGAGTTCCCCCGGACCAATCCCGGTAGGGGTTCCACTTAACTTTTTCGAGTCGCGTTTGCGGCTACCGATGATGGCCGGCGGCGAAAAAGTACAAGACGTTCCACCCCTACCGGGATTGGTCCGGCACACACGCTGATGATTCGAATTGCTACTCGTGGCAGCGCACTGGCGATAGCCCAGGCCGGTCAGGTAGCCGAGATGTTGGGCGGTGCTGAGCTGGTCGAGGTCGGAGCTGATGGCGGGGCCGAGGACAAGGCGCGGTTCGTGCGGGGGGTTGAGCGGGCGCTGCTGGACGGCGAGGCGGAGATCGGGGTTCACTCGGCGAAGGACCTGCCGGCGGAGCTGACCGAGGGGTTGATGCTCGCCGCCGTACCGGCTCGCGAGGATGCGCGCGACGCCTGGATCGGGGTCGGCGCTTCGCTCGACGACGTGCCGGAGGGCGCCAAGGTCGGCACCGCCAGCCTGCGGCGGCAAGCTCAGCTGCTCGCCGTCCGGCCCGACCTCGAGCTGAGCGAGCTGCACGGCAACGTCGACACGCGGCTGCGCAAGCTCGCCGAAGGTGAGCTCGACGCGATCGTGCTTGCGGTCGCCGGCCTGCGCCGGCTGGGGCGGCAGGACGAGATCGCCTTCCCGATTCCGGAGGAGTCGATGACCCCTGCCGCGGGACAGGGCGCTCTGCTGCTGCAGATCCGCGGCGATGACGACGAGGCGCTGCGCGCGGTCGACGCGATCGTCGACGAACCCGCGCTGCGCGAGCTGACCGCCGAGCGCACCGTGGTCGCACTGCTCGGCGCCACCTGCGCCAGCCCAATCGGCGTCCGCGGCAAGGTGGACGCCCAGCACGACCGGATGCGCCTGGACGCCTTCGTTGGCTTGCCCGACGGCAGCGAGTGGATCCGCGACCGTGTCGAAGGCGACTCGACCGAGCCAACCGCCCTCGGCGCCGAACTAGCCAAGCGCCTCATGGGCGCCGGCGCCCGCGAGATCCTCGACCGGGCGGAGAAGTGGACCGGACGGGTCTGAGCTATGGGGTAATATACCCCCCCATAGCTCAGACACCCCCCTGGGAGGGGGAGGATGAGCGCGCGAGCGGGGGTCGTGTATCTGGTCGGCGCCGGGCCTGGGGACCCCGGGTTGATGACGGCACGATCGCTGGAGCTGATCGGCTCGGCCGACGCGATCTACTACGACCGGCTGATCCCGCCAGGAGCGCTCGACGGTGCGCACGAGGACGCCGAGCTGGTCTACGTCGGCAAGGCGCCCGGCAAGCCATCGATGCCGCAGGAGGAGATCGGGGGGCAGCTGATCGAGGCGGCTCGTGAGGGCAAGAGCGTTGTCCGGCTCAAGGGCGGCGACCCGTTCGTCTTCGGCCGCGGTGGAGAGGAGGGCGAAGCGCTGCGTGAGGCCGGGATCGAGTTCGAGGTCGTGCCCGGCATCACCGCCGGCGTCGCCGCGACCGCCTACGCGGGCATCCCAGTCACTCACCGTGATGACGCCTCGGCGGTCGCCTTCGTCACCGGTCACGAGAACCCCGAGAAGGAGGAGAGCGCGCTCGACTGGGAGGCGCTGGCCCGCTTCCCCGGCACGCTGGTCTTCTACATGGGCGTCAAGCGCCTCGCCGACAACGCGGCGGCGTTGATCGGGGCCGGGCGCGATGCGGATGAGCCGGCCGCCGCGATCGAGCGCGGCACGATGGACGGCCAGCGCACGGTCGTCGCCACGCTCGGGACTCTGCCTGAAGCGATCGAGCGCGAGGGCATCGGCGCCCCCGCTCTGATCGTCGTCGGGCCGGTGGTAAAGCGCCGCGAGTCGCTGGCTTGGCTCGAGCGGCGGCCGCTCTACGGCCGACGCATCGTCGTCACCCGCGCGCGGGAGCAGGCCAGCGGCCTGGCAAAGACGCTGCGCGGGCTCGGCGCCGAGGTAGTCGAGCTGCCCGCGATCCGGATCGAGCCGCTGCTCGAGAGCAAAGAGGTCGAGCAGGCAGTCGAGCGAATCGGCGACTACGCCCTGATCGTCCTGACCAGCCCCAATGGCGTGCGGCTCCTTTTCGAGGCTCTGCGCACAGCGGGCCTCGATGCGCGTGCGCTTGCCAGCCCGGAAAGGCAGCAGGTAGGGGAAGCGGGATCTGGCGCTGCCGCGAATACCGGCACGACCGTGGCGGCGATCGGCCCGGGCACGGCGCGCGCGCTGGCAAAGTGCGGCATCAGCGCCGACGTCGTCCCCGAGCGCTTTGTCGCCGAGTCTCTGGTCGAGGCTCTCGGAACTGTCGACGTCACCGGCAAGCGCGTCCTCGTTGCCCGCGCCACCGAGGCCCGCGACGTCATCCCCGAGCACCTCAGCGGCCGCGGCGCCGAGGTCGACGTCGTCGCCCTCTACGAAACCGTGCGTGAGGAGCCAAGCCCCGAGGCGGTGGAGGCGGCGCAAAGCGCCGACTACGTCACCTTCACCTCATCCTCGACCGTACGCAACCTGACCGACGCGCTCGGCGAGCGCTTCCCGCAAGTGGCCCGGGTCGTCTCGATCGGCCCGGTGACCAGCGAGACCGCCCGCGACGCCGGCCTCGAGGTCAACGTCGAAGCCGAGCGCCATGACATCGAGGGTCTCGTCGCCGCGCTGCTCGAGGACGCCGCCCGCGGCTGAGCGTTCCGGTGCGCCTTATGCGGGCTATGGGCATATAAAGCGCACCGGAATGACGTTTGGAAGCCCCCACCGCCATTACAGGGTCACCGACTCGACCAACAGTCGTGCGCGCGAGCTGGTTGAAGCGGGGACGCCCGGCGGCACCGTGGTCACCGCTCGCGAACAAACCGAGGGGCGGGGACGGCAGGGGCGAGTCTGGACCGCCCCCGAAGGCAAGGCGCTGCTCTACTCAGCCGTCCTACGCTCGCTCGACGAGCGCCACCTGCTGCTGCCGCTCTCCGTCCCGCTGGCGGTTTGCGCCGCCGCCGAGGCTCTTCGCCCCGACGCCGAGTGCATGGTCAAGTGGCCCAACGACGTCTGGATCGAGGGACGCAAGCTCGCCGGCATCCTGATCGAGGCCAAGCCGCAGGACGGCTGGGCGGTGATCGGAGTCGGCCTCAACCTCTCTATTGCTCCAGAGGAGTTCCCCGGCGACCTGCGCCAACCGGCGATCTCGCTCTTTGACGCGACCGCAGGGAGTCGGGGGGGGTCCCGACGGAGCCTCCCCGCTGTTGCTCCGGCGGGGCTCCCCCCGACTCCCTCCACCGCCGCCGCAGTCCTAAACCGCCACCTCGACCACTGGGTCTGGGCGGGCCACGACGACGTCCTTGCCGAGTGGCGCCGCCGCGACGGCTTGCTCGGCCGCGAGGTCAGCTGGGAAGACGGCTCAGGAGTCGCCGACGGAATCGACGACCGCGGCAACCTCATCGTTGCCGTTGCCGGCGGCGGTCGCGTCAGCCTCGGCGCCGGCGAGGTCCAGCTGCGCCTCTGAATCCTTCCCGGTTTTTCTCGGTCTTTTCCTGCGACGTTTCGGCTTGGCGCCTTTCTTGACGTTTGCCTCTTCACTCGCCCGCGCACCGTCGTTCGCCTGCGTGTCGCTCGCCCCCGCGGTCGCCTCGTTCGTCGAGACCGCCTCGCCGTTCGCCGCCGCCCCATTCTTCTTCGGCCGCTTCTTGCCGCGTTTGGAGCGGCGCTTGCCGCCCTTGGGGAAGTTGCGCAGCAGCTCGCGGGCGATTGCCGAGGGCTTGCGGGCCATCCGCATGCGTGCCCCGCGCAGTACCTCTTCCCCCTCCGGCGTGTGCGAGACCGCCCCGGCCAGCAGCGCCACGGCGAGGCGGCGGTCCTGTTTGCGAGCCGAGTGGACCAGTCGCCGCGCGTTGCGTCCGTGCGCCCGGCCCGAGGAATTGACCAGCAGACCGAGTAGCCGCTTCGTCTCCGGCCAGCGCTGCACCGCATACTCTTCGTGCAGCTCGGGGGTGTACGAGGCGAGCCGCCAGACCCAAGCCTGCGCCTGGTCGCGGCGGCCGATCCGCTTGTCGACCAGCGCCTGCAGCAGAGTTTTCGTCCCCGCCCGCTTGTCCTCGCGGCTCCAGGCGCCGACGATGTCGATCGCGTCGTCGAAGGCCTCAGCGTCGCCGAGGTCGGCGATCTCGCTCAGCGCTTTCAGTTTCAGCTGCGAGTTGCGGTTGCGCTGCACGCAGGTGAGCAGGAAGCGGCGCTTCAGCTCCGTCGAACCGGAGCCCTGCAGGATCGCCCGTCCCCGCCGCCAGCCCTGTGGGTTGACCCGCGCCCCGGCCAGTGCCGCCCAGGCGTGCTGCTCGGCGTGACCGAGGTTCTCGACCGCGATCCGCCACAGCTCCCGTTCGAGCACCTGCATGCGGCGCTCCTCGTTGTTGGAGACCGGCACGATCCGCCGCTCGACCCGGATCCGCCGCCCGCGTGAGCGCCGCACCGGGCCGATCACGATCGCGCCGCCGCGGTAGACGTCGCGGTCGAGCAGGCTGTGCAGGGTGACGATCGTCTCGTCGTGGGTCGTCGCCGGGTGGACGAAGTCGATCACGAGGCCGGCCTCCTTGCCGGGGGCGCGACGCGTCACACGACCGACCCGCTGCTGGTAGATGCGCCGCGAGGCGGTCGGCGCCAGGTGCATGCAGAGCGTTGCCCGCGGTGAGTTCCAGCCCTCGGCGAGCAGCATCGCGTTGCAGAGCACGTCGACCTCGCCGCGCTCGAAGCCGGCGAGGATCTCGGCCAGTTCGCGCTTCGGCGTCTCGCCGGAGACCGCCCGCGCGGTGACGCCGGCGGCCTGCAGCGCCCGCGCCACGTTCTTGGCGTGCTGCACCCCAGCCGTGTAGAGGACACCGGGCATGCCGTCGAAGCGCGTCTTGTAGAGGTCGGCGATCGCGACGTTGAAGGGCTCCTGATCGAGCAGCGCGGCAAGCTCCTCCTGGTCGAAGTCCTGGTCGACCTCGCCTTTGCGCAGCGGCACCTTGGCGATCGTCCGCACTCCCGGGCCGGGCGGGATGCGCATGCAGCGCAGCGGCGAGATCACGCCGCGCCGCGCTGCCTGGATCAGGTCGAAGCGCGAGGTCTGGGTCGGGAAGAGGTCGGCGACGTGGCGCGCGATCAGCGCTCCGGTCGCGGTCATGCCGATGAAGACGGGACCGGTCCAGGCGCGGATGCAGGCGCTGGTCTTCTCGCCCAGGGCCGTGTGGGCCTCGTCGCAGATCACGATCGAGTAGGCATCGGAGACTTTCTTGTGGTTGCGCACGAACCACTGGTAGGTCTCGACCGTGACCGGGCCGTCGGGATCGTCGCGGTCGCCCATCAGCGGCGGTCGCAGCCGCTCCTTGTAGCCGCGGTCGGAGATCTCGCCGATGAACTGGTCGACGAGGTTGCGGCGGTGGGTGAGGATCAGCACCCCGCCGGTGCGGGTGGCGTCGATGAAGCCGACCGCGGCGACGGTCTTGCCGGCGCCGGTCGCGTGCTCGAACCAGAAGCGCCGCTCGGCGCCCGGGTCCTCGGGCGCCTCCTCGATCGTCTCCTCATCGTCCTCGTCGGGCAGCTCCCAATCCTGGGGCTCCTCGTCAGGCGCCAGCTCCTCGTCCTCCTCGAGCTCGTCGTCTCCGTTGGCGGAGGCGCCCTCGGCGCTCGCCTCCTCCGCGGCCGCGGCGGCCTTCTCGGCGGCGGCGGCCTTGCCGTTCGCTTCACCGTCAGCGGCAACCTGCTGCTCCGCCATCAGCTCGGTCAGCGTGCCCGAGAGGGCGTCGACCTGATGCGGGTTCAGTTCCGCCCCGTCGCGCAACTTCGGCGGCTCGTCGGCGAGCAGCCGCTCGAGCCCGAGCAGCAGCGAGAAGTCGCGGCGCCACTGGATCGAGGGATTCTCCAGCCCTTCGTCCAGCTCCGCCAGGGCAGCGTCGAGCGCCCGCCGCCGTGCCGTGCCCGGCGCAAGCGCCTCCGGCCCCTCGCCATCGAGGAGGAAGGGCTCGCGGGCAAACTTCGCCGCCCGATCGATATCGGCGCTAGATGGAACTGCCGCCGGCGCGGCAACTTCGCTGGTCTTGGCCATGAAGGCTTTCGGGTTTAGTCCCCGCCGCGATGGATGACGGGCGGGGGCACTAGACGAGGAATGCCGGGAGTCAGCCTTTTACGTCTCCCCGGCGCTCTCACAAGCGGCTCGCACAAAGCAGCGAACCGAACATACGTATTGTAATCAAGGAATTGAAGAAAAAGGGACGACAGTTCGCGATCGGTCTGATCTCGGTCGCGGCGACGGGGCTGGTGGCAGCCGGCTGTGGCGCCAGCAGCGACGGTGACTACGGCGGCCAGCACCCCGACTACGCCAAGGCGCTTGTCGGCGCTCCAGCGCCGCTAGCCGCTCTATATAAGGAGGCGAACCAGCTCCTGCCCGGTGGTTCCCAGGCCTTCGAACGGCGCATCGCCGCCCTTGAGGGCTTCCCGGTCGTGGTCAACGTCTGGGCCTCCTGGTGCGGCCCCTGCCGCTTCGAGTTCCCCACCCTGCAGAAGCTCTCCGCCGCCTACGGCAAGCGCGTCGCCTTCCTCGGCGTCGACAGCCAGGACTCCGACGACGCCGCCCAGACCTTCCTCGCCGAGGCGCCCGTCCCCTACCCGAGCTATACCGACCCCGACCAGGGAATCGCTGAGGCGATCGGCACCACCCGTGGTCTCCCGGACACCGCCTTCTACGACAGGGCCGGAAACCTCTGCTACCTGAAGCAGGGCCCGTACACCGAGCACGCCGAATTCGCGGCCGACATCCAGCGCTTCGCCCTGCACGAAGAATGCGAAGGCGGATAATCGCCATATGGACTTCTTTGTCGTAGTCGCGCTGATCGGCGTCGCCCTGCTCGTTGCCGAGCTGCTGCTGTCGACGGGCGGCGTGCTGGCGGTGCTCGGAGCACTCGGCCTGATGGCCGCCGGGGTGCTCGCGCTCGAGTCCGACGCGGGCGAACGCGACGTCATCGGCCCAGCGCTGATCGCGCTCGGCGTGCTCTCCCTCGTCTCCTTCTACTTCATCGCCCGCAAGGTGATCGCGGCCCACCGCGACCAGCCCGTGCGCACCGGCAGCGAGGAGCTGGTCGGTGCGCTGGCGGAGGTGCGCAGCCCGCTCGACCCCGAGGGGCAGGTGTGGATCGAGGGGGCGCTTTGGGGCGCTCGCCTGGTGGGCAACGGTGACCCGGTCGGCCCGGGAGATAGAGTCAAGGTCGAGGCGATCGAAGGCCTGACCCTCGTGGTCCGCCCCGAACGGTCGCCCGCCGGTCAAGCCGAGGAAGGAGCAAGCTGATGGCAGCAGTACTCGGAGTACTGATCATCATCGCGTTCTTCGTCGTAATCGCCCTCGGCACCTCGGTAAGGGTGCTGCGCGAGTACGAGCGCGGCGTGATCTTCCGCCTCGGTCGCCTGATCGCCACCAAGGGACCGGGGTTGATCCTGCTGATCCCGCTGATCGACCGCATGGTGCGGGTAGACCTGCGCACGGTGACCCTCAACATCCCGCCGCAGGAGGTGATCACCCGCGACAACGTCCCGGCCAGTGTCAACGCCGTCGCTTACTTCCGCGTGGTCGACTCCAACCGGGCGATCGTCGAGGTCGAGAACTTCCTCGTCGCCACCTCGCAGATCTCCCAGACGGCGCTGCGCTCGGTGCTCGGCAAGGCGGAGTTCGACCAGCTGCTCTCCGAGCGTGAGCGGCTCAACGAAGAGCTGCAGAAGATCATCGACGAGTCGACCGAGCCCTGGGGGGTGAAGGTGACCGCGGTCGAGATCAAGGACGTGGAAATCCCCGAGCAGATGCAGCGGGCGATCGCCCGCCAGGCCGAGGCCGAGCGCGAGCGACGGGCCAAGATCATCAACTCCGAGGGCGAGTTCCAGGCGGCGCAGAAGCTCACCGACGCCGCCGACATCATCAGCACCAACCCAGCCTCGCTGCAGCTGCGCTACCTGCAGACACTGCTGGAAATCGGCAGCAACCAGAACACCACGGTGGTCTTCCCGCTGCCGATGGACATGATCGAACCGTTCCTCGGAGGCGAGCAGGGCAGGAAAAGACCGAAGCCGCCGCCTGCGCCGCCAACCTCACCGCCGCCTGCCGCTGACGACCTTCCCCCCTCTCGCTCCTAGAACCCTGAGCGCGCCCGAGCTACGCATCGATCAGCTCTCGGGGCTGCCGGCGATCCTCGCTCCCGGGCGGGCCGATCGGCCCGAAAGCTTCGGCCTGCCGAAGAGCGAGCCGAAGGGATCGGACAACTGCCCCTTCTGCGAGGGACGCGAGGACCGCACGCCGCCGGAGGTGTACGCGCAGCGGCCGGGGGGCGGCGATGCCGACAGTCCCGGTTGGACGACGCGCGTCGTGCCGAACCTCTACCCGGCGCTCGCCGACGAGCGGGTGGTGGAACCGGTCGGGGCGACCAAGGGCGAGGCGGGCGCCTTCGCCAGCGCCGGGGACCCGCTGCTCGAGTCGCGGCGCTCGGGGGAGCCCGACCTCTTCTCCTCGCGCCCCGCCTCGGGCTGGCATGAGGTGCTGATCAACGCGCCCACCCACGTCACCGCGATGAACGAGCTGAGTGAGCAGCAGCTCGCCGCCGCGGTCGCGACCTGGCGCGAGCGGATGCGCGCGCACAGCGACGCCCCCTACGTGCAGTTGATCGTCAACGAGGGCGGTGGCGCCGGCGCCTCGCTCGAGCACTCCCACGCGCAGCTATACGCGCTCGACTTTGTCCCCGCGGCGGTCGCCCGCGAGCGCGAGCGGGTCGGCGCCTACGCCGAACGCACCGCCGGGGGCGGGCTGCTCAGCGACATCCTGGTCGAGGAGGTTCGCCGCGGCGATCGGCTGGTGGCGATCGACGAGGAGGCGGCGCTGGTCTGCCCCTGGGCCTCGCGCTCGCCCTTCGAGCTGCGCGTCATCCCCCGCACGGAGGCCGTGAGCTTCGCCGACGACAGCGCCGGCACGGCGATGATCCACACCGCGCTCCGCCTGCTCGCCAAGCGCTTCGACAGCACGCCGGAGCTCAACCTCTGGGTCCGCACGGCGCCTCGCGGCGCCGACCACTTCCACTGGCACGTCGACATCGCCCCCCGCCTCAGCATCAAGGCGTCCTTCGAGTTCGCGACCGGCGTCGACATCAACACCTACCCGCCCGAGCGTGCGGCGGCCGACCTGAGGGAGTGCCTCTGATGCCGCCCAACCCGCGTCCGATCCCCCGCTTCATCGCCGACTCGACCCAGGAGGGGATTCCGCACGGGCGCTTCGCCGAGCGGCTCAGCGAGGCCTTCCGCGAGGCGTGCGGTGAGATCGAGGACCTGCCCGATGGCGTCGAGCCCCCAGCCGAGTTCGACTGGTACCCCGAGCGCGCCTGGGGAGGCCGTGTCTGGGTCCCGTGCACAGCTCGGACCGACGGGCCCGAGGGCGCCCTGGAGCTCTTCGGCCACGTCTCCTACATCCAGCCCGAGGAGGGAGAGCCATCCGAGTTCCGCGCCGCCGCCGACTTCACCGACGTCCTGGCCGAGGACAACCCTGACTGGAAGATCGACCTCAACGACGAGGTGATCGGCCGCTGGCGCGGTGAGAACGGCCGCGGCGGAGCAGTCACTTTGGTCTGGGGCCGCCCCCTGGTTCAAGGCGCCGTTGCCGCCACCGCCGAGCTGGACCTCGAGACCGTCGACCAGGAAGAGATCTCCAACGGCCGCTTCACTCTCATCGCCCTCGACGCCCTCGAGGCCTACGGCGACGACATCTACATGCAGGTCAAGCTCTGGAGCCGCCGGGCGCAGGAGCTGGCCTCGGAGAGCCTCTATGCGTAGCCCGGCGCCGGGCTAATCCAGTGACTGGCAGCAAGTACCGCCGGCTCATAGGCGTTGATATGGAACCACCACCCGACCCGGTGGACTGCCTCTGTCGTCTACATGTGCTTCGCTACCGTTCTCGTTAGGAGTTTTCGCAATTTGGGACAAAACGTCGAGAAGCAGAGGGCTGACCCCGCTGGCGCAGCCGAAGCGGTTCGACTCCAACGACTTCGCGAGGACGCTCGGCGGCCGATGAGCGTGAACCTGGCGGAGACGATCGCCTTGAGCCACCAACTCATGCGGTTCGCCGGCGCCGCTCGACGCCGGTGAGCTCTCCCTCCTTCGACGAGATCCTCCGCCGCTTGGCGAATGCGGAAGTTAGGTTCGTCGTTGTGGGGGGTCTTGCCCTCGGCGCTTGGGGAGTGGTCCGCGGAACGAAGGACGTGGACATCGTTGTCGCACCTGACGCGGAGAATCTCCGGCGTGTCGCAGAGGTTGCCGTCACGATCCATGGCCACGTCCAAACTGGTGAATCGTTCGTGAGCAGCCAGCCGTCGATCGCCGGACAACTCGAGAGCGGTGAGCAAGTCGCTATCGAAACCGACCTCGGCCGCTTGGACGTCGTTCAGGGACTCAAAGGCGTGCCGATCTATGACGAGCTCAAAGCGAGAGCTACCGAGGCCGAGGTCTTGGGCGTTGACGTCGCCGTCTGCTCACTTGAGGACCTGAAGGCAATGAAGCGTGCCGCTGGCCGGACTCGCGATCTAGCCGACCTCGAGGACCTCGAAGCCACAAGCCCGTAGCCCTAGGAGGCCAGCGGACTGCCTATTTGAGCCCGACTATGAATCGAGGCCGGGAATCGGTTCCACCGGCAAGTCGCCATGGATCGCCTCCAGCTCTTCCAGATCGACTCGATCCTGGGGTCGTCTGGCAAGGCGCTTGAAACCGACAACGCTCGGCACCGCCGCGACCCGGACAGTCTGGCCCTCCCACTCCGTCGTGTCTGCTCGAGCGGAAACCGTAGTCAAGGGGAGGAGAACCGCCGCGAAGGGTGTCGATCATGCCGTGCCGACTGTTCACCCGCAGGTCCGAGTCTCTCGTTGCCCGTACATAGCCATGGAAAATCACGCTGAATCCGCCAATGACAACGTGCTCCAAGCCTGCCGAGCTGGCGTCGGCTATGACGCCAGCGAGATCAGGACCAGAGGGCTCGTCTTGGGACATTGCCAGCCTTCACGGAAGCAGCAAGCAGCGAGACGGCTTGCTGCGAGAGCTTTTGGCCTAGTTCCAGCCGTTGTGTAGGCGTCAATGCCAAGTTCGAAGCCCGAAGCTGCTCCGTCTCCGCACGATTGATCTTCGCCCATTCGGCCTCATTGCCAGGAGCAAGTAGCGGCTTTCTGCGAACTGCCATGAATCCATGGTAAGTGCCGGGTCGGATCGGGGCATGAATGGGCGAAAGCCGCCTCGGAGCGCCTACGATTGAGGCCGGGCCCCATAGCTCAGCTGGATAGGAGCGACTCCCTCCTAAGCGAGTTGGAGGTGTCGAGGTTTTCGGCTCATCATTGCGGTCTATGCGGATGCAGCATGCCGTCCTGGATTCCGGTGGATTGTCGTGGTTCTATTCCTGTTTGGGCAGCGAGAACGACCCGCTGCCCAATGAATTGCATCGTCAGCAAGATGCTCCGCTACCGTGTCGGCATGGCATCTCGCGACCTGATCGACAAAGCGGGGGCGGCGCTTGCCGAGGCTGCCGGCCCCGACGCCAAGGTCATCTTGTTTGGCTCCTACGCGAGGGGAGAGGAGAAGGCCGACAGCGACTTCGATTTCCTGGTGATCGAGCCCGAGGTTAAAGATCACTTTGGCGAGTCGGCGCGACTCGCAAGGCTCGTCGGAGAACTGGGAGTACCCGCTGACGTGGTGGTTGCCAGCGAGGACCATGTCCGTGAATGGGGGGGGCTTTCGGGAACGATGATCCATGATGCCCTGGCCGAGGGGAAAATCGTTGGTGGCAGAGCCGCGTAGCGGCGACGATCACGCCCAGCTGCTGATGGAAAAGGCGGCTGGAGACGAAAAGATCCTCTTCCGCCTAATCGATGAAGTTGATATTCCTGACGATGGACTGGGGTTTCACGCTCAACAGGCTGTCGAGAAGATGATCAAGGCCGTCCTCGCCCACAACGAGGTCTCCTACGAGCGCACGCACAACATCGCCTACCTGCTCAACCTCCTCGACGAGGCGAGCCTTCCCAAGCCCGACAGGGCGGATGACCTTCCCAACTTGAGTCCGTGGGCCGCGGAGCTCCGGTACTCACGCAGACCCGAAGATGTGCCGGATCGACCGGAAATGCGCTCCCTGGTCGAGCAAACCAAGACCTGGGCCGAAAGCCAACTCAAGGGCGATTACGATTCGTCTTCCCGCCCCGATAGCTCAGCTGGATAGAGCGACTCCCTCCTCGGCCTCCTTCCTGGCCTTCTCCTCCGCCCGCTCGAGGGCGAGATCGAAAAGGTCGGCCGCAACCTCGACGTCGGTGATGAACGCCGTGGTCGACCCCGCGCCGCGGCGTTCCGTGCGGTGCTCGACCAGGCAACCCGCCGCTCGAGCGGCATCGACCTCGGCGTCCGCGAAACGGAGGGCCGGATCCATGGGCTTGTAGTAGGGACTGATTGCGTGGATGCGCTCGACCAGCTCGTCGCGCACCTTGGCTTTGGCGACGGCGCTGACCGGGACCGCCCGCACGGGGATCATCGTCGGCTTGTTGTTGAAATGAGCCTCGGCGGTTGCGGCGAAGATGTCACCGAAGCGCTCGACGAACTGGCGGCCCTTGTAGCCCTGGCGCTTGGCCAGCTCGCAGATGCATTCCGCGACGCGCGGTGAAACGACCGCGATGTCGCGCAGCAGGCGCTCGCCCTCGATCGGCACGAACCCCTCGGCGACGTAGCGCTGCACGCCTTTGGGGAGATTCAGCAGGCGCAGCCGTTCGCTGACCCACGGAACCGACTTGCCCACCTTCTCGGCGATCGCCTTGTTGGTTTCGAGGTTGAGCTCTCCCGCGAGTGCTCGCAGGCCAAGCCCGGCGTCGATCGGGTCGAGTTCCTCACGGTGGATGTTCTCGACCAGGGAATTGAGGTGGGCGTTGCCTTCGCTGACAGTGACCGGCACCTCTTTCAGGCCCGCTCGCTGGGCAGCCTCGAACCGCCTGTGCCCTGCAACGAGGGTGAAGTGGTCGCCTTTTTGCCAGGGCGAACCGCGAGAGGCTGAACGACGCCGGCACTGCCAAGGCTGGCAGCAAGCCCCTCAAGCTCTTTCTCGTCCATGTGGGTGCGGGCGTTGAAGCCCTCCTCGACGTCGATCTTGGAGATCGGGACACAAGGTGTTGTCAGGTCGCTCATGTGAGCACTCCTTTGTACTCGCTCCCGCCCGTTGCGGGAGCCGGTGCCCCGGAGCCGCACGCGAAGCGTGCCATCATCGGAGGGGTTGCCGGCTCCCGCAACGGGGGAGGAGCGCTGCGTCTATACGTCGTCGTCTCGGATTTCGCGGCCGCTCGCGCGCAGCTCAGCGCCCACGAACTCGCAGAAATCCACGGAGTCCCAGCGTCCGCTCCCGTTCATGTATTCAGTGAGCCGATCTAGCCGACGCTCGGCCAGGCCGAAATCGGCCGAAAGCTCGTTGGCATTACTCGTGGTCTCCGCCATGATCCGCAGGGTGTAGGCGATTGGGTCCTCACCGTTGTCCTGCTCGAGGTTCCATCGGGGAGCCAATGAGCACGATTCCGCCGCCGATTTCAACGGCGGGCAGCGGCTGGGGACTCGCGATCGACATTGGTAGACGGAGATGTAGGCCGACTCGAACTTCGCAGGTAATGATCTCGGCACCGAGCGAGCAAGCGAAGGGAGAGCGGCTCAGCTAAGCCATCATCGCTGTGGTGCGGCGCACGGATTCCTAAAAGTGTCTAGTCCCCGCTTCTTGACTATGTGCCCTTCATTAGTCGTAACGAGTTGAACTTCATGAGGTGACACACATTTAGGAAGAACAGTCCCGAATGCCACGAACGGTTCAGTGATAGAGAGGCTTTTAAGAAGCGGCGCCGTGTCAACCCGTGCTTCAACGACAGGGGGAACCGTTGCATGTCCGTTCACACCAACACGGATTTCCATTGAATCAGAAGAGACCGGAATCTGGCCACTGACTATGGAGCGACGAAATTGATGGCGCCGATTTTCGTCGGCCGACAACACCCCGAAAATGCATACAGCTCCACAGACATCTCCCCACGATTCCCCGTTGGCCTTGCATTCACCTCCACTGATATTTCCCTGCCGAGGTCGCTCAAGCTCTACACAAGTCTCTTTAGAAGTATGAAATGCGACGAGCTGAATCCATTCGTGGTTTGTGCGACCGCATCCGACGACTATTGGACCGGCTATCAGCTTTCCCATCTGGGGATAGACGCGCCGAGCTGCGATCGCTGGGCGTTCCCCTACTTCCTTGCAGCTAGCTATTGCAGCATCCTCCGTCGAGGAGTTTGCTTGAGCCGACCATTGCCACGCTACGACCAATGCAAGTGCGACGGCACTTATTGATAGCGCAAAAAGCACCCAACGCTTTTTGAAACCGCTGTCAGCTATCCGCATGACCTAGCCTTTCTACTCACCCCGTAATAATAAGTGCAATTCCGCCGCAGTGAAAGCCACTGTTGCCTTGTCCATCGCCCCAGCTAGCGCAATATGCAGCGCCTTCGCCAACATTGTAGTTGAGCGACATTGAAATGGTCCCTCCACTTTGCCATTCGTTCCAATGCGTCGAGCCTGTCTTGGCGGCAGTGTAGAGATAGGCAGCAATCTTTACGGGCTGTTCGCACGAATAGGGAACGCTAAATGACAAGAATACATTGCGTAGCGCAATGATAAGGGCGTAACCGAAGCCAGGCCCAACCGTGCATCCCGCCTTATGAATCGCTCTAGTTTTGATTTTCGCTTTTCTGCTCCCTTTCGCCGCAAAAACATCTGCAGCCGAGGGACCGCCTCCTCCACTCGCCGCGGCCGCGGCTGAAGGGCTCGCAACCGCTCGTCGACGGCGGACCCCAATGTTTGCTTTTGCTGCTCGACCACTCAGGTCGACTTGGTTAACCGGATCAGCATTGGCGTAGTCATACGCATTTGCCGATCCACCAGCAACAGGGTCGACCGATATAAATCGTCCCAGCGTCGAAACGTAGCTGCGAACGCCCATTTGGATTACGCCCGACGGCAATTCAGTGCGGCGCGACTTGCCACTCAGCCAGCCATAGCGGCCAGCGCTACCTTTCTTCGGATTGCCAAACTCATCAAATTCAAAATTCGCAGTCGGTTCTTTCGCCATCAGGCTAATGCTGGCGGTAGCGATGACGTCGCCGTGCAGATTGGTGAGTTGGAGGCTAGTCGTACCTGAGCTTTCCTGAATCGCAGCGAGGTCGCCGCCGATGCCGCCGATGTTGCGGGTCCAGTTACTCCCGCGTTCGGTCCAGGCTGTCGAGTCCGAAGCCATCGCGTAGTGGAAGATTTCGGTCCCCGTTTTTGTACCCGTTTGGGTCACCTGGCGGGGCCGCCCCGCCGCATCGAGCTGATAGCTGTTCGTCAGCCCTCCCTGCGATTGAGTGGCGACCATTTCGTTGCTGTAGAAGGTCGTCGCCAGCGTACTTCCGCCTGCATATTTCGCCGGTAGGCTCGTGATCCGTCCGAAGCTATCGTAGGTCATCCCTTCGCCGACCAGCCGATCAGCCGCGTCGTAGGCGTAGGACTGATTGGTCCCATCTGAGCTGATATCGCAGGCTCCCCCGACGCCGGGCGCCCGAGTCGTCAGTTTGGTCCGGTTGGAGTCAGCGTCAAAAAGATACTGGCGAGTCGTGCATTCGCCACCCTGCGGCGTGTCCTTGACCAGCGTCAGCCTGCCGGCTTTGTCGTAGCTGTATTGCTGGCTCGATCCGAGGCTCGCCTGGGAGAGGATCTGCCCGTAGATCGAGCGTTCGTTGCTTTCTTCCAGCCAGGTGCATTTTTCGGTGCAGCTCGTCTTCGTGTAGCTGAGTTTGGTCGGGGCTCCTACCTCGTCATAGGTCGTTTTCGCCACCAGGCCGTTGGGCAGGCCGCGTTCGACCATGTTGCCGTCGGCGTCGTAGGCCGCGGTGAAGATCCCGGCGTTGGAGTCTTCGAGCGCGGTCAGCAAGCCCGAGGTCGGGTCATAGCCGAATTTCTGAGTCTCCTTGCCGTCGTAGACGCTCGCCGGGCGGCCCAACAGGTCATAGCTCGTTTCCGAGGTGTTCGCGTCCGCGTCGGTGTATTTGACCGGGCGGCCAAGTTTGTCGTAGGCGGTAACCAAGGCTTGGTTGTCGAAGCCTTCGCAGCTCGTTTCGCAAGTGAACTTGGTTTCAACCGGGAAACCGGTTTCAGTGTTGTAGACGGTCGCGTTCGGCGATAGGGAAGTTCCCCCGCCCACCTGTTTGGTGGCAGTGGCGCGGCCTGCCGTGTCGTAGGTCACGATCGTTTTTCGGGTGATTGCTTCTTTGCCGCCCGGGCTTTCGATCGTTTCGATCGGCTGCGCCAGGGCGTTGTAGGAGGCATAGCGGGTTACGAGGACCTCCGGCAGGCCCGCCGTACCGGGCTGTTTGGCCGGCAGCGTCTTGCAGGGCAGATTGGCGTAGGCGGGGCTGTTGCCGCAGGCTGCATCCTGGCCGTTGGTGCCCGCCGTGTAGTAGATGATCTTCGTTGTGTGGGCATCGCCGCCTTCGGGTTTGCCCGGCAGGCTGCGTTCGGTCGTCAGGCCGGCTTCGTCGTAGGCGATGCGGGTTTTCAGCTGCAATCCCCAGGGGCGGAATCGGTGATCGTTTCTTTCGGCAGTCGCAGCGTCCAGTCGTACTTGATCTCGGTGCTGCGCTGATCGGCGTCAACGCCTTCGCCGGGGATGCTCGCGCCGGTCGTGACCTTGGTCGGTAGGTGCGGGTTAGGACCAAGGCCGTTCCAGCCTTCTTTGGCGTCTTCGTACTGGATCACGGTATGCAGCCGGGCCGATTTCGTCACACCCGTTTCGGCGATGCGGACCTGGTGCAGCGGTCCCCATTCCTCCTGCATCTCCGTCCCATCGGCGTTGTAGTGGCGTTTGGTTTCGAGTTCTTCGGCGCGCAGGACCGTGTTTTCGGCGGCCAGGGCACGCAAGCGGTTTTGGGCAGTTAGCTCACGTACGACCTCGCCGTGTTCACCAATTTCAGTCGTTGTTATAGACGGTGCCGACGTGCCGGCGCCCGAGGGCGTCGCGGTGTTGACTGCCTGTCCTTCGGCGTCTAGGTAGTAGACGGTGGCGCGGGCATAACTCGAGGGCGGGCTCGCCGGCACTTCATCCGGCGAGAAGATCGCGGCCGCGTCCTGGGGCACATCTTTCTGGCCCCATTTGGCGACATCGGAGCCGCTCATTGCATACGGTGCCCCTGAGCCCGAGAGCGGCACGCCGTAGGCGATCGTCATCTGAGCCATAGAGGGGCTGGCAATCAAGCTGGCGCGTTTGATGTTCATCAGACGCCCGTTTGCTTCCTCTTCGTCGGCCGTGCCGTATTCCATCGTCCACGGTTCTTGGCCGGGAGGCGTGATCGTTTTGATCTGACCGCCCGCTTCGTAGGTGTATTTCGTTTTCAAGTTCGGCGAGA
>JAWVFL010000023.1:0-4880 GCA_033856195.1 Solirubrobacterales bacterium | reverse complement strand
CGCACCAGGTGCAGGGTGCCGCGGTTGAGCCAGGTGATCAGCAGCGACCGCTCCTCGCTCAGCGCGCGGTCGACGTCGCTGGCAGCGAGGCCCTCGGTGCGAGCGCGAACCGCGAGCCGAGCGCCGCGCGGATCCTGCCCCTGCACCGCCAAGAGCCGCTCGGCGACTGCGACCGGTCCCTTCAGTCGCGGGCCGGACAGTCCCTGCGCCGTCAGCCTCTCGGCGAGCGGCGTCAAAGGTTCTGGAAAAGCGAGGCCGCGACGAGCAGAAAGAGGGCGCTGCCGCCGCGATAGAACAGCTTGCGCAGCTCGGCGAAGCCAGCGTTCATTTCTCCACGCAACGCATGGATGTCACGGTCGACGCGGTCGAAGCCGGCATCCATCCGCCTGGAAAGTTCGTCCAGCCGCTCGTCGGTCCAGGCCGCTCGCTCCATGGATCGAGGATAGCCGCTCCACGGCGCCACAAAGTGCCATCTCTGTGGAAACCTTTCGTCTACATTCACCCACGGCGCGGCTGCCGCGGACCGAGCTCAGCGACGGCCGCCGAAGAGGTCCCGCAGCCGACTCGCGAAGCCGCGGTTGCCACCGCCGACGAGGTCGGCCGGATTGACCGAGACGGAACCGGGGTTCGCGCTCGGCTTCGGCAGCGAGGCGGCCTCGGCGGCGTCGATCTTCAGAACCACGCCGCGCTCGTAGAGCGCGGCCACCTCCGGCGCGTCGACGAAGCGGTGTCCGCCGGGGCCGGCGGTCGTGTCGAAGACGATGCCGTCGAACATGTCTGCCTCGCGCGCGGAGAGGACCCGCACCACGCGGCCGAGGTTCTCGCCGTCGCTCGAATACACGGGCACGCCCTTGTCGACGACGAGGTAGGAAGTCGGTTCGCCGAGGTCCTCCATCGCGCCAGCGTAGCCGACCGCCGCCGCCTAGACTGCCGCGCAGGAGACTCTTCTAGGGGAACGGAGGAACGATGGGGCTGAACCTTGCATCGATCGTCACCGAGAGCAGCGCTCGGACGCCCGGCGGCGTCGCCGTGCGGCTGGGTGACCTCGAGCTCTCCTACGCCGAGCTCGACGAGCGCAGCGCCCGCCTGGCGACCCTGCTGGTCGCCCATGGAGTCGAGCCCGGCGACCGGGTCGGGGTGATGCTTCCGAACGTCCCGGAATTCCCGGTCGCCTACTACGGGGTCCTCCGCGCCGGCGCCATCGTGGTGCCGATGAACGTGCTGCTGAAGCGGCGGGAGATCGCCTTCTACCTGGAAGACTCCGGCGCCAAGCTGCTGTTCGCCTGGCACGGCTTTGCCGAGGAGGCGCGGGCCGGCGCCGAGGATGCCGGAGCGGAGCTGATCGAGGTCCAGCCGGCCCCCTTCGCGACGCTCCTGACAGAGCACGAGCCGACCGCCGAGCTGGCCGAGACCGAGGAGGCCGATACCGCGGTGATCCTCTACACCTCGGGGACGACCGGCAAGCCCAAGGGTGCCGAGCTGACCCACCTCAATCTCCACCGCAATGCCGACGTCTCCTGCCGCACCACCTGTGAGATCGCCGGCGGCGACGTCGTCCTCGGGGCGCTACCGCTCTTCCACTCCTTCGGGCAGACGGTCAGCATGAACGCCTCGCTGATGGCCGGCGCCTGCCTCACGCTGGTGCCGAAATTCGATCCGGCCGAGGCCCTGGCGACGATGGAGCGCGACGGGGTGACCCACTTCTACGGCGTCCCGACGATGTACGGGGCGCTGCTCCACCATCCGGAGCGGGGGGACTACGACACCTCGGCGTTGCGCACCTGCATCACCGGCGGCGCCTCGATGCCGGTCGAGGTCCTGCG
The DNA here is from genome assembly GCA_033856195.1 of Solirubrobacterales bacterium. Lineage (GTDB taxonomy): Bacteria > Actinomycetota > Thermoleophilia > Solirubrobacterales > 70-9 > VRUE01. The sequence goes on along the minus strand of JAWVFL010000023.1, from coordinate 3,057 downwards.
CGGATTCGAGCAGGCCTTCGACGCGATCGTGCTGGAGGGCTACGGCCTCTCGGAGACCTCGCCGGTTGCTTGCTCCAACCACCCCGACCGCGAGCGCCGGCCCGGCTCGATCGGCACGCCGCTGGAAGGGGTCGAGATGCGCGTGGTCGACGAGGACGACAATGAGGTCGCGCAGGGCGAGGTCGGCGAGATCGTGATCCGCGGCCACAACATCATGAAGGGCTACTGGCAGCGGGCGGACGCGACCGCGGAGGCAATGCGGGGCGGCTGGTTCCACTCCGGCGACATGGCCCGGATCGACGAGGACGGCTACTTCTACATCGTCGACCGCAAGAAGGATCTGATCATCCGCGGCGGCTACAACGTCTTCCCGCGCGAAGTCGAGGAGGTCCTCTACGAGCATCCGAAGATCCGCGAAGCGGCCGTGGTGGGGATCCCCCACGAGCAGCTCGGCGAGGAGGTCGGCGCCGCGGTTGTTCTCCACGATGGCGAGGATCTGGATCCAGAGGAGGTCAGCGCCTACGTCAAGGAGAACCTCGCCGCCTACAAGTACCCCCGCGCGGTCTGGTTCATCGACGAACTGCCCAAGGGCCCGACCGGCAAGATCCTCAAGCGCGAGATCGAGCGTCCCGCCTGAATCCATCGCAAGCTCCCGATTACTCAGTTTCCTTCGGTAGGATCGCCCTTCGCGGGGTTGGCCCAGGGAACCGCCCCCTCACTCGAAGGAAAGGGAGAACCATGATCAAGAAGAAGTTGACCGCGCTGGCGGCCGCAGCGGCGATCTGCGTCGTCGGCGCCGCCGTGGTGCCGGCAAGCTCACTCGCGCAGGATCCGATCCTGTTCGTCCACGGCTACAGCTCGACCGCCTCGGTCTGGAACACGATGATCTCGAGGTTCGAAAAAGACGGCTACTCAAAAACGTATTTGAGCGCCTACAGCTACAACACCTCGCAATCGAACAAAGTCGACGCCGAAAAAGAAGTCAAATCCCACGTCGAAAGCCTGCTGAAAGCGACCGGCGCGACGAAGGTCGACATCGTCGCCCACTCGATGGGCAGCCTCAACAGCCGCTGGTACATCAAGTTCTTCGGCGGCGAATCGAAAGTCGACGACTGGGTCTCGCTGGGCGGGCCGAACCACGGCACCGACTTCGCGAATTTCTGCTTCAGCACCTCCTGCGTGGAGATGAGGCAGGGGTCGACCTTCCTCAAAGAACTGAACGCCGGGGACGAGACGCCCGGCGCCGTCAACTACGGCACCTGGTGGTCGCCGTGCGACGAAATCATCAATCCCGATTCCAGCGTGCCGCTGGCGGGAGCCACCAACACGGAAACCGCGTGCATCTCGCACTCGGCGCTGACGACCGACGAAACGGTCTACAAACAGGTCCGCGAATTCGTCAAATAGAAGCTGGCCGACGCGATCCTGGCTGCCCAGCCAGGATCGCGCTAGGCTCCCGGGGCCGCCATGCAACATCAAAAGGAGAAGAGATGAGCGTCGCTTCCCAGAGCCTGATGGACAACATCACCTATGAGGATCTCTACCGCCGCTGGGAGCAGGGCAACTGGAGCGCCTACGACATCGATCTCTCCGAGGACAGCAAGGGCTGGGCGACGCTGACCGACATCCAGCGGCGCTCGGCGATGTGGATCTACTCGATGTTCTTCTACGGCGAGGACCGGGTCGCCGACACGCTCGCGCCCTACATCACCGCGGCGCCGACGGAGGAGCAGGCCTACTTCCTCGCCACCCAGCAGGTCGACGAGGTCCGTCACTCGATCTTCTTCCACCGCTTCTTCAAGGAGGTGATCGGGGTCGGCGGCGACACGATCCAGCAGACCCTCTCCTCCACCCTCCCCCAGCTCAACTGGGGCTACCGCGGGATCTTCGACCGGCTCGACGTGATGGCCGAGGAACTGCGCAAGGACCGCTCGGTGCCGAAGTACGCGCAGGCGATCACGCTCTACCACCTGATCGTCGAGGGCAGCCTCGCCCAGCCCGGGCAGCATTTCATCGAGGACTTCTTCGCATCCGAGGACACGATGCCGGGCTTCAGCGCCGGCATGGCCAACGTCTCCCGCGACGAGCAGCGCCACATCGGCTTCGGCGTCAAGGTGCTATCCGAGCTGCTGCGGGAAGGCGCCCCCGGCGCCGAGGAGAACAGGGCCGCGGTCGTCGAGCTGCTGAAGGGCGTCCTGCCCTATGGCCCGGCCGTCTTCTACCCGCCGAACCAGGACCGCGAATACACCGAGTGCTACGGCTTCTCGCTCGAGGACATCTTCGCCTTCGGCCTCAAATTGATCCGCCAGCGCTGGCGCACGATCGGCTTCCCGACCGAGGAGATGCCACCCGGCGTCTTCCCCTTCGACCCGAACGCGACGGAGGAGGAGGTCGCCGCCCGCCAGGTGCAGATGATGATGGCCGGCATCCTCGGCCCACCCGACGGCCCCGCGCCCGATTCCTCGCCGGACATGCAGCGGCTCTACTTCGACCTGATCACCCGCGTCGCCGACCCGGCAGCCGCCAACGGGTCGCCGCTCGTCTACCAGTGGCGCTTCTCCGACGCCGACCCCTGGCACCTGGTCATCGACAACGGCTCGACCCGCGCCGAGCCCGGCGAAGCGCCGAACCCGACCGTCACGATCGAGAGCACCTGGGCCGACTGGATCGCCTCCGGCAAACCCGACGCCAACCAGCTGAAGATGCTGGTCCAGCGCCGGATCCGCCCGCGTGGCCCGATCCGCGAGCTGGCGCGGATGCGGAAGGTCTTCGGCTAGGCCCTCCTAAAGGAGGGCTAGCCGATCGGCGGGAGCGAGTCCGCCCAGGGCCGCTCGGCCTCCAGCTGGGCGGCGAGCGAGATCAGGGTGTCCTCGCCGCCGGGGCGACCGACAATCTGGACCGAGAGCGGCATCCCGTCGGCGCCGAAGCCGGCGGGGACCGCCATCGCCGGGTTGCCGAGGTGGTTCCAGGGGATGCAGTAGGGGTAGAACCGGCTCATCCCCAACACGGTGTAGATGGCGCCGCGGCCCTCCCAGCGGCGCACCGGCAGTGCCGTGC
>JAWVFL010000022.1:0-3873 GCA_033856195.1 Solirubrobacterales bacterium | reverse complement strand
TTCTTGTAGTCGGAGATCGATTCGACGATCTCGCGGGAGAGGCCCTTCGGCGCTTTGTAGGCGTAGCCGGACTCCGAGTCGTGGAAGCCGAACTTCTCCTCGTAGTTGGCGTTGATGCCGGCGAGCTCTCGTTTCTCTGCGACTGCCTCGGGCGTTGCCATGTCAGACCTCCAGGGTGATGGTGTCGTCCTCGATGGCTATCGGGAACGTCTGCACCGGAGCAAATGCGGGGAGCGTCTTCGGCCTGCCGGTGGTCAGGTCGAATAGCGAGCCGTGACGGGGGCACTCGACGGTGCAGGTCGCGGCGTCGAACTCGCCCTCGGCCAGCGGCCCGTCGTCGTGGGAGCAGCGGTCCTCGATCGCGTAGAGCGTGCCCTCGCAGTTGAAGACGCCGATCTTCCTGTCCTCGTGCTCGACCAAGCGCATCTCTCCGGGCAGAAGCTCGGCGGCTGGGCACACGGCGATGCGGGTTCCTGCGGTATCGGACAAGAGGGTTGGCGCTTCCCGTCGGTAGGTAGCTAGTGCGGGTTGAGACTTAATCCTACTTCTACGGTCGGATTTTAGCGGGCGGGCGATGCGGCCCGCGGCCCATCACCGAATCTTGACGGAGGTCACCGCTCGTGAGTGGGATGATCGAGGCAATCCGTCGAGAAAGGGAGTGGGATGAGCGAGCGAACGAGTTATGCGCCTGGGACGCCGAATTGGGTCGATCTCAGCACGCCGGATCCGGAGGCAGCCAAAGCGTTCTACGGGTCGTTGTTCGGCTGGAGCTTCGACCCTGGGGAGAACCCGGAGGCGACCGGCGGCTACCTCTCGGCCATGCTGCGTGAGCAGCCGGTCGGCGGGGTGATGAGGATCATGCAGGAGGGTCAGCCGCCGGCTTGGTCGAGCTACATCTCGGTCGAGGACGCCGACGCGACGATGGCCGCCGTCAAGGAGGCTGGAGGCACGGTCGCGCTCGAGCCGATGGACGTCCTCGACATCGGTCGGATGGGCTTCTTCATCGACCCGACGGGCGCCTTCTGCGGGGTCTGGCAGCCGCGGACCTTCAAGGGCGCCGGCCTGGTCAACGAGCCCGGCGCCTTCTCCTGGAACGAGCTTGGCACCCGCGACCCCGAGGCGGCCAAGGCTTTTTACGGCACCGTCTTCGGTTGGAGCTCCGAAGACCACGACATGGGGGAGATGGGCACCTACGTCGAGTGGAAGCTGGGGGACGACCCGATCGGCGGGATGATGGACGTCAGCGGGCGCCTGCCCGACGAGGTCCCCGCCCACTGGCTCGTCTACTTCGCGGTCGAGGACACCGATGCGGCAGTGGAGCAGGTAAGGAGCGGCGGCGGCGAGGTCCGCTTCGGCCCGATCGACATCCCCGCCGGCCGCTTCGCGATCGTCGCCGATCCCTTCGGTGCCGCCTTCGCCGTGATCCAGAGGCCCGAGGGGGCCGCAGCCTGAGGCTGCGCCGCGGCGCTCGTCAGAGCGCCGCGGCTTCCGTCGGGTCGCCGGCCTCGCCCTCGTCCTCCCATTCGGCGGGCTTGCCGAGGCTGGCGCTCTTGACGATCTTGAGGCCGAGCATCGCGCACTTCATCCGCGTCGCCGAGATCTCGATGCCGAGCAGCTCCAGCACGTACTCCTTCGGCATCCGCAGCAGTTCCTCGCGCGATTTGCCGACCAGCTCGTCGGTCAGCAGCGAGGTGGCGGCGGTGGAGATCGCGCAGCCTTTGCCCTCGAAGGCGATCTCGGCCACCCGGTCGTCATCGCCAAGGCGGATCGTCACGTGCTGCTCGTCGCCGCAGAAGGGGTTGGTGTCCTCGAACTCGAGATCGGGACTGTCGAGCGCGCCGAAGTTATGCGGGCGCTTGTAGTGCTCGAGGATCTGGTCGCGGTAGAGCTCGTCCATGCCCATCGAGGCTAGCGAAGTGCTCCGCTGCGCCTTTGCCGCGGATAGCGCGGCAAAGGAACAGCGGAACGCCTCGCCGTTTTCGTGATCGCTCTCGTCGCCGCGGCGGCCGTTGCGAGCTCCGCCGCGGGAGCGGCGGGATACGCCACCACGGTGGTCGTCAGCCTCAAGACCCCCGCCTTCCACGGCAGCCTCGGGTCGCCCAAGGTCGCCTGCAAATCGAGCCGCAGCGTCCGGCTCTACCGGGTCCGGTCCGGTCCCGACAAGGTGGTCAAGTCGGGAACCAGCAACGCCAAAGGGCGGTGGTCGACGCCGATCGGCGAGAAGATCCCTCCGGCACCTACTACGCGAAGGCCGTCGCCCGCGGCAACTGCAGGGCGGGGAAATCGAAATCGCTGGTGATCCCGTAGGGCTCGGTCAGAGGCTGAAGACGCGACGCGCGTCCTCAAGGCCGTCGACCAGGCGGTCGATCTCCGCGGGCGTCGTGTAGACGCCGAAGCTGGCCCGGGCGGTGGCGGCAACGCCGAGGCGGTCCATGAGGATCTGGGCGCAATGGTGGCCGGCGCGGACGGCGACGCCGTGGCGATCGAGGATCTCGGAGACGTCGTGGGCGTGGATGCCCTCGATCTCGAAGGAGACCGGGCCGAGGCGATCGGGGCCGCGCGGCGGCCCGAAGATCCTGAGCCCCGGGACCTCGGCCAGCTGCTCGAGGGCGTAGTCGGCGATCGCCAGCTCGTGTTCGCGGACGACGTCCATCCCGAGTGCATCGAGCCAGCGCAGCGCCGAGGCCATGCCGATTGCCTGGGCGATCGCCGGCGTCCCCGCCTCGAAGCGCGCCGGCACGTCGGCGTAGGTGGTCCCCTCGCGCGCGACCTTGCGGATCATCGAGCCGCCACCGAGGAAGGGCGGCATCTCGCGCAGCAGCTCGCGTCGCGTCCAGAGCGCCCCGATGCCCGTCGGGGCGTAGAGCTTGTGGCCGGTCAGCGCGTAGAAGTCGACCCCCAGCGCGGCGACGTCGAGCGGCAGCTTCGGCGCCGACTGGGCGCCGTCGACGAGCACGAGGGCGCCGGCGTCGTGGGCGAGCCGGGCGATCTCGGCGATCGGGTTCTCGGTGCCGAGCACGTTGGAGACGTGGGTCACGGCGACCAGCTTCGGGCCGCGCACCAGCAGGGTCGCGAAGGCGGCCATGTCGAGCTCGCCCTGCTCGTCGATCGGGGCCCAGTCGATCTCGGCCCCGACCCGCTCGGCCAGCTGCTGCCAGGGGACGACGTTGGAGTGGTGCTCCATCTCGGTCAGGACGATGCGGTCGCCGGCGCCGACGTTGGCGTCGCCCCAGGCGCGGGCGACGAGGTTGATCGCCTCGGTCGCGTTGCGGACGAAGAGGACCTCGCGGCGGTCGCCGGCGCCGATGTGGTCGGCGACGGTCGCCCGCGCTCCCTCGTAGGCCTCGGTTGCCTCGGCCGAGAGGGTGTGCGAGCCGCGGTGGACGTTGGAATGGTGGCGGCGCTCGTAGCGGTCGACCGCCTGGATCGAGGCGAGCACCCGCTGCGAGCTGGCACCGCTGTCGAGGTAGGCGACCGGCTGGCCGCCGATCTCGCGCTCGAGCGCCGGGAACGCGGCGCGCACCTTCTCGATCGGGAAGGTCGCGGTGGCCGGCTGCATGGCGAAGGGGCTAGGCGGAAGCGCCCGCCCCGACCTCCTCGCGGATCCAGCCGTAGCCCTTCTCCTCCAGCACGCCGACCAGCTCCGGGCCGCCTTCCTTGACGATCCGGCCCTCGAACATGACGTGGACGAAGTCGGGTTTGACCATGTGCAGGATGCGCTGGTAGTGGGTGATGATCAGGACGCCCATGTCCGGCCCGGCGAACTTGTTGACGCCCTCGGCGACGGTGCGCAGGGCGTCGATATCGAGGCCCGAGTCGGTCTCGTCGAGGACCGCGATCTCCGGTCGCAGCAGCGCCAGCTGCAGCAGCTCC
>JAWVFL010000021.1:0-26936 GCA_033856195.1 Solirubrobacterales bacterium | reverse complement strand
GGCCGCGCTCGCGCAGCTGCAGCGCCTTGAGGATCTCCCAGGCGACCTTGACCTCCTCCTCGGCGTGGAAGGTCGAGAGGCTGATCCGGATCGTGTCGCCGATCCCGTCGGCGAGCAGCGTGCCCAGGCCGACCGAGGACTTGAGCGAGCCCGACCACTTGGTGCCGGCCTCGGTGATCCCCAGGTGCAGCGGGTAGGGGACCTTCTCGGCGAGCATGCGGTTGGCGGCGATCGTGTTGGGCACGTTGGTCGACTTGATCGAGACCTTGAAGTTCTCGAAGTCGAGGCCCTCCATCAGCTCGACGAACTCGACCGCCGCGGCGACCAGCGCCTCGACCGGGCTCTCGCGCTCGAGCGCGTGCAGGTGCTTGGGCAGCGAGCCCGAATTGACGCCGATCCGCATCGGCACCCCGGCGGCGGTCGCCCTCTCGGCCACCTCGGCGACCTTCTCGCGACCGCCGATGTTGCCCGGGTTGAGCCGGATGCAGTGAGCGCCGGCGTCGATCGCCTTCAGCGCCAGCGTGTGGTTGAAGTGGATGTCGGCGATCACCGGGATCGGCGAGTCGCGCACGATCGTCTTCAGCGCCTCGACGTCCTCGTCGCGCGGCACCGCGACCCGCACGATGTCGGCGCCCGCGTCGGCAACTTTGCGGATCTGCTCCATCGTCGCCGCCAGGTTGGCCGTCTCGGTCTTGGTCATCGTCTGCACGACGACTGGGGCGCCACCGCCGATCGGCACGCCGCCGACGAAGATCTGCCGCTTCGAAGCCATGAGCCAAGCCTAGCGAGAGGGCTTGGTCAAGCGGATTGAACCCCGGTGCAGGGGTCGCCGTATGCATCTGCGCATGGGACTCGCGGCGCCGTGCACGCGAAACAGCAGGGATCGCATGCATCGCGTATACATAAGGAATGGCAAGTATTCTCAAAACGATCGGACAATTTCGATCTTCTGGCCGAGGTCGACTCGCCCGCGCCATCGGGCTCTCCTGCCTCGCGCTCGCGCTCTTCGCTCCGTCCGCCCAGGCGACCTTTCACCTGATCTACGTCAGCGAGGTCTATCCCGGCTCCGCCGCGCACCCGCAGTCGAGCTTCGTCGAGCTGCAGATGTATGACGAGGACGAGAATTTCGTCGGCAATCACTCGGTCACGTTGCATAACTCGACGGGCGGGTTGATTGGCGCCTTCACTTTTCCGGCGGACCTCCCCAGCCCCTCCGTCGACCAACAGACGATCCTCGTCGGCGATGACGGAGTCGAGGCCGCTTTCGGGGTCAAACCGGACATGATCAGCTCTGCCTTCAACGTGCCGGCGTCAGGGGGGGCGGTCTGCTGGCAAGGCCTGGACTGCGTCGCCTGGGGCAACTTCACCGGCACGACTTCCCCCTCCAGCGGCATCCCCGCCGGGCAGCTCGGGAACCCGGATGGCTCGTCGCTCACGCGGATCATCACCGGCGGGACCTGCTCGAACCTGCTCGACGAAAAAGACGACACCAACGACAGCGACCGGGACTTCGGCCTGGCGGCGCCGTCGCCGCAGAGCTACACGACCGTGCCGGCGCCGCCCTCCTGCACGGCGCCCGCGCCGACGCCGGTCACGGCGATCGACGAAAAGCCCGCGGCCGCCACGAAATCCACCGGCGCCAGCTTCACGTTCCACGCGAGCCCGGCGGCGACCGGCTTCGAATGCAGGCTGGATGTCGCCGCCTACGTCGGTTGCGACTCCGGCGCCATCGCCTACGCAGGCCCCCTCGCGGAGGGCCTCCACAGCTTTCGCGTGCGAGGCACGAACGCCAACGGCACTGGCGCCACGGCGACCTACAGCTGGAAAGTCGACCTCACCGCGCCAAGTGCAAGCCTCACCGCCAACCCGAAAGATCCGAGCCCAGGCAAATCGGCTTCCTTCCGCTACAGCTCGAACGAGGTCGGCTCCAAATTCGAATGCAGGCTTGAGCCACTCGAGGTGGCCTTCACGGCCTGCAACACGCAGCCAAAGGTCTACCCGAGCCTCGTCGACGGCGACTATGAATTCCTCGTGCGGGCGATCGACGCCGCCGGCAACGTGCAATCGACGCCGACTGCCTTCGCCTGGACCGTCGACAACTCGCTCGAAGACAAAACGCCGCCGGAGACGGCGATCGACTCCAAGCCCGCGGACCCGAGTGGAAGCCCGGTTGCGTCCTTCACCTACAGCTCCAATGAGCCCGGGTCGAGCTTCCAGTGCAAGCTGGACAGTGGCAACTTCAACAGCTGCCCGGCGACGGGCGCCACCTACTCGGGACTCGCCGAAGGGGCGCACACCTTCCAGGTGCGGGCGACCGACACCTCCAATAACACCGATCCCAGTCCGGCCGGCTACAGCTTCTCCGTCGTCCTCGGCGCTGCCGCGACGGCTCCAAGCCTGGCCCCGACCGCGCTGCCTCCCAAACCGCAGCCCAAGCCGAACACCACAATCGCCAAAGCGAGCGCGAAAACCCGCGACCGGACCCCGAGCTTCCGCTTCGGCTCGAGCCAGTCGGGGGTGAAGTTCCAGTGCAGGCTCGACGGCGGGCCATACGTGACTTGTCGATCCCCCTTCACGACGAAGAAGCTTGACTACGGCAAGCACATATTCCAGGTCCGTGCCGTGCTCGGTCAGGCCAGCGACCCGACTCCGGCCAAGCTCAACTTCAAGGTGGTGAAAGGGTGAGGGGAAATCCAGCCCGCGGCGCGCTCTGCGCGCTGATCTCGGCCGTCGCCGGCGCTGCCCTGATCGCAACCCCCGCCGCGGCGACCTTCCACGAGATCTCGATCCGCGAGGTTTACGCCGGCTCCGCCGCGCAGCCTGGCTCCCAGTACGTCGAGCTGCAGATGTGGTCCAGCGGCCAGCACTTTGTCGCCGGCCACTCGCTCAAGACCTACGGCGCGAGCGGCGTCGTAACCGACACGGCGACCTTCGCCAGCATGGTTTCCGCTGGGGCGAACCAGAGCACGATCCTGCTCGCCACGCCGGAGGCGGAGACCGAGTTTGGCGTTGCCGTTGACAAAGGGCTCGCTGCCGGCGCGCTCTCGCCAAGCGGTGGCGCCGCCTGCTGGGAAGCGCTGGACTGCGTCGCCTGGGGCAATTTCAGCGGCTCCCTGCCCAGTCCGGCCGGATCCGCGGCCGCCGCCATCCCGGACGGCATGGCCCTACGCCGCACGATCTCCCCGGGCTGCGCGACGCTGCTAGAGGCAGGCGATGACCACGACAACAGCGCCGCCGACTTCTCGGCGGTCTTCCCGGCGCCCCGGCCGAACTCTGTCGCCCCCAGCGAGCGTGCCTGCCCGCGCTCGGGCGACCAGCAGTCGGAAGGATCGGGCGGTGGCGGCGCGGGCTCGCGTGGAGCCCCCCAGACAACCCTGCGGCGTAAGCCTCCAAGAAAGACGCGCGACCGCACCCCGACCTTCCGCTTCGGCTCGGATGAGTCGAAATCCACCTTCCAGTGCAAGCTCGACTCCAAGCCCTTCAAAGCCTGCCGGTCTCCGTTCACGACCAAACAGCTGACCCTCGGCCAGCACACCTTCAGGGTCCGCGCCCGCGATGACTCGGGCAAGCTCGACCCGACGCCCGCTTCCTACGGCTTCAAGGTAATCACGCCCGCGTCCTAGCGGACGTTGAAGCCTTCGCCCGTCAGGCGGCCGATGTCGTTGGTCAGGCCGAGGAAGAAGAGCATGATCACGAGCACGAAGCCGAGCGCACCGGCTCGCTCCATGACGCGGTAGGGAACGGGCTTGCCGCGCACCTTCTCGACCAGGCTCCAGAAGATGTGGCCGCCGTCGAGGGGCAGGAAAGGGAAGAGGTTGATCAGGCCGAGCGAGAGGCTGACGAGCGCCAGCAGGAGAAACGCCCTCTCGGTGCCCAGCTTGTCGATCGTCTGATTTGCGACGTCGCTGACTCCTACTACGCCGGAGACTTCTTTGCGCTGTTCGGCATCGAAGATATTGGCGAAGACCGTCACGGTCCTGGTGCTGACCTCCCACATCAGTTCGCCGGCTCGCTTCGAGGCCTCGCCCACGCTCAGGTTCGCCGGTTCGCTGCCGTAGGAGAAGCCGATTCTGGTCCGGCGGGCGCTCTTTTCATATTCGGGACGGACCGCGATCGTCCTCACCTGGCCGCCACGTTCGACCCGCAGGACGACCGGCGTCGCCGCCCTGCAGCCGTCACTCGGCTTGCCGGTGCACTTGTGCGAGCCGACGTCGTCGAAGAACCGGTCGAGGCGCGCTTCGGAGTCGAGGCCCGGATAGCTCTTGCCGTCGACAGCGACGATGCGATCGCCGCTCTTCAGCACGCTCGCGGCGGGTGAGCCCGGCACGATTTCGTCAACCGTCTGATTGGGATCGTTTGCCCCTAAGGCCAGCACGAAGAGGATCGCGAAGGCGAGCACGATGTTTACCGCGGGGCCGGCGCCGATCACGACGATCCGCTTCCAGACCGGCTGCTGGTAGTAGCCCCGGTGCTCTTCCCCCTCGGGCAGGACCTCGTCGGGATTCATGCCGCTGATCTTCACGAAGCCCCCCGCCGGGATCGCGCCGATCCCGTACTCGGTCTCGCCGCGTTTGACCGAGACCAGCTTCGGCGGGAAGAAGAGGAAGAAGCGCTCGACTCGCATCCCGGTCGCCTTGGCGGCGCAGAAGTGGCCGGCCTCGTGGACGATGATCAGCAGCGAGAAGCCGAGGAGGATCAGGATCCAGCTCATACCGTTGCCAACTCCCCGACAGCCTCTTCGGTGCGGCGGCGGGCCTCCGTGTCAACGGCGAAGAGATCTTCGAAGTGGGTCGGCGTCGTCGCCGGCATCGCGGCCAGGACACGCTCGATCACCGCCGCGATCGACGTGAAGCCGATCTTCCCCTCGAGGAAGGCGGCGACGGCCACCTCGTCGGCGGCGTTCAGCACGCAGGGAGCGGTCCCCCCCGCCTTGCCAGCCTCGAGCGCGAGGCGCAGGCAGGCGAACGTCTCCGGGTCCGGCGCCTCGAAGTGGAGCTCCCCGACGGTGGTGAGGTCCAGTCGCGGCACATCGACGTCGGCCCGCTCCGGATAGTGCAGGGCGTAGGAGATCGGCACCCGCATGTCGGGGTAGCCGAGGTGCGCGAGCGTGGCCCCGTCGTTGAGGTCGATCAGCGAGTGGACGATCGACTGCGGGTGGACGACCACCTCGATCCGCTCGAAGGGAACGCCGAAGAGGTGGTGGGCCTCGATCGTCTCGAAGCCCTTGTTCATCAGCGTCGCCGAGTCGATCGTGATCCGGCCGCCCATGCTCCAGGTGGGATGGGCGAGCGCCTCCGCCACGGTCACCCCGGTCAGGTCGCCGCGGCCGCGGAAGGGGCCGCCCGATGCGGTCAGGACGAGCCGGTCGACTGTTCCCGGCACCCGCTCGGCGCCAATCAGCTGGAAGAGGGCCGAATGCTCGGAGTCGACCGGCAGAAGCCGCGCCCCGGTCGCCTCTGCCAGCGCCATGGTCAACTCGCCGCCGATGACCAAGCTCTCCTTGTTGGCGAGCGCGACATCGATTCCCTCCCCAAGCGCGACGATCGTCGGCCCCAGCCCGGCGGCTCCGACGATGCCGTTCAGGACCAGGTCAGCGCCGGAGGAGACGATCAGCTCGCGAATCCCCTCTTCGCCGCTGAGAACCTGCCCGTCCCAGGCGGCGTTCGCCCGCTCGGCCGCCTCCGGGTCGGAGAAGGCGACGCTGCGCGCGCCGCACCCGCCCGCCTGCGCCAAGACCCGCTCCCAACTCGACCCGGCCGCGAGGCCGACGACTTCGAGCTCGCCCGAGGCGGCGACGATCTCCAGCGCCTGCGTGCCGATCGACCCCGTGGAGCCGAGAATCACAACCCTCTTCATCTGCTTAGAGCATACGGAGAGCGGTCAGCGCCCCGCGAGTCCGTCTCAACCCGCGTATATGGCGGGTTGAGACGGACTCGGCGTCAATAGACAAGCTGGACGGCGAGGTAGTAGCCGACGACGACGGTGAAGAAGACGGCGTCGAGGCGGTCGAGGATGCCGCCGTGGGGACCGAAGAGCTTGCCGGTGTCCTTGGTGCCGAGGTCCCGCTTCAGCATCGACTCGAAGAGGTCGCCAACCGGTGCGATCGCGGCAACTGCGGCGCCGATGATCAGCGCGTCAACTCCCGAGAGCCAGTCCTGGTAGAGGCCGGCGAACCAGAAGGCCATCGTGCCGATCAAAAAGCCGCCGAGCAGGCCCTCGAGGGTCTTGTTCGGCGAGAGGCTCGGCGCGATCTTGTGCGAGCCGAACATGCGGCCGGTCGCATAGGCGCCGGTGTCGGCGGCGAAGGTGCCGACGAGGACGTCGATCAGCAGCGCGGCGCCGTGGTGCGGCAGGTCGCGCAGCAGCACCGCGTGCACCAGCGGGATGCCGATCCAGATGATGCCGAGCAGCGTCACCCCCATCGACATCGTGATCCCGTCGCGGTGGTGACGGTCAGCGCCGAAGAGGAAGAGCACTGGGAAGGCCGCTGCGAGGATCAGCAGGACGTTGAAGGCGGTGCCGAAGTGGGCGGCGAGGATCAACGCCGGGACGGCGACGTAGGCGGCGCGCTGGATCGGACGCACTTCGCCCGTCATCGCCAGGTACTCGCGCAGGCAGAGCACGGCGACGCCAACTATCGCGATCGTGAAGACGAGCCCACCGGCGACCGTGATCGCGATCGTGAAGATGATCGCCGGGATCGCAAAGAGAATGCGCTTGGCGGTCTCTCCGCGCGCCCGGCCCCTGCGGCGGCGGCGCGGCGGGCGCGGCCGCCGCTTGGGTTTCGGCTCTTCGTCCAGCAGATCGTCGTCGAAGAGGTCCTGCATTTAGGTCCTCGCTCCGAAGCGGCGCTGGCGCGCCTCGAACTCCTGCAGGCACTCTTCCAGCGCAGCACGGCTGAACTCCGGCCAGAGCTCGTCGCGGAAGACCAGCTCCGAGTAGGCGCACTGCCAGAGCAGGTAGTTGGAGACGCGCTGCTCGCCGCTGGTGCGAATCAGCAGGTCCGGATCGTGCATCTCCGGCGCGTAGAGGTGGCGGCGAAAGTCATCCTCGTCGCCTCCCTCGAAGGCTCGGGCCGCGTCGACGATCTCCGCTCGGCCGCCGTAGTTGAAGGCGACGAAGAGGGTGATCCGCTCGTTGCCGGCCGTCGTCTCTTCGGCCCAGGCCATGCGCTCGACCAGCTCGTCGGAAACACCCTTGCGCCGGCCGATGAAACGCATCCGCACGCCCTCCTCGTTCAGCTCGGGCGTCTCGGAAGAGATCCGCTCGCCGAACATCGCCATCAGCCCGGCGACCTCCGCGGCCGGCCGCGACCAGTTCTCGGTCGAGAACGAGTAGACCGTCAGCTCCTCGATCCCCAGCTCGACCGCGTCGCGAAGCCGCGCCTTGACCGTATCGGCCCCGGCCCTGTGTCCGTCAACGACCGGCAGGCCCTGGCTCTGGGCCCAGCGCCCGTTGCCGTCGGTGATGATCGCCACGTACCGCGCGGAGGCACTCACACCTCCAGGATCTCCTCTTCCTTCCCCTTGAGGAGAGAGTCGATCTCGGCGATCGCCTCGTCTGTCTGCTTCTGCAGGGCTGCCTCGGCACGGCGCTCGTCGTCCTCGCCAGCTTCGCCCTCTTTCTTCAGCTCGCGCAGGTCTCCCATCACGTCCCGGCGGATGTTGCGAATCGCTACTCGCCCCTCCTCGGCGACGCCGTGGACGACCTTGACCATCTCGCGGCGGCGCTCCTCGGTCAGCTCGGGGACCTGCAGGCGAACGACGTTGCCGTCGTTGCTTGGCGTGAGGCCGATGTCGGACTCCTGGATCGATTTCTCGATCGACCCGATCGAGGACTTGTCGAACGGCGTCACGGTCAGCAGTCGCGCGTCGGAGGTCGCGATGTTGGCGAGCTGCTTGAGCGGGGTCTGGGCGCCGTAGTAGTCGACGACGATGCGGTCGAGCAGGTGCGGGGAGGCGCGGCCGGTGCGAACCGTCGCCAGTTCGCCACGGCTCGAATCGACCGACTTGGTCATGCGGCCTTTGGCGTCTTCGAGCAGTTCGTCGATCAGCTCCACTGGGCCCCCGTTCTCGTCACTCGGCGGGTGCGCTGGAGACCAGCGTTCCCACCCTCTCGCCGCTGACGATCCTATCTATGTTGCTGGCGTCCCCCATGTTGAAGACATAGATGGGAAGGTCGTTGTCCATGCAGAGCGAGAGCGCGGTCGAGTCCATCACCTTGAGCCCGCGCTCGATCGCCTCGCGGTGGCCGATCGCCGCGATGAACTTGGCGTCGGGGTTGGTCGCCGGGTCTGAGTCGTAGACGCCCTCCACCCCGTTCTTGGCCATCAGGATCGCTTCGGCGTGGATCTCCAGGGCGCGCAGTGCGGCGGCGGTGTCGGTGGTGAAGAACGGGTTGCCGGTGCCGGCGGCGAAGATCACGACGCGACCCTTCTCGAGGTGGCGCATGGCGCGGCGGCGGATATAGGGCTCGGCGATCTCCTTGACGTCGATCGCCGAGAGCACCCGCGTGTGCTCGCCGGCGCTCTCCAATGCGTCCTGGAGAGTGAGCGCATTGAGCACCGTGGCCAGCATCCCCATGTAGTCGCCGGTCGCCCGGTCCATGCCGTCCGCGGCCGCAGCGAGGCCACGGTAGATGTTGCCGGCGCCGACGACGATCGCCACCTCGACCCCGCGGGCGCGGATCGCCGCCACCTGCTCGGCGATGCGCTTCACCTCGGCGGCGTCGGTTCCGTACTGCAGCTCGCCCATCAGCGCCTCGCCCGAGAGCTTCAGCAGGATGCGTTTGAACTGGGGGTCGGCGGCCATCTAGGCCACGAGCCTATTCGCCGACGCGGAAGTAGGCGAAGCGGGCGATGCGGATGTTCTCGCCGGTCTTGGCCGCCATCTCCTGGCGCAGCTCCTCGATCGACTTCGAGTCGTGCTTGTCGGCGTTGACGTGCGACTGGTCGAGCAGGGCGACTTCCTTGCCCCACTTGGCCAGCTGCCCCTCGACGATTTTCTCAACCACGTTGTCGGGCTTGCCTTCTTCGCGCGCCTTCTCTTCGAAGACCCGCTTCTCGGCCTCCCGCTCCTCCCCGGGAATCTCCTCGATCGTCACGTACTGAGGCGCGCTCGCGGCCACATGGAGCGCGACCTCATAGGCAAACGCCTTGAAGTCCTCGTTGCGAGCGACGAAGTCGGTCTCGCACTGCACTTCCACCATCGCCCCAACCTTGTCATTCGCGTGGATATAGGACGCCACAACACCCTCATCCGTGCCGCGCCCTTCCCGCTTAGCCGCAGAGGCCTGCCCCTTAACCCGCAAGATCTCAATAGCCCGATCCGCATCACCATCGGACTCAGTAAGAGCAGCCTTGCAATCCATCATCGCCGCCCCGGTCCTGTCCCTCAAAGCCTTCACATCGGCAGCGGTAACGCTCATTTGCCCTCCCCCTCCGTCGCAGCCTCAGGAGCTTTCTCCTCTGCTGCGGGCTGCTCCGGTGCTTTCTCTGGCTCAGCAGGAGCTTTCTCTGCTTCGGGAGGCTCAGTCGCTGCTTTCTCGGCGACTGGAGGCTCGGCAGGCGCTTTCTCAGTCGCAGCGGGCTCAGTTTTCGCTTCAGGTGCTTTCGGAGCGGCCTGGGTTTGTGACGCTCCGCCTGCGGGTGGCGTGGGATTGGGGTTCTCGCCCGCAGCTTGCGAGGACGAGGACCCCTGTCCCACGACAGGACCCGCAGCAGGGCGCTGCGAACTCTGAGCGGGGCTGCTCTGCGCCTGAGCCGGTGCCTGCTGCTGGGCCTGGGCCTGAGCCTGCTGGGCCTGCTTCGCCACCTCCGCTTCAGCCGCAGCCTTCTTGGCCGCTTCCTCAGCCGCAACCCGCACTTTCTCTTCCTCCTCGCGCTTCTTGCGCTCTTCTTCCTCCACTTTGCGCCGCTCCATTTCCGCGGCGATGCGCTTCTCCTCCTGGACGCGCCAGGTGCCGGCGCCCTCGTCGACGGCGCCGCCGATCGTGCCGATCACCAGCTGGCAGGAGCGGATCGCGTCGTCGTTGCCGGGGATCACGTAGTCGATCGGCGTGGGATCGCAATTGGTGTCGACCAGGCCGATGATCGGGATGCGCAGGCGGGCCGCCTCCCGCACGGCGATCTCCTCGGTTTTGAGGTCGGTGACGAAGACCGCGTCGGGCAGGCGGTCCATGTCGCGGACGCCGCCGAGGTTGAACTCGAGCTTGGCCAGTTCGGCCTGCATGCCCATGCGCTCCTTGGTCGGCAGCAGCTCCAGCTTGCCCTCCTCGCGCCAGTTGGTGAGCTCGTGCAGGCGAGCGATCCGTGCCGACATCGTGTTGAAGTTGGTTAGCAGGCCGCCCAGCCAGCGCTGGTTGACATAGGGCATCTTGCAGCGGCCGGCCCATTCTTCGACCGGGCCGCGAGCCTGCTTCTTGGTGCCGACGAAGAGCACCGTGCCGCCACCGCTGGCCAGCTCTCCGGCGAAGCGGCGCGCGTTCTCCAACAGCGCCTCGGTCTGGACCAGGTCGATGATGTGGATCCCGTCCAGCTCGCCGAAGATGTAGCGGCGCATGTTCGGGTTCCAGCGACGGGTCTGGTGGCCGAAGTGGACTCCGGCCTCCAGCAGCTCTTTGAGGCCTGCCTCTGGCATTGGGGAAGCTCCTTAGTTTTGACTGTGCTCCCGCCGCCCTAGCCGGGATCCGGCGCAATGCCGGTCAGGATCCGGGTCGGTACGTACGGGGATTGGTTTCCGAGCCGACGGATTGTAGAGCGGATGCGACGCTCAGGCGCCGCGGGCCGCGGTCAAAGCAGCGGTGAGATCCGCAGGCAGCGCGGAGCTGAAGCTGAGCGGCTGGCCTGTCTCGGGATGGCTGAACGCGAGACGATGGGCGTGGAGGAACTGACGCTCCAGGCCGTACTTCTTCTCGCCCCCGTAGGTGGCGTCACCAACCAGGGGATGCCCGATCGCGGCGAAGTGGGCGCGAATCTGGTGCGTGCGGCCGGTCTCCAAGCGGGCCTCGAGGTACGTCTCGGCCATCAGCAGCTCGAGCACCTCGAAGTGGGTGCGGGCCTGGCGCGAGGCGGCGCCCGAAACGGCCATACGGTGCCGCTGCCGCGAGGCGCGCCCGATCGGGGCGTCGATCGTGCCCGTGCGCGAGGCGAGGCGGCCCCGCGCCAGTGCGAGGTAGATCCGCTCGACCTCGCGGCGTTGAACCTGCCCCTGCAGGGCGGCATGGGCCTCGTCGTTGCGAGCGACGACGAGCAGCCCACTGGTTCCCTTGTCGAGACGATGGACGATGCCGGGCCGCTCCGTGTCCGCTCCGCCACCGAGGAGCTCACCCAGCTCGCTGACCAGGGTCGGGCCCGTGTGCGACGGCGCCGGATGGACGACCAGGCCGGCGGGCTTGTCGACGACGGCCAGCGCATCGTCGACGTGGACGATGCGCAGCACGTCGCTCATCGGGCGGGCTCGCGGGCGTAGGCAAAGGCAAGCAAGAGGACCCCGGCGGTCACCGCGACGTCGGCGAGGTTGAAGGCCGGCCAGTTGCCGATCGCGATGTAGTCGGTGACGGCATCGGCGCGTATGCGATCGGCGAGGTTGCCCAGTGCGCCACCGGCCAGCAGTCCCGCCGCCGCCCACATCCCTGGCCGGGTTGGATCGCGAGAGAAGAGGTAGGCGACGACGCCGAGCGCAAGCGCGGTGACCAGCACCAGCCGCGTCCCGCCGCCGGCCGCGAGGCCGAAGGCGACGCCGCTGTTGTGCGAGAGCGTCAGGCCGATCGGGCCGAGGACGCCGACGTCCTCCCCCGGAACCAGATTGGCCTCGATCAGCGCCTTTGCCGCCTGGTCGAGGACGACGACGATCCCGGCCAGGGCGCCGGCAAGGCGCCAGGCCCCGGCGCGAGCGCCGCTCACCCTTCGATCAGGCCGACAACGATGGCGCGCACGATGAAGAGCAGGATCACGCCGAGGATCGGGCTGAGGTCGAGCGCGAAGCCACCGCCACCGATCGGCGGCAGGAAGCGCCGGAAGAAGTTGAGGTAGGGATCGGTGGTCTCTTTGACGAAGTCGAGTGTCGCCCGCAGCGCCCTGTTGTAGGGCATGCGCGGGATCCAGGAGCTGAGAACGTTGAGGAAGATGAGGATGATGTAGACGAGGAAGAGTGCGCTGACGTAGTCGGCGATGTCAAAGCGGGTGATTGCCAGCAGCAGGGTCATCCGCGCATCTTCTCCAGCGATGCGCGCACAGCCGCCGCAAACGCCTCACGAGCACCCTCACGATCCAGCGCTTCCAGCCCGGCCTCGGTGCTTCCCCCCGGCGACGCCACGGCCTTCCTTATGTCGGCGGGATGCCGAACCCGCAGGAGCTCTGCCGTCCCAGCCGTCGTCTCCACCACCAGCTCCCGCGCCAGCTCCTCGTCCAGTCCATCAGCCGCCCCAGCCCTGGCGATCGCCTCGACCGCCAGCGCCAGATAAGCGGGCGCACACCCCATCACCGCCGTAGCCGCATCGAATTCAGCGTCCTCCAGCTCAACCACGTGACCGAGCGTCTTCAGCATCGCGTGCAGGTCGGGATCGGGCTTGCCGGCCACGCAGAGCACCCCCTTGCGAACCTCCACTCCCACGTTCGGCATCACGCGAACCACCTCGGACGCCGGGAACGCCTTCTGGACCTTGCCCAGCGAGGTCGCGCCGAGCAGCGAGACGATCACCTTCGCCCCCTGCAATTCGCCGACAGCCTCCGCAAGCCTGGCGGGCTTGAACGCCAGCACCACAACATCGGCTTGCCCGACCAACTCCGTGTTCGAACCGACCGCCGCAGCGCCAAGCTCGGCTGCCAGCTGCCGCGCACTGCCTGAACCGGAATCCGTAAAGAGCATGCCCTCCACCTCGCCAGCCAAGCCGCGAGCCATTGCCGCTGCCATGTTTCCCGAGCCGACGAATCCGACGATCATCGACGGGAGACTAGTCGCAGCTAGGACTGGTTGAAGAAGCCTTTGTCGAGCAGCCGGGCCTTCTCCTCGGCTGAGACCTCGACGTTGCGCGGCGTCAAGAGGAAGATCTTCTCGGCGATCCGCTGCATGCCGCCGTCGAGCGAGTAGGTCAAGCCCGAGCAGAAGTCGATCATGCGCTTGGAGAGCTCGTGGTCGGTCGTCTGCAGGTTGAGGATCACCGGCACCGAGCGCTTGAACTGGTCGGCGACCTGCTGCGCGTCGTTGAAGTTACGCGGGATGACGAGATGGACCTGGACGTCTGAGTCGCCGTTGCCGACCGGGCGCAGCGTGCGCGTGCGCGACGCCGAGATCGGCTCGTCGTCGGCGAAGATGTCGTCGATCTCGTCGCGGCGGGAACGGCGGGCACTCGGCAGGCGGCGCACCTGCGCCGACTCGCGGCGTCCTTCGTGGGCTTCTTCGGAGCTGGTTTCCGGCTCGAAGTCTTCCTCGTATTCGGGACCGTAGTCGTGATCCTCGGCGAGACCGAAGTAGACCAGCGCTCTATGCCATGTATCGCGTAGGGCCATGGATATGGCGTGTTTCGGCCTGGGTCGGCCGACTCCTCTACGGAATTATGACCATCGAGACACCGATTACACGTACAGGGCTGTGCCGAGCCGGACGATCGTCGCTCCCTCTTCGACAGCGACCCGCCAATCCTGCGAGGTGCCCATCGAGAGCCGCGCCAGCCCGTGCTCCCCGGCGAGTTCGGCCAGGCGGGCGAAATAGGGTCGCGAGTCCTCGGCGTTCTGACTGAACGGCGGCATGGTCATCAACCCCGTGACCCGCACCGGACTGCGGGCGATGAAAGCCGCCAGGTCACCGGGAGCCACTCCCCCCTTGCCCTCCTCGCCGGCGACGTTCACCTCGACGAGGATCTCGGTCCGCGGCCCGCCGTGGCGCTCGAGCTGGTCGAGCGCCGATTCGGTTGCGACGGAGTGGATCAACCGGCAGAGCGGCAGCAGCTGCTTCACCTTGCGGCTCTGCAGGTTGCCGATGAAGTCCCATTCGAACTCCTCGCCCCAGCGCTCGTGCTTGGCGGCCAGGTCCTGCTGGCGGTTCTCGCCGACCAGGCGCACGCCGGCCTCGGCGAGGGCGTCCATCTCCTCCAGCGGCACGTACTTGGTGGCGGTAAGGATCTCCACGCCGGGTCCGGCGAGCTGGCGCGCCTCGGCGAAGTTGGCGGCGATCTTCGCCGGATCGAGTCCGTGGATCAGCCCCGGCACGCTCAGCCGCTTTCCCGCTCGAGCCAGACCAGCCCCGCCTGGCGCCCGGTGCGCCCGGCGTCACGGCGGTGTGAGAAGAAGAGGCCCGGCTCGCAGCTCGTGCAAAGCCCACTGGTCTCGACCCGCTCGACGCCCTGCTCGCGCAGCAGCCGCCTGGCGACCTCGGACAGATCGAGCATGCGGCCGGAGGCAATGCCGTCGCCGAGGCCGGCGAATGCGTCGAGCACGTCCTCGCCGACCTCATAGCAACACGGCCCGATCGAGGGGCCGATTGCGGCATCGCTCGCGCCGATCGCCTCGACGCCCCTGGCGATGATGCCTGCCGCCAGGCCCCGCCAGCCGCAGTGCAATATCGCCGCCCCCCCGGGGCCCGCGAGCGTGACGGGCACGCAATCGGCGACGAAGACGAGTGCGGCCACTCCCGCCTCGGCGACCACATGTCCGTCGGCGTCGGGGATGCCTCCCTCGCCCTTCCCGCGCTGTGCCTTGTCTCCCTCAGACGACGCAAAGGAACAGCGGAGCGATGAACTGGCGTGAGCGATCAGCTCGGCTCCGTGGACCTGGTGGGCGATCGCGACGCGGTCGGGGGTAAAACCGAGTGCCGCGGCAAGGTGGCGGCGGTTCTCGACCACCGCATCGCGACCGTCGTCGGTGAAGATGCCGAGGTTGAGCTCGTCGAACGGCGGTTCGCTGACGCCGCCGACACGCGTCGTGAAAGCCGCGGTTGCACCCGGCATCCGCGCCTCCTGCCAGCGCACGCCGCCGGCCTCACGCCATTCCATCGCCACCCCTAGCGACTTCGAGAGCGACCGCCAGCTCCTGGTCGCGCCCGTCGAGCTTGCCGTCGAGCTTGCGGCGCAGCGCCTCCTGGAGCCCTCGGCCCACAGCCAGGCCCTCTGGCACGCCCGCCGCGATCAGGTCGCTGCCATCGATCTTCAGCCTGACCTCACGCCACTCGGTCATGTACTGGTCGAGCCACTCGGCCCCGAGGGCGCGGGCGATGAGCAGCTCGAGATGGCCGTGGCCAGAAGCAAGGGCCACGGCTTGAGATGGAGTGGAGGGCCGCTGGCTCGCCAGGGACTTCTCTTCACCGAAAGGCTCCAGTGCGGCGGCGAAGAGGGCGTGACTGCGCGGCACGAGCCGATCCCACGGCTCCTCGGCGAGCAGGGCTGCGACGCGCGGAACCAGCTCTCCAGCGCCGTCGCACAGTGGGACCACGCCCCAATTGGCCACCAGCTCAAACGCCGCCGGGGCCTCATCCTCGCCCGCCAGGCGCAGCAGCTCGGCGTCGCGACGGTTGGCGGAGACGGTGTTCAAATTGGCCTCGCGCAGCAGCTCTGCGGTACGCGGCTCCAGCTCAAAGCCGAAGCGGGCGGCATAGCGGGCGGCGCGGATCGCGCGGGTCGGGTCGTCGATGAACGAGCCGTCGTGCAGCACCCGCAACTGTTTTGCCGCCAGATCCGCCTGGCCGCCATGGGGATCGATCAGAAGGGGCTCGCCCTGGAGGGGGATAGCCATCGCGTTGATCGTGAAGTCGCGGCGTCGCAGGTCGGCAGCGAGATCGGCGCCTGGCTCGACCACCGGCAGGGCTCCCGGCCGCGGATAGCTCTCCGAGCGAGCCGCAGCGATGTCGACCTCGTGACCGTCGAGCATCACCTTTGCGGTGCCGAAGCGCTCGTGGGAGACGACATCGGCGCCCAGCCGAGCGGCCAGTGCCACCGCATCGCCCTCGACGACGAGATCGATGTCGGCCCGGCCGCGACCAAGGAGCAGGTCGCGCACGGCGCCACCGACCAGGAAGACGGGATCGCCGCCGGCTTCGCCCACGCGCGACAGCTCTGGATGCATGTGCTCCAGCGCCTCGCCAATGCTCTCTGTGTGGTCTTGCGGAGGGGCCATGTCCTCGTTGCCTACCATGATCGCCTCTCCGGATGACCGACCAGTCCGACAACGAGTGGCTCCACGGCCAGGCCGAGCGCCTTGCCCGGCGGAAGAGGCGAAAGCGCCGCGTCCGCCGCCGTCGCATCGGCGCCGCGCCTGCCGACGCTCCCTACCCGGAGCTCTACGTGACCAGGCCCGACTTCCACCGTCAGATGATCTGGCTCGACGATCACGGCTTTCAGGCAGTGACGTTGGAAGCGGTCGAGAACGCCTGGTATCGAGGCGGTGCCCTGCCCGCCAAGCCAGTGGTCATCTCCTTCGACGATGGCTACAGGCCGCAGTTCACCTATGCCCTGCCCGAGCTGCGCCGGCACGCTGGCCCGGCGTGCTCAACCTCAAGGCGGAAGGCTCAGACCTCTACACGAGCAACGTGGAAGCGATGATCGACGCCGGTTGGGAGCTCGCCGCCCACACGATCGACCACCAGGACCTGACCACCCTGGACCCGGCCCCGCTGAAGGAAGAAGTCGCCGGTTCGCGGGCGATCCTGCGCCGCGAATACGGCGTTCCCGTGACTGACTTCTGCTACCCGGCTGGCCGTTTTGACAACACCGCGATCGCCGCCGTGCAGGCCGCCGGCTACACCGCCGCGACGACCGAGATTCCGGGCTATGCCAGCCGCGTGGCGCCCTACGAGCTGGCGCGCTTCGAGATCCTCGGCTCCAGCGGCGTCAGCGGCATGGCCGCGGATCTGACCTCGGGCTAGAGACGGACCGGGATTCCGTCGGCGGCGAGCTGCTCCTTGGCCTCCCGGACGCGGTAAGCGCCGTAGTGGAAGATCGAGGCGCAGAGCACGGCATCTGCCTTGCCAGCCGAGATCGCCTCGCTGAGATGCTCGAGATTGCCGGCGCCGCCCGAGGCGATCACCGGGACCGGCACCGCATCGGCTACGGCCCGGGTCAACTCGATGTCATAGCCGTCATTGGTTCCGTCGCGGTCCATGCTGGTCAGCAGCACCTCACCGGCGCCGCGATCGACCGCCTCGCGCGCCCAGGCCACCGCCTCGCGCCCCTCGACCCTCTTGCGACCACCGTTGACGTAGACGCCCCAGCCATCCTCCTCGCGTTTGGCGTCGATCGCGATCACGACGCACTGGGCGCCGAAGTGATCGGCCAGCTCGGTCAGCAGCTCCGGCCGAGCCAGCGCCGAGGAGTTGACCGAGACCTTGTCGGCGCCCGCGTCGAGCACCGCCTGCGCGTCCTCGACCGAACGGATGCCACCGCCGATCGTGAAGGGAATGAAGACGTTGTCGGCGGTACGCCGGGCCAGCTCGACGATCGTCTCGCGCTTCTCGTGCGAGGCCGTGATGTCGAGGAAGACCAGCTCGTCGGCTCCCTCCGCGTCATAGCGCTCAGCCAGCTCGACCGGGTCCCCCGCATCGCGCAGCCCAACGAAGTTGGTGCCCTTGACGACTCGGCCGGAATCGACGTCGAGGCAGGGGATTACTCGCTTCAGGACCATGGTTAGAGCCTAGAGATCGGGCCAGGGCATGGCTCAGTTCGCGGTGGCGAGCGCTGCGATGGCTTCGGTCGCGGTGAAGCGATGCTCGTAGAGAGCTCGGCCGACGATGGCGCCCTCGATGTTGGGAGCGGCGTCGCGGGCTAGCGCTTCGAGGTGTGCAAGATCACCGACGCCGCCGGAGGCGATCACCTGAGCATCCGTGGCCGCGGCGATCTGATTTAGCTCGTCGAGCGCCGGTCCCTCCATGGTCCCGTCGACCTCGATTGCGGTGCAGAGGAATCTCGCTACGCCACGGGAGCTCAGCTCCTCGACGGCCTCGACAACCCCCTCCTCACCTGCTTCTGTCCACCCCGCCAGCGCCACCTTGCCGTTGCGAGCGTCCACTGAGACGACCACGCGCTCACCATGCGCTTTGAGCGCTTCGGCGAGAAAAGCCGGATTGCGAAGCGCCGCCGTGCCGATCACGACCCGCGCCGCGCCCGCGTCCAAGACCGACGCGACGGACTCCGCATTGCGTAGACCACCACCGACCTGGATCGGACACCCAACGGCCGCCGCAATCCGCCGCACGGACTCCAGGTTCCGCGGCTCGCCCACCTTCGCGCCGTCGAGGTCGACGACGTGGAGGAACTCCGCTCCTTCGCCGGCCCAGCGCAGCGCCGCGTCGACCGGGTCGGCGTCGTAGGTCGTCTCGCGCTCGTAGTCGCCCTGCAGCAGGCGCACCGCCTTGCCGCCGCGGATGTCGATCGCGGGGTAGAGGATCACGCCGGTACGGAGGCGCAGATGCCGGCGAAGTTGGAGAGCAGGCGCAGGCCCGCCGCGCTCGACTTCTCCGGGTGGAACTGAACGCCGAAAACGTTGTCGCGCTCCGCCGCGGCGGCAAAGCGATTGCCGTAGGCGGCGGTGCCGAGCAGGTCGGCAGGCCCGGGCTTTGGCGCAAAGGAGTGGACGAGGTAGAAGGGCGTCTCGGACTCGATTCCCTCCGTGAGCCGCGACTCGTGCTCCCAGCGCACCGGCGACCACCCGATGTGGGGGATCTTCAACCCGGGACCGTCGAGTTCGGTCACCTCGCCGGGCAGCAGACCGAGCCCCTCGGCCCCACCAAGCTCTGTCGTCGAGTCGAAGAGCAGTTGCAGGCCGAGGCAGATGCCGAGGATCGGGATGCCGGCAGCGCGCCGCTCCTCGATCAACTCATCGAGGCCCAGCGCGCGGATCCCCTCCATCG
The DNA here is from genome assembly GCA_033856195.1 of Solirubrobacterales bacterium. Lineage (GTDB taxonomy): Bacteria > Actinomycetota > Thermoleophilia > Solirubrobacterales > 70-9 > VRUE01. Next base: position 8,103 of record JAWVFL010000021.1, on the reverse strand, counting down.
CCTTGGGGAAGGCGCCGACGCCGGGCAGGATCAGCCCGTCAGCGGCACGGATCGTCTCCGGATCGTTGGCGATCGTCGCCGTGGCGCCGACGTGCTCGAGCGCCTTCTCGACCGAGCGCAAGTTGCCCATGCCGTAGTCGAGGATGCAGATGCGTGTGCTCATGCCGCCCCCGGACGCGGAAGCGCGGGCGCGAGATCGCCGGATGTGACTAGCGCGCCCGTGCGAGAGCAGAGGAGGCGGCATTTATTCATTCAGGGTGCCCTTGGTGGAGGGGACGCCGCTCTCGTCTGGGTCAACCGAGACGGCGACGCGCAGCGCTCGGGCGAAGGCCTTGAAGCAGCCCTCGATCATGTGATGCGCGTTGGTCCCGTAGCGGACGTTGACGTGCAGGGTCAGCTTGGCGCTGTTGGCAACGGCGCGGAAGAACTCCTCGGCGAGCTCCGTGTCGAAGCCGGCGATCGAAATGGTCGGCAGCTCGGCATCGAAGACGCAGAGCGGTCGTCCCGAGATGTCGATCGCGCACTCGGCGAGCGACTCGTCCATCGGTACGACCGCCGAGCCATAGCGCCTGATCCCGGCGCGGTCGCCGAGCGCCTCGTCAAGCGCCTGCCCGAGCACGATGCCGACGTCCTCCACCGTGTGGTGGGCGCCCGTCTCCAGATCGCCATTCGCCTCCACCTGCAGACCCAGCCGCCCATGGCGTGCCAGCAGATCGAGCATGTGGTCGAGGAAGCCGACCCCCGTGGAGGCGCTCCCCTCTCCCCCGTCGAGGTCGAGCGAGAGGCGGACCTGGGTCTCGGCCGTGCTGCGCTCTCTGCTTGCTGTGCGGCTCATGATTCGGCTCTAATCATCGCCGACTCGGCGTGGACGGGGAAACCCTCGGCCCGCGCGAGCGTGTCGACGTGTGGGGCAAGCTTCGCCGCGGCCTCGGCGGAAACCTCCACGGTCGAGATCCTGCGACGGAAGACGGACGGGCCGAGTGGCCCCGAGAAGCGCCCTGCGCGACCGGTGGGCAGAACGTGGTTGGAGCCGGCCACGTAGTCGCCGAAGGCAGTGGCGCCGTAGCGACCGACGAAGACGCAGCCGGCGGTCGTCACCTTGTCGGCAAGCAGCGCAGCGTCCTCCTCGATCAACTCGAGGTGCTCCGGCGCGTAGGCGTTGGCGAGGTCGACCCCGGCCTCGGCATCCGGTACCTGGATGAGCGCCAGGGACGCGTCTCTGACACTCGAACGGCTCGCGGCAGCCTCCACCGCTGCCGTCTCGATCGCGTCGAGCACATGCTCCTCAACGGCGACGACCAAAAGTGGGCTTTCCTCTCCGTGCTCCGCTTGCGCACAGAGGTCAAGGGCAATCCACTCGGCGTTCGCGTCGTGGCCGGCGATCACCATCAGCTCCGATGGCCCGGCAAGCGAGTCGATCCCGACGATGTCGGAGACCCGTGACTTCGCTTCGCGCACCCACACGCTGCCGGGGCCGGCGATCACATCCACTTGGTCGATCGTCTCGGTGCCATAGGCAAGCGCGAATATCGCCTGGGCCCCGCCAACGGCGTAGACCTCTTCGATTCCGCATAGCGAGGCCGCCGCAAGCACGATCGGATTGACCTTTCCGTCGGGACCGGGGGGCGTAGTCATAGCGACCCTCTCAACGCCGGCGACCTGCGCCGGAATGGCGCACATCAGGACGCTCGAGGGATAGGCGGCACGGCCGCCCGGGGCGTAGATCCCGGCGGACTCGACCGGGACCTGGCGGACTGTGACGGTCTGGCCTTGGGGGAGCTCTATCCCCTGCGGATCTCGGTCGAGCTGCGCCTCGGCAACTGCGCGGATGTTCGACGCGGCCAGTTCGAGCGACTCGCGGATCCCGGCATCGAGCGCAGCGAGCGCCGCTTTTAGCTCGGCCTCCTCCACGCGCAACGAGAGGCGCGGCCGCTCGGTGGCATCGAGCGCGGCACTCAGCGCCAACAACGCCCGATCCCGGTCGTCGGAGTCGCGTATTGCCGCTTCGATTCGATCCATGCGCTCCTCGAAGTCCTCGTCGATATGGCCCGCTCGCTGCTCGATCTCCCAACAACGCACCGCGCGCCAGGTCTCGGCAACCCCTTTCCACTCAAACCGCTTGACTTTCATCGTCCGCTCGCTTCCCGCAGCTTCGCCGTCAGCTCATCGACCTCGGCCGCGCGCAGCTTGTGCGCCACCCTGTTGGCGACGAAGCGGGCGGTGCACTCGACGATCTCCTCGCGCACCTCGAGGTCGTTCTCCTCCAGGGTGCGGCCGGTCGCGACCAGGTCGACGATGCCGTCGGCCAGCCCGATCAGCGGCGCCAGCTCGATCGACCCCTTGACCTCGATTACCTCGACCTGGCGACCCGTCCGCTCGAAGTGGCGCTCGGCGATGCGCGGGTACTTGGTTGCGATCCGCATCATGCCGAGGCGGCGCTGTGACTCGCCCAATCGCTCGTCGCCCTTGCGGCCGGCGAGGACCATGCGGCAACGGCCAAAGCCGAGATCGAGCAGCTCATAGACGACCCGGTCGGACTGCTCGAGCAGCACGTCCTTGCCGGTGATGCCGACGTCGGCAGCGCCGGCCTCGACATAGGTGGGCACGTCGGAGGGACGCATCGTCACCAGCGTTATCTCGGTCCCCGGGAAGATCAGCGCGCGCGACTCGCCGCGAGCCTCGCCGGTGTCGATGCCGATCGCGTCGAGCGCATCGAGCGTCTCGCCGAGCAGCGCGCCACGCGGCACGGCCAGCTTCAGCGGCCCGTTGACCTTGGCCCGGCTCGCGCCGGCGACCTCGGTGCTCATGAGCCCGGCTCCCCGCGTGGCTCCTCCTCCATCTGGGCGACGTGGACCCGCTCCATGTACAGGGCGAAGCCCGCCGCCGGCAGATCGACGCCGAAGCGCTTCAGCAGGCCGTCGTAGCGCCCGCCGCCGCCAAGCACGTGCCCGAGCGCCGGGTCATAGACCTCGAGGATCGCGCCGCTGTAGTAGCCAAGGTCTCGCAGCAGGCCGAGGTCGATCTGCACGCGCTGGGCGACGCCGCGCGCCTCCAGCGCGTCCAAGGTCTCGCCGAGCCGGGCGGTCGCTCGCTCGACCGCCCCTCCGCCGAGCGAGCGTGCTTCCTCGAGCACCTCTTTGCCGCCGCGCAGTTGCGAAAGAGCGATGCAGGTCGCCACCTGCTCGTCTTCGATGCCTTCCAGGCCGGACAGCTCGGCCTCGAGGCCGACCAGATCGTGCGCGGCGAGACGGCTGAGGACCGCGTCGCGCGCCTCGCCCTCGATGCCAAACTCGGCAAGCAGCTGGCGGTAGAGGTCGGCGTCGCCGAGGCCGATGATCGCTCGGTTGAGCCCGGCGGCGTCGAGCGCTGCCTCGAGCACCTCGATCACCTCGGCCGTCCCCTGCGGCGCCGGGGCGCCGATCAGCTCGACCCCGGCCTGGGCGAACTCGCGCATCTGGCCCCGCTGGGGCCGCACGGCACGGTACGCGTTGGCCAGGTAGCAGAGGCGCAGCGGCGTCTCGGCCCCCTCGTAGCGGCTGGCGACGAGGCGCGCGATCGGCACGGTCATGTCGGAGCGCAGCGCCAGCAGGTCCCCGCTGCCGTCGAAGAAGCGGTAGGCGGTGTCGGCGGTGCGGCCGTCGCCGCGGGCGAGCACCTCGTCGTACTCGATCGCCGGCGTCGCCACCTCGCCGTAGCCACGGGCTTCGAAGACGTCGATCAACGCCAGGTGCAGGCGCCGCAGCTCCCGCATCTCATCGGGGAGCACGTCGCGCGTACCGGGTGGAATCGGATAGATCACAATGCCCGCCGCCTCCTCTGCTTTCGCTCCCTCGCACTCATGATTACCGGCGATCTTGCTCGCTCGCTCCCGCGTCCGGGGGCGGCGGGGTCTCGCTGGGACGCCCTATGCAGGGACCTCCGATGAGCGCCGTTCAATCTGGGCGCCGAGGCCGCGCAGGCGCTCGTCGATCTGCTCGTAGCCACGGTCGATCTGGCGGATGTTGCCGATCTCCGAGACGCCGTCGGCAGCCAGGGCGGCGATGAGCATCGCCATGCCGGCGCGTATGTCGGGGCTCTCGACGCGTTCGCCGTGAAGCCGGCTCGGACCGCTGACGATCGCCCTGTGGGGATCGCACAGCGTGATCCGAGCGCCCATCGCGACCAGCTTGTCGACGAAGAAGAGGCGGTTCTCGAACATCTTCTCGAAGATCAGGATCTCGCCGTCGGCCTGCGTCGCCAGGGCAAGCGCGATCGAGGTGAGATCGGCCGGGAAGGCCGGCCAAGGACCGTCCTCGATCTTCGGGATGGCGTCGCCGAGGTCGGCCTGGACGCTGAGCTGCTGGCCCGGCGGGACGATCATGTCGTTGCCTTCGATCTCCGAGCGCAGGCCGAGGCGGCGGAACTGCCGTCGCACCGTCCGCAGGTCGAGCGGCTCGACGTCGCGGATGCACAGCTCCCCACCCGTTGCCGCGGCGAGCGCCATGAAGCTGCCGACCTCGATGTGATCGGCGGAGATCGTGTGCTCGGCTCCAGCCAGGCGGTCGCGCCCGTGCACTGTCATCACGTTGGAGCCGATCCCGTCGACCTGGGCGCCCATCGCGCTGAGCAGTCGAGCGAGATCCTGAACGTGCGGCTCGCAGGCGGCGTTGGAGATCGTCGTCGGCCCGGCGGTGAGCGCCGCCGCCATCAGAGCGTTCTCGGTACCCATCACAGAGGGCTCGTCCATGAAGATGTGGCATGCGCAAAGCCCCTCCGCGGGGGCGCTCAGCTCGATCCAGCGGTCGCCGTCGACGCGCGCGCCGAGGTCCTTGAAGGCGTCGAGGTGGGCGTCGAGGCGGCGGCGACCGATGAAGTCGCCGCCCGGTGGCGGCATCCGCGCCTCACCGAAGCGCGCCAGCAGTGGCCCGGCGAGCAGGAAGGAGGCGCGAATCTGGCTGGAGAGCTCCTCGTCGACCGTGACGTCGGAGACGGCAGCGGCGCAGAGCCTCACGCTGTTGTCGGCCACCCAGGAGACCTCGACGCCGAGACGCTCCAGCAGGGCGAGCTGGGCTTCGGTGTCGCGGATCCGCGGCACCCGGTGCAGCACCAGCTCCTCCTCGGTGAGCAGGCAGGCGGCCAGGATCGGCAGCGCCGCGTTCTTGTTGCCGGCGACGGTGAGCTCTCCGGAGAGCGGCACACCACCGCGGATGACGAATTTCTCCATAAGTAGCGGCTAGGGTAACGCCCGATGCGGAGAGGCTGGAAGATCCTGATCGGGGCGCTGGTGGCACTCGTCGTGTTGCTCGTTCTCAACGCCCTGAGCGTCGATCGCGAAACGAAGTCCGCAACGGTGACTGAAGCCGGCGGAAAGATCATCGACGTGGGCGCCGGCCAGCTCGAGATCGTCGAAAGCGGCCCCAGGACCGGCTCCCCGATCGTCCTGATCCACTGCTTCACCTGCGCGATCAACTACTGGGAGGGGATGATCCCCAGGCTGGCGCGGCGCCACCGTGTGATCGCGGTCGACCTGCTCGGCCACGGTGGCTCTGAGATGCCCAGTTCCGGCTACTCGGTTTCCGACCAAGCCAGCGCGGTCGCAGAAGTGCTCGGCAAGCTCGGAGTGCGCGACGCTGAGGTGATCGGCCACTCGCTCGGCGGACCCGTTGCGATCGCCCTGGCGGAACAGTCGCCACAGCTCGTCGATCGGTTGGTGGCGATCGACAGCATTCCGGACACCTCCTACGGTGACGTCGGCTTCATCGGTGAACTCCCGTTCAAGCCCGTGATCGGCGAGGCACTCTGGCGGATCAAGCCCGACTTCTCGATCCGCGACGGCCTCAAGGTGGCGTTTGCGCCCGACTTCCCGGTCCCCGATGCATTTATAGAGGACGTCAAGCGGATGACCTACGGCTCCTACTCCGGCTCCCACGACGGCTTCGACGAGTACACCGGCGAAAAGCCCCTCCCCGAGCGCGCCGCAGCGGTCGGCAAGCCCCTGCTGGCGATCATGGGCGCCGAGGAGCAGATCGCCAACGACCCACGCGAGGCCCTCGCTGCCTACCGCGATGCGTATCCTGAGGCGGAGACGAAGTTGATCGTCGGCGCGGGCCACTCGCCCAATGTCGAGAAACCAGCGGAGACCGCAGCCCTTGTACTCGGTTTCGCCGGCGAAAAGCGGGCTCAAGCGCGACCCGCCAGGCACGAAATGCAAAAGGCCCTGCAAAAACCAGATGCCGTCCGCAAGCAACCGTAGAGTCGAACCTATGTTCGATTCGAAGACAAATCTTGCCGCACGACTGAGCGACGCCGTCGACCTGCTGATCGACTTTGCCACTCTGGGCGAGTACGGGCTGGAGCCGGATGGGAGACCCGCTTCGTCCTGCGAGTCCCGCCAGCGCCAGCACCCGGCTCGTCCGGCCGGGCGGCGCACAGTCGACCGCAGCTTCGCAACCCGCCACTAGCCGTGGCAGCTCAGGCCTGGTTGCGCCGGCATATCCGTGCCGTCGCGGCCGGCTTGGTGCTGCTGCTCGCCGGGGTCGCCCTTGCAGTCGCCCTGACCTGGCATTTCTCGTCCGTCGCACTGGTGCCAGATCATTCGTCGTATGCGGAAAAGGTCGACATCGAGGCGGTCACCGGGGACCGGATCGCCCTGTCCCGCTCGGAAACGAGCGAGCGACCGGGCTCCTACGGCCTGGCCTGGCAGGGTGGGCACGCGATCCTCGGAGTAATAGAGAGCGAAGGCCCCGAGACCGTCACCCGCCGACTCACCGATGTGCGCGGCTACCTCGTGGCCGGGATGGAGGTGGGTGTCGAAAGCAACGTGTACGCGGGCAATCCACGCGTAGCTCGTGGTCTGCGCTACCGATCCGTGGGCGTCCCCGATCCACTCGGTCCAATGCCCGCCTGGTCGATCCCGGCCGCTCACGCCGGTGGCGCCATCTTCCCGGACTCCCGCACCTGGGCAATCGTCGTGCATGGACATAACGACGACCGCGAGAACGGTCTGCGCATCGCTCCCAGCCTCCACCGTGCCGGGCTCCCCTCCCTGCTGATCTCCTACCGCAACGACCTCGGAGCACCGGATAGCCCCGACGACCTTTACCACCTGGGCGAAACGGAGTGGGAAGACCTCGCCGCCGCTGCGCGTTACGCCGTTCGCCACGGAGCGCATCGCCTGATCCTTGTCGGCTACTCAATGGGCGGAGCACTGATCGCCCAGTTCATGCAGCGCTCACCACTCGCCGGCCGTGTCAGCGGCGTCGTGCTCGACGCACCGGCCCTGAACTGGAAATCGATTTTCGAATTCAACGCCGAACAGATGGGACTGCCCGGCTTTCTCGCACTGCCCCTCGAGTGGACAATCGACGCACGCATCGATCCCGATTGGAACAGTCTCGACGCTCTCCAACACGCCGATGTCTTCCAGTTGCCCGTACTGCTCTTCCACGGCATCGATGACACTGTTGTGTCCATTGACGACAGTGATGAGTTCGCCGAAGAACTAGGAAAATGGGTCACCTACTATCGCGTGCCCGAGGCCGACCACACCCAGGAGTGGAACGTCGACCCCGCACTGTACGAGCAGCGGCTGAGCCTTTTTCTCCTGCAAATGAGGAGAAATAGACTGCCAAGCAGCACCAGCCCAAAGACAGAACGAGCCCGACCGTCTGGGTCGGGCTCGAACGAATAAGAACCGGCGGCGACCTACTCTCCCAGGGGGTTGCCCCCCAAGTACCATCGGCGCTGAAAGGCTTAACTGCTCTGTTCGGAATGGGAAGAGGTGTTTCCCTTTCGCTATGCACCACCGGAATTTTGCGAGACAACCGCCCCGGTGGAGCTTGAAAACCGCACAAGACCGCAATGGGTAAGTAATAAACATCCGTCAAGCCCTCGACCCATTAGTACCAGTCGGCTGAGCACATCACTGCGCTTACACCGCTGGCCTATCAACCTGGTGGTCTACCAGGGGTCTTACTCCCTCAAGGGGATGGGAGAGTTCATCTCGAGGACGGCTTCCCGCTTAGATGCTTTCAGCGGTTATCCGTTCCGTGCGTAGCTAATCTGCGATGCCCTTGGCAGGACAACAGATACACCAGAGGCACGTTCATCCCGGTCCTCTCGTAC